>CAVERH010000075.1:0-12644 GCA_963618065.1 bacterium | reverse complement strand
CAATATGGCGTGTAATTTCCTCCCAATGCTCCAGCACATACTTACCAATAAAGGGATCGTACATCTTCCCCAGATTCCGCTCGATTTCCACATAGCACTGGGAAAGCGTCATGGCATTGCGATAATGCCGCGTACTGGTCATGGCATCGATGGAATCACAGATCGCAATAATCCGCGCTCCGACCGGAATCTCCTCTGCTTTCAGTCCGGACGGATAACCCTTGCCATCGTACCGCTCATGATGATGCAGCACAATTTCCTTAAGCTCCACCAGCCGGTGGGATTTGTTCAAAATATTGGCTCCGATCTGTGGATGCTGTTTCATCTGCTCCCACTCCTCGTCGTTGAGCTTTCCCGGCTTCTTTAAAACACTGTCCGGTATCCCGATCTTTCCGATGTCGTGAAGATGTGCAGCAATATGAATCTTCTCGGTGTCCGCCTTTGACAATCCGATCAATTGACAAATGTCATGCGCCATATCGCTCACCCGCTGGGAGTGACCGGCGGTATAGCTGTCCTTGGCATCCAGTGCGCTTGCAATACATTCAATAATATCATGGTAATCCATATCCATGTCATTTTCGCTGCAATGCTCACAATAGGAAATCTTATAGGAGCTGCTCCGGTTAATGGCTCCGATCTCTTCCAACAGATTCATCATGCGGTAAACCGTTGCAATCCCGATCCCCGGAATCGTCTGGGAGGCAATATAATAAATCTCCTTGCAGCTGCTGCAGTCCTGCTCTAAGATGACATCCAGCAGCGTCAGTCTCGCCTTGGTAATCCTGCATCCCATCTCCCGCATCTGACGTACAATCATTTCTTTCTGCATGTTATTATTCTGAAACTTTTCGTCGGAATACTCGTTTCCGTGTTCCTGTCTATGTTCTGCACCCATTCGCATACCCTTCATTCACAGACCTTTCATCTGCACATTTTGTTTTTGGTTAGCATATTCTAACCGCAGATTTTGAAATAAGACGCACACAAGGTATGCGTCTTACGTTGTTAGCCTCATCTAACCGTTATTATAGCTTTTTTCTCAATAATGTCAAGTAGTGCGACTCGTTTTGTGTTATTTCAGGGAATTTCCAATCAGCTCATACATGTTTTTATTATCCCAGTCCCTGCGCAGGCATACTTCCGCGGTCAGATTCGTATCATCATAAAGAATGGACCACTGGGTATTGCTGGTTACATCCTCCGGATTTGGTTCCTGAGACGCTGCTACAAGTGCCTCCCATCCGGTATCCCTTGTGCAGCACCCTTCGTTTGCTGCCAGAATTGCTTCGATGGCATCAAAACGCTCTCTTCCATGTCCGTAAATTCCATTTCTCTGATTTGGAAGCACATAATCCTTATACATCACGAAGAAGTTCGTTACTTCCTCAGTCGGAGTTGCTGTAAGTACCCGCTCCGGACTCTCGCAGTCATATTCAATCACACGTCCATCTCCGGAAGCATCGGTGATATAAAAGTGATAGTCGCGTCCCGCTGTTGCAAGCATGTCATATTGGCTAAGCAGGTCAACTGCCTCCTGCGTTGTTGCAGCCCGATCCAGTACCAGACGAATCGCCAGGGAAGTCCCGATGGTTTCCCTTCCGGTATTCTGTAGTGTCGGTTCACTGTCTAAGGTAAGTACCGCAATGGAAACACCCTTTTCATTCATCCCATCCAGGCATACAAACGGAGCCGCCAGACAGGCTAGCTTCTTACTCATTCCTGCTTCCGGCTGATTCGCTGACAGATTATCCAGCGCAGCGAATGCCACAGAGCGGTAACCTCCCTTCGGAGCACAATACACCAGCATTGCAGAGGTATCGAGCTTAAAATCATAATTTCTTCCCATCAGAATATTGCCGTCCACATCTTCCATCGTAAAGGCGCTGCATCCAAAATCCGGCACATCAATCTGCACCGGAAGGAGCGGCAGGGCTTCTTTTAAAATTGCATCCACAAATGTCTGTGTGTCGGTAATTCCGTAATCAATCACCTTCTGTACACTGTAGTTATACTTCACATCCATTCGATAGAGGTTATAATCTGTATTATCCGTTACCTTTTCAATCGTTCCGATCGTCTGTAATCGGGTAAAATAAATGGCAATAAAAACCCCTGCTGCAAGTACTGCAAGCACCAGTACGATGCTTACAGCTGTTGCTATAAGCTTTTTTGCTTCCATAGTCTTTTCTCCTTCCAAACTTCCTGTTGTTTACACAAACCTTATCCTAATGCCACATCCAGCACCATCATCAGCGCAAATCCAATCGCTACACCAATGGTCCCAATATTGGTGTGTTCCCCGTTCTGCGATTCCGGAATCAGCTCCTCGACCACGACATAAATCATGGCTCCTGCCGCAAAGGACAGAAAATAAGGAAGTGCCGGACGGATGCGTGAGGTTAATAAAATGGTAATAAGTGCACCAATGGGTTCTACGATCCCGGATAACACACCACAGATGAAGGCCTTTGTCCTGCTCATGCCTTCTCCCCTTAAGGGCATGGAAATGATGGCTCCCTCCGGGAAATTCTGAATCGCAATACCAACCGCAAGTGCCAGCGCCCCTGCCATCGTAATTCCGGTATTACCCATCGCGGCTCCTGCAAAGGCTACACCCACCGCCATTCCCTCCGGAATATTATGAATCGTGACGGCAAGCAGCATCATGGTTGTTTTCGAGAATCTGCTTTTCACCCCTTCCGGCTTATCACTTGCAAGATGCAGGTGAGGAGTCAGTGTATCAATCAGCAGTAAAAATACGATTCCAAGTAAAAATCCAACCAGTGCAGGAACCCACGAGATCACTCCCTGTTCCGCTGCCATATCAATGGACGGAATTAAAAGTGACCAGACGGATGCGGCAATCATCACACCTGCCGCAAATCCAAGCAATGCTTTTTCCAGCCGGACATTCATCTCTTTGCGCATCAGGAATACCATCGCTGCACCGAGTGTCGTGCCAAGCAGCGGAACCAGCAATACAATCATTTCAGACATACCAATCTCCCTTTTGATTTACTCTTATGTTATTACCAGTGAAAAGAAATGGTGCCTTTTCCCTTATGCAATATCAAATACGCTTCTGCATTTCAGGTTCACCGGGGTGCCTTCGATGATTTCTACCGTATATTTACCGGCATCCATATCAAAATAATTATCGGAGAAACGAACATCGCCGCTCTCGTCATACAGCTCTACATTCTTTGCATAGGCATCGGCTGTTACAGTAATTCTGCTGTCCTCCTGCTTCAAGCTAAGATGCGGGTTCTTGAAGTAATAATGCTTCGGTGCCGTAAACAGACAGGTATTCTCAGATACCACCCTTCCATCCACGGTAAAGCTGTAGGTCATATGAATTTCTCTCTCGTCATAGGAGCTGAAATCCTGCTTTTCAAGCCATACGCCATCCAGCGCCGGTACGGTCACGGTCTCCTCTCCGCTTTTAAGCACCTTACTTTCTGAATCCCGTAACGTCCACTTCACAATACCGGTAACCGCTTCAAAGGTTTCATTTGTCACATGAAGAGTTCCACTCTTCTCAATCGGCTTCGGCTCTGCGATACAATACGGACGCTCACTCAGCTCCCCGATCTCCTCACAGGAAATCAATATCGGTGCGAACATCTTACGCTCTGCATAATGCAGGGCTTTCCATCTGCCATAGTAATCAATACTTGCCCAGGATGCTACCGGCCAGATATCATTTAACTGCCACACCACAGCACCCATGCATCTTCCACGGTATCTCCGGAAATGCTCCACCCCATAACGGATTGCATCAGCCTGTAAAAGCTGAGATGCATATAACAGATGGGCAAAATCCTTCGGGTAAAGGTACGTTGCGGAAAGGTATTTTAAGATCTTACCGTTGGCAGCCGTATTTCTCTGATGCATCTCCATGACTCTGGAGAAAATATTCCGATCCTCCGGAAGGGTAAAGCTCTCTACCGTCTTAAGGCTCGGGAAGGACTGGAAGCCAAACTCGGAAAGATAACGGAAACGATACTTCCGGTAATCGGTAAACGGTTTCTCGCCATGCCATACATCCCAGTAATGGGCATCTCCTCTTGCCTCATCCCACGGATTATCATAGTTTCCACCTGAAGACGGGGAAGACGGCCAGTAGAAGGTTGCCGGATCCTCTGCCTTACAGATCTTCGGGATAATGTATTCATAAATCTTCGTATAGTCGGCTTTCTGTTTCGCTGTCGTAAGCCAGGTGCCATCCAGTACCTGGGTCTCCATCTCATTATTACCGCACCACAGGGCAAGGCAGGCATGATGACGGATTCTGCGGACATTCTCAATCGTCTCTGCAATGATATTGCGCTCAAATTCGTCATCCAGTTCGTACGACGCACAGGCATACATAAAATCCTGCCATACAATCAGTCCCAGTTCATCACACAAATCAAAGAAGTAGTCCTCCGGATAATAACCACCGCCCCAGACACGGATACAGTTATGGTTCGCCCATACTGCAGCCCTTAACAGTTTTTCGGTTCTCTCCTTCGTTACCCTGGATAACAGATTGTCTTCCGGAATATAATCCGCACCCATGGCAAAAATTTTCACACCGTTTACTTCAGGGGCAAAACAGTTGCCCCATTCATCCTTATCGGTATTCACTGTAATGGTACGCAGACCGATTCTCCGCTTCCAGGAATCCAGTACCTTACCATCCTCGGAAAGAAGGTTTACCTCCACCTGATAAAGCGGCTGATCGCCATAGCCATGCGGCCACCAGAGCTTAGGATCCGTAATGGCGATACGGAACTGTTCTTCTGCTCCTTCACCGCGTTCCTGATACTCATATGTTGTTCCATCGGGAGAAGTTACCTGAATAAAAAGGGTTCCCTCCGGCTGATCGGTAAAGGTCTCTACGGCAATGTCAAAATCCAGCGTTACTAAAGCATCTTCATGGATCTGTGTTATGTAAACTGAATCGATACGGCTCTTTTCCACACCGACTAACGATACCGTACGATAAATTCCTGCATCCGGCACACGCGGACCCCAGTCCCAGCCGAACATGCAGTGAGCCTTACGAAGATGTGGAAAGCCCTCCATCGCCTCATGGGAGCCGCCGGTATACACCCTTGCATTCTCTTCTTTAATATATTGCGTCGGAGAATGAAGAATGACCTGCAATTCATTCTTTCCTTCCTTTAAAAGCTCTCCATCCAGAAGATCATACTCCCAGCTGCGGTGCATGTTGTAAGCACTGCCAAGTAATTGCTGGTTTACATAAATATCCGCAAGCGTATCAATTCCATCAAACCTTAAGAACAGTCCGTCCAGGGAAAACCACTCCGGTTCCACCTCAAACTCGGTCGTATAACAGAAATCATTGTCCATAATAGGAAGCGTTTTTAATTCATTGTCACGATAATACGGATCCTCGATTTTCCCTTCGGTAAGAAGGGTCGCATAAACCGATCCCGGAACCTCTGCCGGCAGCCCGGCTTCTCCTGTGAGCCCTGCATCTTTTCCAAGAATCTTTAGATTCCATGTACCATTTAATAATTTTGTCTTCATCTACATCTCCTGCGCTGTTTTTATTCTCTTATTTGCATATTCTACTGGTTCAATGATATAATGTAACTATTCAGAATAGTTACATTCATAGAATAGCAAATGCATTCCTATCTATGCGTTAAGTCTATCATAAAACCACAAAGGAGTCCATCATGAAACAAAAAGGAAAACGAATTGCCGCACTGATCTGTGTGATCTTACTTGTCCTGCTTTATGTCGCCACTTTAGTCGTGTCACTGCTCGATTTTGAAGGCTCTGACCAGTTGTTCGCATCCTGTATCGTGGCCACGATTGTTCTGCCCATTCTTCTGTGGGTTTACATCTGGCTGTATGGTAAGGTGACCCGGAAGAATACCATTGCAGATCTGCACTATGGTCAGAAAAAAGATCTCCCAAACGCATCTGCACCGGAAGATCATCCTGAATAAAGTATTCATCCATTTCATTATATAAGAGAAGCAGAAACCGGAAATTATCTTTCCAATTTCTGCTTCTTTTTATTTTCTTATTACTTTTGAATTCTACTTACCATGCGCTCCTGCTCTGTGCACATTCCGGTCTTAATCCACACGTTCCTTGCCCCAGAAGAATAATGCTACCGTACCCGGACCGGTATGGCTTCCGATCGTGGTTCCGATCCAGTTGATCTGTACCGGCTCCTTTAAGTTCGGAAAGTTCTTTTCTACAAGATCTGCAACGGCTCTTGCATCCTCGTAGCATGCAGACTGGGAAATAAAGCACTTGCCATCATAAGCAGTGCCGCCCTCAGCATTCTCGATCATCTTATCTACGATCGTCTGGATAACCTTTTTCTTCGTACGAATCTTGAATCTCGGAATCAGTCTTCCCAGATTATCCATATTCAGTAGCGGACAGATGTTCAGCAATCCGCCAATGAATCCGGCGGTCTTAGTAACACGCCCGCCCTTAATATAGAAGGTTAAATCGGTAGAGAAGAACCAGTGATGCATTCTTAACTTATTGGCCTCTGCCCACTCATGGAGCTCGTCAATGTTCTTTCCTGCATCCCTCATATCTGCCAGTGTGTCCATAATCAGACCATAACCGGAGGAAGCTCCTAAAGAGTCTACTATATAAAGCTTACGATCCGGATATTTCTCTTCGAGATTCTGTTTGGCAACCATTGCCGAATTCAAGCTTCCGGAAATTCCGGAGGATAAGGTAAGATGCAGGATATCCTTCCCTTCCTTTAAAATACTTTCAAAATACTGCTCATATTCTTCTGCATTTACCTGAGAAGTCCTGGTATCTGCCCCATTTTCCATGGCTTTATAAAAGTCCTCAAAATTCATGGACTGTCCCAAGTCGTCCGCATACTGCTTTCCATCTAATTCATAGTGAAAGCAGATGTAATGAATATTTCTCTGTTCCATATGATCTTTTGATAAATCTGCCGTGGAACAACAGCTTAATACATAATCACTCATGCTATTAACCTCTCTTATCCATTTATATTACATTGTAACTATTCAGAACTCCATTCGCAAAACCGCTGTTTCACAGCTTGTGTTTTGCTCATGTAGTTACTTCGCCATATAAATCATGGCATATGTCCGCTTGAATGCAAGCATTCATCGTCCATACGGCCATAATTTGCATGGCTCTGAATAGTTATATCACATTATACTACAATCCGGCAATATATTCAATCATATGTAGTAATCATAACCACTTATTCTCACACATTTATTTAAAATGCTAGTTTCCTTTTACAACTATTTGAAATAAGCAACCCCGGATTCAAAGATCTTCATATCCTGTTCGCCGTAAATATTCACTGCGACGCCCTTATCACGACGCTCTGCATGAACCATCTTACCAAAGCATCTGCCATCCGGAGAGGTAATCCCTTCAATGGATGCATAGGAACCATTGATGTTCCACTCTTCATCCATGGAAACCTTTCCATCAAGATCACAGTACTGGGTTGCCACCTGACCGTTTGCAAACAGCTTGTCAATCCATTCCTTCGTTGCTACGAAACGTCCCTCTCCATGGGATGCCGGACAACAATAGGTTGCTCCAGGCTCTGCTTCCTGTAACCAGGGAGACTTGTTGGAAACGACCTTCATATACGCCATCTTGGAGATATGACGGTTAATAGTATTAAAGGTCAGTGTCGGAGAATCTGCCGTCTGTCCGCAGATCTCGCCATAAGGAACCAGACCTAATTTAATGAGCGCCTGGAATCCGTTACAGATACCAAGAGCCAGACCATCTCTTTCGTTCAGAAGCTTCTGGACAGCTTCCTTCAGCTTCTCATTCCGGAATGCAGTTGCAAAGAACTTCGCACTTCCATCCGGTTCATCACCTGCGGAGAAACCGCCAGGGAACATGATGATCTGTGCTTTTGCAATGTCCTTTTCATAAGCTTCTACCGAATCACGGATGTCCTGTGCGGACTGGTTTTTAAACACTCTGGTAATAACGTCTGCACCGGCACGCTTGAATGCCTTCGCACTGTCATATTCACAGTTTGTTCCGGGGAATACCGGAATAAATACAGTAGGACGTGCTACCTTATTCTTACATACATAAACGGAATCAGCACGGTAAATCGGGGATTCCACTTCTTCCTTGCCCTTGTATGCCTTGGTCGGGAATACCTTTTCGAGCTTTGATTCCCATGCCTCCAGTGCTTCTTCCATCGTAATCTTCATATCGCCATAGGTAAATGCAGGTTCTTTTGTCACCGTTGCCACGATGCGGAAGTTCAGATCCTCGGTTTCTTCCCTGCTGTCACAAAGCTCTTTTAGCTTTTCTGCATCAGCAGCATTCATCTCAATCACCAGATCACCGAGGCTGTTTTCAAACAGTTCTCTTTCTTTCAGGGTATCTGCAAATGCTACACCTAACTGATTACCAAATGCCATCTTGGAAACGCCTGCAGCAAGACCCTTGGCATCGAGTACATAAGCAGCCTTTACCTTGCCATCCCAGATTAACTGGGAAATAAATGCGAAGGTTCTCATGGCATGATCATAAATCGGAATATCATATTCATCACGGTCAAACCAGAACTGAACCAGTTCGTCTCCTGCTTCCTTAAGCTCCGGTGTCATCATATGCTTTCCTTCTGCCACATCAACCGCAAAGGAAACCAGAGTCGGCGGTACATCAATTTCATTGAACGTACCGGACATACTGTCTTTACCGCCAATGGACGGAAGTCCGAAGCCAAGCTGTGCATCGTATGCGCCGAGCAGTGCTGCAAAAGGCTGGCTCCAACGTTCCGGATCGGAAGTCATTCTGCGGAAATATTCCTGGAAGGTAAAACGTACCTTATGGAAATCACCACCGCCTGCTACAATCTTCGCAAGGGATTCCGTCACTGCATAAACGGCTCCGTGATACGGGCTCCAGGAGGATAGGTACGGATCAAATCCATAGCTCATCATGGTTACGGTATCGGTCTTTCCCTTTAATACCGGAAGCTTTGCAACCATGCTCTGGGTCTCGGTCAACTGATATTTACCACCATAAGGCATCAGCACGGAACCTGCCCCAATAGAGGAATCAAACATCTCCACAAGTCCCTTCTGGGAGCAGACATTCAGATCGTTCAGGGTTTTCAGGTAAGCGTCCTTTACATCCTCTTTCTCCAAAGCTTCTTCTACTGCCGGAATCGCAATTTTCTTAAAATAATTATCTTCTTCGGAGGGAATATCCACTTCTACGTTGGTTTCCTGATGAGCACCGTTGGTATCAAGGAACGCTCTCTTTAAGTTTACGATTTCCTTTCCACGCCATTTTAATATGAGTCTCGGCTTCTCAGTAACTACTGCCACAGGAACAGCCTCAAGGTTTTCCTCTGCCGCATACGCAAGGAACTGATCCACATCCTTCGGATCCACAACCACTGCCATACGTTCCTGGGACTCGGAAATTGCAAGCTCTGTACCATCCAGTCCCGCATATTTCTTCGGAACCTTATCAAGGTCTACGGTAAGACCGTCAGCAAGCTCTCCGATTGCCACGGAAACACCACCGGCACCAAAGTCATTGCACTTCTTAATCAGCCTGCTGACTTCTCCGCGGCGGAATAATCTCTGAATCTTTCTTTCGGTAGGTGCATTACCCTTCTGTACCTCTGCACCACAGGTTTCTATGGAGCTTTCGGTATGTACCTTGGAGGATCCTGTTGCACCGCCACAGCCATCACGGCCGGTTCTTCCACCTAACAGAATGATGATATCGCCCGGATCGGAATTTTCACGGATCACATTCTTGCGCGGAGCAGCTCCCATAACAGCTCCGATTTCCATTCTTTTTGCCACGTAATTGGGATGATACAATTCTTTTACATAACCGGTAGCCAGACCAATCTGGTTACCATAGGAAGAATATCCGCTTGCAGCGCCACGGACAAGCTTCTTCTGGGAAAGCTTACCCTTTAAGGTATCTGCTACCGGCACGGTCGGATCGGCTGCTCCGGTAATACGCATTGCCTGATAAACGTAGCCGCGTCCGGACAACGGGTCACGGATTGCGCCGCCCAGACAGGTTGCAGCGCCACCAAACGGCTCGATTTCAGTCGGATGATTGTGGGTTTCATTTTTGAAAAATACCAGCCACTCTTCGGTTGCCGGTCCATCACCATAATCTATCTCGACCGGTACTACAACAGAACATGCATTGATCTCATCGGATTCTTCCATATCCTGTAATTTACCATCCTTTTTCAGCTTACGCATGGCCATAAGAGCCAAGTCCATCAGACAGACAAATTTATCCTTACGTCCAGCAAAAATCTCTTCTCTGGTATCTAAATAGCTTTCGTATGTCGTTTCTAACGGTGCCCGGTAATATCCGTCCTTAAAAGAAACATTCTTTAATTCAGTGGAAAACGTGGTATGACGACAATGATCCGACCAGTAGGTATCCAGTACACGGATCTCTGTCATAGACGGATCTCTCTTTTCATCCTCAGCAAAATAATGCTGGATGTGCTGGAAATCCTTAAATGTCATCGCAAGGGAAAGGCTCTCGTAGAGCTTACGCAGCTCCTCTTCTCCCATGCCGGTAAAGCCATCAAAAATTGCCACATCGGCAGGCTCTTCATACTGTGTAATCAGGGTATCCGGCTTTTCCATGGATACTTCTCTGGAATCGACGGGGTTAATACAGTAGGAACGGATGCGGGCAAATTCCTGATCCGTAATCTCGCCTGCAATCATGTAGGTGACCGCGGTACGGATGACAGGATCCTCATCCTCTTTGAGGAAACGGATACACTGTACAGCAGAATCCGCTCTCTGGTCGAACTGTCCCGGAAGAAATTCTACACTGAATACTCTGTTTCCGGCCGGAACCTCAATGGTTTCAAGATAGTAATCATCTACCGGCGGTTCTGAGAACACACAGAAAAGTGCCTGTTCAAAAACAGCATCCGAAAGATTCTCCACATCATAGCGAATGAAGATCCGGACACCGGTCACACTCTTAATTCCCAGATAATTTCCAATCTCCTCCTGTAATTCCTTTGCCTTGACAGCAAATGGTGCTTTCTTTTCCACATAGACACGCTTTACATTACCCATGAAAATTTTTCATCCTCCATAATATATTAAATAAAAAAATATTTGGTAACTATTCCTCTGCGATGAGTCCGCTCATCATGTACATGATCTCCCTGTCAACGGCCGCTTCGGTGATTCCCCTGGTTTTCGCAGCCGCCTTAAGGCCCTCTAATACATACATCATATTACTTGCTGCTCCATGGGGATCTTCACAATAGAATTCCCCATTTTCCACGCCCTCTGAGATCAGCTTTTCTAAAATAAACAATGCAATATCAAACTGCTTCTTGATATAATTCTGTTTCGGGGCTGCTTTATTTTCAAAATAGTATTCATAAATAGCAACGGTCAGTGAGTTCTTTTTGCTCAAAAGCTCTCTCTTCTGTTCTTTCAGAAACAATGCCAGTACATCCGCAGCAGTTGCATCCTCAGGAATTCCTTCCCCGAAGGATTCTTCTTCCTCCTGCTTAAGGATCTCTTCAAAAATCTCCGCCGTGCTCGAAAAGTAAAGATATAAACCACCACGGCTGATCTCACAGGCATCCACGATGTCCTTCATCGTCACCTGTTTGTATCCCTTTTCCTGAAAAACCTTTCTGGCCGTATCCAGGATATACTTCTTCTTCTGAACCGATTTATCACTCATTCCCTATATCCCCCGTATATTTATGCCAGTGGTGCGTCCCAGACATTTAATACTTCCTTAAGCTTCTGGAGGCATTTTAAGAATGTGCCGTTCTCCACTGCTTCCGACCACATCATGCCCTTTGTCATGCCACCAAGAACGTATTTCGCCATAATCGCATAGATCAGCTCGATGTTCCTGAACTCCACGCGGTCTAAGACTCTCATTTCATCCTCATGTGTCCGGATCCCGTTTCTTGACAGTGCATATACATAATTCCGGTCTACAAGTCCTGTTCTCTGCACTTCCTTCACAAAGGAAAGCAGTGTACTTTCATAAACAGGGATCGCTACCGAATTCGTATTCTGCTCACCATGATACAACTGGTAATTCTTCTGCCCCTTCTTCTGTTCAAAATAAGGAATGTATCGTAAGAGGCTCTGACTGATGTCACGATACTTTTTCATCAGTTCCTCAAGATATTCGTTTTCATTCTCCATAGATTGTACCTTCCCCAAAAATCTCCCTTAATAATAAAATGTAACTTTTGCTCATGTAGTTACTTCGCCATATAAATTCTGCTAAATATGCTCTGGAACGCAAGCGTTCCGATCATATTTAACAAAATTTGCATGGCTCTGAATAGTTACATCTTATCATAAATCAGGCGGAAAACAAATATAATTTTACATAGTTGGCTAAGGATTGTCGAAAAGAATTGTCTTTCTTTGCGAATAAGCGAATATATTGTCATTTACAGTCAATATAATTATAGAAATTCAACAAAAATATCAATATAATTACAAATGTACCGATCGAGAGGTCGGTAAGGCTAATTAGCAATTCCGGAAAAATTCCCCTTTTACACAAACGAAGACTCCCAAGAGAAATCTTGGGAGTCTTTGTTTGCTTAAGCAATAAGCCATGCAGGTCAATAT
>CAVERH010000074.1:0-12729 GCA_963618065.1 bacterium | reverse complement strand
CCGTCTTTCTTTTGGACATTTTTCTTCTTTTTGCTCAATATAAGTCCAATTTTCTGCTGTTTTTCAACAATTAGGGTTGACCTCATTACTAAATTTGGACATATAACGTTCACATATACTCTTTATGTCCAATCCCCGGTATCATCAATCTGCATGGCTGAACTGTTAAGGTTTTTACATATGTGGATCTTTCTTGACAATTATATTTTTAAAGGTCAAAATATACTTAATTTGTAACTATTCTGAATAGTTACCTTAATTTCCAATAAAATTGAGAAAAAGAGTTATTCAGGAATATAAATCATGCAGCGAAATCTTACCAAAGGCCCCATTACCATTCAAATATTGTTATTTGCACTCCCTCTGATGCTGGGAAATCTCCTGCAGCAGATGTATAATATTGCCGATACGTGGGTAGTCGGTCAGTTCCTGGGCGCCGATGCGCTTGCTGCGGTTGGATCCTCCTATACCTTAATGACCTTTCTTACTTCCATTATCATTGGGCTCTGTATGGGAAGCGGAGCTGCCATTTCCATGCAGTACGGAAGCAGCAATTATCCGAAGATCCGGCAAAGCGTTTTTATGTCCTTCACATTGATCGGCGGTATCACCATTGTAATCAATGTGCTTGTTTATGTCTGCTTTGGTGGAATTTTATGGGTTTTACAGATTCCACAGGAGATCCGGCCTCTGATGAAGGACTATTTAATGATCATCTTTTTAGGGATCCCGGCTACCTGCCTGTATAACTATTTTGCCAACCTTCTCCGCGCCATTGGAAACTCCGTGATTCCGCTTATTTTTCTTGCTGTTTCTTCTATATTAAATGTCCTATTGGATTTAATTTTTGTGCTGTATCTGCATTGGGGCATCCCCGGTGCGGCCTTTGCAACCATCCTGTCCCAGTGGGTTGCCGGAATCGGAATTGTGATTTACGCCATGCTTTGTTTCCGCGAACTTCTCCCTGGCAAAGAAGATTTACATTTCGACAGAAGTACTTTAAAAAAAATCAGCAATCTATCCATATTGACCTGTCTTCAGCAGTCCATTATGAACTTTGGAATTCTGATGGTCCAGGGACTGGTCAACAGCTTCGGAACCGCTGTAATGGCTGCTTTCGCTGCCGCAGTGAAAATTGACTCCTTTGCCTATATGCCGGTACAGGATTTTGGTAATGCCTTTTCCACATTTGTTGCCCAGAATTATGGCGCCAATCAGAAGGAACGTATCCGCAAAGGAATCCGCAGTGCCGCAGCTGCATCCGGTTTGTTCAGTCTGTTCATCAGCGGTCTGGTGTTTATCTTTGCCAATCCCCTGATGCGGATTTTTATCTCGGCTTCTGAAACGGAAGTCATCCGGATCGGTGTTCAGTATCTGCACATCGAAGGCTCCTGCTATATCGGCATCGGTATTTTGTTCCTGCTGTATGGCTATTACCGGGCTGTAAACCAACCGGGCATTTCGATTGTTCTAACCATAGCATCTTTAGGAACAAGAGTGCTGCTGTCTTATGTGCTGTCGGCCATTCCTGCGCTTGGCACGACCGGCATCTGGATATCTATTCCGATCGGATGGTTTCTGGCAGATGGCATAGGCATAGGCATATATTTATATCAAAGAAAATCGCAGCACTGATTAATGATACTCTGGATTATATTTTTAAGAAAGAAAAAGAAGGCTTCGTCTTTGTCTTTCGACCGGACGAAGCCCTCCCTGTCAGTCGTGTGGAAAAGGATTCTATAAAACTACAGGCAGCCTATGACCTTGACCGCAAAGCCGGTGAAGAAAAACTTGAAAGCTTAAAAGCCTTCCTTCAGCTTCATGTGTCAAAGGAGCAGATAATCCTATTTTTACAACATCTCCTCCTTCGCCTTTTCCAGAACTGCGATCAGCTTATCACACCACGCATCAAATTCCGGATCCTCCATCTGGCATTCCGGATGGGAAAGGACATAATCCACTGTATTCCGGATTCCCTGCTCCATGCGGACATTCATGCAAAGTCCCGGTACGGCATTTTTCAGCTTTGTGTTATCAAATACTACGGTATTTGCCTTATCTCCAATCAGTGCACCTTCAAAATCATACGGCCCTGCTGCATCAAGATAAGCAGATGAAACATAGTAAGGCTTGTATTCCACATGTAAGGCATCTGCCACAGCCTGATAAATCTGATTCCAGGTCACAGACTGGTCACTGGTAATCTGGAATGCTTCACCGATCGCCATGGGATTTCCCATCAGCCCCACAAATCCCTTTGCAAAATCAGAATTATGGGTAACCGTCCAGAGTGAGGTTCCATCTCCGTGAACAATGACCTGCTTTCCTTCCATCATTCGCTTTAATACCTGATAGCTTCCTTTGTTCCCATGAACTCCAATAGGAACATTTCTCTCATCATATGTATGACTCGGACGGATAATGGTAACCGGGAATCCATTTTCACGATACATTTTCATCAGAAACTCTTCACAGGCAATCTTATTTCTGGAATACTCCCAATGAGGATTGGAAAGCGTTGTTCCTTCTGTAATATGGTAATCCATAACAGGCTTATGATAAGCAGATGCAGAACTGATGTACATATACTGCTTCGTCTTTCCGGCAAATAACCGGTAATCCCGTTCCACCTGCTCCGGAACAAATCCGATAAAATCACACACCACATCAAAATTCATTCCGGCTATCTTCTCAGCAACTTCCTGTTCCTTGCTGATATCGGCAATAATCTGCTTAACCTGTCCATCCAATACGTTCTTACGGCTTCCTCTGTTCAAAAGATATAACTCCCAGCCCTGCTCTGCTAAAAGTCTGGAAATCGCCATACTGATCGTTCCTGTTCCCCCAATAAATAGTGCTCTCATTGCTTTACCCTCCTGTCGATAATGATTTATACAGTTTCTCTATCATATTATTCCTTTACTGCTCCTGCTGCAACTCCTGCCAGAATATATTTCTGGGAAAATACGTAAGTCAGTACCGTAGGTATCATAACCACGATAATACCTGCTGCCAATGTCTGCCAGGATCCCTGCTGTGCATTTGCATAGTCCATTAAGAAGGTGGTGATCGTACGTAATTTATTTTTGGGCATATATAAGTACGGGATATACATATCATTAATAATATTAATCGCTTTTATAATACAAACAGTAGCTGTGGCCGGCGCCAGCAATGGAAAAATAATCAAATAAAACAGCTGATAATAGGAGCATCCATCCAGAAGAGCTGCCTCATCCAATGACACAGATAATCCTGATATAAACTGCCTGTAAATATATAACTGCATCAGATCCGACGCAATATAAATTACAATTGGTGCTCCCAGTGTATTATACAAATGCATGCTGTTAATAATACGGAATCTGGATATTTCTGTTACAAAAGACGGTATCAGCATTCCAACGAAAAATAATCCCACTACCAGTTTTTTCCCTCGGAACTCAAACCGTTCAATTATAAATGCCGTAACTGTTCCAAGCATTACATTGCATACCAGTGAAATTAGTAATATAATAAGCGTATTTTTAAATCCAATCAATAAATATTTATTGGAAAATACTCTGCTATAATTTTCAAGAGTAAAATCACTTCCTGTCGGTGGAACTAACGGTGAAGATAGTGTCATGGCTCCCTTGGTCCTAAGGGATGCAAACAGGGTCAGAAGTATCGGAGCAAGCGCAATAATTACCATTACAATACAGATGATTTGTTTTAAAAGCTGTTGAATTGATCTCTTTATCATACTTTCATGCATCCTTTCTTTATTTATAGTCCTTCAAAACAAGTCCGTGGATGATCTTGTTCTGTACTGCATAAATCACGATGATCATCAACATGATCGCCACAGCCATAGTGGAGGCCAGTCCAAAGTTTGAGAAGGTAAACGCCGTCTTAATCGTATATAGTGTAAACGTGGACGATGCATAACCCGGACCTCCTGCCGTCATAACGAAAGGAATATCGAACACCTGCAATGCACCACGGATATTATCAAACAGTACAAAATCAACCATAAGCATAATTGCAGGAACCTGGATGTATTTAAAAATCTGTCCGGCACTCGCACCATCAATTTCAGCAGCCTCTAAAATATCCGCAGAAATCGACTGTAATGCTGCCATGAACAAAATCACATGGTATCCGCTAAATCTCCAGACAGATACTGATGCTAATACAAAGTTTACTATTTTTTCATCCGACAACCAGTTTCGAATCAGGCTCTCCAGATGAAAGGCTGTCAGGATACCATTGAATGCACCGTTAATTGGTGAAAAGAAATAGGAAAATGCATAAGAGATGGCAACGCCATTAATAATATAAGGCAGAAACACCATCGTTTTATAAAATTTTGCTGCGCGTAATCTACTGGTAAGCAATACCGCAAAAGCAAGTTCCATCGGAATCATACCTAAATGGATTACAAAATATACAGCATTGTTCCGCAGTGAAAGCCATAAATCCTTATTCTGCAGCATGGAAATATAATTATCGAATTTTATGAAACTATAATTTGCTGAAAATCCATCCCAGTTGGTAAAGCTCATACGGAACAGATCAATTGCCGGAAACACTACAAACGCAATCAATAGCGTGACCGGTACCAGCAAGGATAGGAAGATAAACTTTCTGCGTTTCGTGTTTAATTTATTCATTGATATCCCTCCCTATGACTTTCGGAGCCGCTTTGCAGCTCCCGATTTCACGTATTACTTCTATCATAAATTTTGTTTTACTGGATTCCAAGCTTTGCTCTTGCGGCTGTCCATTTCTGGTTCATCTCACTCATCTTGCTATCCAGATCAAAGCCGCTGGTCAGCATTTCTGCTCCAAGCTTCTTATAATCAAAGGTAGTTTCATTCTGAATCGCTGTAAAATCATCTCCACCACCGTCATACATAACAATCTGCTTGTTTGGACACAGGTCATCCGCCTCTGCAAGGATTGGATCCTTCTCCTTCGGGAAATTCGTCATGGAAGACGAAGAAGAAATATAAGCCAGATATTCCGGATACCATTCTTCTGAGTAGAACCACTCTACAAAGGCCTTTGCTGCTTCCGGATTTTTGGAATGTGTTGTAACTCCCATGAAAGAATCTCCCTGTACAACAACATTATATGGATCGGCTTCTGTATCTCTGGTGGGGAGATAGAATGCTCCAAGCTCAGAAGCATCTTCCGCCTGATTCTGGATATTCTGTAATCCCCAGTCACCTAATGCGATAATAGCTGCCTGTTTAGAAGAGAACAGGGCAGTTGCCTGATCAGCTCCAATTCCAAGTGGATCCTTACCCATAACACCGGAATTGAACAGCTCATACACTTTGCTGTAAGCTTTATAAATATCCGTTCCTTCTGCAAAAGGCTCATCCGATGCTGCCATTGCGTTCCAGTTCTGTCCGTTACCGGATTCGAGGGCTGGCATGAACTCCATATATGGATAATCTGGCCATTCATCCTTGAAACCACATGCGATTGCCATAAAGTCAGCATGATCTTTTCCGTAATAATCCTGTAATGTCTTAGCTGCTTTCTCGAACTCGCTCCAGGTTGTCGGAACTTCTACACCTGCTTCTTTAAACATATCTTTCCAATAATAAACGTATTCATAACCACTTGTCATAGGAATACCAAGAATTTTACCATCTACTGCATAACCAGCGGCAAGCTCATTATTCTTTGCTGCCTCTGTATCAGTCAGATCTAACAGATAATCTTTAAATCTTGCTAATGTAAAGGTCTTATTAAACATAACATCTGGAAGCTGATTAGCAGATGCTCTCATCTTCATTGCATTCCAATATTCAGAATCATCTTTAATCTTTTCTACCTCAATATCGATATCCGGATATTTCTCCTGAAACTTTCCTACCATATCATTTGATTCAATAAAATCATTCAGGTTATTATCCCAGATTGTAAAAGTAATCGTTCCACTTAGGTTCTCATCAGATGCTGTTTCTGTTCCGTTTTCTGTAGCTGATGCATCACCAGTACTGTCTGTTGCGTTTCCACATCCTGCTAATAATCCCACACTCATAACACATGTAAGTATTGTTGCTATTACCCTTTTTTTCATATCCTTACGTCCTCCTTGCAAGAAATATTTGGTTTATGTTTACGAGCCTAAGTATAACGGCAATCCATATCTTTCACCATTTCATTTCGTCCGTTTTCTTGATATTTGGTTCGAATTACGATATCACTATTTTGATCGATCGTTAGAATTCTTAATATAATGTAACAAAACGCAGGTTTTTACCTGCGTTTTGTCCTAATCTGAATCTTTCTGCAATTCATTTTCTATCCTTTTTCCTGCTTACGGTATTGTGCCGGAGTATATCCGGTTTCCTTTTTAAACATTCTGGTAAAATGTTCTGCATTACGATATCCAACCATTTCACCAATTTCATAGCTCTTGAATGTAGTCGTACGCAATAACTCTTTTGCTTTCTGTATCCGTAACTGGGTAAGATAGTTAGAAAACGTCTCTCCGGTTTCTTTGCTGAAGCGATTTGTAAAATATTTCTCGCTCAGACCTACATATTGTGCAACCTCAGAGAGCGTCAGCTTCTCATTCTCATAATGGTCTGCCAGATAATGCTTCGCTTTTATAACTACATCCGTCTCTATCGTATCGATCTTACTTATCGAATAGTCCATTACCCAGTTGATATAGTTTGTAATCCACATTTTCATCTCACGACTGGAAGACAGTCGTTTTATTTTTTCTTTATAATTATATCTCTGACCAAAAATAACAGATAAAGTAATCCCATCATTTGCAAATCGTGATGCAACCGCCAGAATCACAGCAAAGATATTCTTCTCTGCTTCCTTCCTGTTTCCTGTATTCAGCTTCTCATACAGCTTTTCCTTTGCCGCTGCAAAATTCTTTGTGTCCGCACTATATAAGCTGTCTGCCAGACGTTCATAATCCCCTGCTGCTATGCTGAGTGCCTCTGCTTCTTCCCTATCCGCTTCCAGATCCACGATCGCAGCCTCCCCATACAGATAACTTATCCGGGAGCATTTTCGCAGAAAAGCCACCGCTGCTTCAAACATTTCCAATGATTGGCATTCTTCGCCTATACAGCACACCATCCCTGCATTATATTCCGTTTTCACATAGCTCTGTAAGTCCTTGAGCATACTGAAAATATGCTGTCGGTCATCATTTTCTGTGATCCTATAGTATAAAAATACTTTTGTATGTCCCACCTGACAGGCAACGCAATGCATAGAATACCGCGGATTACGTTCAAAACCGGATAACAGCTGTCCTATTTTTTCCTGATCTGCCTTGGTTCCCACTGGCCATTCAAAATACAGCTCCACCAGTACATATGAGGTCATGAAAAAATCCAGCCGTTTTTCCATCAGCTCCTGTGGTGACAGTTTTCCCTGAACCAGTGCCGTAAAGTATTCTCCGTTCGGTCGTTCCATTCTTCGGACCTGTTCCTCATAGTCTGCAATCATTGACTTCAGACTTCTCGCCATAGCATTAAAATGATGGATCACACTGCGGATCTCTGTATGCCCCTGTGGAATGATATGGATATTCATTTGTCCATCCTCTATCTGTTTTAAGCCTTCACTCAGTTCACCTATCGGATTGACAATCTGACGGATAAAATATTCTGCAAAATATCCTGCAAGTGCAAAAATCAATGCTGCCACAAGAAGAATCACGATTGCAACATTCACAAAATCCCGCATCAGATCCGATGTCTTTATGTAGCTTTCAAGATACCAGGTGGTGTTTTTCAGCTCCAGCGGTGTGCTCACGCATGTATAACCGTGCTCTTTTCCGATAACTGGATCATTCGTTCTGTAGATGTAGCTGCCATCTTCGTCTACGATCTGCATAATTCCCAGCTTATTATTTCCTTTGCCATAATTACGGTTATAATTCCGAATCACCTTTCCGGCATCACTGGTCTGGTACAGCACTACCATTTCTATACTCTGTGATCGGTCAATCATGGCATCAGGCGCTATCGCATAGATCAGTACCAATTGATCCTTGCTGCCTCCCTGATACAGATCACTTGACTTTACCGTCTGGTACGATCCCAATTTTACAGAATTCATTTTCTGCAGGGCATCCTGATACCATTGCTTCTGCCGCGTTTCTTCTACTGTCCACTTAATATCACTTCTCAGAAAATATGCATTCCCATTTTTCATATAAAAGCCTATGGATACCACATCCTTCACTGGTTCTATCACCATATTGCCTGCCTGATCCAGTCTCAGCTATGCATCATAGCGTGTATCAAAGTCTACCTCATTGACCTCAGCTGCATACTGAATCACCATATTATCATTCACGTTCGTCAATTGTGACAGACGCATGGACATAAAATCCACATCCGACTGGATTTCCGCAGCGATTCCCTGTTGTATTCCCCTGATATTCTGGATTGCCTGCTCCTTATACTGCCTTCCCAATGTCAGCAATGAGATGACCAGCACCAGTACTAATGGTATCACGATCATTCCTGTAAAAATAACATAATAAGCTTTCTTTAAAGGAAGTTTATCATATCTTCTCATTGTACATAACTCCTCCCCATCCTGCCTAAGGAAATGCTGATTAAATCATCATTTCCTTAGAAACCTCCGGTAGATATTCTCTATATTCTGCGCGGTATTCCCTGGGTGATACGCCATATTTTTCACGGAACAGCTTTGAAAAATGCTGGCTTTTCTGATAGCCAAGCTGATTCATCACTTCCTGTATCTTTAAATCCGTATGCAGCAGAAGCTCTGTTGCTCTTTTCATCTTGGCATCTGTAATATAGTTGGACAAATTCTCTCCGGCTACATCCTTAAACATTTTGGATAGATAATTAGGATGAAGATGTACCATTGCACCTAAAATATCCAATGATAAATCCTTTTCACAGTTTTCAGAAATATATTTCTTAATATAAGCAACCAGCTGCGCATTATCCTTACAGCCACGTACTTCCTTTTGCAGTCTCTCCTTAAAATACCGTTCTACAATCCGATCCAGTACTTCTTCAAAATCCTCTTTCAGTACCGGCTTTACAACATACTCTGAGGCTCCGTAACGCATAGCCTTATTCGCATACTCAAAGTCACTGTATCCGGAAAGAATAATGATTTTCGTTGGATATTTCTTCTCATAAATCATCATGGAAAGGTCAAGTCCGGAAATCTTCGGCATGCGGATATCGGTAATCAGAAGGTCGGGCTGATATTCATCCAGCAGATCCTTAGCAAGCGAACCTCCTGTTGCTGTTAAAACCCGGTCAAAGCCATATCCCTTCCAATCCACCAGATCTTTCATATATTCTACCATATACGCTTCATCATCAACAATCAGTACGGTCATTCATTGTCTGCAAATAATTCTATTACCTTTGAATCAATACTTCCCACCATGGCATTAGAAACCACACGATGCGAATAAGGCCAGTATAACTTAAATTCTGCCATACCGACATTACTTCTCTGTCTTCCGGTCAGATATTCCTTTAAGTCATTTGCTGCCAGAATATAATCATAAACATCCTTATTTTCTGTAACACAGCGTTGTATGGTTTTCAATTTATCACTATTTAAAATCCCTGCAGCCTCAATTTCAATCTCACGGATTTTCTGATTAAGCAAAGAACCGGAATGCTCCATCTGAATCGTAACAACCTCTGCCATGGAAGCTTCCAGACTCTCCGAGCTATATTGCATCAGAATCACAAAGCATGCCGTAACCAGAAAAATAAACACTATGACAATTGTATAGATATGCCGGATTCTTTTCACCTCTTATACCTTTCCTTCCACCCGATCTTCCCCATGACTGGAATCCAAAGAAATTATAACAGATATTGTCGTTCATTACTATATAACTCAGCAGAGAACCGGTCAAAGTGACCGGTTCTCTGTCATATTCTCTCAGCCTTTTACTGTACAGATTTGTACCACTCATTAATTTCCCGGGTAATCTGCTCACCGCCCTGTGCGTTCCACTCCGCTACGAAATCATCAAATGCACTGATGGGTTCTTTTCCATAAATAATGTTTGTGTAGGTCTGTTTCTCTAAGGTCTGAAGCTGTTCCCAGCCCTTTTTCATGGTTTCTGTCGGCTCTGCATTGAACAGATCCGGAATCAATTCATCCTTTCCATCATATGCAATGACATAACCATTCGCTGTATCCGGCGCAGTTTCAAATGTTGCTGCTGCTTTAATCAGCGCTCCCGTATCAGGATCAGCACCTGCTGACACATCAGCATACGGTTTCATTTTATCCAATGCAGGATAATTCTTTAATACCGTAGACTTGGCAGGATAGAACGGATCTACCACAACCGGATCAAATAAAGAAGGATCAAACACAACCCTTTCATCTACAATATCATAATCATAATTCTCAATATAGCCATACTGGAAATCACCGGTGCCGAATGCAACATCATATAGCCAGTCAAAGTACTTAAAGAATGCTTCCATCTGGTCAAATTCTGCATTAAACATCAGCCAGCCATCATTGATTTCGGCTCTCTGGTAGGTATGCTCCCCATTATCCTGCTTAATGTTCGGATAAGCAGCAATGACAGCATTGGGATCTGCGGACGTTATATCTCTTACCGAATCAATTGCCCATGGACGTCCGATGAAGATCCCCGCCTTACCTTCGGTAAACTGCATCATGGCATCCCATGCACCGGTCGCTGCTGCCTCTTGGAAAATCCATCCATTTGCATGCCACTGTGCCATGCGTTCCAGTGTTGCTTTATTTCCTTCACAAACAGAACCATAAACAAGCTGTCCGTTTTCATCCTCCTGCCACATGCCGGGGACATGCTTACCGGAATTAGCGGAGAACAGAATAACCGGATCAGAAACCCATCCCGTATTGTAAATACCGTCACCTGCATAGGTAAAACCATAAGTATCCTTCTTGCCATTACCGTCCGGGTCATCCTCGGTAAAGGCCTTGATTACTGCTTCAAATTCATCCATATTGGTCGGAGCCTGTAATCCCAGATGATCAAGCCAGTCCTGACGGATAATCATTACCTGACTTTCCGTCAGTGCCGGAGGACACGCAAGTCCATAAATCTTTCCATCCCTAGTCAGTGAATAAAAGGTTTCCGGATACTGATCATAAATTTCTTTGATTCTATCCGGCATATAATTCTCAATATCCTGTGTAATGTCCTTTACACGGCCGGACTCAATCATATCCGCAATCATCTGTGTCCCGTATACCGGGAATACATCGGGAAGCTGTTCCGATCCGGTTAATGCCAGCCGGAGCTTAGTATCATAATTTCCAGCATCACCGCCAAGAAGCACGGTATCCATTTTAATTCCCAGCTTTTCTTCGGTTAATCGTGTCATCGGATTATTGTTGATGTCATCGCCCTCATCATATTTACCTGCATTTTCATCCAACTGCTTGGCAATGGTAATCGTAAGTGCAGGCTCATACTTTCCGTCCGCATTCTGTGTACTGACCTCTGTCGTCCCTGTGCTTTTACTTCCACAGCCACCAAGTAATACAACGGATGTCAGTAATAATGCAGTTAACATGGTACTTCTTCTTCTCATTTTGTTACCCTCCATAAAAATAATATCACGTTTTTTATTCCTTTACCGCTCCCATAACAATACCCTTCACAAAATATTTCTGTAAGAAAGGATAAACTAACAGAATCGGTAATACTCCGATAAATATCTGTGCGGCTTTGATCGTTCTTTCGGACATTGCTGCTGCCGAAGTAGGATCAGGAGCCAGATCCTGCTGATTGCCCTGTACAACAATCACCTGTAAGAAAGACGCCAGCGGATAATTTTTCGTATCTGACATATACAGAATACCTGTAAACCACTCATTCCAGCTTCCTACCATAATAAACAGTGCAACCGTTGCAAGTCCCACCTTCGAAAGTGGCAGGAAAATCTTCCAGAGGATTGTAAAAAAGCTGGCTCCGTCAATCAATGCCGTTCTTCCACGGAACTCCTTTGACAACGCATATCCTGCTGTTGTAATCACAAGCATGGAAAACAGTGTACCGATCGCTGTTCTTGCTATGCCACAGGCAGTATAACGGCATCTCCAAGCCGAAGCAGAACTTGACCATTGATGAAATTATCCCCTATGGGATCTGAGACGTATCGGAGAATTTCACCTCGTACTTAGTCCGTTTCCGTCACAACTTCTTTGTGAACTTTTCTTGCGACCTTGATATTTTTCAAAAATTGTGGTATACTAACATAGAAGTTCGGACGGTTTCGTCCTAAGTACGAGGTGAAATCATGGTTAAACGAGATTCCTATATGAACCGACTGATCCACAGTATGTGGAACGGCGAGATAAAAGTCATTACAGGCATACGCAGATGCGGCAAGTCCGTGCTGCTCTTCGATCTGTTTTTCGAATATCTCCTTTCGCAGAATGTTCCGGAAGAGCATATTCTGAAAATCGAACTGGATCAGCGGCGGTACTATAAATTCAGAAATCCCATTACCCTGTGTGAATATGTTGAAAGCACCGTCCGGGACAGAAAGAATGAAAAATTCTATCTGTTCATTGATGAGGTGCAGCTCACAACAAAAGTAGTGGACAAGGAAAACGGCGGCATTGAGGTTACCATCTACGATATGCTGAACGAACTCAAGGCATACAAAAACCTTGATGTTTATGTCACCGGCAGTAACTCCAAAGGGCTGTCAAAAGACATCGCCACAGAGT
>CAVERH010000073.1:0-12841 GCA_963618065.1 bacterium | reverse complement strand
ATCTGGCCTGCTTTGGAGGTATTGATAAGGAAAGTATATGTAAAGCATTGGAAGAGATTCATTATTGAATAGTTACGAATAGTTACATTAATATGAAAATGAAGGAGAGTGGTCACACTGCAGCAAATACTGCAGTGTGATTTTTGCTTCATAGGGAATTTTTAACCAATATTTCCGTTTTAGTATAGTATCTGTCAGTATCAGGACTTTTTCCAAGGAGCAGATAATTGGACAGAAGCTTGATTGCCTGATAACCCTGTGTATAAGGTTCCTGACAGAGTACACAGGAAATAATCCCTTCTTCTAAATATTGCCGATTGTGGGATGTCAGATCAAAGCAGATGATTTTGCAGTTACAGGAAGAATCCAGAATGGCACGGATACCGCCTGTGCTGCCGCCGGCAGCAAAAACGATCAGATCAATGTCTGGATGGTTTGTTATGTAATTATGAATCAGATTATAGGAAATAAAATCATCGTCCTGATTCTCTATAATATCAAGCACATGCATCTGCGGGAAGCTTTCATTCAGAACCTGAAGAAACCCTTCCAGACGCTGACTGTGTCCAAGAAGTGATTTGGAGCCCAGTATAAATAGGATCTTTGCTTCCGGTGGAGCAATGATACCGGCAACATTGGCTGTGATCTGTCCGCTTTTTAAATGATTACAGCCTACATAGGAAAGGTAATTAACGTTAAGGATGTCGGCAGTAAGAGCAACTACAGCAATGCCCTCTGCTACTAATGCGTTTAATTTGTCTGCAATTTCAGGAATATTGAGAGGTGTAATGATCAGAGCCTGAATGCCCTCCCGGTAAAGCTCATGTATTACCTGAAGCTGACATGTGGCGTTAAGATGTTCCGGAGAGCGGGTAGTGACTTCAATATTGAATCCATTCAGTTCACTGATAGCAGCCTGAATTCCCTTTTCTACATCATTAAAAAAGGTATTTCCTCTGGAATTCAGTATGCAGCCAATTCGAAAAATTTTGTTCCTGCTGGCAAGAGTCTTGGCTGCAAGATCCGGTTCATAGCCCATTGTTTTAGCGAGCTGACAGATTCGATCTTTAGTCTTTTGATTTACGCGCCCTCTTTCGTTAAGAGCACGATCAACGGTTGCACGGGAAACACCTGCCATGTCGGCCAGTTCCTGCATGGTAATTGGCATGAAAAAACCTCCTATCACAATTATATATACTATTATCACAATAAGAGAAACGCTTGTCAAGAGATTATGCTTCATATGAAGAGTAAATTTCATGATCCAAAATGATACACGTACATCATTAATTCGTACAATTAAAAATGTTGGTAATATTAGGTTTACATATAAAAAATGAACAATAAAACAAAGGAATGCAGAAGAAAAATAAAAAAGTTCTACAAAACGATTGACACACGTGCACGCAAATGGTAACATAATTGCATAATCGAACCGGATGAACCGGAAGACATAGAAAGGAGAAGTGTATTATGAAAAGGGTATTGGCATTATTGGTAACTATGACAATGGTAGGAACCATGTTAGTGGGGTGTGGCAGCAGTGCTGCAGATGGCAGTCGGCAGACGGAAGAAGAGACAGCTTCAATTGATGAGAATCATAAGCTGCGCGTAGGTGTTCTGGCAGCGATGACAGCACTTCCGGTTGTTGACATGGTAAATAACGGACTGGATAAGGAAAATGGAATCGAAATTGAACTGGTGAATTTCTCAACCGGTGCGCCAATGAACGAGGCTATGGCGGCAGGAGAATTAGATGTTTCATTTATTGGAGCAGCAGCAGTGTTTTCATTGGCAAACAACAATTCCAAGATGATCGGTGAGATCTGTACCGATACAGTAGCGATTGATCTGGTAGCAAGAGCGGACAGCGATATTGTCGCAGCAGGAGTGACGAATTCTGAATATCCGGATATCATCGGCAGTGCGGATTCTGTTAAAGGGAAAACAGTTCTTTGCCCGGCAGGAACCTTATCACAGTTTGAAGTAACCAAGTATCTGGATGTCTTCGGACTTACAATGGATGATATCACCTTTGTGCCGATGGAGTATGCACAGGCATATCAGGCATTTAAAACAGGGGAAGGAGATATTCTGGCAACCCGTTCGCCGCAGACCTATACAGCAGTAGATGATGAAGGCTGGGTATCTGTAGCTTCCATGAAAAATCTGAAGGCAGATGCAACTGCACAGATTGTTGTCAGTGAAAGCACGTTTGACAATAAGCAGGATGCACTGGCGACCATGGTGAAACTGGTAGCAGAAGAGAATGATAAGTTAAACGGGGATGTAGAGTATGCAGCCAATCTGATGTCTGACTGGTTTAAACAGAACGGACAGGATATTGATGTGGAGGTTTCCAAGAGACAGCTTGAAGAAAAGCCTTTTTATGGCATAGAGGATATGAAGACAAGAGAGTTTGGTGCTGATTTCAAAAATACACTGGTTGAGTTCTATGTTTCCAGCGGACAGCTTGAAGAAGAATTGAAGGATACCGTATGCGGAAATGTCAGAAATGATATTCTTGTGAAAGCAGGATTGAACTAGCATTGTAAGGAGAAAGCGACCTGCACTGAGCCTCCGGGAACAGTGCAGGTAAGGAAAGGCACATTATGAAAGAAAATAAACTAAAATATACGTTGATATCAACGGCATCCGTCTTCTGCTTCTTACTGATATGGTATCTGATAGCAGATGTTTTTAAGGTATTTCCATCCAGCACTTTTCCAAGTCCCTTTAAGGTAGCAACAGCATTTGTAAGAAAGCTGACAGTGACAACACCGGATGGCGGAACACTGGGAAAGCATCTGATCGCCAGTCTGAAGGTCGTTCTTCTTGGCTATCTGCTTGGTATTGTAATCGGCGTACCCCTTGGCATTTTTATGGGCTGGTACCGTAGAGTGGATCTGATAGTAAAGCCCTTGTTTGACCTGATCAGGCCGATCCCGCCGGTGGGCTGGATTCCCTTGATGATTCTGTGGCTTGGTATTGGCATTCAGGCAAAGGCAACAGTTATTTTCGTATCGGCTGTTACACCGGCGATCATCAATGCCTATACCGGAATCAAACAGACCAATCCGGTACATATCTGGGTGGCAAGAACCTTTGGCGCAGGCAACTTTGAAACTCTTCTGAAGGTAGGGATTCCTTCTGCACTACCTATGATTTTCGCGGGCTTAAAGGTATCTCTCGGAGCAAGCTGGATGGCTCTGGTGGCCGCAGAAATGCTGGCCTCTACAGAAGGACTTGGCTATATGATCCAGATGAATCGTATGGTAGGAAAGGCAGATAATATCATGGTAGGTATGATCACGATCGGTCTTGTCGGCGCCCTGTTGACTTACATTCTGGAAACACTGGAAAAGAAACTGGTCAAAGGAGGAAGGAACAAGTGAAAAAGAAATTTCAAAATTCAAAAACAGAAACCATTACCTATTTCATTTGCTCTTTGGTGGGTCTTTTGATTGTCTGGCAGCTTGCGGTTTCTTTCACGAGTCTGCAGAAGGTCATGCCGTCTCCCTTTGTGGTGCTGGGCTTTATCGGACAATCATTGACACAGAAGATTGGTGGAAAGATCCTCCCCCTGCATATTCTGGCCAGTCTGAAAAGGGTTTTTGTAGGATATTTTCTGGCATGTATCATTGGTATCCCCCTGGGAATCCTGATGGGCTGTTCCAAAACCGGCAAGGCGATCGTCAAGCCGATCTTCGAACTGCTGCGTCCGATTCCCGGGCTTGCATGGATCCCTCTTGCCATTCTCTGGTTTGGTATTGGTGAAACCTCCAAATATTTCATTATTTGTGTCAGCGCCATTGTAAGTATCATTCTGAATGCCTACGCAGGAGCAAGCCAGGTGGATCAGACTCTGGTAGGGGCAGCAAGAATGCTGGGAGCAAAGCCTGCACAGATTTTCCTTTATATTACACTTCCGGCATCGGTTCCACAGATTTTCGCAGGACTGCAGGTAGGACTTTCCTCAAGCTGGATGGCAGTAATTGCGGCGGAAATGATCCGTGCAAATGAAGGTGCCGGATGGATCATCACGACAGGAATGGAAAGCGGAAATACCGTGCAGATCCTGGCAGGCATGATTTCAATCGGACTTGTCGGTCTGCTGCTTGCATCATTACTTCGATTAATAGAAAGGGGATTATGCTCATGGAACATTCAGGGAAGATAACGGATGTAAAAACAATGATCAGCTGTAAGCATGTATCCAAGGTCTTTGAAAATAATGGGAAAAAGAATGAAGTTCTCAAGGATATTTCTCTGGAAGTAGCGGAAAATGAATTTGTGGTTATTCTGGGACCGGGGCAATGTGGAAAAACAACCCTGGTCAATATTATGGCAGGTCTTGATCGTGAAACAGCAGGCAGTGTTACTGTAAACGGCAAAAGGGTAGACGGACCGGCACCGGAAAGAGGCGTGGTTTATCAGAAAACAGCATTGTTTCCCTGGCTTACGGTAGAAGGAAATGTCGGATTTGGTCCTAAGATGGCGGGACTTCCGAAGAAGCAGCGCAAGGAGCAGGCAAAGCACTATATTAATCTGGTGGGACTAAGCGGATTTGAAAAAAGCTATCCAATCAAGCTGTCTGGCGGCATGAAGCAAAGAGTTGGAATTGCAAGGGCTTACTGTAATAATCCTTCGGTATTACTGATGGATGAACCCTTTGGACATCTGGATGCCCAGACAAGATATCTGATGCAGGAGGAGGTAGAGAGAATCTGGAGTCAGGACAAAAGAACAGTAGTCTTTATTACCAACAATATTGAAGAAGCACTGTACCTGGCTGACAGGATCATTCTGCTCAGCAGCTGCCCAACCACAGTAAGAAATGAGTTCACGATTGATCTTCCAAGACCGAGGGATTATATTTCACCCGATTTTTTGAAGCTGCGGGAGGAGATCAGCAAATACGTGGAAACCACAGAATGAGGTGAAGAGTATGAGTAAAGTGGAAGTAAATCATTTGACCAAAAGCTTTGGTTCACTGAAGGTATTGGATGATATTTCCTTTCAGGTGAATGATGGCGATTTTCTCTGCATTGTAGGACCTACAGGATGTGGAAAGACGACATTTCTGAACAGTCTTGTAAAGCTGTATGACATTGATGACGGAGAAATATTGATCAACGGGGAAGAAGTAGACTTAAATAAGCACAGTATCGCTTATATCATGCAGGAGTATTCGACCATGTCATGGCTGACTGTAAGGGAAAATGTACAGTTTGGCATGAAGGTAAGAAGGTTCTCCAAAGAGAAATTGAACAGAAAAACCGAAGAAGTGCTTGAGATGGTAGGTCTCGAGAAATTTGCGGACTATTATCCGGAACAGCTTTCTGCGAGTATGCTGCAGAGAGTATCCATTGCCCGGGCATTTGCGGTGGAGCCGGACCTTCTGCTGATGGATGAGCCATATGGACAGCTGGATTTGGAACTGCGCTTCCGTTTGGAGGATGAGCTGATCCGTATCTGGCAGGAAACTAAAACAACGATAGTTTTTATTACGCATAATATTGAGGAAGCAGTATATATGAGCCAGCGAATCATGGTTCTAACCAATAAGCCGACAAAGGTCAAGGAGGATTTCGTCAATCCGCTTCCGCTGCCAAGAAATGTAACGGAAGAGAAGTTTATTGAAATGCGTAACAAGGTGACCAACCTGATTAAATGGTGGTAATGTAACTGTTCAGTACAGGTCGAAGCATTTGCTGCTGAGACCGTAAGAATATGATTACGTGGTAATTATAAAATACGAGGAGACAAGAGAATGAATATTATTTATATGCATACTCATGACAGTGGAAGATACATAAGCCCGTATGGATACCAGATCCCCACACCGGCACTGATGAATTTTGCAAAGGAGGCAACCATTTTCAGGCATTGTTACTGCGCAGGACCGACCTGCTCTCCGAGCCGTGCAGGACTTCTGACAGGTTATACACCGCACGAGAATGGTATGCAGGGTCTGGCAAGCAGAGGCTGGCAGCTCAATCATTATGAACACCATCTGGCAAATTATCTTGGAAAAAACGGATACCATACTGCGTTATGCGGGATTCAGCATGAAGCCCCCGATTATCATATGATTGGCTATCAGGAGATTGTAGGCAGCCAGGAATTTAACATGGATCAGACAGAAGCAAGTATGGAGAACTGGGATTATGCCAATACAGAGGAAGCCTGCGCTTATCTGGAAAGACAGAGCAGAGAAGGCAGCAGACCGTTTTTCCTTTCCATGGGTTGGTTTAATACCCACAGAGAATATCCAAAAGCACAGAAAGATGTGAATCCGGATTATCTGACAGTTCCAGCTCCCCTTTATGATTGTGATGCCAACAGAAGAGATATGGCAGACTATTGTGAGTCGGCAAGAGTTGTTGACAGCTGCTTTAAAAGAATCATGGAAACGCTGGAAAAGACCGGACTTCGGGAGCAGACACTGGTGATCTTTACTACAGATCACGGAATTGCTTTTCCTAAAATGAAATGTACCTTGTATGATACAGGAATCGGAGTCGCCTTTATTATGGATTATCCGGGAAATCAGCGTAAGGGACAGGCAGTGGATGCGCTGGTCTCACAGCTTGATATTTATCCGACAGTATGTGAGCTGGCAGGAGTACCAATCCCGGGCTGGATCGAAGGCTACAGCATGATACCTTTTATGGAAAAGAAGGCCGAAAAGGTCAGAAATGAGATCTTTTCCGAGGTGACCTATCATGCAGCCTATGAGCCGAAGCGCTGTATCAGGACAGACCGTTATAAGCTGATTCGTCTGTTTGATTATCATAACGGACTGGTTCCGGCCAATATTGATGAAGCAATCAGTAAGGATTTTCTTGTGGAAAACGGTTATCTGGAAAAGAAGAGAGTCAGGGAATATCTGTTTGATCTTTGGCTCGATCCCTATGAGAGAGAAAACCTGACAGAGAGTGAAAAATATGCAGAGGTGTATCAGGATCTTTCCTTAAGACTGGAAAACTGGATGAAGGAAACAAGTGACCCTATTTTGAAATATGGTTCCAGAGTGCCAAAGCCGGAAGGAGCAAGAGTCAACAGACTGACCTGCATGAACCCGAGACTTCCTGATTTTGAAGAGTAAATATAAGAAAAACAGTCTCCAGTATTGTAATTCGTGCTGCAATTGTTTTATTATTAGGGAAACGCTGATTTAACCAGCATTTTCTTAGATATGATAGAAAGATGTTCAGTGGATACCAGGAAAGGGATTATACAATTGAGCACGAAGGACAATATTCTTGCATTGTTTGAATCGAATAAAGGCACCTATTTTTCGGGAGAAGAAATTGCAGTGCAGCTGTCGGTATCCCGTGCGGCAGTCTGGAAAGCAGTCAATGCGCTGCGTAGTGATGGATATGAGATTGATGCCGTGCCGAATAAAGGATACCGGCTTTCGATGAATACGGATATTCTTTCGGTACAGGGCATTGAAAAATATCTGGATTCACGGAATCAGAAGCTTACCATCCAGGTTCTTTCGGAAGTCAGTTCCACGAATACCATGCTCCGGGAGAAAGCAAATGAAGAAACGCCCGAAGGGTATGTGATTATCGCAAATAAACAGACCGAAGGACGGGGAAGGAGAGGACGAAGCTTCTATTCTCCCGTAGACACCGGGATTTATTTAAGTATTCTGCTCCGACCGAAGGAAATTGCAACGAACGAGATCACCTGTCTCACCTCTATGGCTGCCGTGGCTGCATGTGAGGCAATTGAAGAGGTCTCCGGTCAGAAACCGGGAATTAAGTGGGTAAATGATATTTATCTTGACGGCCGGAAGGTCAGCGGTATTCTGACCGAGGCCTCTATCAGCATGGAAAACGGAAGTGTGGAATATGTGATTGTTGGCATCGGTTTAAATGTATACCCTCCGGAGGATGGATTCTCCAAAGAAATTGAAGATATTGCCGGAGCCATCTTTGACCAGAGGAAAAATGATGGGAAGAATCTCCTTGCGGCGGGCTTTTTAAACCATTTCATGAATTATTATGCGGAGTTTGATAAAAAGGATTATGTGAAGAAATATCAGGAACGAAGCCTTGTTGTGGGGAAGGAAATCACCGTGCTTGCCCCGTCCGGAAACCGGAAAGCACTTGCTTTAGAGGTGGATGATACCTGTGCGCTGATTGTGCAGTATGAGGATGGCAGCAAAGAACGGCTGAATTCCGGGGAGATCAGCATATGTGGACTCCTGTAGCAATACCATAGCAACAGTTCAGCCAATCAGTACAATCCGGCAGCTTATGAATGGGCAAGGCTGAACTGTTACATACCATAAGCATTTTTATTTTAAAAATAATTTACAATGGGTATGAGTAGTTATACAATAGGTATAACTACTCATACCCATTGTAAATTATTGAAAGTAGGATTAGGAAGGAAAAGCATGGGAAATCCAAAACGTCGTATTGAGGAAATTGACCGGAGGCTGGAAGAATTGCCGAAGGGAACCTTGACCTACAAGACCATTAATGGGAAAAAGCAGCCTTATGTGCAGAGGACAATCGGAGGCAAATCTGTCAGTTACTATGTGAAAATGTCGGAGAGGGAACAAATTCTGATGGAATTCGTGGAACGGGACAGACTGCATGAGGAGAGAAGGCATTTAATTGCCTACCAGAAGAAGCTGACTGCTATTCTGGCGAACAATCCGTATCTGGCGGAACCCGTAGGTGTTGGACATCAGAATTTTCAGAATTATGCCTGCGGTAAAATGTTTTATGTAGACAAAACACATTTCATTCAGGAATGGATGCAGACATGTGACAGAGTCACTCTGATTACCAGACCGAGACGATTCGGTAAGTCTATGATCCTGAGTACAGTAGAGACCTTCTTTGATCCAAGATATGCAGAGCATCCGGAATATTTTAAGGAATTGAAAGTGTGGAAAGATCCGAAGTGCCGAATGGCATTTGGAAGAACACCCACACTCCTTGTTAGCTTTGGAAGCTGTAAGGGACAGGATGTTCAACAGGCATTGGAGGCATTGGAGGAAAGCTTATACACACTGTATTGCTCACATGATTATTTATTGGACAGCACCCGACTGACAGATGATGATAAAGATATCTTTAAACAAACGAAGAAAGCTTTATATCGTCATGAAGAAAAAGCTGTTGGGGGATGTATCCGTTTGCTGTGCAGATCAGTGTATAAGCACTATGGCGTATTTCCCTATATTCTTCTGGATGAATATGACACCCCGCTGTTGGAGGCATATACAGATGGCTATTTGGAAAAAATGCTGTCTGTCTGCCGAAGATTGTTTTATATCACTTTTAAGGAGAATGACTATTACAGCAGAGCGATCATAACCGGAGTGACCAAAATATCCAAAAGCTCTTTGTTTTCGGATATGAATATTCTCAGGACATATTCGGTTACGGATGATAAATACAGTGATTGCTTTGGATTTACGGAAGAGGAGGTCATGGATGCCCTGAAATGTCAGAATATTGATCAGTTTCGTCCTGTTAAGGAAATGTATGACGGATTTATCTTCGGAAACCGGAAAGATATCTACAATCCCTGGTCTATTTGCAATTATCTGATTGACAGGAATCTGGAGTCCTATTGGATCAATACCAGTAGTAATAAGATCATTGGTGATATTATCCGTAGGCATCCTGTGCGCAGTAAATACGAAGTGGAGTGTCTGATGGCGGGAGAAGTGGTTCACAAGAGGATTAACGAGAATATTACTTTTCAGTATTTGGATGGGGATGAGAACAGCTTGTGGTCGCTGCTTCTGGCAGTTGGCTATATTAAGGCGGATCATGTTGTAAAAATACAGGAATATACAGAATGTGATGTTTCCGTGACGAATAAAGAGGTCATGAGTATGTTCGAAACGCAGATTCTCGGCATGTTTGAGAATGGCAGCGTGTACTATAACGAATTCATTAATGCATTGTTAAAGCAGGATGTGAACGAAATGAGTGACATCCTCCTGGATATTACATATACGTCCATGAGTTATTTTGATCTTGGAAACCAGCCTGCAAAACGTGTACCGGAAAACTTCTTTCATGGTCTTGTTCTTGGGTTAATTGTATCCTTGAAGGACAGATACCGTATCGTATCCAACCGGGAAAGTGGCAGAGGACGTTATGACATTGCATTGTACCCAAAACGGAAGGATCTGAATGCTTATATCATGGAATTTAAGGTCTGTGATGAGAAAACAGAAAATGGTCTGGAACAGACGGCAGCAAACGCACTTCGGCAGATCGAAGAGAAAAACTATGAAGCGGATCTGCTTGCAGCCAGAATCTCAGAAGAAAAGATCTGTAAACTGGGCTTTGCATTTCAGGGAAAGGAAGTGCTCGTCCGGAGGTCAACATCTGCCAGTAAGTAACAATGAGTTCTATTTCAAAAAAGCCGCATTTCTGTGGTTTATGAGTCTCTTTCTATTTAGCAAGTGTCGAAACCCAGACATGGAAGTATTACAAGGAAGTGTGACGATGTTTTTCTGTACTTTGAAGTAATTTATTTGCCTGCGAATTTAAGAAAATTACTAGTTAATAAAAATGTTAATTATTGAAATGTACCAAAATTATTTTATGTTGCAGCCAAGTGATTGACAATTTTGTTATCAGATGGTATTTTGTAATTAAGATTAATCGATTAACTATGCGAGTTATTTTTTTTATATGTTAAGTAAATCGATTAACTAAAGGAGGAATCCTCATGAACATGAAAGAAATTGCGCAATTAGCGGGTGTGACTGCCGCAACAGTTTCGAACGCGATCAACGGAACTGGAAATGTCAGTGACAAAAAGAGAAAAGAAATACTGGAAATAATAGAAAGGGAGGGTTATAGTCCCAATCGGTTTGCTAAAAGTCTACGGACAAAGGAAAGCAATACGATTGGAATCATGGCAGAAGATATTACGGCGTTCCAGACGCCACGGATCATTAATGGAATCAATAATTATGTTGAAAAACAGGGATATGCAGTAATTCTGAATAATATGAGCCTTCTTGAGAAAACAGGAAACCATTATTCTGAATTATCCAGTTATCAGTCAGCAATAAGTAAAAGTATAAAGCTGTTTAATAAAACCCAGATTGACGGACTTGTTTATGTTGCAATGCATGACAGGGATGTTATGGAACTGATTCCCAAGTTAAGCATACCAATTGTTCTGGTTTATTGTTATGACACATCAAAAAAGAATTATTACGTAACCTATGATAATATTGATGTTATTGCGGATGTGGCAGAATACCTGGTGAAACACGGGCATGAGAACATCGGGGTGATTAAAGGAGCAGAGGATTCCCTGCCTGCACAGAAGCGCTTAGGAAGTTTTATCACACAGCTTGGAAAAGCAGGGAAGGAGCTGAAGGAAGAATATATCTTTTCAGGAGCCTGGGAATTTGAAGATGGGGTAAAGGCTTATAAAAAATATAAACAGCTGGAAGAAAAACCTACAGCAATTTTTGCCATGAATGATCTGATGGCAGTAGGGTTTATGGATGCAGCTTTAAGCGATGGTGTACGGATTCCAGAAGATATTTCCGTCATTGGATTTGATAACAGACAGGAATGTAGATTTACCAGACCGAGATTAACAACGGTTGATATCCCGCTGGAAAAAATGGGAGAGAAGGCAGGACAGATATTATTGGATCTGGTCAAGGGTAAGACATCTGATAATAAAAAAGTTGTTTTACCATGTGAATTTTTGGAAAAAGATTCAGCTATTTAAAACGACAGGAAGGAACAGGAACTGACAGTAAGCAATGGTTATGCGTGTGTGGAAGTCTGTAAGGACAGCGAGATCAGCATTCAGTTTGACATGCCCGTTGAATTTCTTCATGCGAACCCCTTGGTTAGTGCAGATGTTGGTAAGGTGGCAATAAAAAGAGGCCCCATTGTTTATTGTCTGGAAGAGATTGATAATGGGTCTGATCTACAGTGTATTTATCTTAGAAGCCAAGAAGTACAGAAGAAAAAATCCTCTTATTTTTCAGAGTGTCTTGAACTGGAATTACAGGGTAGAAGACTGATACCCAAAAACGGGAAATTATATAATAGTTGCCAACTGATTTATGAAGATGCAGATATCCGGGCGATACCATATGCATACTGGAATAATCGTGGTGAGGGAGAAATGCTGGTTTGGATACATGAAATGATATGAGCTGATTAATAACTTTGAATTTATTATTAGAATTACACCTCATCGGGTATAAAAATATACGAAATTTGTATGATATACCTGATGGGGTATATTTTATTTTATATGATCGAAATTATATCTGAGGGATTGCCTGAAACTGTCATAGCTGCTTACAGAAACCGCTTTAATACCTGCAGGACACCGTTTTCCCAGTAAGGCGGGCAGATTTCTTTCGCAGCATTACGCACTTCTTCACGGCTGTTGGAAACAGCAAAGCTTAAGCCTGCGTTTTCCAGCATCTCCATATCATTCAGATTGTCTCCGAATGCACAGGTTTCTTCTGGGAGAACACCCAGATAGTTCTGTAAATAAGACAGAGCGGTCCATTTGCTGACACCGAGGGGATTGCAGTCTATCCATTCCTTTCCGGAGCAGGCAAGAAGGGATTGCTCCTTCCATGTCGGCGTAAAGAGAGGCGCGCATTTTTCTTCACAGGCAGAGGGGTGATAAACGGTAAATTTGATCACATCCGCAGGAGAGCAGGCAATCAGATCCTCAACAGCACAGATATCATAACCATAAGAATCTTTCAGCCAGTGAAACATCTGGCTGTTTTCATTTTCAGCATAGCCCATATCCGGTGTGGAAATATAGCAGTCACAGTCCGGCAGATGGTCAT
>CAVERH010000072.1:0-13225 GCA_963618065.1 bacterium | reverse complement strand
AATAGAAAATTGGACATAACATGAAGAAAAGAAGGGAAAAAGTCCAAAATGAAGCTTGTGGTGAGTAAAATTTGAGAAACCGTGGAAACCGATTGGACTTCAATGGCTGAATTGTTACGCTTATGAATGGGCATGGCTGAACTGTTACTAAAAACCTTAATTCATACTGATGTCCACTTTACGCATCAGATTCATTCGTGCTATCATAGAAAATAATAACCAAGATAGTAATTGTAGGATTTCATATTTCAAGGAAAAATCAGAGGAGTAATCGAATGAAATTACTGATTGTCATTGATATGCAGAATGATTTCATTGACGGAGCATTGGGAACGGCAGAAGCAGTTGCAATTGTTCCGAAGGTGATAGAGAAGATTAAGGGATTTGACGGAACGGTACTTGCTACGCAGGATACGCATTATGAAAATTACCTTACAACACAGGAAGGAAAGAACCTTCCCGTTCCGCATTGTATCGTAAATACCGAAGGCTGGCAGATCCGTAAAGAAATCGCAGATCTGATCTCTACTGAGCCAATTATGAAAGAAACCTTTGGTAGCAACCGGTTACCGGAAAGGATCCGCACTCTTTCTAAGCAGGAAGCAATTGAAAGTATTACCCTCGTCGGATTGTGTACGGATATCTGTGTGATTTCGAATGCGATGGTTCTGAAAACATTCTTCCCGGAGATACCGATTCATGTGGATGCATCCTGCTGTGCAGGCGTTACCAGGGAAAGCCACTTACGGGCACTGGAAGCGATGAAGGTATGCCAGATGATGGTTGAGAAGGAAAGGTGAGCAGGGTATGATCCCATTAATTATTCCATCCTATGAGCCGGATGAGCGTCTTTTACAATTACTGAATACCTTGAAGGACTATCCGTTTGGCCCGGTCTTGCTGGTAAATGATGGAAGTGATCCGGCATATCAGATTTTTTTTGATCAGGCAAAGGAGCTGCTTCCGGATAAGCTGATCTCTCTTTCCCATGAGGTGAATCAGGGCAAGGGACGGGCATTGAAAACGGCTTTTTCCTATGTTATAGAGCATTTTCCGGATGCAGTCGGCTGTGTGACGGCGGATTCGGACGGACAGCACAGCGTAACAGCCATTCAGAGTATTGCACAGGGACTGAATGAACATCCGGAATCCCTGATTCTGGGCATGCGTACCTTTGACGGAGAGAATATTCCGTGGAAGAGCCGGTTCGGCAATACCATTACGATCTCGATATTTTCCTATATTGCCGGTACGAAGGTTCATGATACCCAGACGGGCTTAAGAGGAATTCCGTTGGGACTGATGAAAGAAATGCTTGATGTTTCCTATGACCGGTTTGAGTTTGAAATGCAGATGCTGTTGGATGCATCTGCCAATTATCCGATTATTGAGATCCCTATTGAGACCATTTATGATTCCAGGGAGAATCATCAGACTCATTTCCGACCGGTTTCGGATTCGGCGAAGATTTATGCCATTTTAGGAAAAAGATTCCTTAAATATTCTCTGGCATCGTTTTCTTCGAGCATCATTGATCTTTTGCTGTTTACAATTCTGTGCCATTTTCTGCGTAACAGTATGACCGGTTATGTGGCACTATGTACCGTGCTTGCCAGAATCGTTTCTGCAATGTACAATTATGCAATTAATTATAAGGTAGTCTTTAAAAGCAGGGAAAACCCCGGTAAGGCAGCAGCGGAATATGCATTGCTTGCAGTTATTCAGATGATTATGAGTGCGCTGCTCTGTACCGGAGGAGTGCTGCTGCTTCCGGTTCTTCCGGAGGCAGTGGTGAAGATGGCCGTAGATACGGTTTTGTTCTTTGCAAGCTATTATTTTCAGCAGAAGGTTGTTTTTCGTAAATCGTGACTTGAAAAAGTATCTCTAACCTATTTATAATAGAAACATCCCGTTTGAGTCAGTCTTGACCGAAATCGGGAAATGATCAAAAGAGGAGACTGCACAGACATGAAATTACTGGAAGAGCGCATCCGTAAGGATGGAGTAGTAAAGGAAGGAAATGTATTAAAGGTAGATTCTTTTTTAAATCATCAGATGGACATTAATCTGTTTAATGAGATGGGAAAGGAATGGGCGAGGCTTTTTGCAGACCGTCCGATTACAAAGATTTTAACTGTTGAAGCTTCCGGTATCGGGATTGCATGTGTGGCAGCCCAGCACTTTCATGTTCCTGTTGTTTTTGCGAAGAAAACACAGTCATTGAATATTGACGGAGAAGTATATTCCACCAAGATCCAGTCCTTTACTCATAAAAAAATCTATGATGTGATTGTTTCGAAGAAGTTCATTAAACCGGAGGATCACGTTTTAATTATTGATGACTTTCTGGCAAATGGCTGTGCGCTCGAAGGACTTTTGCAGATTGTGAAGGATGCCGGTGCGGTCGTAGAGGGAGTCGGTATTGCAGTGGAAAAGGGTTTCCAGAAGGGCGGCGATCTGATCCGTGAGAAGGGAGTCCGTGTGGAGTCACTTGCGATTGTAGAGAGCATGGATGCAGTGACCGGCGAAATAGTTTTTCGTTAGTTTTCTTATGTTTTGCTTATGTTTTTGAGAAATTCTCTTGACAAGGGCAGTTGTGGACGCCTATACTGCTATTGTTTAAACCACCCCGTCAAGTGGGAAATATACAGGAGGAGTAAATTATGAGAAAGAAAGTCGTTAGTCTGCTTACAGTTATGGCTCTGGCAATCGGTACTCTCGTTGGATGTGCGTCTTCCACAGATACTGCTACTGCCGATACTGAAGCAACCACAGAAGCAACAGAAGATGTAGCAACAGATGATGCAGCGGTAGAAGAAACCGCAGATGCAGAGGATGCTGCTGCAGACGCAGCACAGGTAACAGGTGTTAAGGCCGGATTCATCTTCTTGCATGATGAGAATTCCACCTATGACCTGAACTTCTTAAACGCAGCTAAGGAAGCTTGTGAGAAGCTTGGTATTGAATATTTAATCAAGACCAACATCCCTGAAGGACAGGAATGTTATGATGCAGCATGTGAGCTTGCAGATGCAGGATGCAACTTCGTTTTCGCAGACAGCTTTGGACATGAAGATTATATGATTGAAGCTGCTAAGGAATACCCTGATGTACAGTTCAGTCATGCAACCGGTACGAAGGCTCATACCGAGAACCTTTCCAACTTCCACAATGCATTCGCTTCCATCTATGATGGCCGTTATCTTGCAGGTATTGTTGCAGGCATGAAACTGAACGAGATGATCGACAATGGTGATATCACTGCTGATCAGGCTAAGATCGGATATGTTGGTGCATTTACTTATGCAGAAGTTATTTCCGGTTATACCTCTTTCTATTTAGGCGCACGCTCTGTATGTCCTTCCGCTACCATGGAAGTAACCTTTACAGGATCCTGGTATGATGAGACTGCTGAAAAGGAAGGCGCTAACAAGCTGATCGGTGATGGCTGTGTATTAATCAGCCAGCATGCAGATTCCATGGGTGCTCCTACTGCATGTGAAACTGCAGGTGTTCCGAACGTATCCTACAACGGAAGCACAGCAAGCGCATGTCCGAATACCTTCCTGGTATCCTCTAAGATTAACTGGGAGCCTTACTTCGAATATGCAATTCAGTGTGTAGCTGATGGTACTGCAATTGATACAGACTGGGTTGGTACTCTTGAGACCGGTTCTGTAGAACTGACTGAGCTTGGTACTGCTGTTGCAGAAGGTACACAGGAAGCAATTGAAGCAGCAGAAGCTGATCTGATCGCCGGAAATGTACATGTATTTGATATCACTACCTTTACTGTAGAAGGAGCTGAGTTAAGCAGCTACGAAGCAGACGTTGATACGGATGCAGATTACACACCGGATCATGAAGTAGTTCTTGATGGATACTTCCATGAATCTGATATCCAGTTCCGTTCCGCTCCGTACTTCAACGTACAGATCGATGGAATCACTCTGCTGGATACCGCATTCTAATTAAATAGTTACGAAGTTTGAAGTCGTATCATTGACTGAATGAATAATGCCAAAAGCGGCGCAGCGATTTTCGCCGCGCCGCTTTTACTTAAGTTGAAGGGAGACAAGTAATGGAAACCAAAACCGCAGCAGTTTCAATGAGAAATGTTACGAAGACCTTTGGCTCCGTAGTTGCAAATGATAGAGTGAACCTGGATATTTATAAGGGTGAGATTTTATCTCTGCTTGGAGAAAATGGTAGTGGTAAGACCACATTGATGAATATGCTTTCGGGAATTTACTTTCCGGATGCAGGTCAGATCTTTATCAATGGAAAGGAAGCGGTGATTAAGTCACCCAAGGATGCCTTTGATCTTGGTATTGGTATGGTTCACCAGCACTTTAAGCTGATTGATGTGTTGACAGCAACAGAAAATATTATCCTTGGACTCCCGGGGAAGCTTAATTTGAAAGAAGCCACTAAAAAGGTGGAAGAAATTTGTCAGAAATATGGTTTTGAGGTAGATCCGAAGCAGAAGATCTACGATATGTCGGTTTCCCAAAAGCAGACCGTAGAAATTGTCAAGGTGCTGTATCGTGGTGCGGATATCCTGATTCTGGATGAGCCTACGGCAGTTTTAACCCCACAGGAAACGGAAAAGCTGTTCCGTGTTCTTAGGAAGATGCGTGATGATGGAAAAGCGATTGTCATTATCACCCACAAGATGCATGAAGTAGAATCGCTCTCAGACCGTGTGGCTGTTCTTCGAGGCGGACAGTACATCGGCTGTATGAAAACAAAGGATACAAATGTGACAGAAATGACCAATATGATGGTTGGCCATGTCGTAACGTTAAATATAGACAGACCTGCTCCGGTGAATCCGAAGCCGCGTATTGAAGTAGAGGGACTTACGGTTCGTAATGAAGAGGGTGTTGTGAAGCTGCAGGATGTTTCTTTTACGGCCAACAGTGGGGAAATTCTTGGTATTGCAGGAATTTCGGGATGTGGACAGAAGGAGCTTCTGGAAGCGATTGCCGGACTTCAGGTTACAGAAGCCGGAAGCATTGCATATATTGAGGATGACGGATCTAAGGAAATGCTGATTGGCATGGATCCGAGAAAGATTGCCGAAATGGGTGTCTCTCTTTCGTTCGTTCCGGAGGATCGTCTGGGTATGGGACTGGTAGGAAACATGGATCTGGCGGATAATATGATGCTTCGTTCCTTCCGTCAGGGTCATTCTCCTTTTACCGACCGGAAGCAGCCGAAGCAGTTAGCAAATGATGTTGTCGAAAATCTTGAAGTGGTAACACCGGGTATTACGACTCCGATCCGCCGTCTTTCCGGTGGAAATGTCCAGAAGGTTTTAGTAGGACGCGAAATTGCATCTGCACCTACAGTATTATTAACGGCCTATGCAGTGCGTGGACTTGATATCAATTCTTCCTATACCATTTATGATCTGTTAAACCAGCAGAAGAAGAAGGGTGTTGCCGTAATCTTCGTAGGCGAAGATCTGGATGTGCTGCTGGAATTATCTGATAAGATTCTCGTGCTTTGCGGCGGACAGGTCAGTGGTATTGTGGATGCCAGAACAACAGATAAAAATACGGTCGGAATGATGATGACCAGTATAGGAGGTGAGCAGAGCCATGAAGGAGAAAAATAAGGAGCCATTGTTTCATATTGTAAAACGTGATACCCTTCCCCTGCATCAGGCAATCGGAATCCGGACACTGGCAATTGTACTTGCTTTGATTCTCTGCGGTATCATCACCACCATTACGACAGGAATTAATCCGGTGGAGGTATATCAATCCATCATAGCCGGGGCATTCGGTTCGGTTCGTAAGACATGGATTACCTTTCAGAATGTATCGATCCTGCTTTTGATTGCGCTGGCACTGACTCCGGCGTTTAAAATGAGATTCTGGAATATCGGTGGAGAAGGTCAGGTATTGATTGGAGGTCTTGCAGCTGCAGCCTGTATGATCTGCCTTGGAGATAAGCTGCCGAATGGCATTGTAATTGTCTGCATGATTGCCGCAAGTATTATAGCAGGTGGTATCTGGGGCTTTTTGCCTGCATTCTTTAAGGCAAAATGGAATACGAACGAAACTCTTTTTACACTGATGATGAATTATATCGCAACACAGCTTGTTGCCTTCTTTACTATTGTATGGGAGGTGCCGAAGGGCTCCGGCAAGATTGGTATTATCAATCAGGATACGAATGTTGGCTGGCTTCCGCAGCTTTTTGGTTCTAAATATCTGCTTCCGATCGTAGTTGCAGTTATTGTAACCGTGTTTATGCATATCTATCTGTGGTACAGCAAGCATGGCTATGAGATCTGTGTTGTTGGTGAAAGCGAAAATACAGCAAGATATGTTGGAATTAAGGTAGAAAAGGTTATTATCCGTACCATGATTTTATCCGGTGCGATCTGTGGTCTGGTAGGTCTTTTACTGGTAGGTGGAATTAACCATACCGTAACGACAACCATTGCAGGCGGACAGGGCTTCACAGCCGTTCTGGTATCCTGGATGTCCAAGTTTAATCCGTTTACCATGATCTTCTCCAGTTTCCTGATTGTATTCATGGATCGAGGAGCCAGCGAGATTTCAACAAACTTTGGACTGAATCATTCCTATTCCGATATTCTGACCGGAATTATTCTGTTCTTTATTATCGGATGTGAATTCTTTATTACCTACAGACTTCAGTTCCGTAAGAAAGCAGAAAAGGAGGAACAGTAATCATGTGGAGCTTTTTACTTGCATTTATTCCCAGAGCAATTGTACAGGGTATTCCGCTTTTGTATGGAAGCACGGGTGAGATCATTACCGAAAAGTCCGGTAACCTGAATCTTGGAATTCCCGGTGTTATGTATGTAGGTGGTATCAGTGGTGTTATTGGATCCTTTATTTATGAACGATCTCTGTCGGATGCATCAGCAGCGAATCCGGTGCTTGTCATTCTGATTCCGATGCTTTGCTGCCTGATCGGTTCCCTGTTGATGGGGCTGCTTTACTGCTTCCTCACGGTAACCCTGAGAGCCAACCAGAATGTAACAGGACTTGCCATGACGACATTCGGTGTGGGCTTTGGTAACTTCTTCGGGGGCTCCTTAATCAAGCTGGTAGCCAGTGACGTTCCGTCCATTGCGCTCACCACAACAAGCAGCTACTTCAGTAAGTCTCTTCCCTTTGCAGGAAAGCTTGGCTGGTTTGGAAATTTATTCCTGTCCTATGGATTTCTGGCATATCTTGCGGTGATTATTGCTTTTGTTGCTTCTTATGTACTGAACAGGACACGTGTCGGCCTTCATCTGCGTGCCGTAGGAGAAGGTCCGAATACCGCAGATGCAGCCGGTATTAATGTAACAAAGTATAAATATATGGCTACCTGCATCGGATGTATGATCGCAGGACTTGGTGGTCTGTATTACGTTATGGACTATGCATGTGGTGTATGGTCGAATGATGCATTTGGTGACAGAGGCTGGCTTGCCATTGCACTGGTTATTTTCACCATCTGGAGACCGAATGTGAGCGTTCTCGCATCCTTCCTGTTTGGCGGATTATATATCTTATATCTGTATCTGCCAACCGGTATGGAGCATATGGAAAACCAGGAATTATACAAGATGATTCCTTATGTGGTAACCTTACTTGTACTGATTATTACCAGTATGCGTAGTAAGCGGGAGAATCAGCCGCCCGCAAGTCTGGGACTGGCTTACTTCCGTGAAGAGCGATAGCTGGTTTGAACCATGCAGATCAGAGTATGACAAAGCAGAGTAATCTTATTCGGAATATTCCAAATGGATACTGCAAATCATGCGCTACTTTGAAGAGGCATGGCGCAGCAGTGCGACCTCGTCCTCTGACAAGACACGATATGCACCCGGCTGAAGCGTATTATCCAAAGACAATGGTCCAAAGGAAACACGTTTCAGCCGGGTGACTTTATTACAGGTTGCCTGCAGCATACGCTTTACCTGATGGAATTTACCCTCACAGATGGCGAGATGGATGATACGGTCATCAGAGGTTGCTTCTGCTTTTGCAGGAAGGGTAAGGGTGTCTTCTCCGATATTCACTCCTGTTTCCAATCGAAGCAGATCCTCTTCCGTTACAGCCTTTTCACAGGTCACAAGGTAGGTCTTATAGATTTCCTTTTTGGGGGAAATCAACTGATGGGATAAGGCTCCGTCATTCGTAAGAAGAAGCAGCCCTTCCGTATCCTTGTCAAGCCGTCCTATCGGGAATAAATCCTTACGAAGCTCAGCAGGAAACAGGTCGAGAACGGTCTGCTCTTTGGGATCTTCGGTAGCGCTGACGTATCCCATGGGCTTATTCAGCATATAGTAGCGGTTGCCCGGAAGGGAAAGCTCCTTTCCCTTAAAGGTGATGGTATCTGTTGCCGGATCCACCTGAAAATCTGCACTTCGAACAGTCTGTCCGTTTACAAGAACAAGCCCTTTCTTTAAATCTGTTTTGACCTGGCTGCGCGAACCGGCACCGGCATTACTCAAAAATTTATCAATACGCATTGCGGAACCTCATTTCTATTATGATTTGATGATGATGTGAATGGGGAAGGCTGAACGGTTACATGGAATTACCATTATTATATAGGAAATCTGGTGTTGTGTATATTGGAAATGTGTAGGATTCAGCGATAATCTGAATAGTTACGAATTTGGATATATAATGGCTTAAAAACGAATTTATGTCCAAAATCATAATATCCATAAATCAAAGAATTACTGGATATAAATGCAGAAATCAATCGGAATATGTCCAAAAGGATCAGGAAAAGGGAAAGCGGAGCATGTAGTAAGCTGATTAATCATAAATGAGTGGCAAAATAACTTTTGGCCATCATTATAAATATATCACAAGGAGAAGTGTAATTGCAGGAAGCACAAATACAGGAAGCACAAGTACAGGAAGTACAACAACAGAAAGTAAAGGTAAGCCGTCTTGGGGGACTTGACACGATCCGGGGAATTACTTTATTGAGTATGATCCTCTATCATACCTGTTGGGATCTGGTCTTTCTTTTGGGGAAGAACATTCCGGGATATACCGGACCGGGAGGATATGTATGGCAGCAGAGCATCTGCTGGGCATTTATTCTGTTGTCGGGATTCTGCTGGTCGTTGGGACATCACCATTTGAAGAGAGGTCTGTTTGTATCCGGATCGGGAATATTGATTACAGTTGTTACTATGCTGGCAATGCCTGAAAGCAGAGTAGTATTTGGTGTGCTTACCCTGATCGGAAGCGGTATGCTTCTGTTGATTCCGATAGCGAGGTTTCTGCTAAAGATCCGCGCAGAAGCCGGGCTTGCAGGAAGCTTTCTGGTGTTCCTTCTTTTTAGAAATGTGAATACAGGTTATTTGGGTTTTGAGAAGTGGAATATACTAAAATTACCGGACGGTCTCTATCGGAACTTATGGACTGCGTATCTGGGATTTCCGCAGAGAGGATTCTTTTCCACAGACTATTTTTCTCTGCTTCCGTGGGTTTTCCTGTTTCTTACAGGTTTTTATCTCCACAAGCTGGTACAGAAAAAGGATATGATGGGTAAACTATTCTCATGGAGAATTCCGGTTCTTGATGTGCTAGGAAGGCATTCTTTGTTGATTTATTTATTACATCAGCCCGTGATATTTGGGGTTATCAATGTAATTCTTTGACAGATACTCAGGCATGTTGTATATTTGTAACGATTCCGTGCAGGACGAAGCATTTGCGGCTAAGACCGTAAGAACAGTCTCCGGCAATGCAAAATACCGTCGGAGAGCCGGCTGGAAATGGATTCTGCGTGGCAATTGTGAATATACGGAACGGGTACAACATTTATATATTGTGGTAGAAAGGAAAGTGTGACGGGAATATGTTTTTAGATGCTTTAACGGATACATTAATTGATGGAATCAAGCTTCTTCCCTTCTTATTCCTGACCTATGTGCTGATGGAATATATCGAGCACAAGGCGGGCAGCAGGGCAGAACATTTCGTAAAAAAGTCCGGTCGGTTTGGACCTGTGGTTGGAAGTATTTTAGGGGTGATTCCCCAATGCGGATTTTCGGCGGCTGCTGCAAACTTCTATGCAGGAAGAATTATTACGCTGGGAACGTTGATTTCGATTTTCTTATCCACATCGGATGAAATGCTGCCGATTCTGATTTCGGAGAAAGTATCCCCGGTATTGATTTTTGAGATATTAGGAATGAAGATCGTGATTGGTATGATTGCGGGATTTGTGATTGACCTGATTCTGCGCCGTGAGGGAAAAGAAGAGAACGGAATGCGCATTGACCATATGTGTGACCATGAGCACTGCCATTGTGATGAGCGGAATATTTTTAAATCCGCGCTCGTTCATACCTTACAGATTTTTGCCTTTATTGTAGTGATTTCCTTTGCGCTTAATATTCTGATTGCTCTTGTGGGTGAGGATAAGCTTGGCAGCTTTATGACCTCTGTTCCGGCGATTGGTATTCTGTTATCGGGACTCATTGGTCTCATTCCAAACTGTGCAGCTTCTGTTGTGATTACACAGCTCTATCTGGAAGGAATGCTTACTATGGGATCCATGATGGCGGGACTCCTTGTGGGATCCGGAATCGGACTGCTTGTGTTGTTCCGTGTAAATGAGGATATGAAGGAGAATCTCAGAATCACAGCTATTCTTTATGCAATCGGTATTGTATGCGGATTCCTGATTGATCTGATCCTATAAAGTAACAGTCCAATTCCGAAAATCCGTATCATCCGGCAGCCTATGAATGAACATGGCTTAGAAAATGAATCTATTCAGAATAGTCACAAAATTGTAAAATGAAAACCCGGCACCTGCGTATACAGGATGCCGGGTTTTGTATAGGGAAAAAGGAAGAAGTTATAAGTAATAACTATAAACCTTTGTAATTGGCTCTCACAATGTCCTGTGCAGGCTTTCCATAAATATCGTAACCCTTGTGGGATGCTGCTTTTTCTAAGGGGTACTGCTTGCCAGCCCAGTCCCATAAGCAGAAGCCCTGAACCCAGGGACGTTTGCGGCATGCTTCGAACATGGAGACATACCAATCCTTCTGTTCATCCAGATCGACTTCGCCTCGTACGGTCCAGTCGTTCGGTGCCATGGAGGATCCATGTGTGGACATACAACCGCATTCCGCAAAGAAGAAAGGTTTGTCAAATTTCTTCACAACAGCTTCAATACGGTCAAGTTCCTGCTCCCAGCGGTCGGGAGGATAATATCCGCTGGAGGAAATCACATCCACACAATCCCACCAGTCTACGTTATGTTCCTGATATTTGTCAGTATTATAGGTAATCAGGCCATGATATACCTTACGGATATCGGCGATGAGCTGACGCCACTCGGCGCTTCTGCGCTGGGGCATTACCATCTCACAGCCCGGACTGAACATTTCACATTTGGTTTTTTCAGCAATTTCAGCAAAATGAAGCTGAAATTTCGTATAGGATGCAAACCAGTTACTCCACTTGGGTTCACAGGGAACATCTTCATCAAAAAAATTAATATGCGCACGCCAGGTGCCGTTCTTACAATTTACGGTAGGCTTTAAAAAAACATGCAGTCCCTCTTTATGAATATGATTGATCAGGCTGATCAGTTCCTTGTCGGGAACAGTCGCGTCAGAGGTAAAATCAATCTCTTCGGACTGGGCAGTTTCCTGAATGGCATTCGGTACCAACACAATATAGTTAGCACCTGTTCCTTCGATTAAATTCTTTAAACTGCTCTTAGCTTCCTTACTGCTAAGACTTCCCTTGGGAGAAAAAGGAGAGAAGGTTATTCCTTTGATGAATTCCATAATAAATTCCTTCCAAATATAAATTGCATCTGTCTATTCTGAATAATTACCAGCATCTTTCATTTATTACTATAAAACTATAGCACCGCAATTAATTATCCGCTATAATATAGTTGCGCAAAAATTGTATAAATCTATTCGTAAGAGGTTTGTGATGCAATACTTATTTGAATATTCTGATAAATTAAAATCGCCTTATGAAGCGTTTTATTATGATACATCCTGTATGCCGTTTCCGATTCGCTCCCATTGGCATTATTTTATGGAAATGATTCTGATGGTGGAGGGAACAGGGCTGATTGACTGCAATGGACGGACATATGTGGTAGAACCCGGGGATCTGATGATTTTCCCGCCGGAGACGCTGCATGCCATTTATACAGCAACCAACTTTGATCTGAAGTATGAGGTTGTCAAATTTGATATAAGCAAATTATATACCGAAAACAGCTATGCTCCGGAGCTGAAGATGATTCTGGAAAGCATCAATAAGAGTCCGGAGGTGGAATTATGCTTTAAGGAAGAAAGAATCCGGGAATGGAAGGCCAGAGAAATCTTCCGCAGATGCCGTGAGGAGATTCAGAAGAAGCAGTTCGGCTATGATATTGTGATTCACAGCCTGATTTCTTTACTGATTGTCCAGATGGTGCGGATATGGTGCGAAAATGGCTTTAATACCGATGCAGCGATGGCGATGAACCTGGAAACAGATTCTATCCGTGGAATCACTTCTTATATTGATGCACATATCGGAGAGCAGATTCGGGTAGAAGACCTGGCAGATATGTGTAATATGAGCTATTCTTATTTTGCAAAGAATTTCAAACAGTATTACGGAAGATCCTGTAAGGAATATATTGAATTTATCCGGATTAATAAGGTAGAGGATCTGCTGCTGTTTACGGATTTTGATCTGAGCTATATCAGTCAGGAGACCGGATTTTCGGACAGCAGTCATCTGATTAAGATTTTCCGGAAATGGAAGGGTGTGACTCCAAAGCAGTTTAAGAAAAATCATGGCAGGTAGATGATACAGGTAAGCAATGAGCCATGCCGGAAGCTCGCAGACAAGCTGCTTCGCTTCTGCGGTATTCGCCATATTAAAAATAAAAGCAGAGCGTTCTTTGGTGAGCAAGCTCCCCACGAAACGCTCTGTTTTATTTTTAGCATGGCTCATTGCTCACAAAAAAAGCACCATCCCCAAGGCTCCTATGTCCTCAAAAATGGTACTTACAGTGGACCGCCAGGGGTTCGAACCCTGGACACCCTGATTAAGAGTCAGGTGCTCTACCAACTGAGCTAGCGGTCCATATCCTTTGTTGTTTTAAATACTTCATTTGCAACGCAAGTATTATTATAGTATAATACCTTTTGAAATGCAAGTACTTTTTTAAAAAATTTTTAAAGTGGGTA
>CAVERH010000071.1:5226-13549 GCA_963618065.1 bacterium | reverse complement strand
GACTTCATCGTCGGGAGTGCTGCCTCTGTCAGAGTGTTGTCCCCCTTTATGCCTTGTTATCAAGTAGTATCAGCTTCCGTTTAGCAGTATCTACGGGCAATGTACAGTAGCCCGTAAAGCATATCCGCTGTGCAAATGCTGTACCCTGGAATTCTTGCTGTACCTGAGCAAAAGACCACCGGACTCTTTCCTAAGTTCTCACCCGGACAATCCCTGAACTCTCCTGTCCGACGCATGCCCTGCTGGCACCGCAGACTCGAATTTTTCCGCTCAGAAAACATCCAGATTTGCCGATAAGTTGTCTAATGCTTCTTTCTTTTTCGCCTGAGTCACCTCCGCATAGATATCCATCGTGGTCTCAATGCTGGCGTGCCCCATGATCGATTGAATGACCTTTACGTTCGTTTCATTTTCACAGAAACGTGTACAGAAAGTATGTCTCATATGATGGCAGGAAAAATGAGGAATGATCACAGGATCACGATGCTCATTCTTTGCCTTCAGAATCTCCTCTGCGTTATGCGCTTCGTAGATTCTCTTAATGGCTCTGTTGATGGCCTGGGGGTTGTGAATCGTGCCAAAGCGATTGGTGAAAATAAAGCCTGTCATGCCATCTACCACCGCCGCGGAAAATCCATCTTCCATCTGACGATCATACTCTTCCTGCAGAACCTCATATACCTGGTTCATCATCGGAAGAATCCGGATACCTGCGTCCGTTTTCGGCAACGATACCTTAAACTCGCATTTATAGGTATCCTCCCGTCTCGGGTAGTAGGTCATCTGATGGTTGATACTAATGGTACGCTCCTTTAAATCCACGTCCTCCCAGCGAAGCCCCACCAGCTCGCCGATTCTGCATCCTGTTCCCAGAAGTACCGTAAAGAATGGATACCATCCCACAAACACCGGGCTCTGAGCAATGTAATTCATGAACGCTCTTTGCTGCTCCAATGTCAGGGCATGCCGGATTCCCTTTTTGTTACCGGTTTTCTTCTTCAGCTCAGCCATGACGCCATCGGACGGATTATTTCGGATAATGCCATCCCGCACAGCCAGCTGGAATGTCGGATGCAAAATAGTATGGACCGTGTCCAGCGTATTGATCTGCAGACCCTTATTGTTCAAAAGGTCGTAGTAGAATCGAAGCACATCTGAGTATCTCACCTTCCCGATCTTTTTCTTGCCAAAACCATCTCTTACGAAACGGTCATACATATAATGGTAATTCGACCTGGTGGAGCTCCTTAGCTCAGACTTCGTGGAAATGTACCTGTCGAAGACGAAATTGATATCCGCGCTTCCTGCTGCGTACACATCCAGACCATCTAGCTGGTCCCTCAGCATCTTCTCCTCTCGATCACGCAGTTTCTTTAAATCCTTGGAATAGATATAATGTCTCTTCCCTGATGGATCCGTGTATCCATACACATACTTGCCGTCACTTGCTCTCTGGAATTCTCCCTTCCGCAGTACCCTGCCCTTTTTGTCTTTTCTTGATGCCATTGTAAATCTCCTTTCAAAATAGCAGAAAAGAGATTTGCACTTACTTTCGTTTTCGGGATTCCTTCCTGTAAAGCAACTCTATGCCGTCTTTCATAGCTTCGGTCATTGTCTTGTCGGCAGATTCAGCATAAGCCTTCAGTTTCTGGTACTCCTTCTCCGTAAAACGAACCGATACCTTGTGTATCATCGGCTCTTCTAATTTTGGTCTTCCCATCTGTGCCATCGGCCTTGCTCCTCTCTCAACACAACTTCATTATGCTAAGTGACGGGCAAATAGTCAATGCCTAATTAAAAAAATAAGCGCAAATCATTCCTTGTTATTCCGTGATATGAAATGTTTCCAAGTATTCCTCGAAGATGTCACAATTCACCAGAACCAGCTTGTTCAGCTTGTAAATAGCTCCGGCATCCCTGGCCATATCCTCGAACTTGGACTGACACATGGAGTACAGCTCCGCGCCCTCCTTGTATCTGACAAATCTCTTACGGTCCACTTTTTTCTTCTGCATAGTAGTATGCCTCCTTTATTTTTGTTGAAGCGTCTGCTCCTACTACACTGGAAAAATTGCAACCCCTAAATACCCGGTGATGATTTACGCTGTCGGATAATGCTGATTTTTACCCTTTTCGTTCAGAATGGCTCGCCCATGCCTCTCTCTGCACCGACTGTCTGTCCCTCGTCGAATTCCTGCCGATTAGACATGAAAAAAGGACCTCCTAAGAGATCCCAACAAAACACCTATAAAGAAAAACAGAGCTAACATCGCTTTCGCAATGCCGCTCCGCAAAAGTTAAACTTTTTCTATGTGCTATACATTTTACACCGTTTCATCCTGGTTGACAACCGTCAATTTTCAGAGTATCTATAAGCCATGGATTTCCGTCTCCAATTTCGTCAGATATTCCAGAATCTCATCAAACGCTGGCGCAGTTCCATAAAACATATTCGCCATAGCTGCATAATCTGCTCTTAGCGGCTGCATTATGTCCCCAGTCGGAATCAGCTTTATTTCCTTCAACGTAGCTGTTTCATAGTGTGCACTTTTGGCATAGTAGAATTTCTGCTTAAAGGCAACATCCTTTTCCAGAAGCTCTTTTCTTTCAAAGGCAGATTTCTTTATATCGGAATTGCCAAGGCAATATACATCATAAAGATGCCTCGCATATCGATGCGGGAGTGTCTTTCCCTCCGGGAAATTTGCCATTTTATGTAAAATGGTGATCTTCTCCCAGAACGTGCGCTCCGCATCAATCGTTAATATGTCAGTACTCTTCTGCTCAAACAACTGCCCGTACTGTTCCGCTGCAAAAGGAATAATGCTCGTAATATGTGACGGCATCCATTCGGCAAGAGGACCGATTTCCAATCTCACATGCGGAATAATATATTCCGTTTCAAAAAGTTGCGGATACACAAAATTCACTACCATTTCATCATCTGCATCCACTTCTACCCAGTTTCCCTCACCAAGCTTATGCGACAGTTCCCTATTTAAACATGGAACCAGGCTGTCCCGGTAGAACATGGCCGCATCCTTATTTATCTGCTTGTTGTAACTGTCCTGCTTCGTCTTAGACCTTTCATCCCAAGGATCAGATGCATTCCTTATAATCTTACGCCAATCCAGGATCAGATCAATGTCCTCTGAAAAACGTTCGATGACATGATATGCCTTTGATAAGCTTGTACCGCCTTTGAACACAAATGCATCTCTATATTCACATTCATGGAAAAGATGATCCAGCATAAAGCAGACCCAGAAATCCTTTTCGATCACCTCCGGGCGCATTCCCATCTTAATAGCAGTAGCTTCAAAAAGCTCCTGTCTTTCTTCATTTGATAATCTTGCAATTTTCTTCATCTATACCGCACACACCTTCCTTATCGTTTCGTAAATCCATTCACTACAAGCAGTTGCCTCGCTCAAAATGATTTTTTTCTCACTTGTCGGCAGCTTTCTCTGCAGCTGGACAATGACACCAGCATCTATATTGTCCTTTCCTAAGGCCCTGATCGCCTCAACCACCAGTACTGTCTGTTCTGACAGACGAGAAATTTCTCTGTTCGTTTTATGCTTGAACTTCAGCTGTATATTGTCCCAGCTAAAGTTTCGGTAAGGTCCATCGCTGACGTAAGACCATACTGCTGGAACCTGCGTCGCGAGTCCCAGCTTGTTCAAGGCGATGTCTCCACATGGTGCTATTGTCCAATGGTAGGTTCTGGCCAATGCATACGCCACCTTTTCAGGATTCGTGGGCATGTATTCCTCCAGCAATTTGCTGTATTTTGGTTTCTCGTAAACTCCGTCAAATACACGCCGTATCATCCCCTCTTCCACGCATCTTCCAAGACTTTTTCGAATTGTTGTAACACTTGATAAATCGGCAAAATCCGATGTCATCATAATGTCACCAGCATTCATTTCATTGATCCTATCCTTGATATTTTCGATAACAGACATCTGATCGCCTCCTTTTGTCACGATTATTGTATACTTTTCGCGACAAAAAGTCAATTCAATCAAAAAAGCCTGCTGGCATCAGGATCTCTCCCAACACCCGCAGGCCTGCTCACTCTTGCTTTGTCACGATTATTGTATAACTTTCGTGACAGATAATTGTTGTACGCTTAATCCATAAACGCATCCCATTCTTCCAATCTGTCTATCCAATCCAGGCTATACGGATCTTTTATCTGTATAAATGGCTTTCCCTTCTTATACACCAGTTCAGCCTTCAGCTGCCGCTTTCTGCCCATCTTATCCCGGCAGGAAATATCTGCTTTCTTGGCAAACAGTGCTGTTGTTACCTTCACCTTGGTAAAGCCATTCTGTTCCAACAAAAGCTTCACTGCTTCTGCAAACTCTGCCTGCTTCAAACCATCAGCCCCTTCCGTAGAAATGCTCCATTGTCTCCTGCAGATCCTCGCTGAAATCTGCTAGATCCGCCAAGGTAATTGCACCTTCACGCAGCAGGTTCATGATGACAAAATGCATCGTCGATCTGCTCATCTCACACTGAACACCACTGTCCTTCTTATCCTCACGCATCCGCTTCTCCAGTTCCCAGAACTTGTCTGAGGCATTGCCCTCGCTGCTCAGCAACGCAATATACTCCCTGTTTAGTTTCTCCATGTAGGCTTCCTGCCAGTCCGCTATCTTACTCCGAAAAAGTTTCCAATCCTTCTCTGAAAATTGATTCATCAGTCGCAGAACCTCGCAATCTTTTCTCCGCATTTATCGCAATAGCCTTCAATTACAACACCATATTTATCCTTTCGCAGATTGTAGCCAGGCTTAAACGAAGCAACGCCGCAATTTGCGCAGAAAGCATTATGCAGCCACATATCCTTGGCTTCCTCCGGATATGTTTTCCAAAGGCGAACTGCCTCAAAATCCGTGGTTCCCGCTCCTTTTGCAAACTCATCTTCCTCCATTTGCTGCCGAATGAATTTCTCAACCAGATATTCATCACAGCCATCTTTGCGGAATTGCTCCGCCATTTCTTTATATTTTCCCTTGTATTCCATACCCACGCACCTCTCACATAGATTCTTAATCATATCAAAATTGTATGATTCCATATTAACATCAAACTTTATGTATAGCCACAGAAAAAGAAAAAAGCCTGCGGGCATTAGGATCTCTCCCAACACCCGCAGGTTCACTGTCATTCCTCTATTCCATTAAGCTTTCTCAATATACCCCGAATGCACGAACCCATAGATCCGTCCATCAATCCTTACATAAAACCACTTGCTACCGTCCTTTGCCAGGATACTGTCGCAGACATCCACCAGATTTCCGAAGCCTAGCAGCGGCCAAGACTTAATATTGGCGTTCTCCGTCCCTGCCCAGGAGCGGACATTCAACCGATCTGCCGTCACCTTACCAACCCACTGCGGCGTTTTACAAAGACTACCGGATCCACCTCCGGAAACATTCCCTTTTCCTGACATGCCTCCAGATCCAGATGTGCCTCCACCTGTTCCGCCTTCTGCAGCATACCTCGGCACACCATAGCCCCTGATATACCTTGTATTCACCTGCAAAGTACGCCTGCCTACCGCATTATCTTTATTCCCCTCAATTACCGTAATGTTATTTCCGCTGACCTTCTCAACGATTCCCACATGGTCCGGCCAACCGGTATTATCACCACTTCCGCTGTCGTCCCAATCATAGAAAATAATATCTCCCGCCTTCGGCACTCTGGCATCATTCTCATCCCATGCACGCAATTTCTGGAACAGCTGCACCATCTGTCCGCAGCCACATTCCGTCGGGATAATGTCGGTCATCCCAGTCTTAATGGCACAGGCGGATACAAAGGCTGCGCACCAGGCATCCGTGTACTGCACCTTATAATTTCTCGCCAATGGTCTGTGCCCATTGTAAACATCAATAATCTTCCTGTGGCTTCCATCGGATTCTTTGCATCCGATCCAGCTTCTCGCCTGTGCCACCAATGTACTTGCCTTTCCTGCCATAATTACTCTCCATTCTTTCCGCTCTCGCCATCCACTGTCTGTTCCTTTTCTGTCTCCTTCTTACTGCGATCATGCAATTGCTCCAACACATCCCTCAGCTTCTCCGGAATCGGCAGCCCCAAATGCGCCGCATTCTCCAGCAAACTGATGCCCTCATTGCTGAGATAGAAGAAAATCACCGCTGTCCGAAGCACACACCCACTCTTTAAGATCTCCGCATCCATCACATTGGCAATACCTACCAACATAAAAATCAGCACTTTCCTGCAGATCCCCTTAAACCCCACGGCGCTGGAAAGCACATGATCTGCCGCCGCACACATGACGCCCGTGATGTAATCCACAATCACAAACAGCACCAACGCCATAAGAAGCCCATCGCAGCCGCCCAGAAAATAGCCAAGCCATCCACCAACAGCTGCAAATACCATCTGAATCGTGTTCCAAAACTCCTTCATCGCAAAACCTCCTTCACAAAATGAGGCAGCCCCCGTCCTCAGGAAGCTGCCCTTGTCACAACTGCTCTATCCTTCCCGAAGCCCTAAAGCTCCGCAGAATTCTTTTTCAACAACACCATTAACCGTCTTCCTTCATCCGCTTCACTCCGCATTTTCCTCCGTCAGCGTGTAGGTGATCTTCATGGTCTTATCTGCATTCTTCACCACCGCCTGACTCAAGTTATTGATGGTGGCCAGATACGGCGTCAGCAGATACATCTTCCGGTACTCATTTCCATAACTGGATGTCCATCCCATCAAATATCCCTTATAGGCAAACAGCGGCGTTGCGAGATTCTCAAACCGCACTGTGCCCGCCGTCTGGATTACCTTGTCATTCACATCAATTTGGAAGTCCCATCCAATGATCAGATCCCCGATCAGCTGCAGATAGGACTCACTGCTACCGCTGCCGCCCAGAGGCTTGAAGGCCGATGTAAAGCCAAAATCAATCAGCGTTACATCGGAAGAATTGTTCACATTGATCTTGTAAATCCCCGCCTTGTCGTAGGCTACCACATAGAGATATCCTTTCCGTACCACAGCACGGTTTGAAATGCAGGGATAGCTGTCATACTTCACGCTGCCAATGGTCTGCAGCATAGCATTGCTCAGTGTCCAGGACCCCTCTGTAAAAGAAAAGTCCTCTTTCTTAATCTTGATCCACAGTACCGTTGCATTTCCGGAAGAATTTTGCTGATTGGCAAATCCATACCAATATCCATCTGCCCCATCGAAGAAATGCCCATAAGGCGTATAACTTCCATAGAACTTGAAGGTACTGCAGTTCAACACCTGCGTATCCAGCAGCGTCACAGTGGAATCATCCAGCTTTTCATTGAGGCCAATATTGAATACCGGATACCGGAACTTTCGAATCGTCACCGTGCTGCTGGCATAATTGATGGTGTACAGCAGGTTATTATCAAAATCGATCTCCACCGCCTCATACAACACCATCTGCTCCGCCTGCGTCAGGTTCTTCACATCCACCGACCGGATACTCAGAAACGGCGTGTCCGAAGCAGCTATGCTGCCGTAAGCATTGGCACCGCCCTGCTTGGAGGTCAGCCCCACTGCGGCAATGGTGCCGTTTCCCTGACTTGGCGTAAACTCCCACACAAACTTGTACCCATTGTCCAACGCCTTACTCTCCGTCAGATTCATGCTGCCCCGCTGCACATTAGTGGTGGAATTGACATCATTGCTGGCATAAGCCACCGGCAAATTATCTGAAGACGGGTAAATGTTGTCGGCATCCTCCGTCAATGTCTTCGGAAACAGTAAAATTCCGCCTATCATGTTGGGACAGATCGGTAGCAGATTCCCATTCCAGAGCAGCATGTTCGCATACTCTTCCCCCGTCTTCAGCCAGACCGCCGCCGGATTCACACCCAGAATATTATTCACTGCATTCGTCACCATGTTGGTCTCGCTGACAGTCTCCACTTCACCGGTAGTCGCATCCGTCAGTTCAATCACCATCTCTCCTTTTAGTTTCATGCCTTCTCCCTTCTGCTGCAGATCACCTACAGCTTTATTCCTATAATCAAACTTCCACCGGTCTGCAGAAAGCACCAAAGCCAAACTTTCCGGTCACCACATCCGAATAACTTCTCTGCACCAGTTCCTGGATATCCCATGCGCTACTTTCTGCAAATGTCTTCACCCGCAACCGTCCGGTTTCTCCGCCGGTACCGAAGCCGAAGCGTTCCGTGTATTCCTCCAGCTCTAGCTTGCCATCCCATGCTTCCTCTGCCGCCATTGCCTGACCGCTGATCGATGCAATGCAATTACCTACATCCACAGAACCACTGCCGCCGCTCATCCG
>CAVERH010000071.1:1794-4892 GCA_963618065.1 bacterium | reverse complement strand
ATCGGCACCACAATGGTACCCTTTGCCTCAGCACTCCGGCTCACCGCCTCCGCTTGCACATCCATAACCACCTCGCCCAGGAACTGCATATGATTTTCCTCCGATGACGCAAACTGAATGCTGATGATCTTCACATCGGTATCTGCAATACTGTAAACACTGGCATTGGTAAAGGTATGGATCCCCAGTTTCCCACTGTAGGCCGTCTCATTAATCTGATTGATCAGACCAGAAATGTTCTTGTCATTCTTAGACTTTGCCTGCGCAAGCCTTGGATTCTTTCCCACACACTTGATAGTCTGCTTACCGCCAACCTTCGTCTGGATACTGGTAATGCAGCTGATCTCACTGCTGTCTGCCTGCCCGCCGAAGAACTGCAGCACATCCCCAGGATCCAGCGCAGGATTTCCAATAGTATCCGAATCAAAAGGCACATATCGAATCACAGAAATATCATTCAGGATATTCCGGCACAATGTCTCCCTTGTCTCCTTCAAACCAAACTGCAAAAGAGGATTCACGCCCAGATTCATGGTCAGCCCATCATCCGGATCCAGAGCATAATACTCTGCAATTTCTGTCTTCTTATTGGTAGAACTGACTGCCGTATATCTCGTGATGAAATCCGAAAAGCTGGAACTGAACCTGTGTTTCTGCTTCACCATCATCACCGGCTCCGTGCCATACTTCACTAATTCCAGCCTGCCGCTCCGGTTGATACAGAAAAACCCGCCAAGGACCTGTGCCACATAACTCAGCACATCCCGGCAGGTTTCAATATCATTTTCCGTATAAATCGACAGCACTTCACTGCCGTTTGCCATCGCCTTGATCTCGTCCTCTGACTGCTCCGGATCCACCTTGCAGGTTTTGCAACACAGGTTGATAAAATCCCAAGCCGTACCCACTGTCTCAAAGCCGTTGAAGTTCTTATCAAACCGAAGCATATAATCATAGGCCTTGATCTCCAGGCACTTCACCAGACGATTCGCCTCTGACACCTCGAAGATACCCATAGGAATCTCTTCCTCAGAGCCATCCGGCAGCTTCAGGTGATAACTTAAGGACAGCTGTGCATCCTCCAACGTATACCGGTCAATGTCGCTGAAAATGGTAATCCCCATCTCAGCCGCATATACCGTCCCCAGTTCAATCTCCGTAGAACCACAGCACTGCTTGGTAATATATCCGCTGCCCTTGACGATATCCTTCGCCCCGAATGCATACTCCACACCGGCCTTCGTTGTAATCTTCCCTGTCCAGTAATAATTTCTTGTATTCTCCTGCACTGCCTGCAGAAAAGCCTCCGACATCGGATACATTGCCTCACCTCCTCAAAAACAACATAGAAAAAGCATCAGCTGATTCTTCATCAACTGATGCCTTCGTTTAATGCATTACATCATTCATTTAGCTTCCCTGGTTTCAACTTTTTCTCTCCATATCTCCGACCAAATATCCGGAATTTTTACTTGCTTACACTTGGCAAATACAAAATATGCATTTACGAAATACAGGGCAGCATAAATAAGCAGAATAATCGCATCCGAAAAATTGGTTCCCTGTGTCAGAACACCACCGCTAGTCTGCGCCTCTAATCCAAGGTAATAAATCGTATCTGTAAGTGAATGTAAGAAGATGGTAATCCAGATATTGCCCGTTCTGACATAAATTCCAGCAAACAAGAACCCTGTGCCTGTTGCATAAAGGACCTGAAAAAGCGTAGTAACGGGATCTGCTCCATACATGATATTAAGACCATGTCGCAGACCAAAAAGGATGCTGGTAATTACTATTACCGGCACAACCACCTTTTTTCTTTCCTTGCTTCTCATAGCCAAACAAATCGGAATGATCCGGTACATAATTTCCTCACTGAAACCAGGCTGCATTCCTATGAGAAGCGCTGCCCCTAGATTGCCATAGCTTTTGTGGCTCAAAATTCCTGCAATCAGCGTAAATGCATCTATTGCCAATGCACTCCACCCAAGGAAGAAGACTTCATTGAATTTTCTTACATTGAAAAAGTTATGCAATTCCTTCCGAAACACAAACCAAAACAGCAGCAGGATGACGATATTGGATACAAGCGAAATCGCAGCGGAAACAAGCCCCATATTCCCCACAACATCTTTACTTGCTGTGCCGTAAATAGCCATCGCAGCCACTCCACTGGCAAGAGCTTCTATGAAAGCTTCCGCTATCCTTGCTATGAGCATAACCACAGCTATCATAATTAACCCATATGCTATTGGATGGGTTTCACCCCAACTATTTTCTCTGTTTTTCACTTTTCAAAACCCCTTCCTCGCTCCTCTTATTTACCCTAACTGCACTGATTTCAGCATTGATTTCATCTAAGGTCATATCCGCTGTTCCATTTTCTTCTGCCGCACGGCTTAAATCTTGAAGTGCCTTTTCTGCCTTTACATTTTTGATCATACTCTCCGGCAAGGTCATATCAAAAGGAATCCCCTTCACCAGCACAGACCTTTTCAAAAACATACGCACTGCCGTAGACAGGTCAATTCCTAAGGCATCATATACTGCAGCCGCCTGATTTTTTAACTCTTCGTCAATCCTAACTTGAACTAACGTCGTTGACATATCAACGCCTCCCTTCTTCCTGTAATTCAAGTATAGTTTAATGCATTACATTGTCAATCAGGCCTTTGTCAAATTTCCATTTTTTTGTAATATCCAAAAATTGAAATCACATCTCCCTCAACGTAAATCCCACCGTCCACAGCCCCTTATAGCTTGTATCCTTCTCCAGCTTCGCCTTAAACCCATCCACATACATCTCTGTACTGACAAGTTCAGCCGTCACCGGATCAAAATACTGCACCTGGATCTTGTCCTTCCTGGCAAAGGCGCCAAGCTTGGTAAGCCAGGCCTTGGTAACTGAAAAACTCACCGGAATGCTGACCACACCGTGCCGTACCACATCCCTCTGTATAGTGCCTGCCTCGGTCTCTCCACCGGAGTCTGCCTCCACATCCTTCAGCTCCACATCATAGGAATCCGGCAGCGGCAGCTTCTCCCCATCAAAAATCAAATACTGATTAAATGCCATATCGCTCACCCCTTCCGTAAAT
>CAVERH010000071.1:0-1524 GCA_963618065.1 bacterium | reverse complement strand
CACCATATCCTGCGCCACACTGTCCACTGCATCCTTCACAAGTCCCTTGCTCTTCTCAATTCCCTGCGCTAGCCCCTCCATAAAGTCCGGCATCCAGGTCTCAAAATCCGTCAACGGACCTTCATCCGGCACAGAGAAATGCAAGAAGGACTTGATGGTTCCTGCCACATCCTTGACCGCATCCGTCACTGCACCAATACAGCTTCGGATACCATCCACGATGCCATTGATGATATCTGCGCCCCATTGCCATGCAGAAGAAGCTAGTCCCGTAATAAAGCTGACCGCATTATTAAAGCCTTCCCGAATGCTGTTGTAGATTCCGGACACTGTGCTTTTAATCGCATTCCACATAGCATTGAAGGCATTGCTCACGGCATCCTTGATGCTATTGGTAAGATTGCTGACCGTTGACTTGATATTCTCCCAAACCGTGGAAATGGTATTTTTGATTCCGTTCACCACATTGGAAATTACACTCTTGATACCATTCCAGATACTGGTAAGAGTAGATTTGATTCCATTGGTTACAGTTGAAATCACGGTCTTGATGCCGTTCCAGACCGTGGTTATGGTGGATCTAATGCCGTTGACCACAGTTGAAATAAAGGTTTTGATGGCATTCCAAACGGTAGAAATCACGGTTTTGATGCCATTCCAGATGGTAGATGTTACCGTCTGGATGGTTGTCCATGCTCCCTGCAACAATCCGCTGATGGCTGTCACTACCGTGGTAAAAATTCCCTGGATTCCCGTCCAAAGCCCCGAAAAGAAATCCTTGATTCCATTCCAGACATTTGCCGCCGTATTTCGGATAGCCTCCCACGCCTGCGCCAGAAATGCAGAAATCGCCTCCCAACACAGAACCGCCACCTCTTTCACATTTTCCCAAAGCTGGATCCAGAACTGTCGGAACTCTTCATTGGTGTTCCACAGATAAATGAATGCCGCCACCAGTGCTGCAATGGCTGCAATGATCAGCGTGATCGGATTCGCCAGCATTGTTACATTCAACGCCGCAAAAGCCGTCTTCACGGTATTGATAACACCCACAATCTGCGGAACGATGGTCATGATCGTGCCAATGGCAGAAATCACCTTGCCCACCACAATCAGCACCGGACCAATAGCCGCCGCTACCAAAGCAATGGTGACAATCGTCTGCTTCATTCCCTCCGGCATGGAATTTAAAATATCCACAAAGCCCTGCAGGAAGGACACAATATTCTTCACCGCTGGCAGCAACAATTCACCAAAAGAAATGGCCAGCTCCTCCAATGCTGATTTCAGAATGGTAAGCTGACCTTCCAGGTTATTATTCATGGTATCGGCCATTCTTTGAGATGTGCCGTCACAATTATCAATGGCCGTAGATAATTTGTTAATGTCTCCCTCTCCGGCATTCATCAAGGAAAGGAATCCAGACATGGCATTCTTGCCCACCAAGGACTCTGCTGCAGCCGCCTGTTCGGACTCTGTAAGACCCGCAAAAGCGACTCGGCAGTCCGCCAGAATATCGGACAG
>CAVERH010000070.1:0-13751 GCA_963618065.1 bacterium | reverse complement strand
ATGTTCAACTTCATCTTGGCTCCAAAGAAAATAAATATTGTCAGACAAGCAAACATAATAATAACTTCCCAACTAATATCATTTATGTTATCGTTTCTACCAATTGTCACCAAAATAAAATATATAATTAACTGCAATATTCCAACAGTGACTATTGCAAGTAATAAATTAACTAACGTTTGCTTAATATCGGACCTATAACTTAAGAAGCAATAGATAAATAACAAAACATAGGAAATTGATATCAAATAAGTTGGCAATCCATAATCGTTTATTCCCAACATCAAAACCATTTCAGTAACAATTAATATTACAGTATAAATATTATACTTGATCTTCTTTCCATATATTGCAGCCAAACAATATACATATGCTAATATTTCAAATAACGGCAATAAATTTCTAACCATAAAACATCCTCCTCAAAAAGTTCTTCTTATATGTCATTCCAATCTCCACCACATCCTTCCTGTCCTTAAAGGTAATGTACCTGTTGACAGGATCTACGGTTTCAACATGATTTCGATTCACTATTGCAAAACGATTGCATTGAACAAAATCATCGGAATTCAACTCTTTGAGAATATCCTTAACCGGCTTATAGGGAAGGTAACGCTCATCTGTTGTTGTATGGATTACTCTTCCGGATCGTCCGTTCTCAATATAAACAATATCTTCCTTGCAAAGTCTCAGCAGTTGCCCATCCCGCCTGTAATACATTCTGTTTGTATCGGAAGGTTCAGTTGGTATCGCAAGAGCCTCCTTAATGATTTCTGCTAACTGCACTGCATCATATGGCTTCTCCACATAACTGTAGCATTGGACATCACTGTATGCATACAGGCTGGGATCTTCCAATCCGGTAATAAAAATAATGGGAGTAAAATGATAACGCTCCACTTCACGAATATGATCTGCAAATCTCATACCAGAAGCGTCCCCCGAGGTCCGGGGATCAAGAATAATATCTAACAGAAAAAGATCAACAGATTTCTCCATTGCCATATGATATGCCTGCTCCAGATTGACTGCACAGACCACCTCATTCTGTGGTCCCTGTTCACGAACAATTTTAACCAGACGCTCCATCTCGCAGGCATTATCCTCTAAAATTAAAATTGTTTTCATCCTGTGTATTTCTTCTCCTTATTCCTCAGCTTCGAATAAATGATCAATCAAAATCTTGATACTTTCCTTGCATACCTTATCCTCTTTGGTAAGTACATTTCCTTTAATAAAGTAATGCATCAGACGAATTAATACCTTCAGCTTATCCACATCTGAGAAATGATCCACCTGTTCCATGATATCTTCCACATTTTCCTTTTCTCCATACAGAAGATAGTCTGTGGTCACACCAAAATACTGGCAGATTACAGCAAGTGTCCTCTTAGATGGACCATATTCCCCACGCTCATAACATCCAATCACATTGGGTCCTACGGATAGAATTTCTGATAAGGCATCCTGAGTGAGTCCTCTTTTCTCACGCAGTTCCCGTATTCTTTTCCCCATCTGTTCATTATTAATCAAAAAATCTTCTGCCATCATGGACACCTCTGCTTTTTATTTCATTATATCCATGATCCACATTCGCCTTAATATAGCTCCGCTATTGGTTTCCTCCGTTTTTATTCATCATTAACACAGTTTTACTGTGATATGCTATCAGTAATACTATGGATGTTCTCCTTAAGTCCCGACCTCGTTAACTTAAGCGGCTCTGAATCATCCTTCAAATATAATTTCCGTTCTGTCTGATTCAGATGATCCATATACCTTCCATTAACCAGAAGTCCTTTTCCACAAGGCACCATTGGTTCGGTTCTGAGCTGTTCCTTAACTTCCTTCATGGTAAGATATCCATATTGACGCAATGGCTTACCATGTACTTTGACAGATAAATTCTTCCCTGTAATGCGAACATACACAATCTGATCCGGATTCAGAAAAAAATGTATTCCATCCTTCTTCAAATGAAATCTGGCTTTTCCTTCAGCCTTTTTATATGCAAGGCACTTCCGAACCATTTGATTAATTTCATCCTTATCATACGGCTTCTGAATATAGCCAAAGCAATGCAGATCCTTATAAGCCAGTGCTCTTGGTTCTTCCAACCCGGTCACAAAGATTACCGGAATGTAACGATACTCCTCTACTGCACGAATTCTCTCAATAAACTGATATCCTTCCCTGTTGTGTTCATTCTGATTCAGCATAATATCTACAATAAACAGAGAGATCTTCCGATGCTTCATACATTCAAAAGCTTCCCTGAGATTCGTATACCCGAACACATGGTACTCCAACGGACTGCAGTCTTCCACGATCTTAATGAGATATCTTAATGCTGCAGCCTCATCTTCTATGATTAAAATATTCTTTTCTTCCGTCTCCTTTGCATTTATCTCTTCCATAAGTATTTCCTCAAATAAAAAGCACCGGTTGTGCGTTATTACCTATACCATTCTAACGCAAAATCAATGCTTTTTGTATGTTCCCAATTTCTATTTTTCAAAAAGATCCACTACATCCACATTCAGGATTTCTGCCATGGCACGCAGTTCAAAATCTGTAACTGTACGTTCATGATTTTCAATCCTCGAAACAGAACCGCGACAGACATATATGGCATAAGTTTCAAGTCGTTCTGCTAATTCCTTCTGACTCATATGTCTTTCAAGCCTGTATTCGCGCAACTTATCGCCTATGATGTTTTGAGCCTCATAATCAATAATTCGTGCCATACCTTATCCCCACTTATTTATGACACAAACATTGTATTATATACATCGCTTCAATATGTCCTGTTTCAAGACACAAGACAGAATATTTTTATTTTTTGTAACCATTCCAGATAGCTACAACACCCCAAACAAGGAGGAAAGATCTGCGGTATTCTCCATAATGCGGGGGCTTTTCTTTGTTGCATTTTCCAGCATCAGTTCCACCCGGTTATCCAGCGCAACCGTAAGAAACCGGTCCATATCAATTCCCCTGAGTTCAAAAAATAAGGAGGGATCTTCATCAAGCCTTGCCCCGACACCATATAGAGCAGCCGCAACATGCTTGCACATCAACGCCCAGTCCGGGCAGCTGCAGCTAAAGCTGATTTCACTCGGTCTGGGAAACAATCCTCCTTCACCTGCAAACAATTCCTTCATGCTTAAAGGGAAATTCCCATCCAGCAATTCTTCAATATTCTCCACCTTCTCTGTACAACGTGTCATTACCTGCTGACAGTGCTCCTGATCTAACGGACTGATGCGGATTTCAATTTTATAAGGAGACTTTCTCCTTCCCTGTACACGTGCCTGGATTTTCCCCTTCTCAATCTGCAGGTCAACAACGGTTCCGGTACGTACATACCGTTTCCCACGTTCCAGTCTGGATGCATAATCCGCATATCTTTCCAGATTTTCGCACCATGCATTGCCCCACCAGCTTCTTGCAATTTTCCTCCCGCTGATAAGAATGGGATGCATCATTTTCCCCTTCATTTTCTGTTTTTTCAGACTGTCACTGGCATTTCTTTTCAGCAGGCTCTCGCTCGGCTGACTGTATAATTCACCATCATCCCAATAATTTTTCATCTGTCACCTCTATCTGCTTTCCAGTCTTAATAACGAGAACAATTCTTCATTGGAAAGCTCTGTAATCCATTTTTCGCTTCCGGAGCCGATGACATTTTCCGCCAATTCTTTCTTGGAATGAATCATCTGATCAATTTTTTCCTCAATTGTCCCCTGACTGACCAGCTTATGTACCATAACATCCTTCGTCTGACCGATCCGGAACGCACGGTCAGTCGCCTGATTCTCTACTGCCGGATTCCACCAGCGGTCGAAATGAATCACATGATTTGCCCTGGTAAGATTAAGCCCTGTGCCTGCCGCCTTAACAGAAAGCACAACGAACGGGACATAACGTTCCCCCTGAAAGGCTTCTACAATTTCTGCACGACGTTTTACCGGGGTTCCGCCATGAATGATATAGCCCTTTGCATGAAAAATACCGGTTAGATAGTTGGCAAGATACTCTGTGATTTCTTTAAACTGGGTAAATACAATTACCCTTTCTCTTTTTTCGTAAATAGTCTCACACAGTTCCCTCAGCACCTCAAACTTCCCACTATCTGCTGCGGCATAGTCCTCCTGTCCAAGATACTGCGCCGGATGATTACAGATCTGCTTCAGCTTCGTAATGGTAGCAAGTACAATTCCTCTTCTCTCAATCCCCTCCGATTCCATGACCTTCTGCTCCATATCTGCAACCGCCTTCCGGTATAACACGGTCTGCCGCTTCGACAGAGCCACATAATCCGTCATTTCTATCTTTTCCGGAAGATCAGAAATGATCTGCTTGTCTGTCTTCACTCTACGCAGCATGAAAGGCTGGACAATCGCCTTAAGTCTGGCATATCCCTGTGGATTACTCTCTAATCCCTTACAATACTCATGAAATTCTTTGGACGAACCAAGTAATCCATGATTTAAAAAGTCAAACAGAGACCACAGATTGGTCAGGTCATTTTCAATCGGCGTACCTGTCATGGCAATCCGCATTGCTGCTTTTATTTTCTTGATTTCTCTGGTCTGCTTTGTAGTCGGATTCTTAATCGCCTGCGCCTCATCCAGAATGAGACAGCCCCACTCCACATCCTTAAGGCTTTCCACTTTGGCCGCCATTCCATAGGTTGTTATGGTAAGAAACGCCTTTTCCTCCATGAGTTCTTCTGAAAGACTTGCAGAAGTTTTTCCATACAGCACATGCATGGTCATATCCGGTGCAAATTTGTCTTTCTCTTTCTGCCAGTTCCCGATCAGCGATGCCGGAACAATCAGCAAAACTCTTGCTTTGGGCGTATCCTTCCGCATCCTCTCAAGAAACGTGAGAACCTGCAGCGTCTTGCCAAGTCCCATGTCATCCGCAAGGCAGGCTCCGAAATTCAGTTTATTCATATATCTTAACCAGTTGTATCCATCCTTCTGGTATGGTCTTAATGATGCATGCAGGCTCTTTGGTACCGGAACGGCACGTATTCTTCCCGGATTTTTGAGATTCGTCAGCATTCCGGACAGCCATTCCCCATTCGTTACAATGGCACCAACATCAGGCAGAATCCGGTTATTTCCCATTTCCAGCTGCATTGCTTCGCGGAAGGATAAATTCTCCGGAATCCCTTCCATAGCCTCCAACAGTTTTTTCAGCTTTTCATGATTTACCTCTATCCATTTTCCCTTTAAGAGAGCAAGTCCCTCCGTCTGGTTCAATAAATCCTGAATATCCTGCTGTGTCAGGCTGACTCCGTTTACCGTCAGGGACGGCTGCAGGGAAACCAGTGCATCAAAGCCAAGCAGCGCCGGTCTTTCTTCTCCAAGCTGTACCTGTACCGACAGCATGGAATTCCGCTTTCTCCACCAATTCGGAATACGGCACAAAATTCCCACCTGTTCAATCTTCTCAATATCCTTTAAAAAGGAAAACGCTTCCTTCGAGGTAAGGCGCAGCGGATGGAACATCTCTCCGCTTTCCATAAATTCCGCAATCACCGGTGATACCTCTGCTGCACGGTTCAGTCCCGAGAGCAGGGCTAACAGCTTTTCTTTATCCGACCGGTATTCGGTTAACGCATACTGCAAAGGCATATGCCGGATACTTCCGTCTTCCTGACGGGACGCGTAGGTTGCAAGAAATGCAAATGGATAATCATCATCTTTGTTTTCAACCAGATGTAAAAAAATTCTCTCCGGTACATGCAGATTCTGGTTTCGTTCTTCCAGATACATTGCAACCGTGCCGGAATATGCCTTAATCTCTCTCCGATAAATCTGTAAAAGCCCGGAGAACTGCTTATTCAGCCAGTTTTTATTTATATGCTCAGCTCCGATGACATAGGGTGTTGCAGCCAGCAGCTCTGCCATTCTGTCTTCTGACAGCTTTACCTCAACCTCATCCCGCACCATTTCAAGTTCCGGGATCTCCGTTAATTCCTTGAAGAAAGCCGCAGAAACCAAATACAGAAAATAACCGGACACGGTAAGTCGTGCCGGATTCTCCATAAGACTTATGTAATAAAGCAGCTCCATGGAATCCTGCGTTGCCTGCCCTTCTGCGTAATCCGGATAAAATCCGTCCCTGGTAAAAATAAATGCCTGCTTCTCCGATACCTGATGCTCCATGCTATTGATTCCCTTCGTATAATCCATCTGCTATGCTGAGCGTTCACACCTGATCTTCCTCAGCCCCTATACTATAACACATACATTACTAATTTACCATGCATTTTATTACTGAACTGTTACTAAATGCTAGTAACAGCATTATTAGCAATATCCGATTGCAGTTTTACAAATAAACCACTATAATGAAACCTAAAGATAATTGATATGTAATGACCAACAGAAAGTGATTCCGGATATGATTTCTCTAGTGATTCCATCCTACAATGAACAGGATAACATTTTTCGCACCTATGATACCATCGAAGGGATTTTAAATCAGGCCAAAATTGATTTTGAAATCATCTTCGTAGACGATGGTTCTGTGGATAATACCTATGTAAATATTGTCGGGCTTGCACAGACGAAGTCTAATGTCAAGGGGCTTTCCTTTTCCCGTAACTTTGGAAAAGAAGCAGCAATTTTTGCAGGGCTCGAAGCTGCTGCCGGAGAATGTGCAGTCATTATGGACTGTGATTTACAGCATCCTCCCACGCTTCTCCCCCAGATGTACGAATTATGGAAGAACGGATATGAAGTAGTAGAAGCTGTAAAATCCAATCGCGGCAAGGAAGGCGTTTTTCATCGTATGTGTGCCAATGGATTTTATGGAATTATCAGCCGGCTTACGAAAATCGATATGAAAAATGCTTCCGACTTTAAGCTTCTGGACCGGAAAGCAATTGATGCACTCCTCCTGATGCCGGAGCGGACTCCATTCTTCCGTGCCCTATCTTCCTGGGTTGGATTTAAAACGATCCAGATCCCTTTCGAAGTACAGGAGCGTGAAATCGGCACCTCTAAATGGTCTTTCTGGAGTCTGGTAAAATATGCTCTCCGTAACATCACCTCCTTTTCCGGTGCACCGATGCAGGTAGTTACCATTTTAGGCTGGTTTATGTTTATCCCGGCTTTCGGCTTTACGATCGAGGCATTGTTCCGGTACTTTTCCGGAACTGCAGTAGAAGGTTTCACTACCGTTATTATTCTGCTTTGCTGGATTGGAAGTATTCTGATGATCAGCCTCGGTATTATCGGACATTACATTTCGAGAATTTATGAAGAGATTAAGGCTCGGCCAAGATATCTGATCAGCAGACGCTGCGGATACTAAGAAGAAAAGGAGCAACATCATGATTGTATATCATGCCGATGATTATGGCATTTCAATAAATGCATCCAAAGAAATATTAACCCTTGTCCGGCAGGGAAAATTATCCGGAATCAGTGTCATTCCCAATATGAGCTGCTTTGCAGACTGTATGGATTTGCTTCTTCCTGTAATGAAAGAGCGTCCGGCACTGACGGTTGCATTACATCTCAATTTTTTCGAAGGACACTGCTGTGCGGATCCTGTAGAAATTCCACTTCTCGTTGATGAAAACGGATATTTTAAGTGCAGCTGGATGTATTTCTTCAAAAGCTCCTATACCTCTGTGAGGAACCAGCTACGCAAACAGCTTTCCACGGAGATTCAGGCACAGATCCAAAAGCTGTACCATGCCATGCCTTCGAATTATGTGCTGTGTCTCGACAGTCACCAGCATTCCCATATGATTCCGGTTGTCTGGGATGCCCTGCGTGATGTAGTTCTTTGGAATCATTATCCGGTACAGTATATCCGGATTTCCCAGGAGCCCTTAGCACCTTATTTAAGCACTCCGGCTTTATACCATACCTATCCACCGGTAAATCTGATTAAAAACATCATTATTCAATATTGTACCTTGTATACAAAGAGACACCCAATTATCCCCATGAGAGGGAACTATTATTTATGGGGATTAATTATGGGCGGTTCCATGGATGCTGACCGGATCAACAAGTTGATGGATAAGTTCCGGAAATACGGACAGGATCCGGATACCTTGGAACTGCTTTTCCATCCCGGAATGATTCTTCCCGAAGAATTATCTCCGGAATATAATAATCCGGATTTTAAAGCCGCTGAAACTTCTCCCAAGCGGCAGAAGGAATACGAAAGCCTGATGGAATTATAAATTTCATCAGGCTTCTTATTAATTTCCTTCTTTATCAATTCAAATTCATATTTAAGAATATGTCTGCTTACAAAAAATCAAATAGTCATTCCCATCTACTAAAATTACATGCCCGGCAATACTATCATAATAAGGCTCCATAAGGCTTTTGGATAACACCAGCAGAACAGTATCATCTTCATCTTCAAGAAATAAGGATACTCCCCCATCAACCGGAATGAAATTACCGGCAAGATAAGCATCCACTATATTATTCTGTTCCCAGACACCTTGCTCTTTATATTCATTACGGCTATTTTCAATATACATTTTTCTTCCTGTAAGCTCAGGATTGCGATCTACTAAATCCTTAAGATCCTGACGCAGATCCACATTATTCACATAAGAAAGCGTATTTAACTTATTAACTTCCATATACACTGCTGTACCTACACTTACGCTGATCAGCAGCAATGCCAATACATTTCCCCATTTTTTCAAGCCGCCAAAGGATGCCTTACCAACAATTGCTCCCACAAGAATACAAAATGGCACAAAGCTAATATAACTATACCATTCCATAAATGCTCCGGATGCACTGTAAAGCACCAGCGGAACTATCATCCAAAGTCCAAACAGATAGAGAGGATGATTGACGATTCCCTGCAATTTCATCCGAAAGCTTTTCCTGTTTCCCTGATTATTGGGTTCTCTTTTCTTCATCACCAGGACAATAATAACTGCCAGCAATGCCAAATCAATCCACGGTTTTGATAAAATATAAGTAACATATCCCAGATAATCCTTTGAACTCTCAATCCGGTCTACCACTTCCATTCCAAGCATTCCCCTGATAAATACCCAGCCATCAAAGAGATAACGAATCACCCCCCAGATTGTTACAGGTAATATACCTGTTATTGCCGCAGTCAGATAATGTCTAAACTTTAATTTCTTATAAATTCTTGGCAGATATGCAAGCAAAATAAGCACTCCCAGCGCCATGTGTAAACACTTTGCCATAAATGCCATGGCAAGAAAAAACGTAACTCCTGCCAATAGCCATGGCTTCTTCTCCGTATAATACAAACATAAAAATGCTGCTGCCATCATTAAAATATATAATGCATCTGCATCCGCACTTCGCGACATATGAAAGAAAATCACATCCACTCCTGTTGTTAACAAGACTGCTGTAATTAAAGCCGCTTTGTGCCCTGATATTTTATTTGTCCATATTACTGCAATCAGGAATACCACTGCCATGCAGCCTGCAGAATATAGCCTCACCGAAAAATAACTCCATCCAAATAATTGGGCATTCAAAATAATCATCCATGTACTGAATGGCGGCTTATAGTTAAAGTAATCTACCCCATAACGATATGTTGTAATCCACCATTCTTTCGTCTGATACATTTCATATGCGTTAATGATATGACGGGCTTCATCCCAATTGGCTACTCCGGATTCGCCAAGATGATAAAAGCATAATATACACATCCATATAAATGATACTATTACCCCTCCCCAGAAAAGGAATGTTTTTTTGTTTTCTTTCATGCTGTTTTTAGTCCCTTCTTTTGTTTCATTATATTATATTAATCTGCAAAATTATATGTCCCCGATCCCAGTTCCATACGTTCCATGCCCGCAAGCTCCACCGTAGCAGTCGTATTTGCCGGAATCACAATATGATATTCATACCCGTCTTCCTTCTGTTCCCAGGAAACCTCTATCCTGCCATACATACTCTCATAGGCTCCCCTCGCATAAGCCCATTTTCCGGTCACTTCCGGTTTAATATAAAAGTGTTTAAAGCCCGGATGTTCTTCGTCGCTCTGAATCCCCAACACATGAGTATAAAGCCATTCAGCCGGAGCACCATAGGCATAATGATTTAACGAACCATCAAGCAGCAGTTCTCCATCTATTTCCCGATAAGCGGATAAATATTCCGGTGTCGTTGTTGCGCCCTGTGTCACCGGATAAAGTAAAGATCGTTCTCCGGTATTACATAATATCTCATATGCCACATCCGAATATCCGGCTTCACTTAATGCCGGTAACAGATAGGAAAGTCCTGCATATCCCGCATGAAATTCATACTGATTAAATGTCACATTGTTCAGCAGACATTCGGCGGCTGTCTGTCGCATATTCTCTGGGAACAGCTGAAATTCCAGCCCCAAAGCATACGCGGTCTGGGAATAGCACTCAATCACTCCATCTTCGGATACATATTCCTTAAGCCATGCATCCCGGAACTGTTCAAACAGTTGATTATAGTGGATCGCCTCCTGCTCTTTTCCCAGTATTGTGGATATCTTAGACAACAGTTCTGCGGAATATGCACTCCAGGCAGTATCTGTAAGTCCTTTAGGTGTACTTTCTACTGACAAATGATCTCCATATCCCATTTCCTCTGTCCGAAGTCCATTCTCTGAATGTTCTTCCAGATAATCCACCCATTTGCACAGTGCTTCATAATGCTCCTCAAGGACGTTGATATCTCCATACCGAGTATAAAGTCTCCATGCAATCACAATCGCCGCATCTCCCCAGCAGTTATTGCCACCGGCTCCTCCCTGTCCGGACCAGCCCGTTCCAAAATTTCTGGGTGCCATGTCCGGGAATGCCCCGTCTTCACTTTGAAGATCGCATAACTCTGTTAAATATTTTCTATAAAAATCATCCGTTTCACTATTATAGCATGCCATCCCTGAAAAAATCTGTGCATCTCCTGCCCAGCCATGACGCTCATCACGCTGCGCACAGTCAGTCGGATTATCCATGAAATTACTCCTCTGACTCCATACTGCATTACTCCAGTACTGATTCACCAGCTCATCCGAACACTCGAATTCCCCGGTCGGAGTCAGATCCGAAGACAATACGATACCCGTTACATCTTCTACCGAAGGAGCCTCGTTCAGCCCCGTAATCTGTAAATACCGGAATCCATGATACACCGATACCGGCTGGTAAGTCTGTTCTCCCTCCACTGCCAGATAATAATCTGCCGCATCCGCAGTCAATAGATTTTCTGTCCATATTGTACCAACCACATCATCTTTATTGCCAAGCTTCTCCGTATTTAATGCTTCTCCATAACGAAGCGTAACCAGATCCCCTTCACCCGCATTCATTTTAATCCGGCATACACCGGCAAAATTCTGCCCAAAATCATATACATAGGTACCGCTTACCGGCTCGGATACCGATATTGGCGTTAATTCCTGCACACACCGGATTGCTTCATTGGCTTTACCAATATAGAGAATCTCTTCATATCGGGAATCCACATCATCTATGGCCACCGGCTGCCACCTGATGCCTTCTTCCCTATAGCTGTATTTTGCAATGAATTCCCCACTATCATCTGTACCTTCACCATTGCTATAATCAATAACTCTTGAAGCATCATAAAATTCTCCCTGATAGACATCATTTTCACGAATCGGGCCATCCAATGTGACTTGAAATTCCTCATCGGTTCCAATGATCTGTTGTGATCCATCCTGATAGGTCACAACAAGTGCTCCCCGAAGTGCATTTTTCTCTCCCCATGGGCTGTAAATTTCCGGATATCCAACGCCCCGGTCGTACCACCCGTGAAATAAGGTCATGCTCCAGACATGAAATGCATTGCCAGCCAAAATCTCTGTCACATCATAGGTCATATAGGACAAATATTGATTATATGCCAGCTTCCCGGGATCCATAAAGTTGTCCGTAACTGCCTGTCCATCAAGCGAAACCTCATAGCTTCCCAATGCCGTCAGGTAGAGTCTCGCATGATCGATTTCCTTCTCTTCCAGTTCAAATGCTTTATTAAAGACCGGAGCCGGATCTTCCAGCTCCCCAGACAGCAGCAATCCCGCACCTGCCTTGCAGCGGCCATTTTCAACTACAACCTGATCAGGCGCAAACATGGTAGTTTTCTGTTCAAAATCTTCCTCATAACAAATATTTCCCAGTTCATCCTTTACTATAATATCATCCAGATAGGCATATTGGATACCACGGCTCTTGTAATAACCAATGGCTCCCGGTGAGGTACTCGGAATCGGGAACTCTCCAATGACACTGCCATTAATTGAAACCTCCATCTGCTGATCCTTTATCTGCAAATTCACCTGATAAACTCCATTTGCTGCAGTATCTACATAAGCCGAAGGAAATTCCGTATTCGAATTAAGCTCTGCCATATCCTTGACTGTAAATACCGTTTCCTCATCCTGGTTCCGGATCTCACAAAGAGTCATAGAACCATATCGTCCATTCTCGGCACCAAAAACAAAACAGGCAGATGTATTCTGCACTTCCATTGTATATTGAATCGAATAAGTAGAAACTTCAGAATATAGTTGATCAGCATCTACTTCCATATTACCATCCACATTATCCATTGTATCTATCGCCACTATTGTATTGATTGATTGCAAGTCTGAATTCTCATCAACAAAAGTATCCTGAACAGAAATCCAATGTGCTTCCTCCGGAAATCCTCCCAACAGTCCCGTCTCAAAATATGCAGCTTCACCGGATGTACTGCACAATTTATCATCCTCATCCCAGACCTCTACCGTCCAGTCATATCTCGTCTGCGGCCTGAGCGCTTCTCCTTCATAAGGAATTGAGACAGAAAGATCACTTTCCACCTTTCCCGAATCCCAGACATAATTACTGATCTCTCGAGATTTGTTGGTAATTTCTTCATCTTCTATACCATGTTCCCATACCATAATCCTGTATGCTGACTGACTTTTATCGTTCTGGTCTGAACTCATCTGCCAGCTGAACACTGGTACCGGATCATCGATTCCAACAGGATTCACACGGTAATCTGTCTGTAGATTAACAACCTCTGCCACCTTTGCTGCTCCACAGCCGTTTAATGTCACTCCGGCAGCAAAAAGCAGCAACATAACGCCAAAAAGCAGACCTGATCGTTTCAGGCCTGCCTTCTTTTCCCTATTTTCATCACTTCTTTTATTTTCCGTTTGTTTCCAAATCTTCTTAGGTACCACAGTTCATGATTCCCCTCTATCATTTACCTTATGTGCATTTATCATCCTGATTTTATCATCACGCAATATACTAATTATACCTATCCGGCACCACACTTGCAATAAAAATAAGATAAGCTCTCTGCCTTTCGTCCATATTCTATTATGATTCATGCAATTCATTGTACATATCGGATCATATAAAAACATCAACGTACTTCATAAATCCTTATCTCATCAATAGCCAGATACATGCCATCTGTTTTATCCACTGCATAGAGCATTAACCGGGTGTCCTTTCCGGATCCTGCCGTATAGGTCACTATTCCCATAGCATATTTATCGCTCATCCTGTCTCTTTCTTATAGCTTCGATTGTATTTTATATTGTAACAGATTCAATATACATTAGCTATACTCTCTCCTCCAAAATCAAAAGACAGATGAGTAATCCCATCTGCCTCTTGATTTTCTGAATATGTACGCTGTCTTTTCTATCTCTTCTCTATATTTTTTGCCTCAATCTTGAAGGTTACTGTC
>CAVERH010000069.1:0-13834 GCA_963618065.1 bacterium | reverse complement strand
GCTCACAGGCATTAGCCGAGGTATTAGACAAGCTAATATCTCCAATAAAGACATATTGGAGTTAGTTGTTCCTATTCCGCCTATCAAGCTCCAGCAGCAGTTCGCCGCCTTCGTAGCTCAGGTCGACAAATCAAAATATTGCAGATGTAAATCAAGAAGATTATTACAAAGTGTAGCAAGTATATAAGAACAGGAGTGAATGTTATGTCGAATTTTAATTTTTTGAAAAACACAAAAGAATATGCATTATTCGCTCCGGCAGCCATTGAGGCAGAAAGGGTTTATACATCCGCACCTGCTATGTGTGCTGTAGGATGCAGAAAAGCACTGGAATTAGCAGTGAAGTGGGTATATTCTGCCGACACTACGATGCAGATGCCATATAAGGATAATCTGCAATCTTTGATACATGAGCCATCTTTCCGTTTTGCGGTTGACTACAATACATGGGGCAAGCTGCCTTTTATCATCAAGCTTGGAAATCTGGCTGTACATACAGAAAAGAGTGTGCAAAAGAGTGATGCCCTCGCGTCTCTGCAAGGCCTTTTCGAATTCATCGAATGGGTGGATTATTGCTACGGTCCAAATTATGAAGAGCGTAAATTTGATGAAGCCATCATTCCAACAGAACAGGTTGTTGTAGATACAAAGAAAATTAAAGAGCAGGAAAGCTTGCTTGGTGAAAAAGATGCAGAGATAGAAGCACTTCGTAAGAAGATTGAACAGATGTCCGAGCAATATACTGCTGAGAAAGAGCAGCATCAGCAGGATCGCAGCTTTAAGTCAGAGGATCTGTCAGAATTTAAAACTCGTAAGATCTACATTGATGTGGACATGAAACAGATGGGTTGGAAGTTTACCGGCGTGGATGCAGATGTCCAGGAAGAATATGAAGTGGAAGGCATGGCTGGTGTGGTTGGCCAGCTGGGCTATTGCGATTATGTTCTTTTTGGCAAGGACGGTATGCCTTTGGCTGTAGTAGAAGCAAAACGCTCCAGCAAGGATCCGAATATAGGCCGTAAGCAGGCTGTACTGTATGCAGATTGTCTTGAACGTAAATTTGGCCGTAGACCGATGATGTTTACTACAAATGGATTCGAGACTTATTTCTGGGATGATCTTTCTGCACCACAGAGACCAGTTAGCGGTATTTTCAGCAAGGATGATCTGCAGAAGCTTATGAATCGCCGATCTGAGAGAATGGATCTGATGACCATTGAAATTGATGACAGGATCACAGATCGATATTATCAGAAGGAAGCTATTCGTGCGGTATGTGAGCAGGTAGAGCTTGGATTTAGAAAGCATCTTCTTGTTATGGCGACAGGAACCGGTAAAACAAGAACGGCCTCAAGTTTGACAGATGTACTTAGCAGGGGCAAGTATGTGACGAATATTCTCTTTTTGGCAGATCGTACAGCCCTGGTAAAACAGGCAAAGGATGACTTTAAGAATTATCTGCCTGATATGTCTTTGTGCAATCTCTGCACAAACAAGGATGACCGGAATGCCAGAATTGTATTCTCAACCTATCCGACAATATTAAATGCCATTGATGATACGAAGAGCAAAGATGGAGTCCGACTGTTTACTCCGGCCCATTTTGATTTGATTATCATTGATGAAAGCCATAGAAGTATCTTTAAAAAATATAGAGCTATTTTTGAGTATTTTGATGCTATCATGGTCGGTCTAACAGCTACACCAAAAACAGATGTAGATCGTAATACTTATGATTTCTTTGAAATGGAACATGGTGTGCCGACTTATGCCTATGATTATGAGACAGCTGTTTATCAGGATCATGTGCTGGTTCCCTACTACAATTATGAGGTGAAGACAAAGTTCCTGGATGAAGGAATTACCTATGATGACTTGTCTCCGGAAGATAAAGAGCGTTATGAGGACGACTTTGCAGAGGATGGATTACTTCCGGCATTTATTCCATCGGCTGCAATGAATAAATTTATCTTCAACGAAGTGACTGTGGATACAGTGCTTCAGGATCTGATGGATCGTGGAATTCGCGTAGCGGGCGGAGACCGTATTGGCAAAACCATTATTTTTGCTCAGAATAAGCGCCATGCTGAATTTATATTGGAACGCTTTAATAAACTCTATCCGCAATATAAAGGTACCTTTGCTCAGCGAGTTATATGTGATGATACTTATGCCCAGACGATTATTGATGATTTCAAGATTGAGGACAAGCCTCCATACATCGCTGTATCGGTAGATATGATGGACACCGGTATTGATGTTCCTCAGTGTGTGAATCTTGTCTTCTTTAAAAAGGTAAGATCAAAGGCTAAGTTCTGGCAGATGATTGGTAGAGGTACGCGCCTTTGCAAAGGACTCACCTGCCTGGATCAGGTAGATGGAGAATACACCGACAAGAAGCGCTTTCTGATCTTTGATTACTGCGGGAATTTTGAATATTTTCGCGAGCACAAAGAAGGCTTTGAATCGAGAGAAACTAAGACGCTCAGTGAGAATATCTTTGGCAAGCAGATAAAAATCATTTCTCTTTTGCAAGAGTCAGCTTATGCTGGAGAAGATTATCAAGGCTGGAGAAATGAGCTGGTAAAGACTTGTCACTCACAGGTGGTAGCTCTTAATACGGAGCTTATTTCAGTAAAGCTGAAATTGCAGTATGTAGAAAAATATAAGAATGAATCTGTATTTGAATCTGTAAGTGAAGGTGATAAGGGAGAGCTTTTGCAGCACATCGCTCCGATTGTTAAATTGGATGACACAGATGAATTAGCGAAGCGGTTTGATAACTTTATGTATGGGCTGATGCTGGCTTCTATGGAGCAGATGCCTGCTTTCAAACCTGCCAAAAAACAACTTTGCGATATTGCTACCTTGCTGGAGAGGAAGGTAAGTATTCCGCAGGTAAAAGAGAAACTGCCAATCATCAAGGAAATCAACACAGATGAATTCTGGACAGCAAATGATGTCCTTCTTTTCGAGAAAGTTCGTGCAGAGCTGCGTGAGTTGATGAAGTTCCTCGACCGTGTGCCGGGCAAGAAGCCGATCATTACCAGACTTACAGATCCGATTATAAATCAAATGGAAGGTGAAGAGCTGGATCCAGCGTATGACTTTGAAGATTATCGCGATAAGGTAAACCGGTATATTGGTGAACATGGTAATACGTTAGCTATTCATAAGCTTACACATAACATTAAGCTTTCTGAAGGGGATTACAAAGAACTTGAGCGAGTTTTGACCAGTGAACTGGGAAGTAAGGAAGATTATCAGAGAGAGTTCGGAGATACACCATTTGGCTTATTGGTCCGCAAGATTGCAAAACTGGATCATGAGGCAGCTATGCAGGCGTTCTCGAAATTCATCAATGACCAGTCATTGAATCAGAGACAAATATCATTTGTGAATAAGATCATTAATCACATCGAGCAGAATGGATATATGGAGAGTGCGGCAGATTTGCAGAAACCACCATTCGATAAGCCGTTAAGCTTTATTAAGCTTTTTGATGCAAAGACAAGATCGGATATTTTGGCGGTGATTAATGAGGTAAAAGATAATGCAGTAACTATTGCATGATTTTTTTGAAGGGAGTGAAGGACATGTTTTTCATGATGGGAATTACAGATGGCAGAAATGACTTGGATTTTGCTCAAACCATCATTTGTAATATATGTGGCCGTTACGGCAGATACAATGTATTCATGACTTATACGGTCCTGTCCCTTTTCTTTATACCGTGTTTTAAATGGAATAAGCATTATTATGTGCAGACAAGCTGCTGTGGAACAGTATATAAGCTGAATCCGGAGATAGGCAAGGCAATTGCCAGAGGCGAGCAGATTGAAATCCGACCAGAGCATTTATCACGAGTGAATCAGGGTGGGCATAGCTATAGAAAACACTGCTCACGTTGCGGATATGAGACTTTGGAGGATTTTGAGTACTGCCCGAAGTGTGGAAACAGATTTTAAAACCGGAGATTACCATGCATCGTGATTTAGATATTACCATGCTTGTCTGAGGGAGAGAGAAAGATATGGCAGAGCTAATAAAACAGGAAAAAGGTAGCGTGGCAGCTGACCAGGGTAACAAGAACTTGCTCGAAACAATGGAAAACATGCTGACAGATATACGTTCTGTCGCATCTGATAAACAGGTTAGAAGCATTCCGATTGCATCATTAGCGGCTCTGGGTGGAAGCGCGGCTTCTTTATCTCCGGCACTTCGAACGGTGACAGAGACTATGACGGTCAACACTCAGGGATTATATATGCTGGCAAATGAATCTGTGGGAGATACATTAAAGCTGGCAAAGGATGGGAATTTCTGGGGTGCTTTTAAGACTGCGGAAGGAAAGTCTAAGTTTGCCAAGCTCCAGACGGCAGGTCCTTTGTCTGCTTCAACCACAACGACCATACCGGTGGATCCGGCAACGATGATGATTGCAGTTGCATTATATTCCATTGAGAAAAAGCTGGGAGATATCGAAGAGATGCAGAAGCAGATTCTTTCTTTTCTGGAGATTGAGAAGGAATCAGAGATTGAAGCGGATGTCCAGATGCTAACTAATCTTATTCGAAATTATAAGTCGAACTGGGATAATGAACATTTTGTGGCAAGCAACCACAAGCTTGTGATCGATATCAAACGGACGGCACTGAAACATATGAACAGCTACCAGAAGAATACGAAAGCCGTAATGTCAAAAAAACAGCTCCTTATAGATCAGAATAAAGTGAACAGCATTACAGCTGATTTGAAAAAGAAATTCGAATATTATCGTCTGTCTTTGTACACCTATTCATTGGCTTCTTTGTTAGAAATTGTGCTCAGCGGCAATTTTAAAGAAGAATATGTTACCGGAATTAAGGCAGAGATAGAAAAATATGCCGCAGAATACAGGCTTGTTTTCGATGATTCCTCCAGATATCTGGAAAAACTGGGAAGCGGCGCTATTGATGCTAATCTTCTTGGCGGAATAGGCACGGCCGGAAAGAAGATGGGAAATCTGATTGGTGCAATCCCGGTTGTAAAGAATGGTCCAGTTGATGAATTTCTTCAGGACAATGGAAAGAAATTAGAGAAAAAAGCTACTTATCAAAAATCAAAAGCTGTGCATGATTTTGCTACACTGGGCAATCCTCAGACTGGTATGTTGACAGAGAAGATGCAGGATATGATCGGTATTTTCAATCATACAAAGCAGATCTGTTTTGACCGGGAGAATATTTATCTGGTGGGATAAATTAAAGGGAACGCTATTGGATAGAGAAAGGTGGGAGAAAGCTTGTCCAGAAAAAATCACAAAATGGTAGATGGCCACCTGCTTCAGATGGACAAGCGATATTCCAATCTGAAACAGGGACAGAAAGAGAAGATCAACATCTGGATTAATGAAGAAATCCGCTCTTTCTACAAGGAACAAGGCATTCTCCCACGCAAGTCGGAGCAGTTTCAGCTTGTGTTGGACAGACTGTATCAGAGAATCGATGATGCAGTAAGAGAAGAAACAATATAAATAACCAAGAAGGTGAATATCATGCCAAACGAAAGTGGCACCTGGATCATGTACGGTGTTTCCTGGGAGGATCCGGAGTGCATCCATACGGTAGATGAGGCAATTGTATATATTAACAAAGTGGGATTTCTTCCCCTATTCAAAAATGATATTCCGGGATTTTCCCTGGAGGAGCGCACGGTGCCGGAATTCTGGTGGTCTGAGGATCCAGAGCGTGATCCTTGGGAGTGGCGTGAGATCATTGCCAGACGGGGAGAGGTAGCCTACGGCAAGTTTTTCGATAAGAAGGCCGGATTTATTTCTAGGGAGTGGTTGCCCTATTTCGTGAACTTCAGGCGGGATGGCTATGATTTTGATGCTCTCTGGGAGGATGGCAAGGCTTCGGTAAAACAGAAGAAGATCATGGATCTTTACATGGAAGAGCTGGAGGATGAGGAATATTATTCCAATAAGCTGAAGAAGAAAGGCGGCTTTGGAAAGCAGGGCGAGAAGGGCTTTGATGGTGTGATCGCCGGGCTTCAGATGGAGACTTATCTGTGTGTTCGGGATTTTAGACAACGGAAAAACAAGAAGGGCGAGCTCTATGGCTGGCCGGTTGCGGTCTATTGCACGCCGGAGCATTTATGGGGATATGATTATGTGACATCGGCCTACAAGGAAGATCCGGAGGAGTCTGCCAGAAAGATCATGGAGTATATGAGGGATGTTTATCCCATTGCCACCAGTAGGCAGATCAATCGAATCATAGGCGTGAAAGCCTGAGAACGTAAGATCCCGGAAAGAAAATAAAAAGCGAGGACTGAATGATGACCACAGAAGAATATAAAGCAGCAGCCACATACTGGACGGAAAAAGACCGTGTTGAAATGCCTGCTGATGAATTAAAGAAATTTACAGAAGAATATCTGACAAAGAGTGCAGTCTGTGCCCTGGCAACTGGAACAGGGGATTATGTCCGCTGCACGCCTCTGGAATATAGCTTTCATGATGGAAAGTTCTGGATTTTCACAGAAGGCGGCGAGAAGTTTATCGGTTTAGAGAAAAATAAAAATGTCAGTCTGGCAGTTTTTGATGTAAATCCAGGCTTTGGCTCCCTGAAAAGTGTTCAGGTGATGGGAATAGCGGAGTTAATTGAGCCTATGTCAGAGACCTATATTTCTCATGCAGAATATAAGAGAATTCCGGTGAAGGCATTGCAAAATCTGATGGATCAGGGAAAGCCAATGAACCTTCTTTGTATCAGTCCTGCCAGAATGGATGTATTGTGTTCAGACTTTAAGAAAGATGGCTATGACAGCAGGCAGGTATTGATCTGCCAGTCGGAATAAGGATGATATATTTATCCGAAAATAATCAGGAAGAGGTGAGAATCCCATGACCAAATTACGCATATTAATGCTGGGCAACAGCTTTATCTTTGTAAATGACCTGCCTTCCATTCTGGCAGACCTAACCGGAGCAGAAGTAGTTCGCCATACCCGTGGCGGGGCACGTCTGGCAGAGCAGCTTAATCCTGCCACCAAGATGGGCGGGCTTACCCAGGCTGCCCTACAGAACGAGAAATGGGATTATGTCATTCTCCAGGAAATGAGCAACGGACCTATCACATCCAAGGAGAAATTTCTGAAAAATGCTTCCGCTCTATGTGATCGGATCCGCGCAAACGGTGCCACGCCCATTCTCTATGCCACCTGGGCTTATCAGAAAGGCAGCGAGCAGCTGGCGTCTTTTGGCATGGATTATGATGAAATGTTCCGGCAGATGTATGCCTCTTACCATGAAGCGGCAGATCAGACGGGAGCTTTGATTGCGGATGTTGGCGAGAAATTTTATGAGATTTCTGAGATTCAGGATCTTTATGTCGAGGATGGCTGTCATCCCAATGAAGCAGGCACCAGACTGGCTGCGGAGACCATTGCCGAGGTAATTAAGGCAGATCAGGAAAGAAAGCAGGCAGAGAAAGAGGCGAAGAATCCGGACATACAGCCGGAAAATGAGAAGAAGACTATCGTAGAGCTGAATACTACCAAGGATGATATCCGTCTTCGCATTCTCTATCTTTATCAGCTGCTTCTTACCCAGACGGATGAGGAGCATCCTTTAAGCAGCAAGCAAATTATGGACAAGATGAAAGAGATGCATAATATCAGCATGCACCGCACTACAGTGCCCTCAGATATCGCACTTCTTAGAGCTGCGGGTCTGGATATTGTAGGTCAGAGGCGCAGAGCCTGGGAATATTACCTTGCAGACAGAACCTTTTCCATTCCGGAGCTAAAGCTCCTGATTGACGCAGTACAATCCTCCAAGTTTATTACGGAGAAGAAGAGCCGTCTTCTCATTGAGAAGCTCATGTCTCTTACCAGCAATACCAATGCCGAGAAGCTGAAGCGTACGGTGCACATTTCCGGACGGGTAAAATCGGACAATGAAAAAGGCTATTACATCGTGGATACCATCAATGAAGCCATCAATGCCGGGGTGAAGATTTCCTTCCTCTATTTTGAACTGGATGGAAAGAAGAGACAGGTTTTGAAAAATGATGGCAAACCCTACACGGTGAGTCCTTTTGATCTTATCTGGGACGGGGATTATTACTATCTGACCGGCTACTGTGATGAGAGGGAAAGCGTCCGCACCTTCCGTGTGGATCGCATTATGAATACGCCGGATATTCTGGCAGATCAGCCGGTCGAATCGAAACCAGAGACTTATGATGTAAGCCGATATACCACAGAGGCCTTCCGCATGTTTACCACGGATGAGGCTGTGGAGGTCAGCCTTCTGTGTGACAACGTGGTCATGAAATCCATTGTCGATAAATTTGGCATGGGCATCAGTACCAAGAGTGTTGGCGAAGATAAATTCCGTGTGAAGGCCAAAGTTTGTACAGGGCCAACATTTTACAGGTGGATCTTTGGATCAGGCGGCAAGATTAAGATCGAAGGCCCGGAAGAGGTCAGGGATGAATATAGAGAAATGCTGAAACAGGCGTTGGAAGAGGCTTGATTTGGCAAAATGAGGTAGTTATGAAACCAAGAACAACAAAGAGCATGGAACTCTACGAGATCATGCTGCGGCGTGGTTATCCGGCAGAGTTCTGTGAGCAGATAACGCTTAATCTGAATACAGACTGGACAGCCCAGAGGATGATCGGCTATCTGTCGCATTATAAGAAACTTCCAATGGAGGATGTGGCAGATGAGATGCTGGCTATTCTGAGCGACCGCAATCGGATTATGCAGAAAAAAGATCTGGAAGCCGTAAATGCCAGATGGAATGCGATGACTTATAATGGCTTTCCGGGTGACAAAGATTAAAAGAACGAAGAAGTGAGGGTGTGGATATGGAAAAAGACCCGTTTAAGGAATATTTGAGGGAGTCTGAACCGGATAAAGTTCAGAAGGGTTATGCCTGGAGTACAGCGATCGGACTTCAGGCGGTGGACGGACTTAGAACCTCTAAATATTTGATTGATACTGCCATTCAGAATATTGAAGGCAAAATCACAATGAAAGAAGCACAGAGCCTGATCGATAGCTACTATGAAGAGAGGCCTGAGCATCATACTGATAATGAACGTACGGAAGAGGCGGACAAGGTTTCGTCCCGTATTGCGGAAATTCTTTCGGAAACAGGGTTTTCATTTTCACCGAATGAATATATTTCTATTCATCGTAAGCTGTTTCAGGGCATTTATAAACATGCTGGAAAGATCAGAGATTTCAACATTACAAAGAAAGAATGGGTGCTTGATGGAGAAACAGTCATGTATGGCAGCGCATCGGAATTGAGAGCAACGCTTGAATATGATTTTTCACAAGAGAGAGAATTTAGCTATAAAGGGCTCTCGATGGATGAAATTATTCATCATCTTGCAGTGTTTATTTCAGGATTATGGCAAATCCATATTTTCGGTGAGGGCAATACGAGAACAACAGCGGTGTTCTTTATTAAATATCTGAGGACGCTTGGTTTTTCCGCAACGAATGATATTTTTGCTGAAAATGCGTGGTATTTTAGAAATGCACTTGTCCGCGCAAATTATACGAACCTGCAAAAAGGTATTCATGAAACAACAGAGTATCTTGAAGTATTTCTCAGGAATCTACTTTTGAACGAGAAAAATGAGCTTCACAATCGAAAGCTTCATATAAGTGGGCTTTTGAATGGAGAAAAAGTGGACATTGGGAATGAAAAAGTGGACATTCAAAACTCAAAAGTGGATATTGAATGCTTACTTTCCGAAAAAGGAAGTGATTTCTCGGTAAAAACAAGAGCTCATGCTTATAGGATTTTTGAAAAGTTTGGCTTTGATGAGGTGTTTGGAAGAAGTGCAGTTATGGAACTTCTTGGGCTGAAAGGTTCAGGTGCTTCAAAGCTTCTTTCCAATCTAGTGCAGGCAGATATCATTGAACCGGTATCTGGCCACGGAAAAGGTAAGTACAAATTTAAAGATTAAAGGAGCAGCAATCATGCAAGACATATTAGTAGTCGTAGACATGCAAAATGATTTTATAGATGGAGCCCTGGGTACCAAGGAGGCTGTCAGCATAGTGCCTTTAGTAAAAGATAAAATTACAAATTTTACCGGCAAGGTACTTTTTACAAGAGATACTCATCAGGATAATTATCTGTCTACTCAGGAGGGGAGAAACCTGCCTGTGCCTCATTGTATCAAGGAAACGGAGGGCTGGCAGATCCGTCATGAACTGGATGAGCTGCGACAGACCGAGGCTATTGACAAGCCTAGCTTTGGTTCGGTGGAACTGGGACAGCTGCTTGTAGATGAGAATGCAAAGGAGCCTATAAACTCTATTACATTTGTAGGTTTGTGTACGGACATCTGTGTGATTTCAAATGCTATGCTTACCAAGGCGTTTTTACCTGAGGTGCAGATTATTATAGATTCTAAGTGCTGCGCTGGAGTTACGCCAGAGTCTCATGAGACAGCACTGTCAGCCATGAAGGCCTGTCAGATAAAAGTAGTGTAAGTAGTGAAGTTTTAAGGGTTTATTACCATGTGGAAGATAAAACATATTTTTGACGGTGATTATGGCTGTGAGGAACGTCTGCCGGGAGAAGGTCCGAAAGTATCTGTCACTCTGATAAATGAGTCCGGAGAGGAAAAACAGGTCACGGTAGAAGATGCCTGGCTAACTGAAAATGGTCTGGATGTAGGTTCGGAATGGCCGGGGAATGCTATCAGAAAGTGAAAAATTAATAAAAACAGCCGAAGGTGTCACTGCAATGTGACACCTTCTTGTTTTCGACGAAAAAAGTATTGCATTATGAATCATTATGGTTTATATTGAATCTATCGAAAGCAATCTGCTCAAGTAACGAGCTTAGAAAGAGAGGATTTCTTATGAGGCATAAGGATCCGGAATTAATGGACAGAATTCAGAATTATATCAGTGATTACTACCTGCAGAATGCAGGTGCCATGCCTTCCACAACCCAGATTGCCAAAGCAGTAGGAGTTGTACGGAGTACAGCCTACAACTATCTGGTGGCTATGGATGAAAGAGGCATGATCCGGTATCAGGATGGCCAGGTTTCCTATGATGATCTGGACAAGATTATGGTGGATCATGAGCTTGTAGATGCAGTGGGATCCATTGCATGTGGTAGCCCGGCACTGGAAGAGGAGAATCTTCTGTACCGCACAGCGCTTCCTACAGCAATCTTTGGCAAGGGACCATTTTTCATCCTGAAGGCCAAGGGGGATTCCATGGAAGATGCCGGTATTGAAGCAGGAGATACCCTGGTCATTCGTAAGGGGGCTGATCCAAAGGTTGGCGATATTATCGTTGCTCTGGATGAAAACCAGCAGAATACCTTAAAGCGCTATGGCGGCATTGATAAGAAGAGCCATAAGGCAGTTCTGGAATACATGAATGAAGCTGTCTACGGAGATAAGAAGATCCTGGTAAATGAACTTGTATGCCAGGGCGTCTTAAGTCATGTCATCAAAGAGATGTAGATTTTAAAGATTGTGTCGATATTGCTGCAGCCCTTGACTGCAGACATGAGGCAAGGAGATTGATATGAAATGGACAGGATGTTTGTAGCTGTCAGATGTGAATGCTATGAAGATGGAACTGTTCTGCCGCTGGGATTAAAGCTGCCCGACGGCCGTTTCTGGAAGATCACCAGAACCCTCCACGTCAGCGAAGCAGTTGACGGTGAATATGAAGGAATTCGCTACACGGTATTAATCGGTAGTGCGGAAAAATACATATACCGGTCAGGCTCATCATGGTACATCGAGCCGACCAAAGTGGAGGTGGACACATCTTGAAAAAATGTATTCCGAACAGGGAGATTGACGAACTCGGAGAAGGGCTTGTCATGACCTATATTAGAAAAACAGGAATGAAGATGCTTCCCAAGTGTGTAGACATAGAGGGACTGGCTAATTCATTAGGACTGAAAGTTATTTATGAAGAGTTTGCAGAGGATGACTATGATAAGATCGGATTTCTCTCAAACGGAATGACACCGCTGAAGGTAAAACGTGGAAATCAGATTGTTTCATTTACTTTCCCTTTGGGAACAATCGTTGTGGATACGAACCTTCGGAGAGTCAGGGAGAGCGGGAAACGCCGCTTTACCATAGCGCATGAGGTTGCACATTATATTCTTGATATTCACAACCCGGCGCCACAATACCAGCGAGAATTCGATTCTGAGAAAAGCTACAGCTGCGAGGAGCTGAAGGCGCAGTTTAATATGGCTGAGACCCAGGCAGATAAGCTTGCAGCCTCCCTTTTGATGCCGCACTTTATCGTGGAAACAGCACTCAGAGATTTTAACAATGGAAACAGGCTTCCGGTTTATGGAGACAGTGTACTGGCTTCTAAGGACCGGACTAAAATAAATAAAATGGCAGCACAGATCGGAGTGTCCTTCACGGCACTCATGATCCGACTGAGACAATTTCAGATGCTGGATTACCATCCTGTATATGAATATATCGAAGCGAACATAATGAAGGGAGTGGAGATGTAATGGCAGCGATGGAGGCACTGAAATTCAATCCAAGATTTCCGACACCATCCCCGGAAGTGCAGAGGAAGATTCTCATATCATTTCAGGAAGCTGAAGAAAAAGGCTCCAGGGATATGAGATGCCCTGTATGCGGGTTTAAGGTGACGGAGGTACCGCTGACACAGACCGAACCGGTTTATGTCAGATGCGGCAAGTGCAAGTTTGCAGGTGCTCTGAGCCCGGCATACTTCCGGCGTATGAAAAGATATGCGGAAGGCCTGTCAGGATGTATGGGATCTGCATTTCGCACAAAAAGATAAAACTGAATAAGGAACCAGAACAACAACGAACTTTTAATCGAGCAAGCGGAGCCGGTCATTGATCGGATAATCTACCAAGCGCCGTACGAAGCGAGTCTGTCGTAAGAGGATAACTTTATCCTTTTATGATGACTTGATTCTACGGCGCTTTTGTTGCAAAAAGGGAGCAATGAGAGAAGCGTCACAGCAAAGCTGCGAACGCTTTTTCTCATTAGCGTCCTGCAAGATCATGAGCATGAAAGCCGACAGGCTGGAAATGCGAATGTCTACAGCATGGCGAGAGCACAATGTGCGAAGCCATGCGTATTGCAACAAAAACGATCCCCGCTTGTGCTGCCATTAGCCTGCATCAGATGCTTCGTACGACCTTGAAAGAAAGTCCTTTCCCGGCTTGCCGCTTGGGAAAGGACAAGAAATGATTTACGAGTACGAATTGGCATGCAAAGAGGCAGGACTGAGTGAGGAGAAGATTAAGGAGATCCGCAGAATGTTTGATGCGGAGAAGAAGAGGCTTAAGAGAAGAAAAATAGCAAAAGAAAAATACGGTTGGGGATATATTTCAATTGATGGAATAACATTTAAAACGGAACGAAATCAGGGAACATTGGATATTCCGGATCCAAATACGAATGTTGAACGGGATGTTATGGAACAGTGTGAGATGGAACAACTGCGGGAGTTGCTGGATGCGCTTGCTCCTGAGGACAAGCGTTTTCTCATAGATTATTATCAATGTAAGCATGGGGGAAAAACGGCGGTTGCAGAAAAATATGGAATGACCCAGCAACAAGCCATATACAGAAAAAATAAGCTTTTGAAAAGGCTTCGGAAGGATTTTGAGGTGTAATTTGAAATTCTTTGTGTTGACTGTATTGAGTTTCACTGATGCAATAAGTTTCATTACAGGGATGAAAGGGGAAATATTGGTGAAAGTGAAAGTTGACGAGGCTAGTCAGATGGAAAATTAAATTCCAGTGACCATATATCCCTGACTGGAAATTACCTT
>CAVERH010000068.1:0-13940 GCA_963618065.1 bacterium | reverse complement strand
TCTGCGCGGGCCATTTTTATTCAAGAGAGCGCCGCAGGCGGTCTTTCCTATAAAGAGATAAATTCCACACTTATGTGTGGGATTTCAGACTGTAGACAAAGCTCCTTCCTGTGAGCCAGCTTCGGCGCCTCCATCCAAAATTACTTCAGGCAATCTACCGGCCTGTGCTGCAAGCTTCTTTTCCTGTGATTTTACACGTCGCTCCAATTTTTTGATATCCTCGGAAGGAGGCAGTTCTTCTGGCTTGATTCCACGCTGACCAAGCATTTCACGCACAGAAAGATTATTCTGTACGTGTTCACCAGCGATAGCATGTTCGCCTTGTAAGTCTTTTTCTTCTACATTGTAGTTAGTCATTTCTGTTGCCAGATTCTTTGCTGCAATCGTCAGTGTAGGAAGAAAATCTGCAAGAGGGCGATTATCCTTCACACCCAAATGCGCTTTCATTTCCATCGTAGTATGTCCACCAAACAGAGCTTGATCTCCTTTGGAACGAATACGACCAAAACCGGCATCATCGACACCACGTTCATAGATATTCTGAGAAAGACGCTTTTCCGATTCTCGCAGTCTTCCACGAGCTTCGGTACGCTCAATCAGTGCAATGCGCTCCTCAATCAGTTCCTGCTTTCGAGTCTGTATGGCAAAGTAACTCTGGGCAAATGCAATTTCTTCTTTTTTCGGATCTCCGTTCTGGGCAATCAAATAACAGGCATAACGAGTAAGCATATAATCCTTGACCGATCGCTGCGCACCTTTACCAGCGGTTATCATTTTCGTGACCTCACGAAAATGATCCGCTACTTCTATTCCACTGGTTTCACAGGAATCCATTGCACGAGAGATAGCTTTATCAAAGTTTTCCCAACGCTCATAACCAAGTAAGGGCATCAATTCACGGGCATACCAAAACTCAATTTTAGCGGTCTTATCACTATGTATAACTAGATCAAACTGTTCTTTAATTTGACTGACTCTCTTTTTATCCATTGCTCTTCCTCCGTATTATCAATTTGTTATCTATGCCACACTTAAGTATTTTGCAGATTTTTCTATAAGATCCAAAAAACATAATTATATCTTTTCAACTTTCTCGTTATTTTCATATCGTATCATAAAATCGTTAATTTTTCAACATATCAATGAATATCAAGGTTGATATATTTTGTGTTCTTCTGATTTATTTCCTATATGGCAGCCAAAGCTGCTTACTGCATATTTTCATGCTCCACAAGTAATTCCGAATTAACCTGCCTGATCATGTAACTGCTACCATTAAGCGTGATTGACGAAACAATTTCCTCATTAGAATACATTCTCTCATCCACATAGGTATACTTCGGTGGTGTTTTTCCCATTTCCATCATCCGGATAATTTCTTCCACCCACGGACCATGCAGCGGATTGCATTCGGCAATACAGGAAATTTCACCATCTGCAACACAGGCTAATGCATTCTCATCGACACCGTCAAAGGAAACTACCATAATTTCACCATTCAGAATGTCCGTTCCTATCGTTCTTCCGGCTTCCTTAATGGCCTCAATGGCACCAAATGCTTCATTATCGTTTTCACAGTAAACTATATTCAGTTCCGGGTATTCTTCGAGAAAGGACTGCATGACTTCTTTGCCCTTCGCCTGGGTAAACTCACCACTTTCCTCCGCAAGAATATTCCAGCCATAATCCGCGGCGGCCTTATATAATCCCCGGGTTCTTCCGATCTGTGCCGTTGCACCGATGGTTCCCTGAATATTAACAATCCGCACCTCCTCCGGTGGGATCTCCCTTTTCAACGTAAACTGATGAATCCATTCTGCCATCTTTTTGCCTTCAAGACCGAAATCCGATCCTACCCAGCAGGTGTACAGGGACTCATCCGGTACATTCACACGGCGGTCTATGATAATCACAGGAATTCCGGCATCCTTTGCCTCCTGCAGCACTGTGTCCCACCCTGTCTCCGTAACGGGCGCCAGTACAATATAATCCACCTCCTGCTGAATAAAGGTACGGATTGCCATAATCTGGTTTTCCTGCTTCTGCTGTCCGTCTTCTACAAAGAGCCGATACCCTTTTTCCCCGGTAAAGGTTTCCTTCATGGAAGTTGTATTTGCACTCCGGAATGCGGATTCTGCACCAAGCTGGGAAAAACCAATGACAATATCATCGCTCTCTTCCTCTGTCTCTTCGACATTCTTATGATTCATCATCCGGATATTTTTCCCTGCAATGACTGCACACAGCACCACACAGATCGTCATTAATATTATAAAAACGGATTTCTTCACATTCATCGATCATCACCTGCAACTTATCCTTGATAAATACATTTTCACGTATTCATCAAGGATTTGCAAGATCTTTTCTTTTAACCTTTGGAAAGCTTCTTCTTTCTGGACATTACAATACTTTGTACCACGAGGAACAGACAAAGCATTGCTGCAATGGTGATTCCTGTCCACCATGCCTGATCCAGTCCTGCAGAAGATACAATATTCTGAATGGTGCTTAAGGATAATACACCGAAGAAGGTTCCGATAATATTACCAACACCACCGGTCAGCATGGTTCCACCGATAATGGAGGAGGCAATTGCATTCATTTCCATACCGCTTGCATGGGATGCGGAACCGGAGCCTACGTGCATGAAGTATACAAAGCCGCCAATGCCTGCCAATAAGCTGCAGATCAGATGGGAATAGAACTTTGTGCGTTTCACATTAATACCAAGCATTAAAGCGCTCTGGCTGCTTCCACCAACCGCATAGAATTTACGTCCAAATATTGTCCATCGAAGGACACAGAACAGTAAAATGACAATGAGCAGTGCAACGACAACACCAATTTCAATGTAAGCATCCACATAATTTCCAAGCTTATTAACCGATCCCATTCCGGGAATCTTAATTCTGGTTTCCTTTAAAGCCACGAACTGCTCATTTGCCACATTGAACGGATTCGTATTGACAATTGTTGTCATACCTCTGGCAAAAAACATCCCCGCCAGTGAAACGATAAACGGCTGAATATCGAGGTACGCTACCAGATAACCCTGAACAAGTCCAAAAGCAAGACCGATTAACAGGGAAATGACAATGGCTCCGAATACATTTCCGCCATGGTAATCCAGATATACGGCACAGCACATGCTTACAAGAGCTGCCACACCACCTACCGAAATATCAATTCCACCGGTAATCATCACAAGGCTCATGCCACAGGAAATGATAATCAAAGAAGCATTGGCATTTAAAATATTAAAGAAGGTCTGCGGCTTCAAAAATCCTTTTCCCTGAAAAAGAATGGCTCCGATATACATCGCAAAGAAAACAACTACGGTAATAAACAGCAGCAGATTCGTATCTGTCAGCTTCATTTTCTTTTTTGTTTTCATATTACTGTACCTCCTTTTTCAGACTTCCTGCTTTGATGCGTCTGCTGAATTCTCCCAGCTTTTCCCGTACAACCGGTGCACTGAAAATAACAAGCAGGATAACGACAACCGCTTTATAGGCCGGAAGCGCATCGGACTGAACATTAAACTTATACAATGTCGTTGTCAGGAACTGAATAACAAAAGCACCAAGAATCGATGCGGTCATATTGAACTTTCCACCACCTAACGCATTTCCACCAAGTGCTACAGCCAGAATGGCATCCATTTCAATATCCTTGGCAATAACCGAATAATTAATGGAGGACAAACGGCTTACCTTAATGAGTCCTGCTACTGCGACACACAATCCAAGGATGACAAAGGTCAGAAACTTGATAAATGCCGGATTTAAACCATTTAATCTGGATGAGCTTTCGTTGATTCCGACAGCCTGTGTATAAAGTCCAAGGTTTGTAAATTTCAGAACCAGTGCGGTCACGATAATACATGCCATTGCGATAAAGAACGGTGTCGGGATCGGGATTCCCGGAATGAAACCACCAAATATTGCAAAGGTGGCATCATTGACAATCGGAAGCTCATTGTTATTGATCCAGGCTGCAATAGAACGACCTGCGGTATACAGAATCAGAGTCGCTACCATGGGCTGGATTTTGAAATACGCAACCAGCGCTCCGTTAAATGCTCCAAAAAGCATTGCTACTACACAGCTTACTAAGAACGCTGCAATAATCGGTGCCTGTAAGGTATCTGGTCTTGAATTGTTTCCGCAAAGTACCCGGAGGATCACACTGCCGCTGATTGCAATGGCTGCGCCCACACTGATATCCTGTCCACCGGAAGCCGCAGTAACAAGCGTCATACCAATAGCAAGGATCGCAAGCTCTGAACCATAATCCAGAATGGTGATCAGGTATCCGGACAATACCGGATTTCCTGCACTGTTATACCCCAACGTAATTTTATAGAACGAAGGATCTGCAATTAAATTGAAAATAGCCAAAATCAATAATGCAGCTATGGGAATAAAGATTTGTCTGCGAAATATTTTCTGTATCATTCCGTATCACCTCCGGCTATTGTACTCATAATCTTTGCCTGTGTTAAATCCTTTCCTGTAAGCTCACCAACCACCCTGCGGTCGCGCATAACAATGAGTCTTGAACAGGTACGAAGCATTTCATCGGTTTCGGAAGAAATAAAGGTTACGCTCATTCCCTCTGATGCCAGATCCAGTACCAGCTTCTGTATATCAATCTTTGTTCCGACATCAATACCTCTTGTCGGCTCATCCAGAATCAGATATTCCGGATGTGTAAATAACCATCTTGCCAGAATAACCTTCTGCTGGTTACCACCGGAAAGAGATTTAATCGGGGTATCTGCAGATGCTGTTTTAATGTCCAGAAGCTTAATGTATTCTTCTGCAATTTTATTCGCCTCTGCCTTAGAGAAGGGTTTAAAGAATCCCCGCAATACCTGCTGTGCCAGAATAATGTTCTCACGGACAGAAAGGTCACCTACGATTCCATCCACTTTACGGTCCTCCGGAAGATAAGCAATTCCATGACGCATTGCATCTATCGGCCTGGTTATCTTTACCTTTTTGCCTTTCATCTTCACCGTTCCGCCCAATACATGATCTGCACCAAAGATGGCACGGACGCATTCACTTCGTCCGGAACCGAGAAGTCCGGTAAATCCATTGACTTCTCCTTTTTTAATATGAAAATCAAAGGGCTTGATTCCTGCATTACTTACAAGCTGTTCTGCTTCCAAAACATTTTCTGAAGCATCGGTTCCACGATAAACCTTATCTTTATCACGGATCTCGGACATATCATCCAGTTCTTTTCCAAGCATCTTTGCAACAAGCTGAACTCTCGGAAGCTCCTTGATTTCATACTGACCAACCAGCTTGCCGTCCCTAAGAACCGTAATCTTATCACAGACCTCATATACCTGATCCAGAAAATGCGTGACAAAGATAATTCCAACGCCTCTCGCCTTCAGATCACGCATCAGCTTAAACAGCTTCTCAACCTCCTGCTCATCCAGTGAAGAGGTCGGCTCATCCAGAATCAAAGCCTTGCAGTCCATATCTACCGCACGTGCAATAGCTACCATCTGCTGAACAGCAATCGAGCAGTTTGCAAGCTGTTCAGATGCCTCCGTTGGAATATCGAGGGACTTTAAGATCTGATTGGCTCCCTCATTCATGGTTTTCCAGTCCTGTAATACGCCCCTGGTTCTTCCAATGTACATGTTTTCTGCAACGGAGAGATTCGGGCACAAAGTAATTTCCTGATATACCGTACTGATTCCAAGCTCCTGTGCATCCTGAGGCGATTTGATGTTAACCGGCTTGTCATGGCCTTTCAGATAGATATTACCCTCATCTTTTCCGTAAACTCCGGTCAAAACTTTGATTAATGTAGATTTTCCGGCACCGTTTTCACCCATCAGTGCATGAATTTCACCCTCACAAAGTGAAAAATCAACTCCCTGCAGGGCACGTACACCGGGAAAGCTTTTATGTATATTTTCCATTTGTAAAACAATATGCTCTTTCACTGCAGCCGTCACTCTCCTTGCTTTTATAATAAGTGCGGAGCAGCTTAGAATAACTCCCTTCCTGCACCGCGCTTATCGATTTTAATGAATCAACTCATTAGATACCGTACTTGTCAACATCCTCCTGTGTAATGGAAGCTGCATCAAAGCCCTTTTCTTCCATGATGATGGTCTTTTCGGAAATGGTTCCGCCACCTTCCAGTGTCTTAATAATGTCATCAATGTAAGATGCCTGGAAAGGATTACACTGTCCATCATAGTTCCAGTTCTGGTTTAATAATTCTTCCAGTGCCCACTTGTTGCAGTCAAAGCCCATAACGATAACGTCCTTGCCAACACCGTGGGAAATATTTGCCTTATCAAGAGCTGCTACAGCACCCTTAGCCATATCATCATTTTCCGCATAAATAACATTGAAGGATTCACCGGAGTCAATTACGGACTGTACGATCTGCTGTGCTTTTTCTGCATTCCACTCTGCGGTCTGCTGTGTTACCAGTGTCCAGCCATCGGAAGCAACTGCTTCATCCAATGCACCGGAACGTCCCTGCTGTGCTGCAGAGCCCATAACACCCTGAAGGTGGATAATCTTATATTCGCTGAGTCCCTGTCCCTTTAACCAGTCAACTGCGGTCTGACCTTCCTTTGCCATATCCGATACGATAGATGCTTCATAAAGACTTGCATCTGCATCGATGGTACGGTCAAATAAGATGACGCGGATACCTGCATCCTGTGCATCCTTCAAAACAGAATCCCAACCGGCGGTATCTGCTGCGGAAAGAAGAAGATAATCCACACCATCCTGAATGAACTTCTGTGCTGCGGTAATCTGTTCATCATTCTTTAAGCTGTATGCGAAGGATGCATCATAACCGTTTTCTGCGGTAAACATTGCCTTTAGGTCTTTATCATTGGCGGTACGGTATCCGGATTCATTCGGATCATTATTAATGATACCAACCTTGATTAAATCACCTGATGCGGATGTGTCTGTAGAAGCAGATGCACCGTCTGATGTGCTTTCTGTGTTCGTTGATGCCGCCGGTGCGGAACCGGATCCGCATGCGGTTAACCCAATTACCATTGCTGCTGCCATTGCCAAAGCCATAAGTTTTCTCTTCATATACTGTAACCTCCCATTAATGAAAATAGTCTCATCAAAGAACTATCTCTTTGATAAGACTATCATAACTTTTCCGGCTGAAAACACCATGAAGATCCCTATGGCAAAAGTTGAATTTTATCCTCAAAAAATACCTTAGGTTAAATTTTTTACGAATTCGGTTGAATTTCTTCTTTTGGGCTGGTCAGACCACTGTCTGCATCCGGCAAGAAGATCTTCACTGTGGTTCCTTCCTGATAGGAACTTGAAATCCGAAGACCATATTCTTCTCCGCAGTTTAAACGGATCCGTTCATTTACATTATATAATCCATATACCTTACTTTCCACGAACTGCTTATGAAGCAATGCATTCCTTACCTGCTCCAAGCGTTCCGGCTGCATACCGATCCCGTTGTCCTGCACCTCCAGGATAAAGCAGGAAGCCTCACGGTATCCCCTTACTGTGATCTTCCCCTTACCACGTTTATTCTTAATCCCATGATAAAGCGCATTTTCCACAAGAGGCTGCACGGTGATCTTCGGAATCGTATTCTGATGAAACTCCTCCGGAACATCTATTTCATACTCCAGAATATCCTGATACCGCATCTGCTGGATCTCCAGATAACTCCGGACATGCTGAATTTCTTCTTTGATCGAAATAATATCCTTTCCCTGATTCAAAGAGGTACGGAAAAACTCCGAAAGGCTTTCCACCATATGAACAACCTTCTTCTGCTCATCACTTTCTGCCAGCCAGATAATCGTGTCCAGTGTATTATACAGAAAGTGCGGATTAATCTGTGCCTGAAGAAGCTCAAACTCTGCTTTCCGGATACGGATCTGCTCCTTCTTCACCTGTTCAAGAAGCTCGTTGATCTTGTCAATCATCGTATTTAACGATTCGCTTAGCTGTCTTGCTTCCACACCCGTATTAACATGGGATCTTACCTGCAGATTTCCCTGTGATACCTGCTGTGTCACCTCCACAAGCTCGGTAATCGGTCGTGAAATACTTAAAGGAATATAATGGGAAATAAATATGATCAACAGCAAAACCGCAACAAAGGAAATAACGGATATTTCAATCATGGAAACGAAAAAGCTCTGGGATTCCGCATGGGATTCCTGGATTCCCTTTGTTTCATAATAGATATACTGAAAAATGGTTTCACGTACGAGTGTTGTTACAATCTGGACATCATTTTCCCAGATTTCCATATTATCCTCGTAACGGCTTCCTTCCCGGATATTCTGTTCGATACGGTTCACATAGGTATCAAGATTATTCAGATATTTCTTAATACTTTTTAATCTGGTAAGGTTGTCTTTGGAATCCGTGATCTGTTCCAGTCCGGTAATGATCCGGTTCGCATTGGTAAGCATATCCCGGAGCTCTGAATCCTCTATCGTCTTGTTACCTACAATCAGAAGATAAGTCTCATAGTCAAAATCCTTTTTAAAATCAAGTGTAAACTCACTGGCTGCTACGGTAGAGTTAATCATATCCTCATACCGGTAATTTGCTGCCCACAGATTATAAAAGCAAAAAATCAGAAATAAAAAAATAGGTATCAGAATCACCAGATAAGAATATCGTATTTTACTTGTCAGGGAGGAACGGTCGTAAAAATCCTTCGCTGCTTTTTTCAATTTCTTATTCATGCTTTTCCTTCCCGGTATTGTGTCGGCGTCATCCCCTGTGTCTTACGGAACAGGGCTGAGAAATAATGCGGATCCTTATATCCGACCTCCAGCCCGATCTCGCTGCTCTTTTTCCCGGTGCACCGAAGAAGCTCTTTGGCTTTATTCATTCGAAAATCGGTCAGATATTTAATAAACGGCTGTCCCGTCTGCTGGCTGAAAATCGTACTGAAATGATTGGGTGAAAAATTCACATGTGCAGCTAGCTGATTCAACGTAAGATCATCTTCTACATAATGTTCCTCAATATATGCCTTCACATCATCCATCAGGTCTTTATATTTATTACCGGACACCTGATCCCGTTCATCAATTGCCTTCTGAATGATCCGTATGATATATTCCTTGGAAACCTCAATACTGGACAGTGCATCCGAAGCAATATCCATTGGCTCCACTTCTTCTCTGGACAGACCGATACCTTCCACAAATTCAGCAACACAAAAATAGGCATCCATAACAATATACTGGCGGAAAATTCTGGACTTCATAGCACTATGATCCAGCTTTTCAAACATTTCATCGATAAAGTAAGGAACCTCTTCCCTGCAGCCACACTTCAAAAACTCCTGGATCCTGCTTTTTTCAAACTGCTTGTAATCCAGCTCCTGAATATTGAGGTTATCATTCTCCGACTCCCGATCCATGGTCTGTTTAAAATAACGTTCCCGGATCCGCTGCTTCTGCTTGCGCTCTTCAACGGATGCTGCCACCAGATCAATTTCCTTAATCAGGGCATCTCCGCTGATCGGCTTAAGAAGATACTGTGCCACGCCGATTTTAATTCCCTCCTTGGCATACTCAAACTCTTCATATCCACTCAAAATAATAATTTCTGTCTCCGGAAATTCCTTTTTAATCAGCTTGCTCAAAGCCAGCCCATCCATAAAGGGCATCCGGATATCGGTAATCACAATATCCGGCCGTGTTTCCTGAATCATCGGAAAAGCAAGCTCACCATCTCCTGCTTCTCCACAGAATTCGTACCCATGTGCCTGCCAGTCAATATTCTTCTTGATTCCCTCACGGATGACATATTCGTCCTCTACCAGAAAAACCTTAATCATGACTCTCCCCCTCTATGTAATCATTTCTATCATCTTCATTACATCACTTTAAAAACAATTACTCAATAAAATTTGCAGATTTGTGGTAATCTCTGGATATACAGGAATTTCCGACGATCAGTTCCGGTGCAATCAGAATATCTGTATGAATGGATTCCTTCACCTTTTCTTTTCCCTGGTCATCTGACAGGTTATTCCCATATTCCTGATGATGAATCAGTTTAAGCAATAATTCTGCTGCCATTTCTCCCAGTTTTTCCTGAGGATGAACAATGGTTGTTAACTGCAGTCCTCCGTTATTCGCCATATAGGAATTGTCATATCCGGTCACGGATACATCGAAAGGAACCCTTTTCCCGGCAGCAGTAAGGCCCTGAATCACCTTCATGGCAATCTGGTCATTATAACAGACAACCCCATCCATCGGAACTCCGCCTTCTGCCATCTGCTTAATGGCCTCGTACGGATGAATGGCACGATCCTCCGTGTAAAACCAGATCACATGATCCGGTTCATAAGAAATCCCGGCTTCCTGCAGCGCCTTTACATATCCCTTATGTCGATTCTGTCCCTGCATATCATCCGACTTAAACACACCAATGATCGACTTATGTCCTGTATCAATCAGATACTTCGTAATGAGATAACCGCCCATTGCATCATCCATGAGCACTTTAGGCTTTTCTTTCATGGTTGCAAAGCATCCCTGGATAAACACATAAGGAATGCCATATTCCTCCAGCTTCTCATACAGGTGGGTGTGCTTGCAGTAAATCTGACTTTTGCTCGGCTCGATAATGATTCCGTCAATATCCTTTTGTAAAAGCTCTTCTAAGCATCTTGCCTCCTGGCTTCTGGAATTCCTTGTATTTTTCAGAATGATACTGTAACCCTGCTCCGTCAGTACCTTATCGATTCCCCCGATCACCCGTGGGAAAATATAATCCGACAGATATGTGGTAACAACCGCAATATTATGGGAATGTCCCGTATGTAAGACACGCTCGGAACAGAAGGTTCCCCTCCCATGCTCCGCATAAATATAGCCTTCATTTTGAAGCACCGAAAGAGCCTTGCGCACCGTCTGCCTGCTGACCTGATACCGGGCCGATAATTCATTTTCCGAAGGGAGCTTATCCCCTGCCTGGATTTCTCCGGACATCATCTTTTCCCTTAAATCTTCCATTAACTTCGAATATTTTAACTGCTTTTGCTCCATGATGCCCTTACTCCAATTACCAGTATTGTTTCATGTTTTTCTCTATTTCCTGATCACTTAACTGAAATTTTTCTTTTAACTTGGCTGCGGTTTGTTCATAACTTAATTTAAAGTCTTTACAGACGGATATTAAGCCTTCACACTGTCCTTCACATCTTCCTTCGTTAATTGCCCGATCTAATACTTCACACATTTTATTTTTACCTCCTTGATTTACCCATGCAATTTTATCTAAATATCTTATATCTCCGGAAAGTGTTGCTATCATTCGAAGAACTTCTTCCGGATTTTTAAGAACCTGCATATTTTTACGAATACTGTCCGGATACATTAAGTAATCCAAAACAACACGCATATCTCCATGAAACTTATCATATACTTCTTTGCTTAAAAACCGCATATCAAATACATGCATTTTATTATTGTTAATATATTCTTCTGCTTCCTTATGAACCGGATAATCCAAAAGATCCTTCACACTGGTTGGTGATTTCCATGGCTTTATACCCCAATTTAATACCAGACTGATCACCGGATAAATACCTTGTTTACGTTTTCCCCTCTTATACTGACGGCGATACTCAATGCCATCATATCCTGCACAGCGAAGTGCCATCTGTCGGTCAACTCTGCTCTGATTTTCCACATTATAAAGCGCATGAACCTTTCCATCGATCATCTCGTACATACTAAAATCACGAAATTGCTGTTGTAAGACCTGTTTTCTTTGATCTACTGCCTTTGGATAAACACTTTCTGTTGGTCCCGGTAATAGATCGACCTCTCGCAAAACCTCCTTTCCCCTGTAAACCAACACATTAATAAGCTCTGCAAATACATCTGTACAACTTACAAACATCTTTTCTGTTTTATCTTCTTTTCCCATATTTCCTCCCTTTGTTTTTCAGGGTGGAACTTTACCATTTAAATAAATATCACATAAAATCCCTGCAAAGCTTCCAGCCCTTAAATATATTTGGAATTTAAAAGCATAGATGTTCTTGCATGATTCATAAGAAAGGATATTTGTATTACATTTATCCAAATGAAATTTAGATCAAAAGAAACTATATGCTTTGCTTTGATGTTAGCATATAGTTTCCTGATTTTGCAATATATATTTGAAATTATAAAAATTTTCTTCCTATTCATAGCAACACATTCCTTCCACAACTTGATTTTATATTCACTTTTGGAAATTTTATATCATTATACTAGTCTTAATATGCCACAAGTCCTTGAAGCGGCCGCTATTATAACAAAATAATAGCGGCTATTTCTCATCAAATAAATACGCATACTTTCTCATCTGGGAAAGAAGGATATCCCTCACCCGGTCTTTTTCTTCCTGAGAATATATACTGATTCCATCAATCAAATCACTCACATCCTTTGTATGAAAATGGAACTTCAAATGATTTCCAAATAACTTTTCTGACAGATCAAGCTGCTCATCAAAATCCATACTGATCGTTTTCGCCCGGACTTCTTTTATCTGAAGGTATACATCTCTCCCTAATGGATAATCTAATGATGTATCCGCCAACAATCCTGCTCCATGATCAAAAATCGGACTATAAGCAAATCTTCCGTCTTTATTCATCAGGATAGCGATATTATGGGTATGCCTGTCTTCATTCAGGAAAAAAGCATCTATCGTAAACAATTTGTTTATATATACGCCAAAATTCCGAAGGTTTGTAACACGCTCTACTTGTTCCACAAGAAAGATCAGTCTTTTCTCAGGAGCTGAAATTTTAAAAATGGACTGATAAAGACTCTGCCCAAAGAAAGTCTTAAATAATCTCTCCAGCGTAATCAGCTGCCAGCCTTTTTCCAGAAAATCATTACTTTTGACACCGGGATAAACAGTGTCTTTATATCTAATCTGTTCAGGTTCATATAGAACAAACTCATCCTGACGCAACGATGATTTCAACAGGAGATGCGATACCATATATTCTGCAAGCCCCTCATATCCGGTATAGTCTGCTTTATACCATATTCCATTATTCTTCCATTTTAACTGATTTCCTTTGGAAGACTGTCTGTCATTCTGTCTTTCATCCTGCTCAAAAAGTTCTATCATATCATTCCCTCATCTAACGCTCTATTCTGATCCAAAAATCATCCTCTGCCATTCTTCCGGCTGTTTTTTCTATGATCATCAGAGGATCATAAAATGGAAGATCCAGATCTTTTAATACCAGTTTCATCTTATCCCTGCCAGCCGGAAAACATCTGGATTCCAGAAATTCTTCATACATTTTGTAATCCGGATTCTCTGCCTTTCCAAATGCCCTGAACATGAGATTATCGGTATAATTAATAATATGAACTTTTTGTTCCATTTCATTTACATCAATCAGTGTACAGGGCTTGTACTGATACATATACCAGAGTCTGAGAGGGTATTCTCTTGGTGGAATCTGAAGCTGCTTTGGATAGTCCGGATATTGTTCCAGCATCTGAAGCAGTAAAACCACCGGACCTTTCACAACCTCTTTACTGGTTTCCCAACGCTCTATTGTTGATTTTCCACAACAAATCAATTCTGCAAACTCCTTCTGTGTCAGTTTTAGACGTTTACGCAAATTCTTAATTTCTTGTGCCGTTATATACTCAGGTATTGCAAACAATTTTTCTTTCATATGTCCCTCCAAAAGAAAACCATTAAAATGAGTGTTTGTATATTTAGTTTATACTCATTTTAATGGTTTTTAAACATGCTTGTCAATATTTTTCATATAGTTTCATTCAGAAATACCATATATTATATCCACCGGAAATTCTTTATATTTCATATATGATGAAAATTGCTTTGTCAGATATAATGTCTGACAAACCAGTTTTTTGTACCTGATAAAAA
>CAVERH010000067.1:0-14092 GCA_963618065.1 bacterium | reverse complement strand
CACCCCTCAAGATTGAGGGGTAGGGGGAGTTGAATAGGCGAAGCCTATTTTTTATCAAAGCATTACTGGAAAGGTATGGTAAATGGTATGAAAAAACGAAAGAATATGACTCCCTATCTGTTAATCGGACCGGCAGTACTGATCTTGTTTTTCTGTTCCATTCTTCCGATTCTCATTACCTTCGGGATTAGTTTCTCGGATCTGGGACTTGCAAAGCTTGGAAAATGGGATCAGATGAATTTTGTCGGATTGAAGAATTATGCAACGATTTTTTCAGATAAGGTATTTATGAAATCAATCACCAACACCTTATATTATGTCGTTGTAGGAGTACCCAGTGTTATTGTTGTATCCTTCCTACTGGCTTATCTTTTGAATCGTGGTGGAGAGAAGAAGCTGTATTCGTTTTTCAGAGCCGTTTTTTATTCACCTTCTGTAACGAATATGATAGCAGTTTCTATTGTATGGCTGTATTTGTTTAATCCTTCGATTGGTTTATTTAATGATGTGATCCGGTTTTTCGGAGGAGAGCCATTGCTGTGGTTAAAGGATAAGGCCACTGCCAGGAATTCGTTATTAATGCTTTCGGTATGGAAAAACATGGGAATTAATATGTTGATTTTCCTGGCTGCACTGCAGTCTGTTCCGAAGGAATTGTATGAGGCATCTTCCCTGGACGGAGCGGGAAAGCTGGTGCAGTTATTTAAAATCACCATTCCCAACATTCTATTTTCCGTATTTTTCGTTACAGTAACCACACTGATTGGCTGGTTCCAGTATTTTGAAGAGGTTTATGTAATGACGGAGGGGGGACCTGCGAACAGTACGATCTCCATGACGTATTATGTGTATAAAACCGGCTTCTGGTCCGGAAGATTCGGACAGGCGGCGGCAGCTTCGGTTATCCTGTTCCTGTTTATTCTGGTGGTTACATTGATCCAGCTCTGGGGACAGAGCCGGAATAAGGATTAGGAAGGAGGGGATGACAATGAGAAGAAAACAAATGCTCCATAATGGTATACTTGCCATCATTCTGTTAGTACTTGGCTGCATGGTATGCTTCCCCTTTTTCTGGATGATTCTTTCTTCCTTTAAAACGAACCTGGAAATTGGACAGAGTGTACCGACCTTTTTACCGCAGAAGCCGACGACAGACAATTTCAGTAACTTGTTTGAAAATATGCAGTTTGGCCTTTATTTGAGAAATACCCTGCTGATTACGGCATATTCCTTTGTGGGAGTCCTGTTTAATGCCATGGCAGGATATGGCTTTGCAAAGTTTAATTTTAAGGGAAAAAATGTCTTCTTTGTACTGGTATTGTGTACCTTGATGATTCCCTCCCAGGTAACGATGATTCCGATTTATGTGATTATGAATCAGTTGAAGCTGATCAACACATTTACCGGAATTGTACTTCCTACACTGGTATCCGGATTCAATATTTTCCTGTTTCGGCAGTTTATCAGTACCATTTCCGATGACTTCCTGGAAGCTGCGAAAATGGACGGAGCAGGGCAGGTGTATATCTTTTCGAAGATTATTATGCCATTGACCAAACCGATTTTATCCTTACAGATTATTCTGACATTTATCAGCGGATGGAATTCGTTCCTGTGGCCGTTGATTATGTCCAATGATGATAGTCATTATACATTATCCGTAGGCCTTGCGTTGATGCAGAATGCCAATTCCCTGGATTTTGGACTGCTGATGGCAGGAGCGACGATTATGATTATCCCGGTTTTAATCATTTATGCCATCTTCCAGAAACAGATTATTAAAGGCATCAGCCTGTCAAGCTATAAATAGCGGCAGAGAAAGGAGAACACAGAATGAGCAGACATGAAATTTTTACCGTAGAGGGAAAACCATTTTTCTCCATTGGAGCACAATTACAGAATTCTTCCGGATATGCGCTGGGGGCTGCAAAAGGAGAACAATATGAACAGGATGCAAGAAGGGCATTTGACAGTGTAAAAAAGATTGGAGCCAATACGGTTGCCATTCCGATCTGTTGGGATGCATTTGAAAAAGAAGAAGGTATTTTTGACGTTTCCTATATCCGGAGAATCATTGACAGAGTACGTGATCATGATCTTCATGCGACATTTTTGTGGTTTGGTACCTGGAAAAACGGACAGATGGAGTATACGCCGGAATGGGTAAAACGCGATCGGAACCGTTTCCCGAGATGTCTGTGTGTGGATGGAACGGAAACTACGGTATTATCTCCTTTTTATGAAGCAAATAAGGAACAGGATAAGAAAGCATTCTGTAAACTGATGGAATTTCTGAAGGAATATGATTCCGAGGTTGGAACGGTTCTTGCCGTACAGGTGGAAAACGAGTGTGGAATGTACGCTGCCTCCATCCGTGATTTCAGTGAGAAAGCAACAGAAGTCTTTGAAGGAGAAGCTCCGGCGGAGCTCATTGAACTTGCACGGAAGGATCAGGGAATGCTTCACAGAGAATGGGAAAGAGCCGGTCAAAAAGGGCACGGTTCTTACCGGGAGGTGTTTGGAAGATTTGGAGCAGAAGTCTGCATGGCCTACACGACAGCAAGGTATATTGATGAGATTGCGGCAGCAGGCAAAGAGATCTACGACATTTTTATGTATGTGAACGTATGGATGGATCGGAATAACGAGTGTGGCTTCAGTGTGGCCGGTCTTGACTATCCGTCCGGAGGTCCGGTTTCCAAGGTACTTCCGGTATGGCAGGAGACCATCAAAGCTTTGGATGCGGTTTCGCCCGATATCTATGAAATGCAGCCGGATCTGATTGCACGGACACAGGAAAATTACGCAGCATACGATAAGGCATTTTTTGTACCGGAGTCAGGACCGACGAATGTGAATGCAACGATGATGTTTGAAGCCATCGGCAGGCATGCAGCGATTGGTTATCACATTTTCGGTGTGGAGAACTGCCTTGATGAACAGGGAGAACTGTTAGAGAGTGCAAAGGGGATTATGCATTCCTTTACCATGCTTGAAAATGCCAGGGGACTAATTGAAAAATACCGCGGAACCGATCAGATGTACACCCTGACTCAGCACATCGGACAGGATGCTGCCAGACTGGAAATTGGTGACTGGCTCTGCAGGGTATCCTATGCAGGCGCCGGAGCGGATTATACCGGATGGGTAGCGATGGATTACCGTCACAGTAAGGATCTTGTGAATATTAATTATGTGCCAAAGAGTATTGAAGAAGAAACGGCAAGAGGATTCTTATTCCGGGTTGCAGAGAATGAATATTATCTGGTAGGCCATAAGGTACGTCTGTATTGGCAGAAAATGGATCGGACAGATGGCAGTGTACCGGTAAATATGTTCCTGTTCCAGCATCAGGCACACAATATGGAGTTATTAAAGATCGAAGAAGGTCATTTTGAAAGTGACGGAACCTATGTGGTAGATCGTCTGCGTTCCGGAGACGAGGGAAGACATGGAATCTGGGCACAGTATGACTGCGGTGTGATTCATTTTGTATTGGGAGAGCGGAAATGAGATATTATATTGACTGCGAAAAAGGATGCGATCAGTGGAACGGCACTTCTGTAGATACGGCATGGGAAACACTGGACCGTGTAAACGGAGTACTTTTGCGGCCGGGGGATGAAGTGCTGCTGCATTGCGGACAGCACTTTACAGGAACGTTGAAGCCGAAGGGAAACGGAAGCGAAGAGGCAAAGATCCGGATTGGCTCCTATGAAGAAGGCAGCATGCCGGAAATTGACGGAAAAGGAAATTATGCAGCGGTATGGCTGAAAGGATGCTCCCATTACATCGTTCAGGGATTGCGGATTTTAAACCGGTGTGAGGAACGAAAGACACGTCAGGGAATCTGCATCGAAGGAAGCCCTTTAGGCATCACGGAGGATATTACGGTAGAAGAATGCGAGATTACGCAGGTGGACGGTGAAAACCGCAGAAGCCGTCCCGTATATGAGAGTATGTACTGGAATGGAGCAATTTACGTAACTATGCCGGGAAGATCATCTAAAGAGAATCATCTTCACCGGATTCATATTTTAAACAATGACATCCATGATGTGAAAACAAGCGGAATCCGTGTCAATCAGGAAGAGGATTTTGTTGTGGATATTCACCATACAGCAGTCGTGGTGCGTGGAAACCGGATCAGCAGAACGGGTTCGGATGGCATTATTGTTGCAAATTGTATTTCACCGCTGATATCCGGAAATATCTGTTACGAGGCCGGGGCGTTAGGAAGTAAAGAAGAAACACTTCTTATCGCAGGAATCTGGGTGTGTGCAGTAAAGGATGCCTTGATTGAACGGAATGAAGTAGCCTTTACCCGTCTTTTTACAGGAGATGGCACTGCATTTGATACGGATTGGGGTACGGCAGGAACCATTGTTTTCCAGTATAACTATACCCATGATAATGAAGGTGGATTCTGGCTGGATTGCAGTAATCTGAATTACAACAGCGAATATGAGAAGACCATTCTGCAATATAACATCAGTGTGAATGACCGGGAAGGAATTCTGGTAGAGGATGGACAACTTCCCGTTGAGATACGAGGAAATGTGTTTGTAAACCGGAAGCCTGTTGCCATTTGTTTGCGTGGAAAAGGGATGCAGGCGGTATTTTCCGGAAATGAATTCATTTTGGAAGAACCACCGGTGGATCAATGGGCGCAGGCACAGTATGAGCAGAACTACTATAAGAAAGTGAGCTGCGGAAAAGATAAACAGGCAGTGAAGCATGGATTTTGTGAGGAACTGGATGCTCTGGAAGAGGGTATCCGGGACAAAGAAGCTGTGGAGCAGCAGTGGAAAAGATTAGGTGAAATGGTATCGTCTGTGCCGGCAATCAGGGATTATGACAGAAAGGGGCATTAGAATGCAATTTGGAATACCTTATACATTTGAAATCAGAGATGATTTTTATTTAGATGATAAAAAAATTAAAATCATTTCCGGAGGCATGCATTATTTCCGGATTGTACCGCAATACTGGCAGGATCGGCTGGAAAAATTGAAAGCTCTTGGGTGCAATACAGTGGAAACGTATATTCCATGGAATCTGCACGAACGGGAAAAGGGACAGTTTGATTTCTCGGGGATCCTGGATATTGCAGAATTTGTAAAGACTGCGCAGAAGTTGGGACTCATGGTGATCCTGCGTCCTACCCCATACATCTGCGGAGAATGGGAATTTGGCGGACTGCCCTATTGGCTGCTTGCAGAGGAAGGGATCAGACTGCGATGCTGCAATGAACAGTATTTGCAGCATGTCAGAGAATATTATGAGAAGTTATTTGAGGTCATTGCACCACTCCAGATTACAAAAGGCGGACCTGTTATTATGATGCAGGTTGAAAATGAATATGGATACTATGGCAATGATCATGCTTATATGAACCGTTTAAAGGCCATGATGGAAGAGCTGGGATGCGACGTTCCGATGGTCACATCCGATGGCCCATGGGGAGACAGCTTCTTTTGTGGAAAAGTGGACGGATGCTTGCAGACCGGAAATTTTGGTTCCAAGGCCAAAGAACAGTTTGACCGGATGCAGCAGATACAACCGGACCGTCCTATGATGTGCATGGAGTTCTGGGTAGGCTGGTTTGATTCCTGGGGAGCTAAGGAGCATGCAACCGGGGATATCGAACAGCATGTGAAGGATCTGGATGAAATCCTGAGAAGAGGACATGTCAATCTGTATATGTTCATTGGTGGAACGAATTTTGGATTTATGAATGGTTCTAATTATTATGACGAACTGACTCCGGATGTCACCAGCTATGATTATGATGCACTGCTTACAGAGGATGGTCGATTGACTCCGAAATACGAAGCCTTTCGGAAGGTAATCTGTAAATATGTTGATCAGGAATGGCTGAAGGAATGTGATTCTCTCTATCATAAAGTCCGCAAAGAATCTCCCGGGGGGAAGGCTTATGGGGAAATTGCCATAAACCGGAGTGCAGATTTATTCCGGAATCTTAACAATCTGGCAGAACCGGTACAAAGTCTGTTTCCACAGCCGATGGAAAAGCTGGGACAGGGATATGGCTATATCCTGTATGAAAGCCCACTTAAGGATGAGGGCGACCTTGAGAAAATCCGGTTATATGAAGCAAATGACCGGGCGATCATCTATACGGATGAAAAGAAAGTGATGACGCTTTATGATCGGGAGCTGTTAAGTGAACATGAATTTCTGCCGCCGGTGAAAAAGGGGGACAAAATCCGGATTCTTATGGAGAACATGGGCCGGGTAAATTTTGGCCCCATGCTGGAGAAGCAGAGAAAGGGGATCGGTCAGACGGTTACTCTGAACGGACATCAGCATTTTTACTGGACACAGTATTCCCTTCCTATGGAAGATCTTTCGAAGCTGGATTATACGAAAGAAGCGCAGGAAGGGGCTCCGGGATTTTATGAATTTGTTTTTGAAGCAAAAGAGGCAGCCGATACATTTCTTTCTCTGGATGGATGGGGAAAAGGCTGTGTATTGGTAAACGGAGTAAACATGGGCCGCTTCTGGGAAAAGGGACCGCAGAAGCGACTGTATATCCCGGGACCGCTTCTGAAGCGGGGGGAGAACCGGATTGTAGTCTTTGATTCGGAAGGAAAAACAGCTTCCCATATTACGTTGATGAGTGAGCCGGATCTGGGATAATGATGAAACACCTCGCAGGCTCGCTGATGGCGATACGGGATAGCAGCAGGAGGTTTTATGCAGAAGCATAATGAGAATGAAATACCAGCTCTGTCCCTTATCTGGTATATGAGAAGTGATTTACGTTAAGGTTTTGTGGAACATGAAATAGTAGAAATAATTGCTGTAATTTCTTCCTCCGTAACTTCCTGTTCAAAGCTTAAGGCATAGGCATAAGTGCCATCCGTCCAGACAGCCAGCGTGTATTTTTCGGAATTTCCTTTTAAGAGAATGTCCCAGTCATTGACGGTAAGATGCCGTTCATTCGAATATTCATTCCAATCGCCGGAAATATCTTCGGTTCCTTTTGCTTTGCGGTAGCTGAGGGACTGATTGTCACCGGTGTAGTCGATCTCGGCAAAATCATTAAAGTAAGAACAATAGGTCACCTGACGGACTTCAAAGGGAAGCGAAGTCAGGTCTTCTACAGGAAAGCCAACCGCTTCCGAAAGTGCGACAGTATCTTTAAGTTCTACAATTCCATAGGGACTGCCTACCATGGTTTCCTCATTGGAGGAAGGAACTGAGGATTCGAGATCGCCAGAGTCCTGCATTCCGGAATCAGGGTTTGCAGCAAGCTCTTCCTGAACAGCAGGTGAGGAGTCTTTTTCATGTGGTATATTCCAGAATTTGCCGCTGGTAAGAAAGGCTGCCAGAACGAGAACTGCAAAGCAGGCAGCAATGCACAACTGCTTCTGATAGGAGGCAAATGCTACTGGTTTTTTCTTTTTTACAGAATCTTCGTTGACATTGGGTAGAATCCGCTGCTTCATCTCTTCTGTTACAACAAGATGCTCCATAATTTCATCATATTTACGCAAAGTCGTACACCTCCTTCAGGGTAATCTTTAACTGTTCCCGCCCACGACGCAGGTCGGAGCGGATGGTACTTTCTTTTCGCCCAAGAATCCGGGCAATATCCGCGGTGGAATATCCTTCATAATAATAAAGATGAATGACTTCGCGATATTTTTCAGGGAGTTGCTTGATCGCCTCCCATACGAAAGAGAGGTCTTCACGCTCCTCGGCAATCAGCGTTTCATCCAGTTCGTCCGTGTGACGGATTTTATTGTAAGTAATCCGGTTCTTGGAAAGATTGGCAGCCACACGGAGAAGCCAGGCCTTCTGATGTTCGTCGGATTCAAAGACAGGGGCGGTCTGTAGGTATTTCAAAAGGGTATCCTGCAGGATTTCTTCGGCATCCTGTTCGTTGTGCAGATAAGAATAGGCAAGCCGCAGAATCCGGTTTCCGTAGGTGTCCAAAAGAAAAGCAGCTTCTTCCTTCAATCGGGCATCTGCTGTAGTTATTTCTTTGGACTGCGGTATATAGGAAGCTTCATATAGGCGCGTACATTCCACAGAATTGCTTTCAAAGTAAAAGGCAATTCTGTGAAAAACAGAGGTTATCTTTTTTCTTAGAAAGCAGCCTTTTCTTAGGACAGGAGAAAAGAGCAGAAAAAACATTCTGCTCCAAACTCCGTTATTCATAAAAGGAAAAGAAATCGTAGGATTCATGATCATTCTCCCTGGTATCGGTAAATTTCATTCTGAACAGCAAGGACTCCCGGCTGTGCAAAAGGTATTGTAGGATTTCACAAGGCGGAAATTACTGAATTTCTGCTAAAAGCTCAGTGAGTTCAGTGGCAGTAAGTCCTTTGGAAGATATAACTGCATAGGTATAGGTTCCATCGTTCCAGACAGCGTCTGCAATTGTCCCATTATTTCCATAGGTTGTGACCTCCCGGTCGTTTACGGTAAGTGTGTTGGTCTCTTCGTAGGTATTATAATCACCGGTTACCTCAGCGGTATCCAGGCTGAGAGCCTTGCGGATCATCAGTCTGTCGCTGTCAAAGTCAATGGTTTCCCAGTCAAGCTTATTTAATGCGTCATCATCCAGCCCTTCCAGAGGATCCTTATCCGCATAAATCGCTTCGATCAGATATCCTTCTATTGCAAGAATCGAGCGTTCGGAATAATCACCATAATGCTCCGGAACCGTGAAATCGAATCCTGCCAGTTTTTCACATTCTTCAAGCGTACCTTCCACGAAAGGATTGGGCATACCGACGAAAGTATCATCGCCACCTTCTAAGGTATCAATGGTTGTATCTTCTCCATCACCAGGTCCCCACGTGGCAGGATCTTCACCAATGAGAGTCTCTTCTGATCCAGCAGAGGCAGTGTCTTCGGCACCAATGGCGGTGTCGGCGTTCTTCTCATCGGATCCACAGGCACACACAGACAAAGTTAACATAGCACAAAGTGTTAAAGCAATCATTTTTTTCATAATTAAAATCCCTTTCTGATGTAAAAATTATTTGGAATGTTTTTCCTGTTCTATCTTATATACAGATGAGCAAAGGGAAATGTTGCAGGGAATATAAAAAATTTGTAACTATTCAGAGCCATGCAAAATCTGGACAAATAGGAGCGGAATGCTTGCATTTCAGAGCCTATTTGACAGATTTTATATGGCGAAGTAACCACATGAGTAAAACTTGAGTTGCGCAGCAACGGTTTTACGAATGGGGTTCTGAATAGTTACTGTTTTTTTAGTGAGAATTATGTGGTATTGTATGTATAAAGGGAGGGAAAGGTTTTGTTACGTCCAACGGCAGTTAAAGTGGAAGCAGTATGTGCTTATCAGATATTAGTAGAATTTGATAATGGAGAGAAAAAATATTTTGATGTAGAGCCTTATATTCAGGGAGAATGGTATGGAAAGCTACGGGTACTTGAATATTTTAAGAAGGTTACTACGGATGGGTTTACAGTTGTATGGCCTGACGGACAGGATATTTGTCCCGATGAGTTATATGATTTAGGAAAACTGGTGTCCTAGAAATTTGACATTTTTTGTTCAATCTTTATAATGAACATATACCCGTAACAGTATGGAGGAATGGATATGAAGCAGTGTATGGATGCGGAAAACTTACACCGGAGATTAAAGAAAATCATCGGGCAGGTGCAGGCTATTGACCGGATGATTGATGAGGATGTGCCCTGTGAGGATGTGCTGGCACAGATCAATGCTGCGAAATCTGCACTTCATGGCTGTGGTAAGGTAGTTCTGGAAGGTCATATCAAGCATTGCGTGAGAGATGGCATTGAGCATGGGGATGCGGATAAAACGATTGAAAGCTTCACGAAAGCGGTAGAACGATTCTCAAATATGGGTTAGTTGCCTGGGATGCAGAATTTAACGTGAAGCCACAACGGATTATGGCGTGATAAGATAAAGTAATGATGAAATCGGTATTTATGATTTATAAAGGAAGACAGATATTGTGTCAGGCAGTATCTGCCTTTTTTATTGCCTTGCAGATGAAAAAGATCAAACAAATTGTAAAATTCACTCTTACCGCTTGACAACATATACCCCCATGGGTATTATGAGTAGGAAACAACAAATACCCCTATGGGTATAAAACGAGGAGACGGATACATATGAAACAAATTATGAAAAAGTTAGAAGAGCTTTTAGACTGGGGTGGAACAAAGAAAGAAATCACGTTGCTGGTGATTTCGGGAATTGCACTGATCTTAAGTTTGTTGAAGATCGTGCCGCTTCCCTTTGACCTGGCGTGGGTAGCCATTATTCTTTGTGGAATCCCGATTATTCTGGAAGCAGTGATCGGACTGGTGACCGCATTTGATATCAAAGCGGATGTTCTGGTATCCATGGCATTGATCGCTTCCATTTGTATTCATGAAGATTTTGCGGCAGGCGAGGTGGCATTCATCATGCAGTTAGGGGCACTGCTGGAAGATCTGACAGTAGCAAAGGCACGTGCCGGAATTGAGAAGCTGGTGCATCTGACGCCGCAGACCGCACGGGTGCTTGTGAGTGGTGCAGAGAAAGTGATTCCTGCCGAAAAGGTACAGATCGGTGATCTGCTGCACGTGCTTCCGGGAGAAACCATTCCTGTGGATGGTGTCATTACGTCCGGTCAGACTTCGGTCAATCAGGCGGTGATGACAGGAGAATCCCTTCCGGTCGATAAAACGGCCGGGGATGAGGTATCAAGCGGAACCGTGAATCAGTTTGGGGTATTTGAGATGAAAGCAACCAGGGTCGGTGAGGACAGTTCGATTCAGAGAATGATCCGTCTGGTGCAGTCTGCCGATGCCGGAAAAGCGAAGATTGTCGGAATTGCAGACCGTTGGGCAACCTGGGTGGTAATCATTGCACTTACGGCGGCAGCTCTTACCTGGCTGATTTCCGGTGAAATGATCCGGGCGGTTACAATTCTGGTTGTATTCTGTCCCTGTGCGCTGGTGCTTGCAACACCGACGGCCATTATGGCAGCGATCGGCAATGCAACGAAGCATGGTTTTCTTGTACGGGAAGGTGATGCGTTGGAGCGGCTTGCCAAGGTCAGCAGAATCACATTTGATAAAACAGGAACATTGACATATGGAACGCCCAAGGTAATCCGGGTGGTGAGTCTTTTGAACGAAGATAAAGGAGACAGACTTTACCGGATCTGCGCATCGGCAGAGCAGATGTCAGAGCATCCCTTGGGAAAAGCAATTACACAGTGCTATCGTCAGACAAAAGGAAAAGAGCAGTCCCTGTCGAAAACCGAAGGCTTTCAGATGCTTCCGGGGCGCGGTGTTTCGGCCCTTGTGGAAGGGCAGAAGGTGCTTGCCGGAAATGATAAGATGATGCAGGAGCATGGAATTGAACTTCCGGGTAATAAAGACGGGAAGGAAACCGATTTACAGATACAGATTCGGGAAAATCTGGAGAAGGGCTGCACCCTCATTTATGCTGCAGTAGACGGCAGATTTGCCGGATTTCTGGCTCTTTCCGATACGCTTCGGAAGGAAAGCACGGCAATGATAGATGCTTTGACTTCGCTTCATGTACAGCCGGTGCTTTTGACCGGGGATCACGAAAATGCAGCGAATACCATTGCAGGCGAACTCCATATTACAGAGGTTCATGCGAACTGTCTGCCGGAAGATAAACTAAAATGGATCAGCAGTTACCAGGAAAAGAAAGAGGCTGTCTGCATGATCGGAGACGGAATCAATGATGCTCCGGCACTGAAAGCCGCAGATGTAGGAATTGCCATGGGAGGCATCGGAAGTGATATCGCAGTGGATGCGGCAGACATTGCATTGGTGGATGATGAAGTGAAGGAGCTGCCACACCTGATTGCACTCTCCAAACGAATGATGACAACCATCAAAATCAACATGAGCTTTTCGATGGGGCTTAATTTTCTGGCAATTATACTTGCCATTACCGGAATCCTGAATCCGGTTGTAGGAGCACTGGTACATAACGCAGGCAGCGTTTTGGTTATTACAAATTCAGCATTATTATTGAAGTGGAGGAAAAAGACAGTTCTGTAGTCCGGAATGAATCCGATTCGATTGAGAATACCGGACATAAGATTATTGAACCTCCGTCAACGGAAGGAACCATCGCGGCTTATTAAGGTGTGTTGCAGGTGTATGGGTAAGAAAAATGGAAGAAGAATCATCGGGAATAAGACTCAGGGCATTCCTGTGGGAATGCCCTGTCTGTTTACAATATCTGCACTTTTACAAATTCAGCGAAACGAGGCAGAGCCATGAAGATTTTTCCATATTCTCTGGTGTCAATAACACCTTTTCGCTTTAATCGTTCCCGGTAAACAGAAAACAACTCTGATTTCATCCCCAGTCGTTCACGGATATTTTTGATTCGACATTCTCCGCTTGTTGCAATTTCGATCAGAATTTTCTTATCCAGTTCGGACAGTTCAGACCATATTTTGCTATATACATATTCTTCCAGATACTGGTCATACTCCGGTAAGATTTCTTCCAGAGATTTTGTATCTCTGTGAATCCAGTATAAATATCCCAGCACCTGATAGGCAAATGGATAGCCTTTGGTAAGGGAGGTCATCTTTTCTGCAGTTTTCAGGTCAATCTGAAAAATATCAGCATAGCTTTTGCGGACTGCAGTATAATTTAAAGGCTCTAAAATTAACTTGGGAGCGCGGTATAAAAAGGTGAGAGCCTTGTCGTTCTGCAATTTGTAGATATTTTCATATAACCCGGTCATCAAGAGGAAAATCGGGTAATCTTCTCTGAGAAAAATCTGAAAAGAACTGGTAAAGATTTTTATATTTTCAGAGTTGGTTACTTCATCAATGGTGATCAAAAGGCGTTTTCCCATTTTCCGGATATGGCTTAGCATATGCATAAGGACATCCTCAATATCGGTAACCGGAGGAGCATGTTCAATGGACACACCCAGTCCGAATGCAGAAAAATCAAGCTTTGCCTGTATGAAACATTCATGCAGATCCGGGATGCTGTAGAGCTTGGCCGCAAGGCTTTGCAGTAAATCCCGTGTAGGATTCAGTTCTACAGTAATCCAGTCAGAAAGCTGGTTTAATTCAGTGGAAATATTGGTCATCATAACCGTTTTGCCGGAACCGCGGACACCTGTAATCATATAAATCTGGTTGGATGGAAGCTCGGCATTAAAACTATCAATAATTTCATTGGTCTGCGTAATACGGGAAATATATTGTACCGGTTTTTTCCCAAAAGACAGAGTAAAAGGATTGTTCATGGTTCACCTCATATATAAGTATATATAACTTTCGTTTTCTTATATAAGTATATATAACTTTCGTTTTCTTATATAAGTATATATAACTTTCGTTTTCTTATATAAGTATATATAACTTTCGTTTTCTTATATAAGTATATATAACTTTCGTTTTCTTATATAAGTATATATAACTTTCGTTTTCATATATAAGTTTATATAACTTACACTTTCTTATATAAGTTTATATAACTTTTATATTATTATATAACCTTATATAACTTTTGACAATCTGATTTTAATCCTTCGTTCGCCTTTCTTGACAAAAGAAGTTAGTTCGCACTAACCTAAACGTGGCTGAAACCGTGCAGTTCAGCCATGCAGAAATGATTGTGCAAGATGACCGCAACACCGTGGACGCTAACTTTTTGGATTTATTTGATTATATTCTCGAAATTAAGTCCAATCGGTTTCCGCAGTTTCTCAAATTTTAATCATCACAAGCTACATTTTGGACTTTTTCCTTTCTTATCTTCATGTTATGTCCAAATTTGTATTTCTTTATGTGATTTTACTCTCCACACTGGCTTATTTTTGGACTTTTTCCTTTCTTATCTTCATGTTATGTCCAAATTTGTATTTCGATTTATGATTTTACCCTCTACACTGGCTTATTTTTGGACTTTTTCCTTTTTTATCTTCATGTTATGTCCAAATTTGTATTTCTTTATGTGATTTTACTCTCCACACTGGCTTATTTTTGGACTTTTTCCTTTCTTATCTTCATGTTATGTCCAAATTTGTATTTCGATTTATGATTTTACCCTC
>CAVERH010000066.1:0-14941 GCA_963618065.1 bacterium | reverse complement strand
ACAATAGATGCGCACAAATCCATTAATTTGTGATAAGCTTAACTAAGTGACATTGGTTCAGAACCCCCTTAGGGATTCGTAGGCAATTGTTGTGCAAAACAGAGAATTGAAAAAAATTTATAACTGTTCAGTATCCTCACAGTTACGAAGCAAAATCCATTCCATCCTCCATAAATTCAATATGTATTTTTCATATTTCAACATCTGTAATTCTACACGATTTCTTCTTAAATTTGGACGAACTTACATGAACTACATAAAAATCGACATGAATTACAAAAAGGACAAAATCTAGCTACAAGCCCTGTCCGACTCGTGCCCTGTCGGGCTCTCGTGGTTCGGCTGGCATCGAATAAAACGAAAAGGTTCAGCCCTTCGGAAAGCGAGCCCCGACCGGCTCTTCCTCCTACAAGCCCTGCCGACTCGTGCCCTATCGGGCTCTCGTGGTTCGGCTGGCGCCGAATAAAACGAAAAGGTTCAGCCCTTCGGAAAGCAAGCCCCGACCGGCTCTTCCTCCTACAAGCCCTGTCCGACTCGTGCCCTGTCGGGCTCTCGTGGTTCGGCTGGCGCCGAATAAAACGAAAAGGTTCAGCCCATCGGAAAGCAAGCTTTCCATGAGCTGAACCTTTTCGTTTTGCAGGGCTTGTAGCTAGATCCTGTTATAGTTAATCAGACATCCTTTCAGGATAATCTGACGTTCTTCGTCTGTAAGTTCTCCAAGGCGGAGTGTGAACTCGTGGAGTCCGTCTTCGGCAACCTTGTAGGCTTTGATGGTGTCTGCCTTTGTTTCAACAGCGGTACGGATTCCCGGGAAGAACAGGTAATCGAGATTCCGGAACGGAAGCTCTCCTTCTTCGATCAGGAACGGTAACATCCCCCAGTTGATGAGGTTGGAACGGTAACGCTTGGTTGCATATTCATTTGCAATGTTGGCCCAGCCGCCAAGTACCTTCTGGCAGGAGGCTGCCTGCTCTCTTGCCGATCCGTCACCCGGCTTTACTGCAAAGACGGTCGAACCGAAGCCGATATTGCTGTGGTTCACATCCGGATAAGACTTCTTGATTGTCTGGATTACCGGCTTTAATTCCGGCTTTGCCTCTGCAGCACATTTTCCTTCCATTAATGCTTTCTGTGCTACCTGAATATCCTTGGCAAGTCCCACATAAGCAGGATCCTTACGGGAAAGCGTAAATTCCGCAAGTCCTAACGGATTGGAACGGTAGGAAGAGGTTTCTCCGGAAGGAATGAGCTCGTCTGTCGTGGTAACCGGATCGTGGATTTCGGATACGACACGAAGAACGAGGTTTTCCGGAAGTGCGGTCATCTCCGGCCAGTCCTTGATGTTGGGGCCAAAGTGGATCTCAACACTGGGATCAGCCACGCCCTTGGAGTCAAACACTCTGTTTGCATAAATATTGGAATCAAAATGATACTTGTACCTGCCAATCGTTCCGTCAAAATCCGTTGCCGGAGTAAGAACTCCCTTATTTGCTGCTGTTGCGGCAATGGATCTGGCATCCATCAGGGCAACCGATGCAATCTGTCCGTTCTGCAGCTTCGAACCTTCACGGTTCGGGAAGTTTCTTGTCGAATGACGGATACTGAATGCATTGTTTGCAGGAGTATCGCCTGCGCCAAAGCAAGGTCCGCAGAATGCGGTCTTTAATACCGCACCGGTCTCCATTAAGGCTGCAGCGCATCCGTTTTTAATCAGTTCCATATAAATTGGCATAGATGCCGGATATACACTGAGCGTAAAGCCATCCGAACCAATATAGGTTCCCTTCATGATGTCTGCCGCTGCGCAGATATTTTCGAATCCACCACCGGCACATCCGGCAATGATTCCCTGATCCACCATGAATTTACCATTTACCACCTTGTCCTTTAAGGTGTAAGGTACTGCATTGTCAAGGGAAACTGCCGCACGCTTCTCTACATCATTTAATATATCCTCCAGATTTGCGTTCAGTTCTTCAATCGTATATGTATTGCTTGGATGAAATGGCATCGCAATCATCGGTTTAATGTCTGCCAAGTCAATCGTAATCATTCCGTCGTAATAGGTTACTTCACCCGGATTTAATTCTTTATAATCCTCACTTCTTCCATGAATCTCATAGAATTCCTTAATGGTATCATCCGTTCTCCAGATTGAAGAAAGACAGGTTGTCTCTGTTGTCATGACATCGATTCCGATACGGAAATCGGCGCTTAAGGAAGAAACGCCGGGGCCGACAAATTCCATAACTTTATTCTTTACATAGCCGTTGGCAAAAACGGCTCCGATAATCGCAAGGGCCACGTCCTGGGGACCAACACCCTTCACCGGCTCCCCGGTCAGATAAACACCAACCACTCCCGGCATATTGATATCATAGGTCTGGTTCAAAAGCTGCTTAACAAGCTCTGGTCCGCCTTCGCCCATTGCCATGGTTCCGAGCGCTCCGTAACGGGTGTGGGAATCGGATCCAAGGATCATTCTTCCGCCGCCTGCAAGCATTTCTCTCGCAAACTGATGAATCACGGCCTGATGAGGCGGTACATAAACGCCGCCGTACCTTTTGGCACAGGTAAGACCAAACATGTGGTCATCCTCATTAATGGTTCCTCCTACTGCACAAAGGGAATTATGACAGTTGGTAAGAACATATGGTATCGGGAACTTCTCAAGCCCTGAGGCACGTGCAGTCTGAATAATTCCCACAAAGGTAATGTCGTGGCTGGTCAGCTTGTCGAGCTTAATCTTCAGCTTATCCATATTTCCTGACGTATTATGATTTTCAAGAATTCCGTATGCGATCGTTTCCTTCTTCGCCTGCTCTCTGGGAATCTCTTTGCCTGTCTTTGCCTTGATCTGTGCTGCCGCTTCCGGTGAATCGGGAATGATTTCGGTTCCGTGAAGCAGGTAAGCGCCACCTTCCAATAATGATACCATTTCTTTCCTCCTGTAATGTTCTGGTACATTGTTTTCCAAATAACCAGTTTATTTTCTTCCAATGATGTCATTATAGCGAATCCTACAGGATAAGACAACTGCTTTCATCGCAAGTGTCAGCTATTCAAAACCTCTTCCGACAGCTCCACATGGAAATCCTTTGCCAGCCTTCTGAAATCATCCGGCCGGATAGTCTGACGCTTCTCCTTTTGAATCGATAAAACTTTTACCAGAATTTCTGCGGATTTCTCTGCGGTGTGCATGAGTCCGAAGGTCAGATCAAAGTCCTCTCCGGAAGCAAACATTCCATGATGTGCCCAGATTACCAGATTATATTTTTTCATCAGTTCACTGGTTGCAAGGGCGATATCCCTTCCTCCCGGAACCATCCACGGTACGACACCAACTCCCTCCGGAAATACTACCGGACATTCCGTTGCCATCTCCCAGAGCTCTCTTGTAAAAACCTTATCCTCTAACGGCAGGATGAAGGTAAGAGCAATAATGTTCGTTGTGTGGGCATGATAAATCACCCTGTGCTTTCCTCCTGATACCTGCAGCTTGACCGCATGATTCATCAGATGAGACGGCAATTCGGAAGTAGGTCTCCCTCCAGTTACCAGTCCCCAGCATATCCTGTAGTTCTCTCCCTTTTCATCCAGTTCAATGATACACATGGAATCTTCCGGATTAAGACTTACATTCCGGAAGTATTTTCCGCTTCCGGTGACCAGAAAATACATTCCGGCAAGCTCCGGCACCTCAGTACCGATCGGCTTCCATTCTCCCGGAACCAGCTCCTCCTTCACCAGCTCTGCTTCCTCCGGCCGCATACGGTAGGAAAGGTTTCCGCCATTCCGCTCATGCCAGCCCTGCTGCCATCCATCATCCGCCATCCGTATAAATCCTTTTACAAATTCTGCCTCTAATACTTTCATTGTCTGCTTCTCCATTCTTATACTTTATAACTGTTGCAAGGGAATCCGCTTTGCAGCGCAAATTCGGCATGAGAAACGCTTAATCAGCGTTTCCTTAAAACCTCGTTTTCGTAGCTTAGCACCTCGTCCATCCATTTAAGATCCCCGTCAACGTGACACTGCATGCAGTATTCCTCCCAGATCTCCCCGAACGGATAGGTTTTCAGCTCCTCCTGCATGGCCATCAGCTCCGTCAGGCGGTTCTCATCCTGTAATTTACGAAGCAGCTCATGTGGTGTGCACAGTGCCATAAGCAATGCCTTCTGCCAGCTCCTAAAGCCTATTACCCATGCTGCAATCCGGTTAATGCCGGCATCGAAATAGTCGAGCGCCATATAAACCCTGTCCAATGCATTGCATCGTACAATTTCCTTCGCCATTTCTCTGGTCTCGTCATCAAACAAAACTACATGATCGGAATCCCATCGTACCGGTCTTGTGATATGCAGGGCAATCTCCGGGAAGAAGCAGAGAAGTGCCGGGATCTTGTCCGAAACCACCTCTGTCGGATGATAATGTCCATTGTCCATAAGCGGAAGCACATGCTCATGTCCTGCCGCAAAGGAAAGCGTAAACTCTGCTGATCCTGCTGTGTAAGACTCTACACCGATGCCAAACACCTTGGACTCTACGCAGGGTTTAACAAGCTCCGGATCAAAGGGCTCTGACAGAATCTGCTCCAGGGAATCCTTATATCTCATCCGCGGTCCCATCCGGTCAGCCGGAATGTCCTTAAAGCCGTCTCCGATCCAGATATTCATCACGCAGGGAATCCCTGTTTCTTTTGCAAAATATTCTGCAATCCGGATACAGGCCTTTCCATGTCTGATCCAAAACTGTCTGATATCCTCATCCGGACTTGTCAGTGTCAGTCCATCCTTTACCCTCTCATGTGAAAAAAACGTTGGATTGAAATCAATTCCAAGTCCTCTCTCCTTCGCAAATTCCACCCATTTGGCAAAATGCTTCGGCTCCAGCTGATCTCTGTCTGCATACTGTCCTTCTTCAAAGATCGCATAGCTTGCATGAAGATTCAGCTTCTTTTTCCCGGGCATCAGACTCATGGCCTTATCATAGTCCTGCATCAGCTCCTGCGGATTCCCTGCTTTTCCCAAATAATTTCCGGTTGCCTGAATACCTCCTGTCAGAGGACCCTCGTGATCAAATCCCGTTACATCATCCCCCTGCCAACAGTGAAGGGAAACCGGAATTCCGGAAAGCTGTCTGATTGCCTCATCCGTATCCACACCCAGCTCCTGAAATTTCTTTTTTGCTTCTTCATATCTTTCTGTTCTTGTCATGTCTGTCTGCTCCTCCTCGTTTTGCACGTGATTACTCCTGAACTATATTCATACACAGCCTGACTGTCGGTGCCCGGCTGCTGTTCCTCCATCTCATACTATAGAAATGCTGATTTCACCAGCGTTGCCCTAAGTAATCGTTCCGCTGTAATGCCCGATCGGAAACGACTCTGCAATGCAAGCCCTTGCTTCATGCAGATCCCGCAGTTCTCCTGCGGCTATAAGCTGCACTGCCAGATTGCCGGTGGCGGTAGCTTCCACGGGGCCTGTTAAAACCGGCTTTCCGGTTTCCTTTGCAGTCAAAGCATTCAGATAATCTGCATTGGCTCCTCCACCTACTACATGAAGCTGTTCATAGGTACAGCCGGTCAATTCCTGCAGCTCCTGCGCGGTTTTTGCATAACACTTTGCCAGACTGCGATAGATCACCGCTGCCACCTGCACAATTCCTTCCGGTATCTGCTGTCCGGATTCGCGGCAGGCGTTCTGCACCTCCGCTGTCATGCTTACCGGAGCAAGAAATCTCGGAGCGTTGCAATCCACGATTGAGGAAATATCTGCTTTCGATGCTTCACTGCAGATTTCGCCATAGCTTTTATCCTTACCAAGCTCCTTTTTTACAGACTGAATCATCCACAATCCCATAATATTCTTCAGATAACGGAACCGATGCTCATATCCTCCCTCATTGGTGAAATTATGCTGCCTACTTTGTTCGGAGCAATCTGCCTCTTGAAGCTCCGTTCCCATTAAAGACCAGGTTCCGGAGCTGATATACAGAAATGGCTCCTTTTGTGCCGGTACAGCAGCTACCGCTGATCCCGTATCGTGTGTCGCCGGGAGCACAACCTGACAGTTAAAGCCTACCTCCTCCTGAATATCCTTCAAAAGCTCCCCCAGCACCGTTCCGGGATTCTGAATGGAAGGAAACAGCTCTCTCTTGTATCCGAGTCTGTCAATCAGTTCAAAGTCCCAGTCACCGGTACCGGCAGATACAAGCTGTGTAGTTGTTGCATTGGTGTATTCTGCTGCCATATTTCCCGTCAGAAGATAGTGAAAATAATCCGGTATCATCAGCATGGTTTCTACCTGTTCCAATAATTCCGGTGTCCTGCTCTTCACCGCCATCATCTGATAAACAGTATTAAACGGCTGCTTCTGTATTCCGGTTCTCTGATAGAGCTCTTCTTCCGATATATGCTCATACACCAACCGATCCATCCCCAGATTACGGCTGTCCCGATAGCTGACTGCATTGGCAAGCCTCTGCCCCTTCGCATCCAGAAGAACGAAATCCACTGCCCAGGTATCAATCCCCATACTGTACGGAATCTTTCCTGCTTCCCTGCAGAGCTTCATTCCCTTCTTAATCTCGGCAAACAGTCTGTCCAGGTTCCAGCAGAGCTGACCATCCACCTCCTCCATACCGTTTTCAAAACGGTAAATCTCCTCCAGCACCAGTCTTTTATTCTCTAGGTGTCCCAGAATATGCCGGCCGCCGGAAGCTCCAATATCTATTGCCAGATAATATCGTTCCATGTTTCCTCCATTCGAAAATTTATAATTTCTACAATACAATATCAGCGTACCGGAAAAATCAGCACAAAAAAAGAACACCTTTTGTTTAAAAAAGTGTCCTTATTTGCCATCGCGGTATTTCTTCGGAGTCATATGATATCGCTTTTGAAAAATCCTGTGAAAATAACTGATATTACTATACCCTACCTCGATTGCTATATCCGTAACCGACATTACTGTATTTTTCAGCAGATAAGCTGCCTGTCTCAGCCTTTTATCCTGTACAAGCTCCGTATAAGTTTTTCCTGTCCTCTTTCGTATTTCCTTCGACAGCCAATATAAATCATAATGCATTCTTTCTGCGAGTTCGGACAACTCCCCATCCCTGTAATGTTCTTCCACATAAGCAAGAATCTGCATAACAAACCTCTGGGGTTCACTTTCCGTCCCTGTTTCCAGTTTATCCATCTGATTCATCAACAGCAGAAAAAGAAGCCCCATAGTCACCTGATTAATGCTTCTTTTATTAGGCTGCCTGTTCCAGACAGTAAAAATCAGGTTTTCGATCAGATTCTGGATTGGTAAAATATCCGTTACCTTAAAGTGAAAATAACCACAACTTGCATTTTCACCCCGAAGACAGCTAATAACAAAGTCCCGAAGCATATTTCTTTCAGATGCGATTATTTTTAAACATTCCCCGAAAAATTCCGGTAAAATTATAAAGTTAACAGCAATATCCTCTTTTCCTGCAGGATAAATTTCCTGTACCGCCTTCTGGCTTAATAACAAAATTTCTCCTTCTTGCAGATAAACATCTTCTCCATTGATTAAATGATGTGTACACCCCTTACACATATAAATCATTTCCACATAATTATGACTATGTGGTGGAAAATGAATAAATCTGGTATGTGGACGTACCTGAATCAATTTTCCTGTATCTAAAAGCTTACCTGCATCAATTACATTGGTCTCCGCTTCCATATACAATTCTTTCTCAATACAGTCACGTCCATCCAGAATCCTCTGCTCCTCCGGCGTGATTTCTCTCAGCTTATTTAACAGTTCTTCCGTCATTCTGCAATGTCCTCAGCTCCCCTTCCGGAACCCGTTAATTCCGACTTCTGCAATCCGGTTTTCAAAATCATCGGTAACATCCACCCGGTAATATACGGTAGACCGGCCTTCCTTAATGCACTCTGCCTCTGCGATCAGCTTCTTTCCTTTCACGGCACCGAGGTAACTGATCGTGGAGCTTAAGGACACCACTCCCATTCCGTTCCAGTTCGTTGCAACCGCAAATGCGAAGTCTGCCAGCATGAAGTGCACACCACCCATCACGCCGCCTGCCGCATTGAAATGCCGTTCCGTGAGTTCAACACTGCATCTTGCATAATGCTCCCTTACTTCTTCAATAATTGCTCCATTCTCTGTCGCAAAACGATCCTTTGCAAATGTTTCCCGAATTTTTTCAAGATTGATGTTCTGTTCCATTGATTACCTGATCCTTCTATTTGAAGTATGATTACTTCAGCGCTCTTTCCTGATGCTAGAAACTGATTTATTTCGGTAATACAACCTTATCCAGATGCCATATATCATCCACATATTCCTGAATGGTTCTGTCGGATGTGAACTTACCGCTGCATGCAACATTCAGGATGGCGCTCTTGGCCCAGCCCTTCTCATCGCGGTATGCTTTTTCTACCTGCTTCTGTGCATCTGCATAAGAGCGGAAGTCCTTTAGAATGAAGTAGGTATCTGCCTTAGCCGTGCTTAAGGTATTAAGCAGGGAGTTATATAAGGTACGGAACCGGTCCGGATCGTTCGGTGAGTAAGTACCATTGATTAACTGCATCAGTACTCTGCGCACATCCGGATCATTGTTGAAGATTTCGTTCGGATCATATCCGCCGAAGTTCTCGTACTTAATAACCTCATCAGAGGAAAGACCGAAAATAAATGCATTCTCCTTACCAACCTCTTCTACGATTTCCACGTTCGCACCATCCATGGTTCCGATGGTTAATGCACCGTTCAACATGAACTTCATGTTACCGGTACCGGATGCTTCCTTACTGGCTGTGGAAATCTGCTCGGAAACATCGGCTGCTGCAAAGATCAGCTCTGCATTGGATACACGATAGTTTTCAATGAAGACTACCTTGATCTTGCCGTTGATGGCAGGATCGTTATTGACAACATCAGCAACGGAATTGATGAGCTTAATGGTCATCTTTGCATTGTAGTATCCGGCTGCTGCCTTTGCACCAAAGATGAAGGTTCTCGGATAGAAATCCATCTCCGGATTATCCTTCAGCTGGTTGTATAAATACATTACATGTAAAATGTTAAGAAGCTGTCTCTTGTACTCATGAAGTCTCTTAACCTGTACATCATAGATGGAACGAGGGTCGACTTCGATACCGTTGTGCTCTAAGATGTACTGAGCCAGACGTACCTTGTTCTGGTACTTGATGTTCATGAACTCCTGCTGAGCCTTCTCATCATCTGCATAAACCTTTAACTTGTTGATCTTCGGAAGATCGGTGATCCAGTCGCTTCCCACATGAGCAGTTACCCAGTCTGCAAGCAGCGGATTTCCATGAAGGAGGAATCTTCTCTGGGTGATACCGTTCGTCTTATTGTTAAACTTCTGAGGCATCATCTCGTAGAAGTCTTTCAGCTCCTGCTTCTCTAAGATCTCGGTATGAAGCTTTGCAACACCGTTTACGGAATAACCTGCAACGATTGCAAGGTGTGCCATCTTCACCTGACCATCATAAATGATTGCCATCTTGCGGATTTTCTCCGGATTATTCGGATACTTCTGCTGGATCTGTTCCACAAATCTGCGGTTGATCTCTTCAATAATCTGATAAATTCTGGGAAGAAGTCTGGAGAACAGCTCGATCGGCCATTTTTCCAAAGCTTCTGCCATGATCGTGTGGTTGGTATATGCGCAGGTCTTCGTGGTAACTGCCCATGCTTCATCCCAGGTAAGATAATATTCATCCATGAGAATTCTCATTAATTCTGCAATGGCAACGGTCGGATGGGTATCATTCAGCTGGAAGGTTACCTTCTCGTAGAATTTATGAATATCATCATGCTTACGCATATATTTGGCAACTGCCTCCTGTACGGAAGCGGAGATAAAGAAGTACTGCTGTTTCAGACGCAGCTCCTTACCTGCATAATGGTTATCATTCGGATAAAGAACCTCAACAATGTTTCTTGCAAGGTTTTCCTGCTCAACGGCCTTCTGATAATCACCCTTGTCAAAAGAATCTAACTGGAAGCAGTCTACCGGCTCTGCATCCCAGATACGAAGGGTATTTACAATACCGTTGCCATATCCGACAATCGGGAGATCATAAGGAATGGCACGGACACTCTGATAGCCTTCCTGAACAAAGTTGTTTCTGCCGTTTTCATCTACATGAACATTGACATAACCGCCAAATTTAACTTCCTTCGCATATTCCGGTCTGCGCAGCTCGAACGGATTGCCGTCCTTTAACCAGTTATCCGGTACCTCGACCTGATAGCCATCTCTGATTTCCTGCTTGAACATACCATAACGGTAACGGATACCACAGCCATATGCCGCATAGCCTAAGGTTGCAAGTGAATCCAGAAAGCATGCTGCCAGTCTTCCAAGACCACCGTTACCAAGTGCTGCATCGGGTTCCTGATCCTCGATCACATTCAGATCCAGTCCCAGTTCTTCCAATGCCTCCTTTACCTGCTTGTATGCCTGAAGGTTAATCAGGTTGTTGCCAAGTGCACGCCCCATCAGGAATTCCATGGAAAGATAATAAACCGTCTTCGGATCTTTCTTTTCATATTCCTTCTGTGTTTCCAGCCAGTTGTCAATCACGGTATCCTTTACCGTATAAGCAACTGCCTGAAAGATCTGCTGAGGAGTTGCCTCCTCCAAAGTCTTACGGTATAACGTCTTCACATTATACACAACACTCTTTTTGAACATTTCCTTGTCAAAGGTCAGTGTTGCCGGGGTTGTCTTCTTTGCCATGTTGAGCCTCCATTCTCCCTTTCGCGTTTATTCTCATAATGATCTTAAGTTTACAAACACTTCGGCACATTAAAACGTGTACACGCCAATGTGCCGATTCACTTTTCTACAATATTTTAAACCTAATGTTCGTTTTTGGCAACTCCAATTGTGACATTTTCCCCATTGACATTCCATTCTCTGGAATTCTCAAGAGGTGTATCAATCAGAATTTCATCTGCCAGTACCTTCTGGGCAATGGCGGCTTCATTCTTGCGGACAACCTCGGCGATTTTTTCATTGCCGTTAATTGCAACGCAGATGTGATCCATCACCTCAAAGTCTGCATCTTTTCGCATGGTCTGGATCTTACTGATGACTTCATATACAAAGCCTTCTTCAATAAGCTCCGGTGTAAGGTTCGTGTCAAGAACAACGGTCATATAGTTGTCTGCCTCAGACACATAACCTTCCTTCTGGCTCATTTCAATTAAGAGATCCTCTTCGGAAAGGCTTACTTCGGTTCCGGCCACGTCAAATACGAGTGCGCCCTTGGCTTTCAGCTCATCCATTGCTGCATTGCCGTCTAAGGACGAAAGGTGTTCCTTAATTCCACCGAGTTGCTTGCCGTATTTCGGTCCAACGGTCTTAAGCTGCGGCTTGAAGGTGTAGCTTGTGAAGTCTCTGACATCATCGGTAAAGGTTACATTCTTAACATTTAATTCATCTTCTATAATATTCACATAGAAGTCGGTAAGCGCATGATCTGCCTTTACAAACATGCTTCCGATCGGCTGACGGTTCTTGATGTTGGCGGTATTACGGCACGCACGTCCCATAACAACGATATCCAGAACCTCCTTCATGTCCTCCTCGAGCTTCCTGTCAATCATATTTTCATCTGCAACAGGGAAGTCACACAGATGAATACTTTCCGGAGCGGTCTTGTCAATACTGCGAACCAGATTCTGATAAATGTCTTCGGTCATGAACGGAATCATCGGAGCTGCACACTTGGCAACGGTCACAAGTGCGGTATAAAGTGTCATATAAGCGTTGATCTTATCCTGCTCCATGCCCTTTGCCCAGAAACGCTCACGGCTTCTTCTGACATACCAGTTACTCATATCATCCACAAAGCTTTCCAGTGCTCTTGCGGCTTCCGGAATCTTGTAATGATCCAGATCCTCATCCACTTCCGTAATCATGGAGTTCAGCTTACTTAAAAGCCACTTATCCATAACCGGAAGCTTATCATATTCCAGGGTATACTTCGTTGCATCAAAGTTATCAATATTGGCATAAAGCACAAAGAATGCGTAAGTATTCCACAGAGTTCCCATGAATTTACGCTGACCTTCTACAACGGCCTTGCCATGGAAACGGTTCGGCAGCCATGGTGCGGAGTTAATGTAGAAGTACCAGCGGATCGCATCTGCACCATAGGTTTCGAGTGCATCGAACGGATCTACGGCATTTCCCTTACTCTTACTCATCTTCTGTCCGTTCTCATCCTGAACGTGACCTAAAACAATAACATTTTCATAAGGTGCTTTATTAAACAGCAGGGTGGATTCTGCCATCAGGGAATGGAACCATCCACGGGTCTGGTCAACAGCTTCGGAAATAAACTGTGCTGGGAACTGCTGCTCGAAGATCTCCTTATTTTCAAACGGATAATGATGCTGTGCAAACGGCATTGCGCCGGAGTCAAACCAGCAGTCAATCACCTCCGGTACCCTCTTCATGGTCTTACCGCAGTCCGGACAAGCCATGGTAATCTCATCAATATAAGGTCTGTGCAGTTCTACGGTCTGTGCAGCCGGGTTGCCGGAGCGCCTCTCTAATTCGTCACGGCTTCCGATGCATTCTTGATGTCCACAGCCTTCACATTCCCAGATATTAAGAGGAGTTCCCCAGTAACGGTTACGGGAAATTGCCCAGTCCTGAATGTTTTCAAGCCAGTTGCCGAAACGTCCCTTGCCGATGGATTCCGGAATCCAGTTTACGGTATTATTATTACGGATCAAGTCATCTCTTACTGCGGTTTCCTTGATATACCAGGATTCTCTTGCATAGTAAATAAGCGGTGTATCACATCTCCAGCAGTGCGGATATTCATGCTCAAACTTCGGTGCATCAAAGAGCTTTCCTTCTTTATCCAGATCGACAAGGACATCCTTATCGGCATCCTTCACGAACTTACCGGCATACGGTGTCTCTGCGGTAAGGCATCCCTTGCCATCAACAAACTGTACAAACGGAAGGTCATAGTCACGGCCAACTCTCGCATCATCTTCACCAAAAGCAGGTGCGATATGAACGATACCGGTACCATCTGTCATGGTTACGTAGTTGTCACAGGTAATGAAAAATCCTTTCTTGTGCTGCTTTTCGGCACATTCTCCAGCGCAGGCATAAAGTGGTTCGTATTCACGACGTTCCAGATCTTTTCCCTGATAAGTCTCAAGAATTTCATAAGCCGGCTTATCATCTGTTGCCAGTCTGCCAAGTACAGTATCGAGCAGTGCCTGTGCCATATAATAAGTATAACCGTCTGCAGCCTTTACCTTCACATAAGTTTCATTCGGGTTCACACAGAGAGCCACGTTGGAAGGAAGTGTCCAGGGGGTGGTTGTCCATGCAAGGAAATACGCATCTTCCCCTGCTGCCTTGAAACGTACGATTGCAGAACGCTCCTTAACGTTCTTATACCCCTGGGAAACCTCTGCGGAAGAAAGAGGAGTTCCACAGCGAGGACAGTAAGGCACGATCTTAAAGCCCTTGTATAAAAGTTCCTTATTCCAGATCTCCTTTAATGCCCACCATTCGGATTCAATAAAGTTATCATCATAGGTAACGTAAGGATTCTCCATATCTGCCCAGAAACCAACGGTTCCGGAGAAGTCCTCCCACATTCCCTTATATTTCCATACGGATTCCTTACACTTCTTAATAAAGGGTTCGATTCCGTATTCTTCGATCTGTTCCTTGCCGTTTAATCCAAGAAGCTTTTCTACTTCCAGCTCTACCGGAAGTCCGTGGGTATCCCAGCCGGCCTTACGGGGTACCATATATCCCTTCATGGTACGGTATCTGGGAATCATATCCTTAATTACACGGGTCAGCACATGTCCGATGTGCGGCTTGCCGTTTGCAGTCGGAGGTCCGTCATAAAAGGTGTAGGTCGGTCCTTCCTTACGGTTTTCCATACTTTTGCGGAAGATGTCATTTTCTTCCCAGAATTTCTTCGTTTCTTTTTCCCTGTCCACAAAGTTCAGGTTCGTTGATACTTTCTGATACATAGTACATTCCTTTCTTTTTATTTCCTAGCTGCGACTTGCTTTTACCAAGTGCGTCTGCTCAAACAGAATCCCGCCTGCGGGATTCTCTGCCTGTGGCGATACAAAAAGCCCCGTCCTGTAATAGGACGAGGCATCATTACCACGCAACCACCTGTTACAACATACTCCCTGCGTTCAGCTTCTAAAGCTGTCTGCAGTTTTATATGGCTTCCCATAACGGAGGATCCCGGTTTCACTTACTGCCTCTGACAAATGACTGCGCTATAAACATTTATATGGAGGCAACGCCTGCCTGTCACATACATTCAGTCATTGATCAGATCGTTCAGCAAAACAGCTCAGAAGTGATTTTCCCTTTCTCCTACTAATACCGGCTCTCACCATTCCCGGCTCTCTTTGACGTTTGGAAAAAAGCTACTGTCTTCCTCAATGCCTTTTGTAGTCTGTCTTATTCATATATGGTGAAGTAACTACATGAGCAAAACATAAGCTGTGAAACAGCGATTTTGCGAATGGAGTTCTGAATAGTTACCATATATGTTAAAGTACACCACGAAAGGTATACTTGTCAAGACATGAAAATTACCGTAACAGTTCAGTAACAGTTCAGACTTGCTGATTGATGATACCGGGGATTGGACATAAAGAGCATTTGTGGACGTTATATATCCAAATTTAGTAATGAGGTCAACCCTAATTATTGAAAAACAGTAGAAAATTGGACTTATATTGAGCAAAAAGAAGAAAAATGTCCAAAAGAAAGACGGTGCGGAGCGTAAAATCATGAAAAGAAATAGAAAATTGGACATAAAATGAAGAAAAAAGAGAAAAAAGTCCAAAATGAAGCTTGTGGTGAGTAAAATTTGAGAAACCGTGGAAAC
>CAVERH010000065.1:0-15493 GCA_963618065.1 bacterium | reverse complement strand
AGGTATTCTTTTTGGTCAATCCCCTTTACACTTTAAAGTATACAGGAAGCTCCTCCTTACTGCAAAAAACTCTTGCATCGGACATCAATGTGCGATACATAATGCCAGTATAGTAAAGCCTGGACGAAATGGCAAGGAGGAATACATAAATGAAGAAACGAATATGAAATTATGCCAACATTTCATTCTGTGATACGAATTTCGTGGGTTGTGATACCGGTTTGATACTACCGACCAAAATTAATCTGACAAATACTCCCGCTCAAGCTCGTCTATTGTATCAAACGGAAAACATTCTGCACATCCATCCGATATTTCTTTCAACCTGTCTATTATCTCTCTGACAAGCTCCTTTGCCTCATTGCTATGCTCTCCTTTGTCCGGCATATGACGTACAAACCATACCTGATCATATATTTCAACCTGCGAAATAATCATTCCAACATCTACGCCAAATTCCATCTCATTCTCTTCGGTTGCCTCTCCATAATGAGCAATCACCCTATCTAATCTACGCAGGATTGCATCCCTGTTCAAATCCATCGGAATGTAAATACGAACATTATCCTCTTGCTCATCCGGTTCTCTACGTGGAGGATACTCTAAAAGTGACTTATCTATCAGCCATGGTTCATTTATACATAGCGGTGTTTTCTCCTTTGGTATTGGATATGGATCCAGTCTGTGATATTCCATTATGATATCTCCTTCCTATAAACTGTATCTATGATATATACCTTGTATAAATTCATCTAATCCCTGCAATCTTTTTACTCTGCGAAGCTTGATTCCACAAACATTACAGATTTGTTCAAGTCCAGCCTCTACAATCACATTTGACACTCTAATCTCCTTTGGTGCCCCATATTGGAAAATAAAACCTATCAGAATTTCCGCCAGCATAACAATCGCATCGTCCTCCGGTCCCACCATTTCAAACTTAATGACAGTTCCCGTATTCGCATCACCTAATAATGATAATGCCGGATTTGCAGGGCGGTCATATTTTTTATCCGTCAAGGACGCACCTAATACCGACACATCAGCCTCTAACACAGCATTACATTTCGGAGCTTTTGCCAAGTTGGACAACAATTCCTCATCCGTAATAACCAAATTTCCAAATTGAAAAGAAGTAAACGGCAATGGCATCTCTCCTGTGCTGATGATTTCATTCTCTTCATTCAGCATAATATGAAACATATTTCCATGTTCAAAATCAATACTCTCTGTCTCTTCCTCATAACATTTTAATGCTCGCTCCAGATTCTGCATATGCTCAGTCATCCGCACAACTTCATCTGCATCCATATTGTATGGATAGTATCCCGGCTCAAAGGAAAGAAAATATAACCACTGATTTTTACCACGATATGTATATCCCAATTCCTTAATTATCTTTCTCTGCTTGTCGGTCAGTTCATCACGATTTCCCCAATAGCATGTAAGATTCTTTTGGTTAAACATTGCATACTCTGTAGACAGATTCATGCTCTGTTGCATCGTCAACATTAAAAAACTATTTAATCCTTCAAAGCCTTCGTAAACAGCTATACCATAGCAGTCGCCACCTCTTCCCAGAACGCTGTAAAAAACAGAATCGTCATCTTTGATAACCCCAATCAAATCCAAATCCCAGAAATTTTCCCATGGCTTTAACTCTTTAATGCGTGTTGCCGACTCATATAATATTTTCCACTGTTCTAAAGATGCCTCTTTTCTCATTTGTCACTCCATTTAATCCATACTCTTGTATTAATTTTCGTCGCTATCATTATCATTTATATCCAATATAATCCATTCGCCTTTCTTGTTTGACCCGATACGTTTTATGACACCTTTTTCAACCATAGACTGCAATGTTCTCTTTACAGTCGAATCTGAACATCCCAGACATTCTGCCATCCCACTACGAGTCAAAGCTGGCTCTCTTCGTAAAATTTCTACTATTTTTTTCTCCCGTTCATTCAATTTTATCGGGTCATTTATTGGGTCATTTATCGAGTCGGCATGACCCAATAAAAATTGACCACTGATATGCATATCTCTATTATGCAACTCATTCTTCTCATCAAGTAATAGATTTCTCAAAAATCTTTCCAAGAAATCTGTTGTTTCATAAATACCAGCCTTAATATTGTTATAATTTGCACGAACTAAGGCATTCCTAAAATACCAGGAGTTTTCTGCAAACAAATCATTCTCGGCCTTAAATCCCAACATTCTCAGATACTTAATAAAGAACACTGCGGTGGTTCTTGTATTTCCTTCCCCAAAAACATGAATCTGCCATAGTCTGGAAATAAATATTGCAAGGTGATGAATGGTTTCATCCATTGTCAATCCATTAAATCTAAAATTTCGTTCCTGTGAAATATCATATTCCAGTGTCTCAAGCAAATCTATCGCTCCGCCATAGGACACAGAATCTCCGTCAAGTATCCATTCTTTCTTGGATATATTATAATTGCGTATTTTTCCTGCATGCGAATATATACCCGTAAACAATTCACGATGAATGGAAATATACTGAGTCGTCGAAAAAATAAAGGATTTATCAGAAAGAAGCTTTGCAATTCTTACAGATACCTTATCCGCCTCTTCTGTTCTTGCTTCACTTTTTAATCTTCCATCTTTACTCTCATAATAACTATCAATAAGCGCCCTTGCCTCATCAACAGAAATTTCGCCATCAATATTCTTCTTTGCTGTTTCATACAAATACGCAGATGGTTGCAATCCGTCTACATCCTGTAATCCGATGGCAGTCCGCCATGCCTGTCCTAATTCTTTTTTTGTTGGCGGAATATTTTTTATATATTCATCAAATGGATCTTTTTTTATTTCTTTCACATGATATCTCCTCATTCTATTGAACAAAAATAAACGTTCTGTCCAGTCACAATTAGCCTATTTATATATCGAATCACCAGTAATTCCTTCGTTCTTCCAATTGTACCAGTGCATTCAACAACTGCTCCTGAAATTCCACTTTTGAAAGACTTTTCACATACTGCCTTAAAGCTTCACCTTATCTCTTCCTAAACCCATACTCTTTCTTGAGTCTTTCAAATATTTCGAATGCTACCGGGCAGATTGTAATAATATCTAACATCCCAAGCAAACTGAATAACCGTTCCGGTTGATCTGTATACGGAAATTTCTTACAGCTATCCGGCTTACAATCCCCCAATTTGCAACTACCATCTCCCTGCAGGAAATCACACGGCTTATGTTTTGTATGATATCCAAGTCCGCATTCCTCTTTTTCCAAAAAGAAATCTATAAACTGCTCTACGGTAATTTCCAAATATTCAGCATCCTTTTCTACATCCTCTTCTGGAATACTACCATTGTACATCTTACAGCAATTTCTGCACTTACTACAATCATAATCAGCAAACAATTCTCTATGTAATCTCAAAAACTGTTTGTCCAATTCTTCTTCGTCTGCATGCCCTTTCAGGTAACTGCGAAACTTATAATTTTCATCTTCCTTTTTCTTAGCTTCTACACCAATCTTATCCGGATGTATCATAACGTATCTCCTATTCTTTCGCGTCCTATCTTTTTGATTGTAGCTTTACGATATACTCCGCATTATTTGTATTACCATCAGATTCAAGAACATCTGCTTTTACCAAAATCTGTATATAACGCCATGCAGTTACTAATGACTTTCCTGTTATCTGTCTTACTGTCTGCGTCGTAATTGAAGAGTTAGTCTCTAAATACTCTATTATAGGCAATATCTTTTCATAATCTTTCTGGTTTAAAACTTCTTTCAAAACTTCTTTCAAACTTCTTTCATTTTTTTGAATTAAGTTTGTATCTTCCTTCATCTTTGCATCTTCTTTTTTCAAAAACGAAAGCGACAGTACCGTTCTGATATAACCGGGATTTGCCAAAACGTTTTCATAGCAAACCACCTTTTTTAAGTATAACAAAAGTACTTATAATTATCAAAATAATTGTAATTATTTAATATAAATTTTTGATCGCTATGCTGATATGCTTTTAACACCTATAAATAAAACTCCAAAAATTCTGTTGGTATCATAATCTCTGGCTTTTCTATATCAATATCCTTGAAATCCTTGTCTCCGGTAATAAGAATATCCACATCCTCAATAATTGCTGTGTAAAGTACCGGATAGTCTTTGATATCCCGAATATCAAATAAGCCTTCCTCCAGATCATTGGGTGTGTATACAAACTCATAACTCATTGCCACTAACAATTTGTTAATTACGTGTTCCTTATTGGGAAATTTTCTCTTTACAACGTTCTTAAGCTCCTCTACTACATAAGATGACAGTACCAGTTGATGCCTTGTAAAAATACAATTCATTAAGGTATCCATTTTGCTGCCGGGAAAAAGCAGCGCCGATATCAGCACATTCGTATCCAGCATAATCCGCATCTACTTCACCACGCTTTTTTCCCTAATCTCTTTGATCATTTCCATTACATCATTATCATCACGAAGCCCAAGTCTTTCTGCCTCTCCTGCAAATGCCCTCTGGGCTTCACGTAATGCATCCATGGAAGAATTCAACATATAAATTTTTCCGGCCTCTTCCACAAACAGAATTTTATCTCCATTCTTAATACCAAGTTTTTTACGGATTTCTATAGGTATTGTCACTTGTCCTTTGGATGTTACTTTTGCTAATTCCATATAAAGTCCTCCTTTCAAAAGCAATGCATTCCTTACTTTCCTTACACCAATAGTATATTCAATTTTCATAAAATTATCAACTAATATTATGGATAGCACAATATTTATTGATAGCAAATATGAATTGTATTTTATATTGCTGTATTCTTATATTCTACCTATACCATTCCAAACCCTGCCCCCGGCATTGACCTCCCCATCTCCTGCGATCACCGGCATAGTATTCTTCCGTTGGAAATCACAGAATACTATGCCAAACAAGGAGCATTACATCCCCTCACCTGCCTCTCCCCGAAGGAGAGGAACTACCATAAGGAAAAAATCCTTTCGGATTTTATGAAAATCTGCACTCCAAAAAAGAGGCACCCCGATCAGCACCGGCTTTGATGATTCATCCTTCTGTCATTCATCTCCTCTGCTTATCGTGGATCTCCGTTTCTCTTTACCCATACTGCAGATTGGATTTTGGCAAGGCACTTTCCGTTACTTACTCTGCCCTTTCTTTGCGATCTTATTTTTCCTGCCACAATTCCATCCGGTATCTGCCATCCTTTCGATTGCCATAGTCTCAATCCGCAACTCTTCCAGCGCAAGCCGGTGTGATTACCTTGCTGTTGAGAATAACATTCATTCTTGCACGGCTTACGCCATAAACTTCTGATAAATCTGTTAAGGTATACTTCTTTCTTGCCATACAGATATCCACTTTATTTCTGTCAAGATTCATTTTTTCACCTCCTTTTAAACACCTTTTTGGTGTTTTCTATTGACACATTAACACCATATTGCTATATTATCAATAGTATATTGCAAAGAAAACACCAATTTGCTATTATCTTCTTTGTAGATATGGAGGTGGTAACATTGGATTTTTCTGAGAAACTAAAAGCATTAAGAAAAAAACACGGTCATACTCAAAGCACATTGGCTCACTTATTAAACGTATCTCAAAATGCTATTTACAATTGGGAAAATGGGAAACGAGAACCTAATTTAGATACTATTTTAAAAATTGCAGATATATATGGCGTTTCTATAGATTATCTAATGGGAATGAGTGATAAGGAAGAAAGTTTATGTGATATGACAACGTTTCATGATGAGATAGATGAATATACCCATGAATTAGGGGAATTTCTATATTATAACCCTGAACACAAACAACTATTTGATGCATCAATGGAAGTGAAGCAAGCTGATCTTCATTTAGCAACTGAAATGTTAAACCTAATAAATGGGCGATTTATTGAAAAGGATCCCACGAAAGCAACCTCAAAAAAAATTGAACCCCCAGAGATAGGTGACGATTTTGAACCACCATTTTAGAACCTAAGCCAAACTTAGACCGTGCTGAATGGGGCTGACGTACTCAGATAGCCGGTTTATAGACTGCACCTATATGTAATTATCTATTGCGACGTCGCAATGTTGCACCTTAATAACAACCGTACCCAGAGGTACACTTGTGTAATAAATGCTATACTACGCTTTCACTCATTTTAAAACACATTGACAATATAATAAACCTACCCAGAGAACCGAAGGGGCGATATGTCAGCTGCCGGATGCTATACGAAAGGAGCTGGTGCCAATGGTTACATATACGGATCTGATCCAGTTTGTAATTATGCTTTGCGCGGTTATAACTCTTGTTATCTATACACAACGCAAAAAGTAGCGCTCTCGTCTGGTAAACTGATGCGCTACTTTTTGTAACCAATTATTTTACCGGTGGCTAGGCTCAATCTAGCTTTCGGTTCTCTTGTTAGGTTTATTATACTGCTTAAAGTTCTTATTTGCAATGGAAATTTGCCACCATACAGCCACTTAACGGTTGCACTGGTGCAATTTACCATAAATACACTTTACCGTCCTAGAAAAGGCAAATACACGTTCTCTTTTACCATACCGCTGCCAGCTCATGGAAAGAGGGAAAACAAATGCCAGTATTTAAGGATGAAGAACGAAATACTTTTTATGTAAAAACTTATTACACCGACTATACCGGTGCCAGAAAGCAGAAAATGAAGCGTGGCTTTAAGCTGCAGCGAGAAGCCAAGGAATGGGAAAGAGCCTTTCTTGAAAAGCAGCAGGCACCCCAGATATGACCTTTCAAGCTCTGTATGACCTCTATATTGAGGATATGAGCCACCGCCTAAGGGAGAACAGCATAGAAGGCAAGAAAAACGTATTCAAGAATCGGATCCTGCCATACTTCAAAGACAAGCCAGTTAATCAGATCACAGCAAAGGACATAAGAGACTGGCAGAATGTACAGATCTCAGCAGACTATTCAGATGCTTATCTGGACCGTATGCAGAATATGCTCACAACGATATTAAACTATGCTGTAAACTATTATAACTTACCGGCCAATCCCTGTAATAAAGCGGGACATATGGGGAAACGTACACGCTCTATGCAGTTCTGGACACTGGATCAATTTAACTCTGTCATGACTCATATAACGGATCCATCCGCAAGGACAGCTCTGTTACTGCTATTCTATTCCGGTATAAGATTCGGTGAAATGCTTGCCCTTACCTATTCCGATTTTGATTTTGATTTTGAAGCTGATACAATCAGTATAACAAAATCTCTGCAGCATAGGGCAAAGGCTGGGGACCTTATCACACCCCCAAAGACAGACAACGGCATCAGGACCATATCTATGCCCCGATCTATCATGATGGCCATTAAAGACTATACCAATCATATCTATGGTATATCAGCCAATGACAGAGTATTTACTTTTACCAAGAGCCTTATCCGTGGGCAATATGAAGCATGGATCTGCTTCTGCAGGTGTTCCCTTTATCCGGATCCATGATCTTAGGCATTCCCATGTTTCACTATCTAAGGGTTATTTCTGTGACAGTCTATCCGACTGCCTCAGATAGCTCTTTTTCTTTTGCCTCTTGTTCCGCCTGTTCACGCTCTTTTCTACGTCTCCAGTAGGTACGCCCCCAAGCCCGTTTACGGCGTTTGCGTTCTTCCTCTTTTATCTGTTCGGGTGTAAGCTCTGGCATAAGGACATCCAGCTTTCCTACATACTTGAGATAAATATCAATCTGCTGGATTCTGTCACCGGTAGATTTGTCCGCTTCGTGTACCACGATTTTATCTACAAATTCATGAATCATAGGAGTGGTAAGTTCTGTGAAATCTGTGTATCGGTGTACAAGTTCAATAAACTTATCTACATTATCAGCATTCTCCTGATAGTCATTCAATGCCTTTTCTAAAGTATTCACTGATAATTCCAATTCACTTTGTTCTGCTTCGTAGTCAGCTAAAAGCATTTCAAACCGCTTGTCGCTTAATTTCCTATTCACATTGTCCTCATAGATTTTCTTGATGAGGGTATTTAATTCGTTGATACGTTTCTGCTCTCTGGAAAGACGCTTTTTCAGTGCCTTAGCTTCGCTCTCCTGTTGAAGTTCTGTAGCACTACGAACCTTTTCGATAAACTCCGCTTCATGTTCCATCACATAAGTGCTGGTAGCTTTGATAACTTCCAAAAGCAAATCACGGATAACATCTGTTCTAACATGATGCTGTGTACATCTGTTTTCAAATTTGCTCTTTGCCTTACTGTAAGTTGAGCAGGTGTAATTGTCCTGTGCGTTAGTGTACTTTCCTGTAGGATTACCGTTTTTGTCCTTCTTTTCATAACCATTTGTGCGGTGATTAAACATCTTAGCACCACAATCGGCACAGTAAACCAGTCCGGTCAAGGGATTGATGTCACCTTTTTTGCTGGGGCGGTGCTTGGTCTCACGGATTTTCTGAACAGTAAGCCATGTCTCTTCATCCACAATTGCCTCCTGCGTGTTTTCAAAAATAATCCAGTCTTCCGGTGAGTTATGAACGGAATTTTTATCTTTATAGGATAATTTCTTGGTACGGAAATTTACAGTATGCCCCATATACTCAGGCTTTCTTACAATGTCTGAAACAGTAGTGGCAGTCCATGTATATGGTCTGCTCATGTCACAGCTTCCCCGACAGGTTCCTAGCCCCTGCTTTGCAAGATAATAGGAAGGTCTTTCGATTTTTTTATCTTTCAGTATCTTTGCTACCTGCATCGGTCCGTTTCCTTCTATGATAAGCTGATAAATTCGTCTTACCACAGCGGCAGCTTCTTCATCAATAATCCAACGATCTGGGGCATCAGAATCTTTCTTGTACCCGTAGATTGCATTACTTGTCAGATGTTTTCCTTCCATTCCCTTATTATGAAGTACGGATTTTATTTTCCGGCTGGTATCTCTTACATACCATTCATTCATAATGTTAAGAAATGGGGCAAATTCGTTACTGCCATCGTTCAGGGCACTGTCCACATTATTGGAAATGGCGATAAATCGAACATTTTTCTTTCGAAACAGCACTTCTGTATAAAAACCTACCTCAAGGTAATTACGCCCGATACGGCTCATATCCTTTACAATAACACATCCTACAATGCCATCTTCAATGTCTGCAAGCATACGTTTCCAGTCAGGTCTGTCGAAATTGGTTCCTGACCAGCCATCATCTGTATAATGACGCAGATGGCTAAATCCCTGTTCGACTGCATATTTCTCCAGCATTTTCTTCTGATTTACGATACTGTTGCTGTCACCGCTTTGCTCATCATCACGGGATAATCTCTCATAGAGTGCAGTGATTTTGTTTAGTTCCGGTTGTTTGGTTTTCATAAGATTCTCCTTTCAAAACAAACAACCAGCTTATCTGTGGTTTTATTCTACCACGAATAAGCTGGTTTGTGTAAAAATAATTATTGTCTCACTAATAGGAGAAATCCGAAAGAAAATCGGAACTGTCTTATAAGCATCATGAAATTTTAATTCCATAAATTTATGGGAATTATGGGAGATATATTGATGTCTTTTTTGTAAAAATATCAAGTTTCCCTTCTATCATCATTTTGATAAATCCGAATTTATGAAGGAATGTTCGCTCCTTTTTTATGAATTCGGATGCTAATTATCATTGAGATTACTGTCATTGCAGCCAGTAACACATAGAATAACAGACCTTGATTAATATCTACCACTCCCATCAATGTGTTTGTCCATCCGTGTAGAATCATACAGAACATGACAGCTCTAGTAATATCATAAATCATAGATAACCAATAGCTGAGTGTTAGCCCTAAGACTGCAAACCAGATAAATGACATACTCTGGTGAGAATTGCCTTCTATGAACCATAGTGGAATATGCCAAATAATCCATACGATTCCAACAATTAATGTTGCTAAAGGTGCAGAAACTTTCTTCTCCAGAATCGGTAACATAGTGCCTCGCCAGCCAAGTTCTTCATTTCCACCATACAGGATAGCAGCCTGTATAAATATAATGAATGCCACAACCGCAGCTATAGGTGATTTGGGGATTGAGGACAGCAGTCCCTCTGAGCAAATGAAGAATACAATCGTTTCAACTATAACTGCAACAAGGATTGTCAGCCAGTTCTTTTTTGTATTGCTAAACAGGAACCGCCTTAAATTTTTACGGGTAAAACCTCCTTCCATGCAGATACAGGCAGCAATCGTTGGTCCAAATCCTCCAATTGTAAAAATAATCATCGGAAACACGTTTGACGCCGCTAATGGTGTGACTTTAACTAGCAGAGCATCTCCCCACCAGCAAATCCATGTAATGAAGAATGTGATTATCAAATATTTTGTTAGTCTTTTCTTATCCATTATATCTTCCTCACAAATTTGTATTTATAATCAAGCTATATCGCATGATTAACTTGATTCGGTAAATTCCGGTTTGCTAGATTCATAAAACACTATTTTCATAATTGTATCATAATCACATAATCCTGAAAAGTAATTATTTTTTCTTTTCTAATCCTTTTACTATCTTATCAAAATCAGATTCTATCGGCTGTGTCTTGTTAAAAATATCATATTCCTGATATGCTTTCTCCACTGCCTGCTTATGGGAAATACGTCCATTATCTTTCAAGATATCGTATCTGCGGAACGCAAGGAACTCATTCACGCTTTTTGAAAATTCTTCCATTGTAAAGACATTTTCACGTTCAATCAAATCCTCTATGTAATCAAAATATCCTGTAACAGCACGTTCCAACTGACGAATCTGTTTTTCGTCCAAATAGTTTTTGGCAATAGAAGTATCAGATTTTAAAATACGACCATCGGGTGCATTTTTCCATGTGGTCAAGCCCATATTTTCCTTGGTGTGATCAGCCTGATTATAGACAATTTCTGCCGCTGTTTTACCGGTAATGGCATAATGAAATTTGTTCTGCATAGTGGCATAAAAATGATATGCAACATCAGAATCTCTATCATAATCAATGCTGCACTCTGCAAAAATATCGGTTATCTGTTGCCATATTCTGCGTTCACTGGCACGGATGGAGCGAACTCTTTCCAGCAATTCACGGAAATAGTCTTTTCCAAAAGCTGTTCTCCCTTGTTTCAGGCGTTCATCATCCATAGCAAAGCCCTTTATCATATATTCCTTCAAAATACTGGTTGCCCATATACGGAACTTGGTCGCCTGAATGGAGTTTACTCTGTAACCAACAGAAATAATGGCGTCCAGATTGTAATAATTGGTAGGAATAGTCTGCGTTTTATCCTGCATTGCTCCGTGTTGAGTGGTTGTTGCAATTTTTGCAACAACCACTTCTTCATCCAGCTCACCGGTTTCAAAAATCTTTGCTAAATGGCGGCTGATGCCCGACTTATCAATACCAAACAATTCAGCCATAGCTTTTTGCGTCAGCCATATCGTTTCGTCTTTTATTAAGGCACTGACCGTCACATTATCATCTTCGGTTCTGTATAGCACCATTTCCATTTGTTTTGTAATATCTGTATTCATAATCAGCCTTCTTTCTTATAGCAGGTGAATTAGTTATTGTTGTCCTTATCCTTTGCCCGGCTCTTATACACATTATACTGGTTTTTACATTTGCCACTGCAAAACACGCTGTTAGGTCTGTTGGCAGAAAAGGCTTTTCCGCAATGTTTACATACTTTCAGTGAGGATTTTTCATCTGTAAGCATAAAAGAAAACATCATTTGCACACCTAACAGAAGCGAATGGAAATCCCAGACAATAGTGGGACGTTCACGCAGCTCTATGTGATAAGTTGGCGCAATACCACCAAACGCCGTCATTCCCTGACGGTAAAGCTGTTTTTGCATATCATCCAGCATGTCAAAGTCCTGATAGTAGAGAAAACTAGACATAAAGGTAAATGCCCAGTCCTTGAACAGTGTAACAAGCCAGTCATACCGTTCTGCGTATTCTTTCTGGAAACTCATAATTACTGCCTGCGGTTTGTTTTTCATAGTCATAATCAGTGCCATCATCTGCACATCGTCCGTATTCCATGAAGATTCCATCCCTTTTTTCACAAAATCAATCTTATCAAAAGGAAAGAAGTACGAAAGATATTTTTCCGTGGTCATGCTTTCTTCCTTGATAAAATGATTTTTCGGCAAATATACCGCATGGTAAGTAATAAAATCCGGTGTGGTAGGAAGTGCAGTCATAAATCCAAGTAGTCCGTAATCGGTAACAAAATCTATAATGGCATTCTGTAACTGTTCCTGTGTATTATTTTTGTCCATGCACATCAATCCGAGGTTTACCGCCTTTAATACCATCTGCTCCGAATCCTTGAGCGGATTATAAAGAGACATTTTCGCATCCGGTGAAGGTGTGATGTATAAAGCACCTTCTTTATCTTCTTTCCATTCATATTTGTCATATCGCACCCAGTTGGAGCTGGTTTTCTGGAAAAGGTTACTCATAAAATCCTCCAATCTGATTTTTAAAATTGTAATCCGTATTGTTTGAAAATATATTACTATAATACCAAGTCAGTCTGGCAAGGTCAATTGGTATTTGTGATTCCTTTCGTCTTTTTATTCTTTTTTATCCGTAATTAATGTTTGATAAGTGTCATAAAAATTAAGCTCCGCTTTAGTAAGGGGGATGTGATTATCTATCCTGTTTTGTAAAGCTTGAATAAAGGATTTGCGAATCTTCTTTAACATGGTGTCACGGATTTTACGGATGTTCCTGTCGGTTTGCTTACGAAATGTTGCAATCATCTGGCAGGAATATCCCTGAATGGCAAGTAAGTATAACAGCTCTTTTTGAACATCCTTCAATGTAAGGATTGCTTTGGAAATGTCCTCATCCGTCACCAGCTCATGCATTTCAAAAGGACAGTTATAAATGGCATCGAGGAAATCTCCTTTCGTTATCTGCTTCCAGAAAACATGCTGGATGGGGGCAGGAATTACAATCTCATCCGATGATATTCCCCACTCTAAAGGAACATCAGATCTTCCTATCTCATGGTAGCGTTCTTTACGCTCACGGTTTGCATCCAGTCTGTTCCACCATGTAACCACATTTTTAAAATCTTCTTCAGTTCTGGCAGAATCCTCAAGACGTGCCAGTGCTTCCTGTTCCAGTTCACGTTTCAATTTTTTCTTCGTTGATGTTTCAGGTAGCCTTGATACCGTCAATTCATTTTCTATTTCAAGTTCTATTTTAAGAATGGCGGTATTCTCCCGTTCAAGGGCATTCATCAGATTATTATCCATTATGCAGTTTTCTAAATAGTTGCTATCAATTTTCTTCAACAGGGATTCACCACCTTTCAAAAAATTTTTTAAAAAATTTGTAGAAACAGTTCCGCTTTAGGTACTGCATTTCTCCTATAAGTGAAAAAGTAATCCTATTCTTTGAAAATAGATTACTTAAATTCGACAGAAAGGAGTCGGATTTTATGAAGCTTTATTTTGTCCGTTGTCGCAGTCCGTCAAGAATATTCACATTATAGCAAACATATGTTTGCGTTTCAAGAAGGAGGTGGAAATATTATGGAGCGTACAGCAACTATAGAACCGGTAACATCCTCTTTTACTAAAAAGATAGGTCAGACCACCTATAAGGTAAATGTGTTTTTCGCAGAGAATACCACAGCTACCTTTGAGGATAAGCTTCTGCATCTGATGGTAAATGATGATATTGCTAATCAGATGCATGGCACACCGGATGTAGCGTAATTTTTATACAAATCATTTTTGAGGCTGATATTTCATCAGCAGGAAGGAGCATTGTATGGGTAAATCAACCAAAACCTATGAAGAAAGGATTCAGGAGAAGGATTTAAGGATTGAGAAGCTTGCTCAGGAGCTGAAGCGTTATGAGGCACAAAAGAAGCAGCTGGAGAAACGCAGGAATGAGGAAGAACGCAAAAAGCGCACTCACCGTCTGATAGAAATCGGTGCGGCTGTTGAGTCGGTGCTGGGAAGATGTATCGAGAATGAGGAAATTCCAAAACTGATTGCCTTCTTAAATAAGCAGGAATCAAATGGAAAATTCTTCTCAAAGGCAATGCGGAAAGAACCAGTCGCAAATACTGAGGATGTGTAATGGTGGAGGGAGTGGAGTTTCCATTCTCTTCATTGCTTTTGAATGAAGGGCGCACTTATGGACAACCAGAGGTCGTCCGTATAAGTTTGCCACAGGTGGCAACCGGTCTGCGCTCACGCTTGCCGGGCTCGTTCCGTCGGCGGGGCTTTCAGCCAGACCTGCTCATGCCGCAGGAGGCACTCTTACGCAGAGGGCGTTCCGACAGCTCCACTTATACCAAACCCGAAGAAGGGGCTGTCGGAAATCAATGCCGGATACGGCAGAAAGGGGGAAATTCGTATCATGGCTATATTTCATTTTACAGTAAAGATTGTCGGACGAAGCAAAGGAAAATCTGTTATCTCCGCTTCGGCATATCTTAACGGAGATGTCATGAAGAACGAAGAAACAGGGAGAGTCAGCTACTATACTTCAAAAAAGGAAGTTGTCTACACCAGCCTGATGATGTGTGAAAATGCACCTGCTGAATGGCTGTATGTACCAAAAGAAAATATAAAAAGGTTTCAACAGTCTGTCCGTTATAAAAGAGCGGATGATAAGGAAGTTGCACTGGAAAAGTTTAAAATCACATTTCAGAAACAGCGGTTATGGAATGAGGTGTTGAAGATAGAAAAAAGTGAAGATGCACAGCTTGGACGCTCATTTGAATTTTCTTTACCGAAAGAATGGAGCATACAGGAACAGATTGATTATACAACGGAATATATCCAAAAGACTTTTGTGGATAAGGGAATGTGTGCTGACTGGAGCATACATGACAAAAGAGATGGAAACCCACATGTCCATTTACTTGTAACCATGCGACCATTCAATCCGGATCATTCATGGGGTAACAAAGAAGTCAAGGACTGGGATTTTGTCAGAGATACTGACGGAAATATCGTGGTTGATGAATCCCACCCGGACTGGTGGCAGGATAAGAAAAATCCTGACCGTCATGGAATCCGTATTCCGGTACTTGATGAAAACGGAGTACAGAAAGTCGGGGCGAGAAACAGAAAACAATGGAAACGGGTTCTGACCGATGCTACGGGCTGGAACAATCCAAGGAATTGTGAACTGTGGCGCAGTGAATGGGCTAAGATGTGTAACAGACATTTATCCAAGGACAATCAGATTGACCACCGCTCTTATGAAAGACAGGGCAAATTAAAAGTTCCAACTATTCATGAGGGCGCTGACGCAAGAAAGATAGAGGAAAAATATCTCACCGGACAGATAAGGAAAGGTTCATGGAAGGTCGAGGAAAACCAGATGATTAAAAAACAAAATGCACTGCTGCAAAAGGTAATTGCAACCTTTGGCAAGGTATCCGGTGCATTGTCGATGTGGAGGGAGTGGTTGAATGACATTAGAAGAA
>CAVERH010000064.1:0-15514 GCA_963618065.1 bacterium | reverse complement strand
ACATGAGCAAAACATAAGCTGTGAAACAGCGGTTTTGCGAATGGAGTTCTGAATTGTCACCTGCAATTTTATATAGCAAAATAAGCACATAAGTAAAGATTCAATAACTTTTTACATCAATGTATAAATAAAGGCTCAATAACTCTTTACATCGACGTCACCAAACAGAATTTTCTTAATCGCTCCTTCGTTCAGGTTCTCGCCGATCGCAATGATCACTTCCTGTCCTGTCGGGATCGGCTGGAAGTCGAAGGCATCCTTTGACGCATTGAGCTGATACCAGGCTCCTGTCTCATCCTTCAGAAAGCCCTTCACGCGGAAGATCCTGCCACACCCCGGGTTCTGCATGATCTGCTTTACCTTATCGGGAAGCGTCTCTTTCGTAACCGGTGCATTCATAAAATACAAAGAATCAAATCCCAGATGATTTTCCAGATCCATTTTTCGATAACTGGAAGAAACATATCCGCATCCGGACAGTTCTCTGAACTGTTCATCCGTCAGGGCTTCCATATTCCCGGCTATGATCTGGTCTTCTGTGAGCTTCCGGCTGCACTGGATATTCTCCATAGCCTGCTGCAAATGCCGGATCGTTTCCTCGATCTGCTCCTTCGTTGCCAGATCCGCATGGCTTAACACGATTTTCCCTGCGCTTGCCGCCTCTGATGCCAGAATAAAGTCTGCCTCCTGTGACAGCCTCTTTTCCAGCTTGGCATCGACAATGGCAATCACATTCTTTACCTCGTACCACTGATCGAGCGGTTCTTCGTGAAGTGCATCGAAAAATTCATCCACATCATAAATTCCGGACGGCTCTACCAGCACCCGGTCATACCCTGACATGCCCATCGCAATCAGCTTCGTTTTAAACCGTCTTCTGTGACAGTCGCTGTCGCACCCGCCGGAAACCATTTCCAGCTCGCACTGGTCTCCTAACAATTCCTGCAAAAGAAGCATATCCACATTGACTGCGCCAAAATCATTCTCCAGAATTCCGATCCTCAGTCCCTGCCTCATCAGGTACTGCGCATATGCTTTGATGAAGGTTGTTTTACCCGATCCCAGAAATCCGGTAATTAAATCAATCTGTACCATAGGCCACCTCTATAAATAATCCTGCAATGCTTCCGACCAGATCGCAGTCAGCTTTTCCAGTCCGAATGCTGCATTGGCTGGGCTCGTGGAAGGCAGCACCTTTGCTGTCATTCCCAGCATTTTCTGCTGATATTTTTCAAAATACCTTCCCGATGTCCTGCCATTACAGTAAATATGCTGAATCTTCGACTGTTCCACCACCGTACGAAGATCGGTCGGCACCGCATTCTTAATGCTGCTGTCACTGGATCCGATAATGTCACAGCTATAGATCGTATCCCACAAAGCAATGTGATGAGTTAACAGCAGCGTTTTCTTTTCTTCAATCGTGGTTGGTACATTCTCATGAAGCACTGCACTGATCACCCTCCAGAACCGATTCTGCGGATGCCCGTAAAAGAACATCTGCTCTCTGGATTTGACCGATGGAAGACTCCCCAGAATCAGGAGCTTTGAATCGGCATCATACAACGGTGGAAACGGATGGGTAATATGCTCGTATTTTTCTTCCTTTAAAGTCTTCTTATTCAACGGAATTTCCTCTGATATCTGATAAGTTTCATGCTTTCCTTAACGTCTTCCTCTTAAAAGCCGGCTCATCTGCTCTGCCACGACTCCCTACTTTATGATTTCTGATCATAAGTGTCTAAGAAATGATGCCGCACTCCTTTTTCCTTGTAAGCAATGACGGTATCAATATGCACATTTTCCACACTTCGGAAAATACACTTCTCCACATCCGGATTGTTTTCCTTTAATTTGCGGATCAGTTCCTTCGTTTCCTGACGCTTGGAATGATTCTGCCCATTGTTGCAGGTCGTACAGGTATCCGTAAACTTGCAGGCACACTGGATAAAATGAAGTCCGTTATAATCACGCCATGCCTTAATGTCATCCTCCCGGATATAGTACAGCGGACGGATCAGCTCCATTCCTTCAAAGTTCGTGCTGTGGAGCTTCGGCATCATGGACTGGATCTGGGCACCATACAGCATTCCCATTAAGATCGTCTCAATCACATCGTCATAATGATGTCCCAGCGCAATTTTGTTGCATCCCAGTTCCCTTGCAAACGCATAAAGATTTCCGCGGCGCATTCTCGCGCACAGATAACAGGGGGACTTCTCCACAGTATATACCGAATCAAAAATATCGCTTTCAAAAATCGTAATCGGGATTTGGAGAGCTCTGGCATTGTCCTCAATCACCTGACGGTTTTCTTTATTATAGCCAGGATCCATCACCAGATACTTTACTTCAAAATCCACCTTGCTGTATTTCTTCAACTCCTGAAACAGCTTTGCCATCAGCATGGAATCCTTGCCACCGGACATACAGACCGCCACCCGGTCTCCATCCTTAACCAGTTCATAATCCTTTAATGCCTTGATAAACGGACTCATCAGGGAAGTGCGGAACTTCTTTTGCAGACTGTGTTCGACTTTCCGGCAAAGCTCGTCCTCCTGCTGGTTCTGCATGTCATAGCGCAGCCATCCGAGATACCCTTCCTGAAGACTATAGGCCTCATAGCCCTGATCACACAAGGCCTGTGCCAGATCCACGCTAATAATTCCCCTCGCACAATACACTATAATCTTCTTCGACTTATCCTCCGGCGGATTCGATACAAGCTCCTGCGCATCGGCCCAGACAGATCTCGGAATCTGTCCATAGTTCCTGTCATACTCATTCCGGATGTCGATAATCAGAAGCTCCTCCGGATTCATTTCCATAAGTTCTTTTGCTGTTATTTCCATTGCTGTTTTCCTTACCTTATTATTACAACACATTGATTTTCTCTGAGGCTCATTATACAATAAACAAATGAAAAAGTCACCGTTTCCTCTTTCATACCTTTTCAAAAATTACCTGTCCGTTTTGCCAATAGCCTGCAACTCCATGATTCACACTGAATCCCAACTGCACCGCCTTTTCTACACCGGTAAAGATCTTACATCTCTCATATCCTCCTTCCCATGAAATTCTAATTAACGTACACTGCGTTTCCTCTTCCACAAAACCATAAAGAAATTCCTCATCATAGGTTCCATAATTTACGCTTTCCTGATCATGTGCTCCGGCTTCATATAGTAATTCTGCTGTTTCTCCGTTCCAGCTCTGCAAATAAATATTTTCTTCCAAGTCCTTATATACCACGCCCCGGTTACTTAACAGCACATCACTTTGTGCATCTGTAACTTCTTGAACCTGATTTCCTGTACCCGTATCATAAATAAAGATCCGGTTCTGAGCTGAATCCCGGCATACCAGCCTATGATATTGGAGCATTGCATTGGTATACCCGGCAGGAAGCATTGCGGCATCTTCTTTCGAATAACCGCACCTTTTCAATATCTGATATACTCTCTGCTGATCTTCCGGTACTTTTTCGGCACGATCTCCCTTTTGCGTATATTCTTCACAGGAATCCGCAAGTTCGAGATAAATTCCCTCTTCGCAGGCAAAAATATTGCGACATGTCCACAATTTCTCCGACCATGCTGCAAGCTGTTCTTCCTGAAAATTCTCAATGGACATCCGTATCAGCCCTGTAAGACTCTCCTTTTCCGCCGGATATCGGATATAATACAGGAATTCTCCATCAAAATTCCCAAGCTTCACATTTCCTTCTGCCAGTTTCTCTACCTCGGCAGTCTCTTCCGAAACCCGTTTCAATCCTTCTGCATCTGGGAAATATAAATATCCGTCCGCCCATTTCACCACATTATATGCCGAATCCGTAAAACCATTAAGATCTCCATTCTGGACATTCAGCGTCTCATCTCCCGTTTCCTGCTTTTTATTCTCTGGCTTTGGCTCTTCCGCTATCATCGGACTCATGAAATCTTCGTGCTCGTCATCCGGAATGTTTTTTACTTCCGAAGCACTCTGTGATACCATTTTTCTGTCTGTAAATGTGCATCCGGCCAAACAAAACAAAATGAGTAGAACTAATACTGACACCATTCCACTGATCTTTTTCTGACTGGAAATCATTCCGATTCTTTCCTTCAGCCGCTTCGCGCCGCCACTCATAGACGTGGTAATGGTAAAGTCCACTGCCTTGTGATTTTGTCTTCCCGCCAGCGCAAGCAGCGTATAGCCATACTCCTTACGCTGTGCCTCCTCCTGCAACATTTGCAGTACCGCTTCATCACAGGCAAGCTCACAATCCTGCTTCATGTACCTAACCGCAACCCATGCAAATGGATTATAAAAATACAACACCAGACAAAGATTTCTCAACAACACCCATAGCAGATCCCCATTCCGGTAATGACAATATTCATGCAAAACCATATAGGAAAGCTTCTTCTCATCCTGAACCATCTTGGCATCTACATAAATCCGGTTTCCGGCCAGAAACGGCGAATGTAGCTTCTTTAGAAGATAAATTTGCAGACCTGTCTCCGAATCTCTTTTATAAAAGGTGCGTTCTCTCCGACAATATCTGTAAAATCGCAGATTGAACAAAAGCATTCCCAGTCCCAGCAACAGTGATGCACCCCAGCGGATCGCACTTCCATAAGTACGAATCCAAAGATATAACAAGTTTTCTTTTTGCTGTACTGTAATATATGTTGACATACCATTTCTCTGCAATGGCACCTGCGTTTCTTCCCTGTCTTGTTCCATAAGAGCAGTGTTGTCCTGTGCTTCCGAATCCACCTTAATCGGTACACTGCCGGTAATATCGGTGTTTATGCTCGTTCCGTTCTGTTCCTCCAATATTGTTCTTTCCGAAAACAGATTCTCAATACTAAATCTGCTTTGCACCGGGATAAATGGCTGAACTATGAACAACAGTACTGCCACAATCCATATTCCATACTGCATTCTTCTGCTGATGCGTCCCCACGCTGCCCTTCGAAGAAGCAGAATTCCCATCACTACAATTCCCCATTTTACAACTTCCAACGTTATTCCCCCTTGCGTTTTTCCAATATACGGATCAGTTCATCAATATCTTCATCCGTAAGTTTCTCCTGCTCTAACATAGTTGTCATCATCAGTCCCCGGTTTCCTTTGAATACCCGGTTTAAGAAATTCTGCTCTTCCTGAATCACTGCTTCTTTCCGGTCCAGGTCGGTATAATATAATTTTGCCTTTTCTCCCTCTATATAATGAATGATTTTCTTGCTCTCCATTCTTTTCAGGTACGTCATAATAGTATGCTTGGTCCACCCCGTTTCTTCCTGTAACTCTTTCGTAATCTGCATCATGGTCTTTGGCTGTTCTTCCCACAACACATTCATAATTTTCCATTCTGCATCGGATATTTTAATCATTATTCCCCTCCATCTCTGAGTCATTTTGTTATTGTAACTGTGAAGGTACGGAATCTATACCTTCTATTCTCTTTGGGTAGACATTTGTATACCCATAAAATATCATACAGGTAGACAGATGTCAACCTTTTATTTTCTATCCTCTGTTTTCTGTTAACAGTTCAATCATTTCTATAGGGCGGACGCCCGACATGAAATAAGTAGCCGGAAAGTACGTATATTTGTTAACCAATCTGTATAATCCGGCAGCTTATGAATGGTCATGGCTGAACTGTTACGTTTTCTGTACATATACCACCAGCAGCAAATAAAAAACTTCCATATATAAAAACAAAAGCCAAAAAGCCAGAAAACGATTATGCCTCTTTGGCACTCTCATTTTCTGACTTTCCCTTGTCTCTGCTCCTACTCCTCAAACATCTTCGGAATGAAAATCCTTGCATATTCGGTCCAGAACTCCATATTATGATCTCCCTTAGACTCCATATAACAATGCGGCACCCCGTACCTATCGAGAAATCTGTGGAACTCACGGTTCTTTTCAAGCAGAAAATCCTCGGTTCCGCATGCCATATAAATCTCCGGCATCCGTCGCTGTTCCCTCAGAATCTCTTCCACCAGCACCTCAGGGTTATAGTGACTTTCCTCAATCCGATCCAGATCTTTGAAGCAGCCATGATAATACTCATAATTAGCGACCTCGTTCGAGCCTCCCGGCTGCATATGAGCAATCTCATGGATAATGAGTGCCGAAGAAAGAGCCACCGTCTTCCCGAAGGTTTCCGGATACTGTAATGCCGTATGCAGTGCCCCGAAGCCGCCCATGGAAAGCCCCATGATGTAAGTCTCCTCCGGGTTCATGGCAAGTCCAAAGGTCTTACGGATATAAGCCGGCAGTTCCTCACCGACAAATGCACCATACTGATGTCCGGTAGCCGGACCATCTACCCAGAAGCCGTTTTCGCCACTCGGCATCACGATTGCAAAATGATAAAGTGTACTTAAATTGTCCGGCACCCAGTTCTCTGCTGCACCGGTATATCCATGCAGAAGAAAAAGAGTCTTCAGACGCTTTCCTTTGCGCTTTTGTTCTTCCTGTGAATCTTCTCTTAAATCATTCGGAATGATCATCTGAAACTGCACCGTCCTGCGCAGACAGTTTGAGAAAAAATCAATTGTCAGATGTGCCATATTCAAACCTCCCTTTCCTAACCTTCTGCCGTTCACACCTCATTCCATCATCAAGCCTGCCACCGCAGCTCTTCCGGATGCTGTGCAACACAAGCTAAAACGATCCTGCACCTTCATCGTTGTGATGTAAAGCTCCTGTTAAGACTCACACAGCTTTACTCAACAACCACAACACCATCAGCCTTCACGGTAATGGTCATGTCATCCTTTACATAAGAAAGGAACTCTTCGCCAAGGCTGTCCACAACCGGCATGCTGACATTGTCAAGCCATACATCTGCCAGAATGGCTCCGGCACCTGCAAGCGAATCAATCGGCTCTGAAAAAAGCATACATGCAGGCTGACGATTCATGGAGCATGCACAATAAAGAACCAGTCCTCCTGTCGTCGATCCGATTGTCGTTGGGAGACACAAGGCCTTGCCTGCCATCTGCTTTCCGTAAAGATCCGGATTGTTCTGATCTCCACAGGTTGCCTTCTTATCTCCGAACTGCAATGCCTTCTGAAAGGATGCCAACGTATTTAATCCTCCATGGGATACGAGGGCCTTCGCTGTTGTTGTTCCTTCAGCTACGACTCTTCCTTGAAATTCTTTCATCCTGCTGTTCCTCCCTTCGTGATCTGCTCCAGAATTTCCGCATCGGTATAATATCTCGCGCTGGTATAGGTTCTAAGCTTATTGCTGGAAGTAATAACCGGCATCTTTTCGCTGAGCGGATTATTCATATACATCAGCGGACAAATATAAGAGGTAATGACTCCCGCCTTCTTCAATGTCGCTGCATAAGGGGTTTCTTCAAACTTCTTAAGCACCGCCGGAGCAGCCGTAAACACAGTCGGAATGCAGACCTTTGTTTTTCCGTACTTCTTAAGGCCTTCCTCAATCTTCTTAGTCCAGTCAATCAACTGGTTCAGGCTCATATGCGGGCATCCCATAAAACAGAGCTTCGGTGTCGCATCCTTCTTTTTCCAGATGACCGGGTAACTACGGTATACCCGGTTAAGCTCCGCATCATCCACAACATAAACCTTCGCATTCTCTGCGATCAGATCCTTGCCATACTGAACAGCCTCCGGTGTGATATTCTCCACATGGTAAAGTCCTACGGCTCCGTTCGAAGCAGTCGCTGCACCAAAGTCCTTCAGGTAGGTTTTCGCATCCTCATCAAGTCCTCCCGGAAGCCACTGATCCAGTCCTACAATATAAGGAACCTCAGCCATGACCTTCATTCCGATTGCAGAGCCGAGAAGCTGTGCCTCCGGCTTTTTCGTGGTTTCGATCTTTACAATCCAGGTCGCTTTTCTTCCTTCATCGGTAAGAAGTCCGAAGTTCGGCACAAAACCGGCAACTGAGCCCATCAGATCAATAATTCCGGAATTACGGTTGCATCTTGCACCAAGGACAGAATTGGCATATACCACCGCCGAAGATTCCGACCAGGACAATATCTCGCCCATCGCCGGTGTATTTCCCACTTCATTCATATAGCAGGTACAGGTATATGCATCCTTTTCCATAATCCCCAGCTTGGTAAGCTGCTTCTCATAGTCCTCCTGTCTGGAATACATGAAATTTTTGAACACAATATTCTGTAAAAAGGAGCTCGGCACATTGGGATCAAGCGGTCTTGGATCGGCGGAAAACTTCTGTTTCGATACATTCCCTGATTCAATCAGGCGATCCATCAGCTCATAAACCGGAGCCAGTGCCTTTAACCCAAAAGAGGTTACCAGGTGGTTATACTGACTCGTCACCGGCACCATGGAATCTGCTCCGAACAATTCCCCGTAACGCACCAGTGTCTGCATAATTCTGGCAAGGATATCTCCCTGCTTTCCATCTAAAATTTCCTGTTGTTCTTTCGTTAAATTCAAATCTGTCACCTCACTTCTCAAATTATGTAACAGTTCATTACTGTTTACTCACATCTCTGTGTACAAATAACGTAACGATTCAGAATTGCTGCCAAAGGACATTAAATCTTCATCGCTACCTCATATGCACGCCATACGACACTTCTTAGGTTACCGACCTGCTTGCAGTCACCCACCAGATGTACATTCCTGCTCTCTTCGGCAAGAGGATTGGAAATATAGCCGGCCGAGCTGATGACGCTGTCACATGGAATGGTAATTTCCCCGCCATTTTTATCCTTACAGATGATCCTGCCATCTTCTACGGACTGTAAGGTGGTTTCCAGATAAACCGGCACCTTCTGCCATGCAAACCATTCTCTTAAATAGGAGCTGTTTGCCAGACACACACCGGTCTGTGCAATCAAGTCATCCTTCATTTCCACGATCACCGGCTTTTTGCCCTGCAAAGCCAGTTCATAAGCAATTTCACATCCGGTAAGTCCACCGCCGACAACGGCTACCGTTTCACCCACCGGTGTTCCGGTCAGGAACTCGCAGGCTTCTATCATCTTTTCATGTCCCGGAACCTTCTTAAGAACACGTGCGACCGAACCGGTTGCAACGATCACCTGACTTCCGGCAAACGATTCAAGGCTTCTGATCTCTTCATTAAAATGAATCTCGATGTCCAGATCCTTCATCTGCTTTTTGTACCAGGTCAGGAGGTCACGTAATTTTCCCTTATAGCTTTCGGCGCTTGCTGCGATAAAGGTTCCTCCAAGCTCTCCGGTCTTTTCATGGATCACCGGCTCATGTCCACGCAGCTTTAATACTCTGGCTGCTTCCATGCCGCCGATGCCGCCGCCAATAATATGTACCTTCTTCGGGCTTGTGGTCTTTACAAGCTTATGCTTCTCCCACTGCATCGTTTCTGCATTCACTGCACACCTTGCCAGATGCAGGGAATCCGAAAGTGCCTGATCGTTGGGAACGCCCTTGTAATGGCACATGTTAAAGCATCCGTTATGACAAAGAATACACGGCCGGATATTGTCCTCCTGTCCGTTCATCAGCTTCGTTATCCATTCCTGATCTGCAAGGAACTGTCGTGCGAATCCAGCACCATCAATTTTACCATCCCGGATCGCATCTGCCGCCACACGGGGATCCATACGGCCTGCACACACCACCGGAATATCCACAAACTTACGGATATGCTCCACATCCTCAAGGTTACAGTTTTCCGGCATATAAATCGGTGGATGCGCCCAATACCATGCATCGTAGGTTCCGTTGTCGCAGTTGAGCATATCGTATCCGGCATCCTGCAGATATTTAGCCGCCTTCTCCGACTCTGCCATATCACGTCCGGCTTCCACATACTCTTCCCCTGGTAAAGCTCCTTCGCGGAAGCCCTTGGTCTTCGATTCCACACTGTAGCGTAGCGATACCGGGAAATCCTTTCCACAGACCTTCTTAATTTCTTTGACGATTTCCACAGCGAACCGGTAACGGTTCTCAAAAGATCCACCGTACTCATCGGTACGCTTATTCACATATTTTAACGTAAACTGATCGAGCAGATAGCCCTCATGTACCGCATGGATCTCTACGCCATCCACACCTGCATCCTTTAAGAGCTTCGCAGTCTTACCAAACGCCGTGATAAACTCCTGAATTTCTTCCACGGTCATCTCTCTTGACGGCACCTTGTCAGACCAGCGGTTAGGTGACGGGCTGGGCGCTGCCGTGATCTTATCAAGATCCATAAAAGGCTTCGCCAGAACACGAAGTGCTTTATTCGTATACAGCGTTTCCATCATGCTGCTGATCGTAAAGGATCGGCCGAACCCTGCCGTCAGCTGTACGAAAAGCTTCGCACCGGTCTTGTGAAATTCCGGCATCCACTTCGCCAGATCCTGATACATTTTCTCATTCTTATAAAGCCACTTCCCATACATGGGATTGTATACCGGCTGACAGCCCGGAAGAACCAGTCCACAGTTGTTCTTCGCAACTTCCATGATGAACCTTGCTCCATCCTTGTCAAAGTGGTTTACTTCCATCCAGCCTAATAGATTCGTTCCTCCCATAGAGGTCAGCACAATACGGTTTTTGATCTCGCAATTGCCAATCTTCCATGGGGTAAACAGCGGTTCCAGTCTTTGCTCCATAATGATCCTCCTAATAAAACCTGTTATAAGTCTGCTGTGTAATTATCATATTCCTTGCCCATAAGTATATCATAACTTGTGCAAAATCGCTATATTTGTTGTAAGTGTTCTGGGCTGGTTTGCACTAATCTCTGGCTGCGCTTTCAGCCTGGTCTCGCTAAGTGCTCTACTCAAAAATGATCCACTGGATCATTTTCTCATATGCATGGCAACGCAAAAACATGGTGGTAATTTTCATCACCACCATGTTCTAACCTATATCATTTAGTTAAGCTTGTTGTCTATTCAGAATAGTTACAGCTTGTTTATTACTTTCTAAAGATAATAATTTTCTGGGCTATTTTCTTCACGAAAGGCATCCATGTTACCAGTTTATAAACAGGATTCACTACTGCCATTCCTCGCACAATATTGTCGTTCTTCACCTTGTGGAATCCTTTTGCCAGATCGGCCATTTCTTCGAAGCTGTTCGCTCCCCAGGTAAACACAGCACCGGTTGACTGGATGGATTTCTCGACCTTCTCTTTGTTCACAAATTTCGGACACAGACATTCCAGCATGACACAGGCATTATCAAAATTATCATAAATAATGGAAAGCATCTTCTGCACCTGTTCCTTCGTAAGATACATGGAAAGCCCCTCAATGATAAAAAGCATTTTTCCTCTTACGGTTACCTGTTCTGCCCACGCCGGATCAAAGCACGAACATCCAATTGTGGATACTCTGCCTTTTTCATTATATACTGAATCCCGCACTGCAATGGTTTCCGGCAAATCCAGATTATACCAGGTAATCTTTCCGTTATCCATACGATAAAATCTGGTATCCAGACCACAGGCGATGTTTACCACCGTACAATCCGGATTTTTCTTAATAAAATCAGACACCAGTTCATCAAATACTACCGTACGTGCTATAACTCCGGCACTCATGGTATTGTCCTTGGATGCCTTGGAAAAGTCATAATCCAGCTTTGCCACAATTTCCTCTGCCTTTTCATCCTTAAACTTATGCTTGGGATTCTTACTGTACATTGCCCGTGCATAAAAGCTCTGCAGCATTGTCTCGGCTGCCCCGTTCAATACCGGTTTAATTTTATCCTGATTACCCTTACCTGCCATGATTTTACAATTCTCCCTCCGCGCTTCTTCCTTTTTCATATGTAGTTAGCTTTTTCTAACCCATAAACAGTTTATCATAGTTTCTTCTGCAATACAATCTGTGATGCCCTGATTTTCTTAGGATACACATCATTTAAAATCCCGCACATTCCTGCTCATATACGTTAAGCAGACCTTTCTCCTCCAGCTCATGCAATAATGGATACAGTGTTCCCTCTTTCAGTTCAAACACATTAATTGTCTTCAATCGGCAGCACAACCTGCGTAATGAATTTGTTGGGATCCTTATGCTGGGGCGGACCCTCTAAATAAATGTGACGCATGGTACCGTGCGGAGAAAATTTATGCTCCGCAGCGTATTCCAACAGCCGCTCCCCCACGGCGGGCAGATCCTCGTAAGTGCCATGATGATAGATGCTCAGGGCATCCGTTGGCGGCAGAAGCGTTACAAACTCTCCCTCGCTTTCAGGCGGGATCGCTATACAGAAGGACGCCTCCGTCGGGGCGCCGATGGGATGCTCAATAAAATACATCCGGCGCGTGACATCCGTCCCATAGGCGCGCATGGCATCCAACGCCGTGTTACGCAGCAGCAGTGTCTTCTCCGTGACGGAATCGCTGCAATAAGTCCGCCGATAGACAAGCTGGCTTTCCACCCGTATTTTCCTGACCTGCGCGGGCATGACTGAGGCACGCTCATAGAGCTTTTCAATATTCAGATTCAATTTGTCGCGCAGCTTTTCCAACCGTCGGATCAGCGGCAGAAGATCGATGGAATCATCAAAATACTCCCGTATCTCGTCCAGCGACAGCCCCAAATCCTGCAGACTGCGGATGTTACGGATTTTAGTAAAAGTGTCAATTGTGTAATAGCGGTTTCCGGCATCACCCTTCTTGACATCGGGACAGATCAGTCCGCGCTTCTCGTAATTCAAAATCATGCGCCGCGTCACGCCCACCGCACGGGCGATTTCCCCGATAGAGAACAGCTCCTGTCTCTCCTTCATAAACAACCTCCTCCTTACTGCAAAAAACTCTTGCATCGGACATCAATGTGCGATGTATAATGCCAGTATAGTAAAGCCTGGACGAAATGACAAGGAGGAATACATAAATGAAGAAACGAATTGTAAGTCTGCCGATGGTGTTGGCACTGTGCCTGGCGCTGTGCCTGACACTGCTCCCGACCTCAGCTTTTGCTGCGGAGAGCAACGGTGAAACCATTGACACAAGCGGTCTGTGCGAACATCACACGGTGCATGATGATACCTGTGGGTATGTGGAAGGGAGCGCGGAAAGCCCCTGCACCCACGAACACGGGGCAGAGTACTATACCACAATCACAAGCTGTATCCACGAACATACGGAGGATTGTTACCCGGTATTGGATAGCAGCCTTCCGGATGACGTAACGACATCCTCTGATGATGAATCAGTTGAGGATACAACACCCTCTGAAGCTGCGGAGCCTACCGAGTGCAGCCATGTATGCAGTGAGGAAAGTGGCTGTATTAAGCAGGAACTGGACTGCCGGCATGAACACGATGAACTGATTTAACCTACAACGGTCAGGCGCAGGAGCTCATTAACGCGGGCAGAACCTGGCAGGGCACAATTCAGTACTAGCTATGACCCGATCAGTAAACGGGTAAGCTGGAAAACCAGCCAGCTCTCTCCGTCTTCCGTCTATATGATTGGATATGATGAGAGCAGGGTTAAGCCCGGTATAGGCTCATATATGACCTATACCGTACAAAAGGGCAACACCCTTTCAATGATTGCGAAAAAACACGGCTGCACCGTGGCTGAGATCATGGCAGCCAACAGCGGTTTAATCAAAAATCCAAACCGAATCTATGTAGGCTGGCAGTTCAAAATCCCGCAGCATTAAGGTTTAAGTCGCGCAGGATTAAGGTTTAAATCCCATAGGATTAAGGATTAAAACATAATAAAGCAGAGGAAGGTTTACGCCCCCGGCACTTCTGGTCACGGTTACCAGCGATGCCGGGGGCGTTTATAAGAAAAGCATTTGTTTTATCCCTTTTTACATCTTTTGGAGTAGAAAAACATATCATGCAAATATCTTCTCCACCAATTCCTTATAGTGTCTCTTCAACACCTCATACTCCAGGGATTCCGAAATCAACTTAAGTGTAGCTTCCCGATAATCTTCTTTGTAAAAATCTTCCTCACAAATCTTTTGAACCAACTCTACAATATTCACATCCATAGGTGCTGCCGGAGCAATTTCACTTCCCATAGTAATTCTGTGTGCACGCACTTCCTTTACAAGTTCCAGGAAATCACTATCCACTTTCACATACTCTGTCAATTTGTAAATATCATAAAGGTGTCTTGCATTTCTGTGGGGCTTGCCCTGCAAATAGTAATCGCATACAGCAAAAACTTTATCAATCAATGTTCGATTCAAGGACTGAACACGCATTGGAAATGTGCCCAAATCATATGTTGCAATAAGTTCATCTTCCTCTTTTCCCAGGGCATCTAATATATAATTACCAAGTTCCCTTTCTTCTGTAGGAAATGCATAAGACATCAAAGACGTTTCCAGCTTAACATAGGGTGGAATAGAATTAATCACTCTATCACCCACTACCGACTCATAATAAAAATCATAATGATTCAGATTCTTATCGCTTTCGATAGAATCAAAATTACGAATCACAAGTCCCAATTCATCTGCAATTGGCTTTAAAATGTCATACTTCAACTTCTTCCTTCTTGCTTCCCCCAGATGTTCAGTGAATGTAATATCAATATCCTCCGAAAAACGGTCTATTACTTGAAACGCTTTGGAAAGAGATGTGCCACCTTTAAACACAACCGGATATTTAATTGCAGAAAGTTTCTTCAAAATCAATGTAACGTAATAATCTTTTTCTACGATATCTTCACCGACTTCAAGTTTCTGTGACGCCAGCAAAATTGCATCGCGAAACAGTTCTTTATTTTCTTTATGCAAGTACATGATCTAACCCCAATTCATAATAAAATTTAAACGTAGCCAGCGGATATTTTCTGATATACATATCTACGTCACTCCGCTTGATTCCGTGAATAGCGATATATTCTGCAAACTTTTCCCGTGCCTCATCATAAGTATAATCTAAATATGCATCAAGATTTTTTAGCAAATCCAGCATCTGTAATACATAGACATTCTCTTTTGTGATCTGTACAATTGGTTTTCTTACATAAAATCTTCTATTACCAATTCGTACTTCTCTGTCTGACGAGTTTGTATTGTTACTCACAATCTCAACCACTCGCGGAACCTGTGTCGTAATCCCTATATAATTTGCAAAAGAATTGCCACCATAAAAGCCGTCAACATTATCTCCTTTGGAAATAAAGCGATATCTTGCCACCATATCCGCATTAGGACCAATGGTAGAATTCAGCAAAGACTTCTTAGGAATAAAATATACTCCGGTATCATACTTCTGCAACATACCTTTATCGCAGAGTTTCTTCAACTGCTGATTTAACGCCGACTTCGTAATATCCTCACGCTCCAAATCCGAAAAGAAAATCGGCTCTGCTTCTTTGTAATGTTCTTTTATATAATTGTATAGCATCGTCTCTTCTCCTTTCTTAATGTTTTGGTATCTTTAAATCCATTCCATTAAGCACATTATATTCATTTACGAAAACTTTGTCAATTTTATTCTTTCGCATAAAATGGATTCTATCCGTTTTATCTAACATATTACAGTTTGTTTCCGGTATCAACCTCCTCCTTACTGCAAAAAACTCTTGCAT
>CAVERH010000063.1:13531-15572 GCA_963618065.1 bacterium | reverse complement strand
AGTACGCATCAAAGACAGATCAATATTGATCGGGTTCATGATCTTGATTGCGAAACGCTCCTTTGCATCGGCCGGGAACTTCAGTAAATCCAGATCGGACGGTGAGAAGAAAGAATAATGCATACACTCATATGCCCCCATCGTACAAAGAGTACGCTTTAATGCCAGCTCGCCCTTCTGCTCCCTATTATAGCCGCCTGCTGTTACCTGTGCGGATGGCATGAAAGTAGACTTGATGTGATCATAGCCATACATACGGATGACTTCCTCTGCCACATCCGGATAACGCTCTACGTCATTCTCGCCCTCCGGCATCATATCCTCACGGTAAGCCGGTACCTGAAGCGTCAATATATCACCGTCAACAGTCGGATTGAAGTTTAAATTCTTCATAATACGCGTGATCTCTTCTGCCGGAACTTCGATTCCAAGAACACTGTTTACCTTGCTGATGCTTACCTGCATCGGCTTTGGCTCGATGCTGTTTCCTACATTCACGTCCACATGAGTGGAGGAAACCTTTCCGCAGCCAAGCTCCTCGATCAGATGCAGCGCACGCTTCATACCCAGAACAGTTGAATACTCATCTACGCCCTTCTCGTATCTTGCACTGGAATCAGAAGACTTTCCAAGTGCTCTTGCCGTCTTTCTTACGTTATCTCTTGCAAACTTTGCAGACTCAAACATAACACTCTCAGTTGTGTCACGAATCTCGGAATTTAAACCGCCCATAACACCTGCTAATGCAACCGGCTTTACCCCATCGCAGATGACAAGATTTGCCGGAGTCATCGTATATTCCTGGTCGTCAAGTGTTACGATCTTCTCTCCCTCATGAGCGCGTCTTACACAGATTTCGTTGCCTTCCAGATAGGAGCCGTCAAATGCATGCATTGGCTGTCCGATTTCCTTTAAGACATAATTTGTGATATCGACGATATTGCTGATTGAATTGATGCCAACGAGAGCCAGACGACGCTTCATCCATGCCGGAGACGGGCCGATCTTTACATCATATACGTAATGTGCGCTGTAGCGCGGACACAGATCCGGTGCCTCAACGCTTACCTGAAAGCCTTCCTTCTTTACTTCTGTTTCAGTATAGTCGGTTGCCGGCATCTTTAATGGCTTCTCAAGCATTGCAGAAACTTCTCTGGCAATACCTAAGATGCTCTGGCAGTCCGGTCTGTTTGCGGTTAAGGAAATGTCAAACATCCAGTCATCCAGTCCTGTGATTGCCTTTACATCATCACCCGGCTGTGCATCCTCTGGCATTCCTAACAGACCGTTATAATCTGCACCCGGGTACAGATCCTCTGTCAGACCAAGCTCCGTTCCGGAGCAAAGCATACCGCAGGACTCATAGCCACGCAGCTTACCCTTCTTGATGGTCATCACGCCCTCGATCGTCTTATGATCCTTTGCAGTCGCATAAACCGTTGCACCAACGAGTGCCACCGGATACTTGCCGCCTGCCTGTACATTATCAGCTCCGCAGCAAATCTGCATGGTGCCGTACTCGCCTGCGTTTACCTGACATACGTGAAGGTGCGTATCCGGAATCGGCTCGCATGTCTCTACCAGTCCGACTACGATCTTGTTGATGTCTTTTCCTACCTGATACAGCTCCTCTACTTCAAATCCGCCGTCGAACAGCTTCTTCTCAAGCTCCTGCGGCGTTACATCGATATCTACATATTCTTTCAGCCAACTTAATGGTACTAACATATCTCGTTTCCGTCCTTTCTTATTTCTCGTTAATCTGTTTCAGGACACGCAGATCCGATCCAAACAGCATCTTGATGTTATTGATACCGTACTTAAGCATTGCAGTACGCTCCAGACCGATACCAAATGCAAATCCGCTGTACTCCTCAGAATCGATGCCGCAGTTTTCAAGGACTTTCTTATTGACTACGCCGGCACCAAGGATTTCAATCCAGCCGGTTCCCTTACACAAATTGCATCCCTTTCCGCCACACTCGAAGCAGCTGCAGTCAACCTCTACAGACGGCTCTGTGAATGGGAAGTAGGACGGACG
>CAVERH010000063.1:0-13521 GCA_963618065.1 bacterium | reverse complement strand
CTTCTGTACAAACAGATCAAGCATACCCTTTAAGTCAGACAGTGTAATTCCCTTATCGACAACAAGACCTTCCATCTGATGGAACATTGGGGAATGAGTCGCATCGTCATCGGAACGGAATACTCTACCTGGGGACAGAATCTTGATCGGAGGCTTCTTGCTCTCCATAACGTGAATCTGACCTGCGGATGTCTGGGTACGAAGCAAGAACTCCGGAGACAGATAGAACGTATCCTGCATATCTCTTGCCGGATGATCCTTCGGTGTATTCAGTGCAGTGAAGTTGTAATAATCATTCTCGATCTCTGCGCCCTCATAGATCTCAAAACCCATTCCGGCGAAGATGTCGATCAGCTGATTGCGAACGAGTGTGATCGGATGAAGATTACCGGTTCCAACCTCTTCAGCCGGAAGCGTCAAATCGATCTTCTCAGACTCGTAGCGACGCTGTAACTCCAGCTGCTTCATTTTCTCTTCCATCTTGGAGAAACGGTCGATTGCCCACTCCTTGAGCTCGTTTACCGATTTTCCGTAGCCTGCACGCTCCTCCGGTGCGAGATTTCTCATTTCCTTCATCAGCTCGCTGATCTTGCTCTTCTTTCCTTCCAGATAAGAGCTTCTGAACTCATACAGTTCCTTTGAATTGGACATTTCTTCCAGTCCGGTCTCGATCTTCTCCTTCAGCGCAGCAAGATTGTCGGACAGCTTGTGTTTTTCCTGCATATAACCTTTCCTCTGCTTTCTATAAATGTTGCTTGCACTCCTAACGGTGCTTTTTTCTATGGGACATTTCAACTCACAGTCGGTATTTTTACAGAGTCTGACATATCAAAAATATTTCGACAGTGACCTGCCTCATATCAGTGGGGGATACCGATTTCTCTCCGCCCGCCACTACTATTATGTTTCTTCTAGCAATTCATCCCACTGCTTTAGAAGCAAAGGACTTCTTGCCAAATGGTATTAAAAAAAGTCCCATAGAGGCTTTTTTCAAACCTTTATGGGACGAATAAATCCGCGGTACCACCCATGTTCGGACTGTAAAATACGCACACAATCCGCACTTGATCTGCCATAATGCAGCAGCTACATCCGCTTAGCTTTTGCGACCAAATACAAAATTTTCACGGAAGACTCCAATGCTGAAATTCATCTGTATGCGGCTGGCAGCACTCTCAGCAGGTTATGCGGCCTCTCTGGAATCTCGGTGGATACAAACTACTTACACATCTTCTCAGTCAACGTTCATTATAGCAGGTTTCAAAAAGAAGTCAACCCCACAGTTGGATTCCCAAAAGATTTACGGAGGCGGTTCGATGATTGCTTTGTCGGCGTCACTGTTCAGCAGGACCCACTATGTTTTCTGACCGTTCACGGGACACCCATTTACGTAACGCTTATTGCTCCGTGAAATGTAACCCTTTGTTCATGTACCTATAAACAATACCCCAAAAGCAATTCGCAATCATCCATCCTATTCCTGTCGCAAGTGCTACTGAATTAAGTCCCATCACAGGGAACAAAAGACTTGAGAGTACAACGCGAATGAGAATATGACCGGTTGCACCAATGAATGGCATGATTACTTTTCCTATGCCATTATAATAACCTGTGAACGTATTTCCGGTATAGCAAAACAGATAAAAGACGGAAACCAGACGAAGATAGCGAATTCCTTCTTCATAGGACGTACCGCTGGTATTTCCCAGCATGAGAGCAATGGTCTGCGGTGCAAAAAGAAACATCACAATCGCAGCGAATAATCCGGTTTTGGCAAGCCAGCCTAAACTGCAGCGAAATGTTTTTTGTACGCGATCGTTTTTTCCGGCTCCGTAATTCTGCGCTGTCAGGATTGATGTCGAGACAGAACCGCTGCTGCCGATTGAATTGGCAAAGCCTTCAATACGAGTGGCTGCAGTATATGCTGCAATCACATCAGTTCCGCCTGTATTTACAGTTCCTTGAACCAGTAATTTTCCAAGATACAGACTGCTCTGGTGCAGACTCGTAATCAAACCGGTCTTTAAAGATTTTAAGATATCCCTATGACTGCTGCTGCAATCCTTTCTGTGCAATACCATCTCACGGTGTGTTTTCCACAAATAGGCAAAACATAATATTGCCGAAATAATCTGTGTGACCGCTGTTGCAATCGCAGCACCTTCTATTCCCATTCGACAGTTTCCGACCAGAACCACATCCATTAACAGATTAATAACCACAGATGCAATCAAAACAAACAATGATGCTTTTGTATCTCCTGAAGCTCTAAGAAGCGATGCAAACAGATTGTAGAAAAAAACAGCCGGAAGACTTAAGAATATCCAGAAAAGATAAGAAGCCACATAACCATGCAATTCTGTCGGCGTCTGTAAAAGTGTCAGCAACGGTTTCATACAGGTAAGCCCTATCATCATGAGAAAAATCGCGCATCCCATTCCTGCAATCAAGGCACTGAAATGTTGTTTTCGCAATTCACTCATATTTTTATTTCCATATGCCTGAGCAAAAAGGATTGAAAATCCGTTACAGCATCCAACCAGTGCAAATAAAAATAAATTCATGGCTGTTCCAGCAATTCCGATTGCAGCAAATTCTTCCTTCCCGGCAAAGCGTCCGACTACAAACGCATCTATTGTATTATAAAATTCCTGCAATATATTTCCAACCATCAGAGGTGCCGCAAGACTCACAAGATAGGCAGATATATTTCCCTTCGTAAAATCCTTATTCATCGTCAAGTCAAATCCTAGCAGCTTTTCTTTTTTGCTTCGATTATTTTATCAAAGTGATAAATTTCCAGTGTTGTTTTTCCTGCCTTGAGCTGCTCAATAATTTCCTGCTCGTGATGGAATTTGTCCAGTGCCTTTTCAAATACAGCATCTTCATGCTCCTGCGGAATAACAACAACTCCATCGCAATCACCAAAAACAATGTCACCCGGATTTACTACAATACCACCGCAATGTACCGGAATATTCATTTTTGCAAGACTTTCCTTTACTGTGCCGGATGGATTGAATGCTCTCACAAATACCGGAAAGCCCAATTCCTTTATATCCTCCGAATCTCTGCAGCTTCCATCAATTACCACTCCTGCAAGTCCATATTCCTTGCATGCTGTCGCCATGATGTCACCGAAGTGACCGGCATTTGAATATCCGTGTACATCAAGAATCAATACATCACCCGGCTTTGCAGCATAGATTGCCTGATGCAGTGCCAGATTATCTCCCGGAAAACACTGTGCAGTAAACGCACGTCCAATCATTTTCATCTTAGAATCAACCGGCTTAATTGCTGTATCCATGACACCCTGATTTGGTGTCTGGTTATTATTGTCTGCAATATTTCCGGTTGGCAGTTTTATCAATTTCTTTTTTAATTCTTCTGTCAGATTCATAATTCATTTACCTTCCTGAAGTTTCTTTTACTTCATAATTCTCGTCAAGAATGCCATCCTTTTTATCTTTCCACAGTCTGTATGGGACGCTGATAATAAGCGGAACGAGCATAACCGGACCTACGATAAGTGTAAACGTACCATATCCGTATTTGATAATATTAAGCAGTCCAAAGCTTGAACCGAACGTACAAATCAGAATAAAGATGATCGCAATCACAAATTTTCTCGTAAAAGAGGTACTGCTTGTCCATTTCTTTTCAATCATCGGTTCAAAACGGTTGCAAACGGTAAAGATAAAGGCAACTGAGCTTGAAAGCATTGCCGCAATAGCAAATACAACATATAAAATCTTTGAAATCCATCCTGAACTTGAAAGATTATTAATTGCCCAGAGTGTTGGAATCTCTTCGTTCATGATATCCGGCATACCGGCTGCAAAAATGAAAGTAAATATCATAGTTGAACCAGCGCACAGAACTGCTGTCACGATGGATTCAACGAAAACATCTTTTCTCGTCTCAATGATTCCCTTTGAGGCAGGTACACAGGCTTCATAACCGTTCATGAAGAACACCACAATCATGAGCATGGAAAACCATGCCTGAACCCCTGAAAAACCATACTCCGTATAGGAAATATGCTGCTTCATATAGTCTGTTGCAAGCGGAATGGCATTTCCAAAGCAAACTGCAGCAACATAGCCACAGATAATCAAAATTGCAAGACCAAGAATGGTTCCAACTTTCCGAAGCACATTTGCACCCCAGAGGGCAAAAAGCAATACCAGAACACAGAAGCCTGTGGTACCCACAATCTTAGTCAGACCAAATATCTGATTCAAGAGAGCTCCTGTTGTGGAAATCTGCGCAGACAATGCGATTAAAACAACCACGATTACCTGCAACTCTTTAAATGTTCCGAAGAAAATCTGTAATCCCTTTGGACGATAAATTGTATTGTAGGCTTCCCTGTAAGAATCCGGCTTATAAATGCGGTTGATCTCGAAAAGCAGGAGATTGAAAATAAAACACATGATACCTGCCACAAGCGGGCCAAGGAAAATACCGATAAATCCCTTATTGTTAAAATAAGATACTGTCTGTGTACCGGAAGCAAATCCCGGACCTACATACGCACTATACATGATTGCAGAAAGTGAAAAGATAGCTGCAAATTTTTTTCCAAATTTTTCCCCCATGATATTCCTCCCATTATGCTTCTTTTGACTGAAGCTTATGATAACCGAGTTTCTCTCTTGCTGCCTTGAGCGTGCTGCCAGACTTAACCTCAGCAATGATCTTCTGCTCTACTTCCTCAATGTGCTGTGCAATTGCAAGTACTTCCTCTGCCTTCTCCATCGGAACTACAAGCGCACCTGAATCATCTCCTAAGATGATATCACCCGGACGAACCTGAACACCTGAAATAGAAACCGGAACATTCACAGCATCAACTGTCACGCGCTCTTTTCCCGTAACCATATACTTTCCTTTTGTATAGATTCCGTAGCCCAATTCCTTGATGCCATTTACATCACGACAAACACCATCAATCAAAGTTCCCTCAATTCCTTTGGTCTTGGCTGTGTATGTCATAATGTCTCCCCATACGGTGCAATAAGTTCTTCCGCCATTATCAATTACAACAACCTGTCCCGGCTCCACATTATCAATAAAATCGCCTACATTTCCCTTGCTCATACCACATGGAATGTAATGTACCGTAAATGCGTCGCCACAGATTTTGTTTCCCTCTACTACTGCCTGAATTCCTAACAATCCGCATGGGATGCCCAGCTTATCCATAGCATCAGAAATGCTTGCAGTATCCATTTTCTTCATTGCTTTGATTAATTCCTTCTTATCCATAGTCAGAATCCTCTCTTTGTATTTTTTTATTTCATTTCAGCGCTGAATGTTATAATTCTTTTTGTTACGCTTACACTATATCATTTAAAATATCACTTGTAAAACAAATATATTTGATATAAAATATCTATATATTCGATATTTAAGGGTACGCGACATAGATTCTATCATACATTGAAGGGAGCTTACTGTTTATGACCTACGAACAAATAGAAACATTCCTGACTGCCATTACCTATGGCAATATATCTGCCGCTGCAAAATACCTATATGTTTCCCAATCTACGATATCCTCGCGAATCCAACAGCTTGAGACAGAACTGGGCGTTCAGCTTCTGATCCGTCAAAAAGGGCATCGTACAATCGAGCTTACCAACTACGGCCATGCATTTATTCCGATTGCCAGCCAGTGGGCATCATTATGGAAGGATACGCAGCATTTAAAAAACAAAGATAATATACAGACGCTGACCATTGCCAGCGTAGATGCCGTTAATAATTATACATTTGTATCTTTCTTTTCAAAGTACAGTGCTGACAATGCAAATATCAGGCTAAATATCCGAACACACCATTCCAACGAAATCTATTCTCTCGTTGAAAGCCGTGTAGCTGATATCGGTTTTGTATTCTCCAGAATAAATTATCCGGATGTTGTCAGCAATCCAATTTACAGAGAATTAATGTATTTGATTTGTGACAGGAGTAGTACATATCATGATGATATTGCAAGTTATGAGTTAAATGCAGAAAATGAAATTTATTTGAACTGGGGATTGGATTATCAAAGCTGGCATGACTGTCATTTCGGCCCTGCCGTCCACCCGATGATGACGGTTAACACAGGCTCCATGCTGCAGCGCTACATCCACGGAAACCTGTGGGGGATTGCACCGATGTCTGTCATACGAGGAGCTATGCGCTCCAACCCTAATCTGACATTTTATAAATTTAAGACGCCGCCTCCTCCAAGAATTTGCTATGCGATCCAAAATCGTTATCCGAATATCAATCATCGCGACGCAATTCAGGAGTTTGAGCGGCAGTTGGAACAATTTATTTCCGACAACGAAAATATCTGTTCCTTTGAAAGCTGGATGTTAGATACCGTGCGTTAACAATGCACCACACCTTGAGAATACGCCAAAGCAGTCGTACCACTCAATAATCCATCTGCCATCGCCCGAATCGTAATCGGTTCGCTGGTATGTGAGTTGTCCCCGACCTGCACTGCAATCTGGCACAGTCCATGGAAAGCTCTGCGAAATACACTCTTATCAGATTCGTGGCTGCCCGGATTTCCGTTTCCACAGCCTACTAAGATACCATTCTCTACATAAAAACGGATCTGCGGATCTGCCCATGGCACTACGCGTCCGTTTTCATCCTGCACGCTCACATTGATCAGTGCAATGTCGTTTATGTTACGTAACGTATTCATCTGTGGCTCTAGTACAATACGGTACGGTGCGCCGGTTGTCTCTACCACGGTTTCCATTGTGTCTATTGTCGCATCTTCCTTTTTCCAATAGCCGATTGCATGCAATTTCCCTGGCTGATAAATTACATTGTCCCACTGAAGATACCAGTTTGCGATCATCTTCTTCCTTCCCTGACTAATGCCATTTACAAACAGTTCTACCTCATCTGCATTGCTGTAGCAATACACAGTCAATGGCTTTCCTGTTTTATCTGGCTGATTCCAGTCTGGGAAAATATGGAGAACCTTTTCGCTACTCCACCAGCTCTTGTAATAGTAATAATTGTCCTTCGCAAAGCCGCAGGCATCCATCACGCCAAACTGTGAGTACACCGCCGGATAGGTAAATGGTGTTGGCTCTCCTCGATAGTCAAATGCGGTCCAAAGGAATATTCCACTAATATAAGGAAGCTCTGCTGTCAGCTTCCACTGATGCTCGGCAACATCTTTTTTGATTTCCACTCCTTGATTCTTTTCATCAAGCAGATAATACTGACTCTGCGCAGCATCGGTCTGATAGCAGCCTCTTGTTCCGCTGTTTGTGCTTGCCTCTGTTATGATAATCGGCTGCTCTGGCATTACCCGATGGTATTCCTCCCAGCCCTCTGGCATATAATTAAAGCCCATCACATCCAGCTCTTTTGATGCTGGCAAAAATACCTTCGGATCATGGAAATATTCGCCATTCCAACCGCAGAATGCCATCGTAACCGGACGGGTATCATCTTCTTTTCGCACATCCATGCGCGCCGTGCGAATCAAGCGTCCGCCTTCCTCCTTGTCCTGAATGGCTGTCTCTTCATTTCCGACAGACCACATAAAAATACAAGGGTGATTGCGGTCACTTCGCACCATACTGCGAAGCTGCGCACGATTTTCTGCTGAGCTGTTTAATTTTCTTGTCTCATCCATAACGAGAATACCCATGCGGTCGCACAGCTCAAGAACATCCGGTGACTGCGGATGATGCGAGCAGCGAAGGGCATTTGCGCCCATTTCTTTTATTTGCTTTAAGCGATATTCCCACACGCTTCTTGGCACGGCAATTCCAAGTCCTGCGTGATCCTGATGCCAGCAAACACCTTTTATTTTGATGGATTTTTCATTTAAGAAAAAGCCATTGTTCACATCAAATTTCATGCTGCGAATACCGAAGGATACCTGCATGGTGTCTTCTGTTTGTAGCTGCTTTGATGTAACCGAAATGCAAGCCTGATACAACTGCGGTGTATCCAGATCCCACAGACAGATTTCGTCTAAGTGTAATGTAAAATTGACTTTTTCGCTGTCCCAAGCGTCGATTGTGATCGCTTTCTGGGCAGATGCCACGCAAGTGCCAGATGGATTCAAAAGTTTTACGGAGACCTCTGCATCTACGAAAACGGTATTTTGATTTACCGCCTCTGCCGTCACAAGAACAGTGTGCAAATCACTTCCACTGCGAATAAAGATGCCATCCTGCTCAAAATGAACGGAATCTGTCACAATCAGCTTCACATCACGGTAAATACCGCCGCCCTCGTACCACCAGCCTTCGCGCTCGGATGCATCCACACGAACAGCCAGAAGATTGTCACCTCCGTAGGTTAAGTAGTCAGTAATTTCGTACAATGCTTTTGTGTAACCACTCTGATGACTTCCGATGTCGTAATGGTTTAAAAATGCGATGCTGTCACGATACACACCTTCAAATAAGAGAAAAATTCGCTTTCCATCCCATTCTTTTGGGGCATCAAAGTGTTTTCGATACCAACCAACACCCGGCTCTAAGGAGCCACCGGCAACCAGTCTTGTATCAATCGTCTCCATTGCCGGAATATTTCCGTAATCCCCAAAGTTTTCTTGCTTTTTTGTATATTCCCGCTCCACAACAAAATCATGCGGAATATTGACCTGCTTCCAGCCTGAATCGTCTAAGTCTTTTTTTGCTGCTCCAAAGCCAAATCCCTTCGCCTTCGCGCCGCCCCAGCCGGATGCCGTTGTGTGCGGCTCTAAGTCTCCCGGAAAGAAACGCCAGTCGCGGTTTATATTGATTTCTCTTGCCACGTTGATACCCTCACTTTCTGTTCATACATGTGTTAACATTATCCTACCACATTATCCCAAAGCTGCAAGAGCTGTTTCTTTACTTTTCAGTCCACTCTCTTGACCAAATCTGCATTTCTCCTGCTCCTCTGTTCTGCCACATATAATATGGAATAAAGGTTACCGTGCATGGTTCATATTGTACTGTGTTTTCATTAAAGGAATAAAGCGAATCGGATTTTACTGGCTGAAGCTTTTGTGCCTTTGCCTTGATCCGCACAATTGAATGGCCCAGAAGTTCTCCCGGCTCGGTCTGAAGGGAAGTCGCATCAATTGTGAATCGGCTAAGTCCCTTTTCGTTGTCTGCCTCTTCCATGCAGTATACAATCGGACCTCTTTGAACTGCTACTTTTCCGATATTGTCTGGTACTAACGGATTGGTGCGCACAGCCAACGGTTCCATCTCAAATGTAATGCTTACACTATGCGTTCCCTTCCAGTTTCGTGCAATCTCCAAATATCCACTTTCTGGCTTTGACGTTGGAATCGCTTCTCCATCTACAAGTATCTGATACGTTTTTGCCCACTGTGGAATGCGCAGGGAAAGTGTAAAGAAATTGTCCTCTGCGCTGGTGATGCGAATCGTGTTTTCTCCGCCATATGGCATATTGGTTTCGATTGAAATCGTTGTGTCCTTGCCTTTGATCTGAGTTGTTGTCTCGTTTCCAGCATACAGATCAACGGAAATTCCATTTTCATCCTTTGTGTAGATATATGCCCCTGCGGAAGCCAAAAGTCTTGCCGCATTTGGCGGGCAGCAAGCACAGCCAAACCACTTCTGGCGAACATATTTTACATGGCGCATAATTCCATTGTGATCAATCTCATATGGATTCACCTCAAGCGGGTTGACATAAAAAAATGCATTTCCCTGAAGCGAAATTGAACCCGGAACTAAGTTGTAGAGTACACGCTCAATTACATCGGCATATTTTGCATTTTTTTCAGTCTGAAGCATTCGCTTTGCAAAGTATACAAGTGCAATGGATGCACAAGTTTCTGTATACATCATATCATTTGGCAGATCATAGTTTCCGGCATAGGCTTCGCCCCATGGGCTGGCACCGACACCACCGTTGATATACAGTTTTTTCTTTTGAATGTTATCCCAGATATCTCTGCACGCTTCTAACAGCTCCTCATTTTGTGTTTTTAATGCCACTCCTGCCATTCCTGTATACATATAGTTTGCACGCACAGCATGACCTTCGGTTTCTCTCTGCTTTAATACGGGGCGATCAGCCTGACAATACTGCAATTCTTCCTCTGTATACTGCTTTCCATCCCGCTTCTTACGAACCTGCTGATAGTAATTTGGCTCCTGTCCTCTTTCCAGTAAGAAATACTCAGAAAGCTTTAAATACCGCTTTTCTCCTGTTGCCTCATAAAGACGAACCAGCGCCAGCTCAATCTCTGGATGACCCGGATAGCCATGAATCTTTCCCTCCTCTGGTCCCAAGACAGAATCAATGTGATCGGCACATTTACACATGATATCAAGAAGACGGCGCTTTCCTGTTACCTCATAGTAAGCCACGGCTGCCTCAATCATATGACCTGCACAATAAAGCTCATGGCGATCCTTTAAATTCGTCCACTCATTTCCCGGCTCCTTAATGGAAAAATAGGTATCCAGATAGCCGTTTTCCTTCTGTGCCTTTCCAATGAGTTCAATCGTCTCATCCATCGTTTTTTCCAGTTCTTTGTCTGGATACGCAATCAGTGAGTAAGCAGAAGCTTCGAGCCACTTTGCCACATCGGAGTCCTGAAAAACGCAGCCGCCAAACTCGCCCTTCTCCAATCCTGCAGCAATCTTAAAATTCTGGATTGCGTAGCTCTTATCCGCATCCTCAATTCGATCATTTAATGCATTCCACTGGTAAGGAAGAATCTTTTCCTTCACCAATCGCTGATAAAATCCAAAGAAATCATCCTGCACGTTGACTTCTTTCATTGATACATAATCTCTGTTTTCCATAATCACGTAAATCCTTTCTGGTTGTTTGATTCAGTCAATCTTCTAATAAAAGGGAAGATCCCTTCCGCAAAATCTTTTTTGAAAGAATCTTCCCTTTGTTTACTGTTATTTATGCTTCGCCAAACTGTGCCTTGTAAGCTGCCTCCCACTCTTCCTTAAGCTCACTCCAGTGTGCTCTGTTCTCGAGCTGCTCATGAAATTCCTTATAAATCGACTCAAATTCATCATCGGACTGTGCCAGAAGCATCTTTGCCTGATACTCTTCTACAACTGCGGACAGATTCTCTCGATATTCAGCAAACTTTGAATCAGTACCAAGCTTTACCATATCAATATTTTGGATAATTCTGTGGTTTACAATGTTCTCCGCAATATACTTACAAGCCTTTGAAGTTGTTGGTCTATCTGGATCATTATAACGCTCATCGGTAGATTTCTGATTCCACCATGGATACCATTCCTTGCTGTAGTTGGACAGCCACCAAAGCTCTGGTGTTCCAGTAATCTTCGTCTCGCGTGCTTCCTCATACTCTGGTGTATATTCCCATGTTGTTCTTGTATCATCAGTGAAATGCCAATTTACATTTTCCGGTCCATCGTTTACTTCCTGCTGGCGAACTGGATTCGGATCTGCACACCAGTTTAAGAAGTTCAGCACTGCATTCAAATGCTCAGTATCCTTATTGATATAAACGCGGTACTGTGGATATGGATTGACACTCTGGGTTACACCCTTTGTCACACCTTCCACCGCCGGAGACTGGAATGGCTGATATTTAAGGCGGATGCTGTCTAAGGTTTCTCCACTGTCAAAATCAATTGCATATGGATCTCCACTCCATGCGTCTGGAACCCACGCTGCGATCTGACCATTCTTTACCTTTTCCTTCAGGCGCTCTGACTGCATGGTCGGTGCTTCCATATCAATCAAACCTTCGCGGTACATCTTGCTCATCCACTCAAATGCCTTCTTGTAGTTCTCATTATCATACAGATGGACAAACTCTCCATCCACATCCATTACACACGGGAAACCACTTACACTGTCTACTACATCTACGCCAAAGGTTGCAATAATAATTTTCAGTTGCCAGGTAACACCCTTCATAGAAAGCGGAATAATGGATTTTCCGTTGCTGTCTTTGAGTTCTGCAAACTTATAAAGTGCTTCCTCTAATCCTTCAATCGTACTGATGTCTTCCTCGGTAACGCCTGCGTCTTCCATCATCTGCGTATTGATATACCACGCATCGGTCGTCCAGCCTGCCCACGGATCATCCAGATTGGAATCATACCATCCCGGCAATGCATAGATATTTCCATCAGCATTGCGAAGAAGCTCTACAATACGCTCGTCAATTCCCGCAATATTTGTCAGCGAATCACTTGCGTAGACATCATCAAGTGCCATTACACGATCTGCGGATACCAGTGCCTGCTCAACCTGCTGATTTGCTGGAAATACCATCATATCCGGCAGCTCGCTTCCGCTGCTCAAGCGCAGATTCACGGTTGTAAACACATCACTGCTCTGCATGAATTCACACTTATAATCAATTCCCAGATAGTCTCTCATAACCTGCTGTGTGATCGTGTCATCTGCTGCTGATGAGGTCTTTCCTACCCAGATGGTAAACTGCTCATCGGTCTTTCCACCTTCCTCCTCACTCACATACAGATCGCTGACCTTCTCGATCTGGGCTGCTTCATCTGCAAATACATTAGTCCCTGCAAGTGTGGACACTGCCATTGCTGCCGCCAATAAGGCTGATGCTTTTTTGTTCTTTCTCATGTTATCTTCCTCCATTTTTATTTGTAACTATTCAGAGCCATGCAAAATTGCTTGCTGTGAATGCTTGCATTCAAACAGCATAGCAATTTTATATGGCGAAGTAACCACATGAATAAAACAAAGCTGCTTGCAGCGACGCACGGAACGTGCGGTTTTGCGAATGGGGTTCTGAATAGTTATTATTACTTGTGTTGACTTCTATTGACCTGTTGTGATCAATCTTTTTTCCTATTATCCCTTTACCGATCCAACCATAACACCCTTTACAAAATACTTCTGAATAAATGGGTAAATACACAGAATCGGAAGTGTTCCGACTACAACTGCTGCCATTTTTACAGAGGTGATTGTCATGGATGCCAGACGCGGCTCTCTTGCTGCCGCCTCTGCTGCCACTGCACTATTCGCTGATAGTGAGGATAAATCCTGTGCGGTAAAGAGTCTCTGCAAGTAGGTCTGAAGTGGCATCAGTGTGCTTTTATTTACATAGAATGCACCGGTATACCAGTCATTCCAATGACCAACTGCTGTAAACAGTGCAATTGCCGCCAATGTTGCTTTTGAGAGTGGAAGTACGATTTTAAAAAGAATCGTCCACTCACCTGCACCATCCAAAAGTGCTGCCTCACGCAAGCTTTCCGGCATTCCCATAAAGGATTTCATCATGACAAACATGTTCCAAATGTTCATCATTCCTGGGATTACAAACACCCAGAACGTATTTACTAACTTCAGGTTGGACAGCTGGATATAATAAGGAATCAGTCCGCCGCCAAACAGCATCGGAATCAGCATGACAACGAGTAACACATTTCTGTGCGGCAAGTTGCGAAATGACATTCCATATGCCGTCAGTCCTGTCACCGTCATTCCAAGGAAGGTTCCGATTACGGTTCTTGCGATGGTAATCAC
>CAVERH010000062.1:0-15594 GCA_963618065.1 bacterium | reverse complement strand
AACCAGAGTACCAGCTTGCTGTTACTGGAAATATCCCGCAGGATTAGCTTTCCGCCCGGACGCAGGCATCTCTTGACAGAATCGAAAAAAGCCTGCGGATTGGGATAATGATGAAAGCTGTTGGCACAGATGATCACGTCAAAGGAGTTATCCGGGAATGGAAAATTCTCGCAGTCTCCAACTATAAAAGCAGCATTTGAAAGATTCTTTTGCTTTGCCTGCTCAATCATTGCCGGAGTAAGGTCCAGCCCGGTATAATGCCGCTCCGGATATTTTTCCGACAAGAGCGAAATCATGGGTGCCGGACCGCATCCTGCATCCAGCAACTCCTGAAATGGTTCCTTTTCCAATTCTTCCAGGATATCCGGATAATCCTTCCGACACATCTTGTAAATACCGGCTTTATCACCTTCATACATTTTGGCCGCTTTTGTAAATTCCTGTATTGATAATTTCTTATATTCTTCGTTTGTCATCATCTCATCCTTTCACATTCGGCATACATCAGTGAAATTCTAGAAGGCATTAGTTTTGAAAAAGTCACTTTCCAGCCATGATCTTCTAGCCACGTAAGGTATTCCTCCGGTGTCCATTGATGTTCAAATCTGATTCCTGCAAGCTTCAGGATTCCTCCCCAGAGCTTACTGACCGCACTCTTCTTATGTCCAACAAAATTCGGAGCAATCAGTATACCATTGTCCTTAAGAACTCGATCAATTTCAACAAGTGCCTTCTCTGGATTTGGCATTACATGCAAGGCATTGGCAATCAATACGACATCAAATGAATTATCCTCATAAGGAAGCGATGTGGCATCTGCCACCTCAAATGTCAGATTAGCAGGATATTCCCCCTTCATTGCCTCTTTTATCATTCCCTCGGAATAATCTGTTGCGATCATCCGCTTTGATGCACTAGCTACATGCTTGGCTAGCAGCCCCGGCCCTGTTGCAATTTCCAGTATCACCTTGCCACCTATCTGCGAAGGAATTCGGTTATACATATAGTTATAATATTTCTGATCCGCACGCATGGCCTTTTCATAGATTGGCGCATATAGATCCCAAATTTTCTTATTCATGATCTTCACTCTCGTCCTGTTCTTGAACCTGGTACAGAGCCTTCTCCGGATTTCTTCGAAGGACCTCCTAACATTCATTTCATCATCTTTCTGTGCAATTACTAGGTCTTACAAAAGGCAACTTGGGAATCTTATTTTCATCCATGACAGACTCTAGCATAGCAGCAAATCCTTTCGGATCCTTTATCTGGTACTGCATATGATTGTAACCTTCAAAAACAGGATAATTTCCATAAGGGTAGGCCTTCATCACTGCATCCCGATATTTGAAATGATCTTCCACACTGCCAAATTCAAAATATGTACATTTTTGCATGGTTTCTAATAAAAGCGGAAACGGCTTGTCTTCCAGACTATCTCCCAGCTGACGACGGAGATTTCCATAACGAAGTGCTTTTCCGGCAGCAATAAAATAAGGCTTTATCTCCTTATCATCGCACCAAAGAATTTTCTTTAATGACCCGCCCTTCGTCCAATACAGGCTTTTGATCGCCAGATATAAAAACGGAGTCATGATCCGTCTGGCGCCCTTTTTAATCTGTGCAAACTGCCCTCCATCTAGAAAAACATGTGCCACCGGAAGCTTTGTCTGGGACAAAAATGCCACAGCCAGATCAGCTCCGATTGAGGACGCAACGACCAGCTCCAGTTCCTCGATTCCCTGCTCATGCAGAAACTCCTCAACCTGCTGAATTTCATTCGCTTTACTGATGTACTTCTGTTCTTGGCAATATACCGTTGACGTGGGCATAATGCAGAAATATTTATTCTGTAAATATCTTGCCACTGGCTCACTGCTCTCACCAACCACGCCCATTGCGTGAAAAAACAGTATTACCGGATTTTGCTTATTTCCTAGCGTTTTAAATTTCATATAACTTTTATCACCTTGTTTACTATTTCTAAATATGTTTTCCCTATATCTTCCAATCATTTATCACTCTGATAATCTGCTTTTCAATATCAATCCTTGTTTCTTTGCACTCTTTTGGATATTTTCTTCCAGCAGCAAAAATTCTGGTCAACATATCTCCTATGACTGGGAGCATTGTTTTGACCATTCCTTCCGGGAAAACAAAATTTCTTATATTCTTCATTTGTCATCATCTCATCCCTTCACATTCGTCATACAGAGTTCATCATTTCCTAACGGCAAAACGAAACAGGTCAGGTCCCAGTACTTTTACGTTTAATTCATCCGCAACTTCTTCTAACTTTCTCATTTCCGCTTCGCTTAATTTTGTATCTGCAGCTACTTTGAGTTGTTCAACCTGGTAGGGCTTACGACATCCGCAGATTGGCACAATGCCTTTATTTGCCACAAACGAGATAGCAACCTGTGGAATCGTCATATCATGCCTTTCTGCCACCTTCTTCATTAATGCAAACAAACGATTTAGCTTTCTCCTTTTTCGGCTATAAATAGCTTTCATAATAGCAAATTTTTCACCTTGCCGCTTTGGCCCAGTGAGTATTCCTTCTTCTAACACGGCCCAGGCCCAGAATTGCACTCCATTTTCCCCGCACCAGGACAGAAGGCCATTTTTCTCCCATTCACGATCAATAAGACTGTAATGATTCTGCACACCGTATAATGGGATTCCTGCCTTATCTAAAATAGATTTTGCAAGTTTGCATTCCTGTAAATTAAAGTTTGAAACCCCAATATTGCCGATTTTCCCCTCTCTGTAAAGCTCAATCAGTTCTTCCATATATTGTGGAATGTCATTCGGCATATGAAGCCAATAGACTTCTATACTTTTTCTGCCAAAATCTTTCAGATCCTTTTCTACGGATTGACGCACCTGTCCCGACTTAAATTTGGTAAATGGTGTGTATTTTGACGATATCATAATGTCCTTAGGGCAGCACTTTCCGATCAGCTTCGGCCCCTTTCCAAAGCCATAATCTCTCGCTGAATCCACAAACAAAAGTTTCGATTCTACCGCAATCCGCATAGCCGCTTTCAAAGTATCATTATCAACCACACTTCCTCTTATTATTTTCTCATAGGCTGCGCTTCCCCAGGAATTGGTTCCAATTACAGCCTTTGGGGTCGGCACTGTTTTATTTATGTTTTCATCAAATTTCATATCATCACCTCTAGCCCAATATCATTGCCACCAGACCTGCAATCAGGCAGCACGGCAAACCGATCAACATTCCTCTTTCATCGTTTTTTGTTAGCCTTATCTAACACCTGTATCATACCATATCCTGACATGTTATAGCCTATCGAATTATGAAAATTTTTGATCATTAAGAGCATTTATATAACAACGAAAAAAGCCCAGCCCGAAACATCGAAACCGTTGTGATTTTGATATTTCAGACTGGGAAATTTCATAGCCAATCGAAAGCGAAAGTAGTGCCTGATCTTAGTTCAAATCCATCTCTCGATCTGCATTTTTCTCTCGCCCAAGCGGCTTAGGTCTGCTGGCTTCTGCCTCTGCTACTTCTTTTTTCTTCTCCTGGATTTTCTCCATGACAGAAGGCTTCTTCTCTTCCTCATCTTTGCGACGATCACCATTATTCAAAATGCCATCAATCATACCATAGTCATCTTCCATAAGTTCTTCTACTGTTTTTAGAGGATTCTCTGAAAAAAATTCCGGCACCTGACGAAAGCCAAAAGCATCCACATAAAAGGGAATGTCCTTGTCATTCTTGTGGATAACCACCACATCCCTGACGCTTAAAGAATGGCCTCGGAAGTCATCCGGGTGATGCAGGTTAAAGCGTTCATAAATGCTGTCCAGGGTTTCACCGGCTGAAAGCTTGCCACTGTAGACTGCATTGTAATTCTTAGCCGATACGGCAATGCCTCTTTTCTCTAGGTAAGAGAATCGCTCGAAATGTATATCTCTGTTTTCCGGTATATCTTTCAGCTGGTAGATTTCATAGCTGCCATGATCCTTCTTACACTGGGACGGATTCAGGATGTAACGAACCTTCTCCGCCAAGGACGGATCATCAATCACCACATTCGAGATCCAATCCTTTGTCTCTGCCCAGCTGTCGAAATATGTCGCTGTACCAAGATCTGTTGTAAAACGAATACTGTCTGAACTGCTGGAATATTTATCGTAATAATATCCGACTGTTTCCATAGCTTCGATGATACGCTCCCTGTCGTCTCCCGAAATCTCATTTGCCAGGATGACTGGCTCATAAGTCCAGTTGTTTCTCTCCATCAATTCTGCAAATTCGCAGATATGAAAGACTCGTCCATTTACTCTGGTATGATAGTCGTCAATATACTCACAGGTGGCATCAAAGCTGCCACCCTCCGGCTTTTCTACATGAATCTGGCCACCATCGTGAATGCGAAAGAGTTCATCATACTGGCTGTTGATAAAGCGAATACCACGATTCATATTTCTCTGTCTATTATCCGTGCTACTATCATAATTACTCATTCGCAAGTTCCTCCTTATACACGTCGAAATCTATTTCTGCAAATTCACTGTCTTTCATGCAATCCAGCTTCATGGCAAGTCCCATCATCTGATCTTTCATGGTTTCAATCTGTATGGTGGGGATCATAGCCAGAATGTCGCGGATTGCATTTTCTTTGGTTGAGGTATCAAAGATTCCCAGTAAAATAATTTCTTCTGCGTTTAATATTGTCCTTCTCATCTATTCCATCTCCTTTGATTTATGCTTGTTTTGTGGCTTTTCCAGAGCTGTAGCTCCTGAAATCTGCGCCTGTTTGCTGCGAAGGTCCGCCAATACAGACTTTCTTGCTTTAGGGCGTTTTTCTGGAGCTTTGGTTCCTGATTTTCGTGGTAGATTGGATTCTGTAATGTGCTGCACAGCCTTGCTTTCTAACCCAGGCACACACTTAAGCTCATAAGCCTGCATCTCTTTTGCCGTGAGGGGCTTAGTATATTCCACATAACCCCAGGCCTGCATTTTCCCTTCTTCCACCGACTGACGATTATCGAAGTTTTGAATCTCTGTCACCTGATTTTCAGCTGGCTTTGGATAGGCACCGGGGCTTAGCGGACGCTGTGTCGAATAATAGCGATAGGTGCCATTTTCTGTAGGGGCAGGCTGACCTGTCTCCATCTGCTTTTTCTCCTCCTTATGCTGCTTCCAGAGTTCTTTTAGTTCCTGCTTCATCTGATCAGGGGATTTTGATGGATCTGCAATGCTAAGGATGTCTTCGTGGGTATTGTAACCGTGATACTCCGTATTCAGTCCGGAGCGGATTGCCTGCATCTGCTCTACGGAAAATGCCGGATCCGCATAGACTGTTACGTCAAAATGATCCTTGATGCCTTTTTCAATCTCATGCCACTGCTCGCTGGTAAAGAGCATTTTCGGGATAGCATCAATCTTCACCTTGTATTTGATATCGTCCACCATTTCCTGGGTGAGATTTAAGGCTGTCAGATTCATGGCCTCGCCATTTACCCAGTAAGCACGGGGATCAAAGCCCTGCTTTACAATCTCTCCCATAAAACTCATATGGGCGTCGGATTTTGTCGGATCATACATTTCCGTCAGGCTTGCCAGCATATCCCTGTCGATTTCCGAAAGCTTGTCCGGGTTGATGTTATAAAATCTGCATACTTCCTCTGCAGCCTGTTTCAGGTTAAAAGAACCAGTCTCTCCGATTTGACCGCCATCCATTTCTCCGAAATTCGAACCATAGAAGGTAAAATCCCAACTGCCGTCAGATGCTTCATGGATTTCCAGGTATTTGTCGCCAAGCTGAAAGGCAGCTTCTGTCTTTTCCGCCTCGTTCTCATGATATGATTTCACGTCACCTTCTTTTTGCTTTTTATCAATAGCATTGGCATTTTCCTGCAGTGCCTCTTTCTCCGCTACCAGTTCCTGCATATGCTCGTCGATCTCATTGATCATTTCCGAAGCCGCCTTGCGAATGGTATTAAGGGAGGCCTTGAGTTCTGGTGTTTCCTTGCCATGAGACCAGCCTGCAATATAGGAAAAGCTGTAGTCAGATGTATCAATGCCATAATGTTGGCATACGGTATGCAATCGTAGAAAAAGGACTTGCCATTCACGGAAGCAACGTTGATTCCGCTAAGACAGCCCTTGAAAAATGGGTATAAGAAGGATGTGTTATTAAATGGAATGTGAAGAAATCCGAGTAGATATGCGGATTCCCAATCCGGAAGGATCCAAGGAAATGATGCGGGCTAACCAGGTAATGTTCAAACTGAATCATACCCTGCCCTTCACGGATGAGTATAACGAACTATTAAATGATTTGTTTGGAGATAATCTGGGCCAGGGCAGCTATGTGGCTGCTCCCATCAGTGGCTCCTGTGTCAGCAGCATAAAGATTGGCAAACGTGTCTTTATCAATTCCAATCTTCTTGCCATGGCCAGAGGCGGAATTACCATCGAAGATGACGTGCAGATTGCGGCCAATGTTCAGCTGCTTTCCAATAATCATGACGTCTATGACCGCCAGGTACTTACCTGCAAACCGATTCTGATCAAAAAAGGGGCCTGGATCGGAGCCGGTGCTTCCATCCTGCCAGGCATATGTATCGGGAAACATGCCATTGTTGGAGCTGCTTCTGTAGTGATCAAGGATGTACCTGATTACGCTGTAGTGGTAGGAAATCCTGCCAAAATAATAAAGATGCTGGACCCAGAGAAATTCTCCTAAGGTCCAACACCTAAGATCCGTTTTCTTTATTTTGTTGAATTCAGAACCACCATTAAAAATGTTTTTATTTTAGATGTCCCCTCTGTCCGTACTCTTTACGAATTATATCAATATACAGTAGCTCTCTTTCCGCAAAGACTTCGTGTCTATGCTTATTTTCTATCTCCTCCACAGCTTTTTCAAAATCCTTTTTGGCTTTTTGATAAGCTCTTTCTTCCTCCGACATTTTCTTTTCCAGTTCTTCTTCAAACTCTTCAAAAATTAATTCATGCGAAACCACCTCGCCGCGTTCAATTTGTTTTACAGACTCCTCTAAGTCCTCAAAAAATTTCGCCAAATTTTTCTCCCGTTCCTCTCTCATAAATCCAAAGAAAAACATAGAAGATAAAATGTAGGCTGCACAAATTTCTTTTCCAAGCAGTTCTATCGATGAATCCGCCACTTTATAACCGGCCATAACATCCATGTATTCCATATCTAATCCATAATGATTAATCAAAACCTCGCCATCATCGTTAAAGAGGCGAAAATCCTTGTCCAAAACTGATAAAATTTCTTTATCATGTATTAAAAATCCATCCAGATCTTTCTTCCATGAATCTCCATAACTGTCTACCGGTGTTTCCATGACAAATAATGTATATGCGCCTTTAGACGAATCAATTTCACATGCCTTAAATTCTCTTATATTCTCCGAAATCACATGCCTGACCTTTTCGACATGCTGATATTTTTCAACGAGGCTTTGTTCAAAATTATCTTTACTAAAATGATAATCAAACAGAATGTAGGCATCCGCAACTCTATTGGAATCCACCTCATTCATTAATTCCTGTACGATCATGACTTGTCCTCTCCCTTTTAAAATTGATTTATATATCGCTTGAATTCTTCAAAATCTTCAATGCTCATAATGGTATCTGAATAGCAATAATCCTTGTTTCTGATTATGCACCATATTTTTCTAAGTTTTGTTTTAAATGCCGCCCAAGGTCCTATTTCTGTATCAAAATTTGATTTCATAAAACACAAAAATGCATACTGGTCGAAATCCCTGTCTTCATCATCAATTAAAATATGATAAGAACTCATACATCCGCATTTACAGGTAACAATGATTTCTTTTTTATCCTTGCTCATTAGAACAGACATTTTTCAGCTCCTTTGCTTCAACATAAATTATTGCGATATTCACCAACTTCCCTATTGCTCACAAAAAAGGAGCATTTGAAACCGAACTTCCATGCTCCCCTAGCCCACGCATGTGTGAACCAACTATTAAGTTTTTTGCAGACATTTTACCCATTAACCGCTGTTATTATAAACACTCTGATTACCCGTAACACTGAACGCAACTCAATAAGCAATAACAAATAAAACTGTAACCATTACCTTGAACATTTACTGTAAACCTGGATTCTGATTTTCATTTCATATTTGCTTAAAAGTCTGCACGGAAAGCTGCAATCGCAGCTTATACCTCTACATCAAACTCAAAAGTCTGATTGAACTTATCAAGGGCGATCTGCATTTCTGCAATCTCTGAGTCAAGAGCCTCATACTCTCTCTTGATAAGATCCAAATCATAATTGATGTATTGATATTCCGGGGCTGTTTTCCGAGCAGTATACATGCCTGAATTAATTCTTGTTTTCGGTTGCTGCTTACGCATTCTATCAAGTATATTCTTACGCTTATTAAGCTGAGCCATGCGAACAAGGATTGCATCAATGCTCATTTTCCTGTCACCCAAAGGAATTTCATTTGTAGCATTTACAATATTAATTGCATGCTTGATGCGAACAATTTTTTCATCAATCTCCGTAATATTTGCTGCCACTGCCTTGTAGTCATAATCCGGGATGACTGGTTCCTCATCAAGAGCTGCTACATAGAGGTAACCCTCACGTTCCTTGTTAAGCCAGAATTCTTTATCCTCCTGGAGCTTTCTTAACACTTTATTTGCATATGCCGATGTCATCTTTGCCATTTTTATCTACCTCCGTCAAACACTTCCCAGTCACATGTAACTTCCTGCGGCTGTTTCGCTTTATGCAAATACCTTAACATCCGGCAATGCAAATGTCATTTAACTCATAGTTCAATTTCCACAAGAAACAATATCCATATATAGCAAAAGAGGGCTCAAAGCCCTCTTCACTGGCAGCTCCCTTCGAATGCATGGCAACTAAAGTAGTAAGCGTTTACCGTTCATTGCATACACTAAATGCAGGACGCATTTCTTCTATCTGCCGGCGGTTCAGTCCATAACCTGTTGCAATCTTCTCCCAGTTTTCTCTTACAGTTGTCAGAATATCTTTTGCGTAGCTTTTGGCATCCGTCTCAGAAATTCCAAATTTGATAGCAACTGCGACTGCAAGATCAATGCTGATACTATTATCCTCTTCATCAACATTAAGCGATAGTTCATCGCCGTATGGAACCGGATTTACATCATAAAGAGGCGAAAGCACCCATCCATTTTCTGCAAGAATGAAAGCATGATTCCGCAGGTGGTCATCCGTATTGGTAACAGCCATATTAAAAACAATTCGTTTCCAGAGTTCAATCAAATCCTGCTTTGGCTGTGCACCATAGGACCTAATGAAGGCTGCTATATCCAAATAGCTTGTTCCGTCTGCAGCAGATGCTCCATCAGTTTTACCAAGAAGAGTCATAGCAGAAGCGAAATGCACTCGTTTCTTCAAAATGCGATCAAAACGCTTAATCAGATATGTGCTACCGAGGTTTGAAAACGTCTCTAACTTCGCATCCGGAACATCTAATCCACAGAGATCCGCCAAATCATGAGCCACCATTTCCCATGCCCCAGTATTATTTTCATCATTCTTAGACGGGAATTTTGCGATCCAAAGCTGGCCCTTTGTATCTACTACCGTTGCCTTAGGCCTTGCACCACCGAGAGAAGAGCCGGGCTTAATTAGTTGATTCAGCCATTTTTCAGCCAAACCACTTTCATCATTTTCAAAATTTCTGGAAGCTTCCTCTAGTGTGCGAAGTGTCGCCCACGGAGGAGCAGCCGTTTCTTTGTCATCAGAAAGAAATGGGCCATCAGGAACTATTTTAAATCGAATGCCACCCATTCGGGTCTCATCATATACCCCAAGCATATAATCGCTGTCATAAAGTTTTGACGGCTTACGCCCTTCCTTTCCAGCCAGAATTCTTTCACGTTTATTCATAAGGACTCGTCCCCACCGATCAGGAGACGCATCTGCAAACAGGCCAAAGATATTTTTTCCAGACGGATACTGCCTGCCAGAATATGGCATAAGTTCCGGATCTAGCGTAAACTTAAGCCCTGTTTTCATCAACCAATCTTTATCATACTCAAAGGAATAGGACTCTCCTCCTTTGATGACATTTACATAAAGCATTCCCATCAGGAGTGAATTTTCAGAACTGAAATCATCGTAGACAAAGATTGTTTTCTGATTGGATGCCATTAATTCTTCCTCCTCGGTGCTCGTTTTCTCGTAATTAAATTAAGATCCTGAAGCTGTCTGCCTAGTTCATCATCCTGTGCAATAAGCAAAAGATCTTTATCAAGATTATTTAAGGCATGCAAAACCGCTGCATAGATTCCCATCGCAACTGATGGATCTCCCTTTTCAACCTTCCACAAAGAAGCGCGGCTGATTCCTGCGCGTTCTGCCACAAGTTCCGCTGAGAGACTTCTCCTAAGTCTGGCAAGCTTGATTTGCTCACCCATAGTTTTCAGTATTTCTTCTGTTCCTGGAAGTATATTATATGCTGCTTTTTTCATTTTATTCACCGCCTTGTAATGTTTATTATTATAAACATAGATGTAGCTTTTGTCAATGTTAGAAAACGTTGTAGTATACTTCTAATCGATGATATAAAAAAGCGGGCAACAGCTTGCAGAACAAACGATGTACCCCCATTAGAAATATGCTCCGCCACGAGAACGCAAAAGAGGGCTCAAGGCCCTCTTGTCTATAGCTGCTAACACGATCTTCGTGCTTGCAGGTAATATCACTCAGATTTGCTTCGTAAAGTTCCATCAAAGCAAACATTGTATCTGCCTGCGGATAGCTTTTTCCTTTCTCGTATTTGTAGACGGCCTGGACCGATCCAAGTCTTAGGTACTCTCTTACCTCATCTACCGAAAGGGACTTCTCTATGCGAAGTCTTCTAAGATTTTCTCCAATGACCTTCAGGTCATATTCTGGTCTGTATTTCAATGCTTCTCCTTCTGTACTCGTTACGCGAGCACGCGGTGACAGATTAATAAAGCATCTATAGCACTGGCGCCTTTCATCACCAGGCGAATATATTATGATATCATCTATCCAAACTCAATTCAAGCCTTAATCGCCATTCTTTAAAGTAATATCATAGCTCATGTCTCATCCTCTCCCTTCGGTTCGCATCCACGGCAATCCATTCATCCAGTGTCAGCGGTGTGTAATCTGAAAACATACAGAAGCAATTGATCATGTTGCATGGAATCGGCCGCTCTTCCTCCGAATGATAAACCTGCCGTTTCTGAGCCCTTGTAATATTCTGAAAATGATTAACCAAAATCTCATCATAGGTATTATGGACATGTCCATAGAGCATGTAGCTCTTTGGCTCGCCCTGATCATTCACTCTGTACTGCCCGTCATAGCAAAAGATCGGGTAATGCGATAAAATAATTTTTCGCTTGTTATCATTTAACTCCATATAGGGCATGATCCACTGAAACAGGCTTTGATCAAACTTCTTATCCTTCAGATACCGGTCATGATTACCGATAATCAAGTACTTCTTTCCATTCAGCCTATGAAGAATCTCGTTGGTCTTTTCACCTTTTTCAATGGAAAAATCGCCAAGAATGACCACTTCATCATTCTTGCGAACCTTTTTGTTCCACTGTGCGATCATATGCTCATTCATGGCTTCGACAGATTCAAAGCCACGATTATCCATCTTTGTATTCAGATTTTCATGGTAGAAATGAGGATCCGAAATATAAAATCTCACTTAGTTTTCCTTCCCTTCTTCCTTTTGTTGCTTTTCAAGCTTCTCTTTTTCTATCAGCTGATTTGTCAGATCTGCTATTTTTAGAGCCATTTCCCTGGCAATATCTTCGGGCGATCTATTTTCCATATCTACACCGATTACATATACATTTTCATCCATCCTTATTCTTACTCCTTACAAATATTTTCACAACTATTCAGTCTATGCCGGGATCAAAAAGAATCTGATCCCGGTAAAACAAGTCATTACTCTTTCAGCAGATAATCGTTATTTAGGACTTTCACAGACAGTGGTCCTTCAATCGTCGGTGAATATACTGGTTCCAAAGGGCGAATAACAATACCTTCTTTGTTCATTCCGGAAGGATATTTTCCCTTGGCTCTCTCTAGCAAAACCTCGACACTGTCATATGCAAAATCATCTTTCACCTCTTCTACCGGAACCATTGTAAGCTTCAGATTTTCACATATTTCCTTCATATTTTCCAACGACAGCCTTCTGTGTGTGACAAGATCAATCATGGTAAAAACATACCATTCCGGCTTTGTCAACTTCAGTCTGTTTTTTTGTATCCCTGCTCCGCAGAATTCTCCCTGAATTGCTATGTCAGGAAGACCTGCTCCGTCAACTCTTTTTGGGATTCCATGCTCATGAGCATATTTCCACATCGCACATTTATCATCGTCGGCATATTCATAGTTCCTGCCGCAAATACCAAAATGTCCGTCCTTCCAGTACATGGTCACACTGCAGCCATCCATCTTTGTGCTGATATAATATCCTTTTACTGCCTTGAATTCATCAATCAGTTCTGGATAAGACTGCACTCTCAGCTCATCCGTCTTCGGGATTCCATCAGGAAAATCTCCGATCACAGTTCCACTGTTTGTAACGCGCTCCTCTACTTCCCATTTTCTGATTCCAAGCAGTTCTGTCACATCATCTCCAAGTTCGTAATCGCCTTCCGGCAAAATGCTAAGAGGCTGCACAAGGCCCTGTGAAATCTGCCCTCTGAATTTCTGAGTCTTCAGGCGAAAACCTTCTCCCAGAATCTCACTCTTTTTATAACTGCTATTTCTCAAGAACTCAAACTGTTCACATATCGGAAGGAATGCGTCCACCTCCATGTATACACAATGGTCTCCTACCTTAAACTGCCCTTTATTTGCAACACACTGCCAGCCAAGAACGTGAACACATTCAATTCTGTCTGCTCCTTCTATGGGAGTTATATGATGTACATATTGTACTGATGCTAATTTTCTCTTCTCCATTTTATTCGTCTCCTGTTCTATTTTCTATATTATTCAATTTTTTCAAGGCTTTCATCAACTCATGATCTTCTACATAAAAAGAGTCTCGATTGCTAATATCCTTATCACTTTTAATCACCCAGTTCAATAATTGTGTCAATCTCAGATCCGGGTATTTCTTCCATATGGATTCTATCTGCTCAAGAAGCGGACGGATCCGATTAATGTCTCGCATAAATATCACCTCTGTTTATACCATCTCTTTGTAGCCAAGAATTCTATCTCCCACACATTCCATGATTAGCGAAACCAGGACCTCCACAAAGGAACCTGCCAGCAATATAAGAAATGTTGCTGCTATAAAAAGGATCGCTGCAATGACGTTCTGCCACATACCAAAACAGAGCGATAATACGGCTGCTGTGCCAAACACAAGCTTCCATAATCCATGAAAAACACTAAACATTTCCACGATGATATGAATAACAATCCAGGCCAATCCCAGAATCATCCATACTGGTATCAACAATATTCTTCCAATAAATTTTAAAATAATCATGGCATTTCCTCCTTCATCCTCTGGCCAGATAAGGCATATCGTGATGCACCTCGGCTGTATAATAACCACCGATGGTACTTGGTGCATTAAACAGTGTCGTCATCAGGTATTTCTTGATATTTCCCACCTTTGTCGTATTCTTGTTAAAGCAGTCCATCACATACTGAATATGCTGAGAATTCAGCTTCAGAAAACGGCTTTTCACAAGTTCTGTAGGATAAGTGGCACTGGCAATCATCATGGTCTCGCTCTGATTCATCACCGCCTCAAGAATAAGATCCACGATGCCATCCAATAGTTCACCATCATAGGGATAACGCTCTTTCAGGCAGTTGTAGGAAATATTTTCCTGAATGATTTCTCTGTATGCATCTGTCAGACTCATCCCATCGTATCCCATCTCATCCTCTTCAGGCTTTGATAAGATAAGATTAGATGAGATAATATTATTAAACTCAGTATTATTTATATTATTATTACTCTTTAGAGGTGTCGATCCCTGCACTTCTAGAAGTGTCGATTCCTGCACCTCTTGAAGTGCGATTTGGGAACTTCTAGAAGTATCGATTTCAGCACTTCTGCCTGCATCCATATCTTTGCAGGAAGCACCATTTTTCGCACTTCTTACTCGTATGGTCTCCTCTTCAGAAGTATTATTTTCGGCACTTCCGGCTTTGGAATTCACTTCTCCAGATGTGCTATTTTCAGTACTTCTTGTATCTATGCCATTCCCATCAGAGGTTCCATTTTCGATACTTCTGTTTTCTGTCTCATCCTCTTCAGAAGTTTCGCTATGGGTACTTCTTAGATTCTCTGCATCCTTCATCATAAAGCTCTTTATGTAGAGAATACTCGGAAGTCCACGACCTCTGCGTTTCTTTTCTACCAATCCGAACAGCTCCAGCTCCGTCAGATAATCAATGGCTTTCCTTTTGGAAAATCCCAGGTCATCCTGAATCTCTGAAATCTGATAAATGATATAAACACGATTTTCTTCATCAAACCAGCCATTTCTCATTGAGAGACCCATCCGGTCCAGCAAAACTCCGTAAAGAAGCTTTGACTGAATGGATAATGGAGCAAATGTCGGATCCAGAAGTAACATTCTCGGTATCTTTATGAAACTGAATTGCTCAGCCTGATTGCCATAGTAGTAATCAAATTTCATCTTCATCCGCCTCCGATTCTTTCCATTTCTTCAATAATGAGAAGATGACTTTTTCCATATCTGCATTGCTGTAGTTTGGAGGAAAAAACTGATTCAGTTTCTTCTCTGGAATAGTCACCTTTCTAGAAGGCAGACGACCTTTCAGATTCTCATTCAATACAGAAATCATCTGGATCTGATTAATGGAGCCTTCCTCCACACGTTTCCTGAGACCTGATATCTGTTCCGGCTTTACCACGCCGTTATCCCTGATGTACTCATACAACCACTTCTGCACCGTCTTGTCCAAGTAAGAAGCTTCCACTCCAAGAGTGAATTGGAGACGCTTGTTGTCTACCAAAGCAAGTAACTCTGGGATTAATTCTGTGAGACGAATGTATCTTTGAACGCTTCTAGCAGCCATGCCACTCGTTTCTCCAACCTGTGCCGCTGTCTTTCTTTCTGCAACAGATGCCGACATGTCGCCATCGTGGCGACAGCTTCCCTGATGTCTCAAAGCATCCATCTTCATTTTCAACGCATAGGCCTTCTCACTTGGCAGTAATTCCTCCCGTTGTATATTAGCATCAACCATAACGATCACGGCTTCATCATCTGTCATTTCCCGTATAATTGCTGGGATTGTCCTAAGCCCTGCCAGCTGGGCAGCATGCATTCTTCGATGCCCGGAAATCATTTCATATTTCCCATGATCTCCCGGGCGAAGCAGAACCGGTGATAAAATGCCATTGATCTTAACGCTCTCAACCAGTTCTTCCATCCGTTCATCATCCAGAACCTTAAAAGGATGATTTCGAAATCCATAGATTTTCTGAATTTCAATTTCCATACTGGATTCTTCTCCGGTAATCCCCAGAAGCTCATCCACACTTTTCA
>CAVERH010000061.1:0-15952 GCA_963618065.1 bacterium | reverse complement strand
TTGGACATAAAGAGCATATGTGAACGTTATATGTCCAAATTTAGTAATGAGGTCAGCTCTAATTATTGAAAAACAGCAGAAAATTGGACTTATATTGAGCAAAAAGAAGGAAAATGTCCAAAAAAAAGACAGTGTGGAGGGTAAAATCACAAATCGAAATAGAAAATTGGACATAACATGAAGAAAAGTAGGGAAAAAGTCCAAAAATAGACAGTGCGGAGGGTAAAATCACAAATCGAAATAGAAAATTGGACATAACATGAAGAAAAGTAGGGAAAAAGTCCAAAATGAAGCTTGTGGTGAGTAAAATTTGAGAAACAGAGGAAACCGATTGGACTTCAATGGCTGAATTGTTACGCTTATGAAAGGACAAGGCTGTGTTGATGTACTTTTACTGGACAAGGCTGTGTTGATGTACTTTTACTTGTAAATCGGAATGAAATCCAATAAAATGTAACTAACCTTAATCACGATAAATTTAACTTCAGAAACCATTATGCAGAAAGGCGATCAAGATGAACAAAAATTGGAAACACTTTGACAATTTAAAAGAGAAATGCTATCTCAATATGATTGGTGCTGAAAAAGATGCAAGCTGTTGGGAACAGGCATTTGCACTATTGAAAGAACTTATTCTCGAGGAAAGAACGACGAACCCGGAGTTTGCCGCTGAATTAGAACTGATCGATGATGCCACCGATTTTGCGTTGGATATTCAAAGTTGGTTAGAAGATTGTCTGGATGAAATTGATATGCGTGAGGACTATGAAACTCTTCTTGCGATGTGCGATGACCTGCTTGAGTTGTTCAGCTGGCCCGAATACACGGATTCCGACCTTCACTTTAGAAAAGTCCTCGCACTTCAAAATCTCGGCAGAACAACAGAGGCTGTAACCTATTGCAGGCAATGGATGGATAAAGAGCCCCTGAATATCGTTGCTGCCACAGCTAACGTATATGCATTACTGGGCACAAGGGAATATAAGGAAGCTGAAAAGCTTGTAGACAGATTTATCCCTGATAAATCGGAGTGTGATGATGACAATGAAATAATGTTTATAGCTGCTTCGAAACTGTATGGTCTGACCGGAAACAAAAAGGCAAAGAAAGAAATTGATACAGCTGTCGATAACTATGATAAGATGCTTGAGGAATATTTCTCAGATCCGGATTATGATTTTGATGACGAGGATGAATTACCTTTTTAACTAAGGAAATGCTGTTTTAATCAGCGTTTCCCTAATAAATTACGGTATTTGGGCCGGATTAATTTGTTGTTGATTTTTCATTGTAACGATGACATAATTAATGATGTTGTTATCTATTTTAATACTTGGGAGGTTTTTATGTAGTTATGTTAGGACAATTACAATTTTATATCATCCCGATCATTGCCTGTATATGCTTTCTTGCATTTGTTTTTATCGGCAGGACAACACCGATGAAAAGCATTTCACAATATTTCTTTGCTGTGACAATTATGATTTTGGCTGTTATCCTATTTGAAGCAGCAGAGACGTTTTTTAAACCGCCAAATTATACATATCCTAATTGGCAGCGTTGGGCAGTTTCTATGGCTGCTTATATTGTCAGACCTGCAATCGCATATATTTTGATTTTGATTATGCTGCGACATAAAGAAAAAGGAAAATGGTTCTATTTTGTTATGACATTTCCACTTATTATCAATGCAATATTTTTACTGATTTCTCCATTATGCGGAATTGTTTATTATTTTGATGGCAATAACAATTTTGTAGGTGGACCAATGAGAGCCCTGCCATTTGTTATAGGTTTTTTGTATTTGACTGCTTACTTAATTTTATTTATTGGAGAAACGAAGAGTAATGGTTCTAATGAATGGGTTGTTTCGATACCTGTGGCCTTCTCCTGCGGTGTATCAGTCTATCTGGAGTCGAAGTATAGCATGCTTGGCTCACTGCCCATGACCTGCCTTCTTGGCGTAATATTCTATTATATATATATATATACGGAATACAATACAAAAGATGCACTTACCGGTGCTTTTGTGCGCGGCAGATTTTACAATGATATAAAGAAGGATGGCTTCAAATATTTCATTATTTATGATGTGAACGGTTTGAAACATATAAATGACGAATTAGGACATTTACATGGTGATAATGCCCTTCAGGAATTAGGACATTGTGTTCTTTCTTCCCTGCCTAGAAAAGCGCATCTCTATCGTATCGGCGGCGATGAATTTGCCATTATATATACAAAAGCACAAAAAGAAGATGTAGACGCACTCTTAAAGACAATTAATGATAAGATTAATTTAGATCATCTTCCCTTTGGGGTTTCCTATGGTTATTCGTCCTTTGATAAGGAATGTGATTTTAACAATGCATATAAAAGTGCTGATGAAATGCTTTATAAATGTAAGAATAATTATTGGGCAAATCACAACTCTGACATACTCAAAGAACAACCATTTAATAAATAAGTTGTTGTTATTAAAAAGCAACCTGCATTTCGGCATGGCGGTTGCTTTTTTGATGTCTGGATTTCCTGTCAGTCTCCTTCATCCCGACTGCCGATTTTGCGCTGGATATTCAGGGCTGGTTAGAAAAATCTCGGCAGAACAACAGAAGCTGTATCTTTTAAGGTTGAGTAAGTGCCAAAAACCATGAAATGGGTTGATTTGTTCACAGCTTCTGAGTATAATAATAGTGTGATTACAAACCCCAAAACCCCAATAAAAGTGTGAAAGAAAGGGTGCTTCTATGGAACGATTGATATTGAACAGACTGCTTGAATGGAAGAATTCACCCTATCGCAAGCCTCTAATTCTGAAGGGTGTGCGTCAGGTGGGAAAGACCTGGATTCTGAAAGAATTTGGCAGACGTTATTATGAAAATACTGCTTATTTCAACTTTGATGAAAACGAAGAATATAAACAGTTCTTTGAAACGACCAAGGATGTGGAACGAATTCTGCAGAATCTGATGCTGGCAAGCGGCTATAAGATTTTGCCTGAAAAGACGCTCATCATTTTTGACGAGGTTCAGGACTGCCCCAAGGTCATCAATGCCATGAAGTATTTTTGCGAGAATGCTCCGCAGTATCACATTGCCTGTGCCGGTTCGTTGCTTGGCATTGCTTTAGCTAAGCCATCTTCTTTCCCTGTAGGAAAGGTCAACTTCATGCAGATCGACCCCATGACATTTACTGAGTTTCTTCTCGCAAACGGTGATGAGAACCTTGTGAAATATTTGGAGAGTGTGGATGCGCTTGTTCCAATTCCCGATGCGTTTTTCAATCCGTTATATGAGAAGCTGAAGATGTACTATGTTACCGGAGGTATGCCGGAATCGGTAAAGATGTGGACGGAGGCCCGTGATGTATCTGCCATGCAGGAAGCTTTGTCCGATATTATCGGTGCTTACGAGCGTGACTTCGCTAAACATCCCAACCTTACTGAGTTTCCGAAGATCTCTATGATTTGGAAGTCCGTTCCCTCCCAGTTGGCAAGAGAGAACAAAAAATTTATCTATAAGGTTGTCAAAGAAGGTGCAAGAGCTCGTGAATATGAGGATGCTCTGCAATGGTTGGTAGATGCCCGCCTGGTGCATAAGATCTACCGCAGCAGTGCTCCCTGTCTTCCTGTAGCCGCTTATGATGATCTGTCTGCGTTCAAACTTTATTTGGTGGACGTAGGGCTGCTTCGTCGTCTGGCGCAGTTGGCTCCTACGGCTTTTGGCGAAGGTAACCGCCTGTTCACCGAGTTCAAGGGAGCCTTAACCGAAAACTATGTATTGCAAACTTTGATTACGCAGTTTGAGGTGCTACCTCGTTATTGGTCGCAGAATAATCCTCCATATGAAGTGGATTTTCTGATTCAGCGAGATAATGACATTTTCCCTGTTGAAGTAAAATCCGAAGTAAATTTAGCAAGCAAGAGCCTCAGAAAATTCAAAGAATTGTTCCCGGATAAGGTTAAGCTCCGTATTCGGTTCTCGCTTGATAATCTAAAGCTGGATGATGATGTGCTGAACATTCCGTTGTTTATGGCTGACCAGACAGATCGATTGATCGGTTTGGCGTTAGAACATAAACATGGATGAGCAAAGGAGTACAACTATGAACAGATTCTTACAGATCACCGCCGGGGCAAGCGCCTTATCAATTTCAGCACGAGCTTCCATCGTTTCGGCTGCTGCATAGAAAAAGCCAGGTCATTAATAACCTAGCTCTTAATTATACAATCATCCCTGCCAGAATCACACTCGCTACAATCCCCACAACCGTAGAAAGCATGGCTCCTGCCAGTGTATACCGTGTTTTCGTAACCTTGGCAGCGATAAAATAAACACTCATTGTATAAAAAATCGTTTCCGTACAGCTCATCATAATAGAGGTAAGCATGCCAATATAAGAATCCGTTCCGTAATTCTTAAAGATGTCCAGCACAAGTCCCGTTGCTGCGGAAGAAGAAAACATTTTCATAAATACAAGGGGAAATAATTCTGAGGGAAAGCCAAGCAGATCACTGACAGGCGTAAATACCTTCTGCACGACATCAAAGAAACCGGAAGCCCTGAGAATACCGACTGCAGTCATCAGGGCGACCAGTGTAGGAAGAATTCCGACCACCGTTTTCACGCCATCCTTCGCACCTTTTACAAAAACCTCATAGACCTTACAGCCATTCATCAGTCCATAGGCAATAATATAAAATACGATAAGCGGAATCATAATATTAGAAATGTTGGATAAGACCTGCAGCATAAAATCCCCATATATAAGCTTTCTCTTCAAATATATGTAATGTTTCAAAACCGCATGAATAAAATCACTACTTCCACTCATCCGCATCCTGCTGCCGAGCCGCCGGATTCATGTGAATATATTTGCTATTAATTTTACCCTCATAAGCTCTTAATAAACCGTTCAAATGCTTCCATGCCTTCCGGTGTCCGCTTGTAAACACCTGCATCCGTAAGCACCTGCATAAATACCAGGCCAATTTCCTTCTGAAGCATCTCATCCACGTTATCTGCATTCACAGCCGGATATTTCTTTAAGAATTCCTCGGTCCATGCAGCATGAGAGGAAAGTGTCGGCGTTGCACGCAGATCACTGCCTGCTAGGATTGTCTGTTTCAGCTCTTCCATCTCATTTTTCAGACGTGCCGGCAGTACGGCAAGGCCCATAACCTCAATCAGACCGATATTTTCCTTCTTAATATGATGAAGATTTGCATGAGGATGATAAACGCCCAAAGGATGCTCCTGCGTCGTAATGTTATTACGAAGCACCAGATCCAGTTCAAACTTATCTCCCTTCTTACGGGCAATCGGTGTAATGGTGTTGTGCTTTTCGCCATCGGTTTCTGCATAAATAAAGGCTGCCTCATCTGTATAACTGCGCCATGCGTTCAGGATCACATCGGCAAGGGCAATGATCCTCTCCGGAATCTCTGCTTTCAGACGGATTACTGACATCGGCCACTTCACAATGCCTGCCTCCACATCTTCATAACCCGGAACGGTAAACTCTTTCTCAACAGGAGCCTTCGCCATCGGAAATTCATGGTTTCCGCCCTGAAAATGATCGTGTGTCAGAATCGATCCACCGACAATCGGAAGATCCGCATTGGATCCCAGAATATAGTGTGGGAACTGCTTCACGAAATCAAACAGCTTGCAGAAGGTATTGTGATCAATCTTCATCGGCACATGCTGTCCGTTAAATACGATACAATGCTCGTTGTAATAAACATAAGGGGAATACTGGAAGCCCCACTGTTCTCCATTGATCTTAACAGGAATAATACGGTGATTCTGTCTCGCCGGATGATTAACCCGACCTGCATATCCTTCGTTTTCACGGCAGAGCAGACACTTCGGATAGCCGGCCTGCTTCATCAGCTTCGCTGCCGCAATCGCCTTGGGATCCTTTTCCGGCTTGGAAAGGTTGATCGTAATGGTTAAATCGCCATATTCGGTGGGTACTTCCCATTTCATATCCCGCTTAATCCGGTATCTGCGGATATAATCGGTGTCTCCACTGAATTTGTAGTAATAATCGGTTGCTTCCTTCGGACTCTTCGCATACAGCTCGCGGAACTTACGAATGACCTCACTCGGTCTTGGAAGCAGCATACTCATAATCCTTGTGTCAAACAGATCACGGTATACGACACTGTTTTCTTTCAAAATGCCTTTTTCAAAAGCACCGTCTAACAGCTCCCTCAGAATTTCTTCCAGATCTTCAACACCTGTCTCCTTACGTGCTTCCTCAATCTGCTCATGAACCGAAAGCTCTCCCTGTAATTCATCCATTTCAAACAGCTCCAGCAACCGGTTCACGGTATAAATTTCATCCTCCTCCGGTAACAGCTCTGTGTTTCTGCCATACGCCACCAGACGAATGAGTGCTTTTTGTATCTCCTGCATGATTTTATCCTCCATTTCATGCTCTCCTCGTAACTGATACCATGATCCATACGGACACCTCCGGCAGCAGTTACTATTCTTCAAAGCCCATTTATGTCCCTATATAGATTTTAACTCAGTCTGCATGGACCATCGCCGATTTCCACTACATAAAAGTCTGCCGCATAACCAATCTTTTTCTCATAGGCTTCGCCTACCTGCTTAATAAATTCTTCAATCGCTTCATCCTTAACAATACTGATGGTACATCCGCCAAAGCCGGCTCCGGTCATACGGGAGCCGATCACTCCAGGCACCTTCCATGCTTCTTCTACCAAGGTATCCAGTTCGATTCCGGTTACCTCGTAATCATCACGTAAGGATACATGGGAAGCATTCATAAGTTCACCAAAAAGAGTGATATCGTTATTCTGCAAGGCAGCAACAGCCTTTATGGTACGCTGATTCTCATATACGGCATGCTTTGCACGACGTTCCATCACCTCATCACCAATTGCTCCCTTTACCTCTTCAAATTCTGCCTCAGTGAGTGCTCCCCAGTTCTCTACCTTCTTTACCTTCTGCACACGGCGGAGTGCCTCTTCACATTCGCTTCTGCGCTCATTATACTTGGAATCGCCAAGACCACGCTTCTTATTGCTGCATGCAATAACAATCTTCGCACCACTTAAGTGAATCGGAGCATATGTATAGGACAGGTCTGCCGTATCCAGAAAAATGGCATGATCCTTTTTCCCCATGGCAATCGCAAACTGATCCATGATTCCGCAGTTGACGCCATTGAAATTATTCTCGGAATACTGTCCTATCAGAGCCAGCTCCTGATTCGTCACATCAAACCCGAAGAAATCTCTTAAAACAAAACCGGTAAGAACTTCTACGGATGCGGAAGAAGAAAGTCCGGAACCATTCGGGATATTACCATATAACAGTAGATCCATCCCGGAAGTAACCGGATAGCCTTTTTCATCAAATGCCCAGATCACACCCTTGGGATAGTTGGTCCAGTCTGCTTCCTTCTCCGGCTTCAGCCCCTCGAGGCTGCTCTCGATTACTCCTAACTGTTCAAAGTTCATGGAATAAAAACGAAGCTTGTTATCCTTTCTCACTCTGGCAACACCATAAGTACCGATGGTCAGCGCACAGGGAAAAACATGCCCGCCGTTATAGTCGGTATGTTCTCCGATCAGATTCACACGGCCGGGTGCAAAGTAAACTGCTGCGCCCTCTGTGCTGCCAAATACCTCTCCGAATTTTGTCAAAAGCTGTTCTTTCATCATCGTTCCTCCTTTTAATAATAACGCACCTTCAATTTGCTTTAAATAATCCTGATTCCTATTTACTTCACCCATCCGAGCCGCCTTCCGGTAGCCGGATGGGGAAATCCTTCTTACATGTTTAAAAGCCTTGGTAAAAACCAGCGGATCCGTGTATCCGCAGGACAATGCAATACTCTCCACCGGAAGCTCTGTTGTCCTGAGCAGCTCCATTGCCTTATGTATCCGGTAATTTGTCAGAAATTGCTGTGGAGATATGCCAAGCGTATTCTTAAACAGGGTATACAGATAGCTCCGGTTTACACATACATAATCTGCCACATCCGTGACCTTGAGGGGATTACAGTAATTGCTGCGGATATAGGAAACTGCTCGTTCCACGTAATGATCTGCACGATCCACTTCTCCATGCTCCTGCGTCGTAACACTATCCGCAATCAGGGAAAGAAACACCTGAAGCTGTCCGTTCCGGCGAAGTTCATTGGAAATCCCATAGGTATTGTGCTCTATCATATCCTTAACCACCTGATATAGCTCTTCACCACGATCCGAACTGAAAACCGGATTCGTCACGGTAAGTCCGATGTTCTGCAGAAGCTGCTCCGCCATCTCACCATGGAAACCAACCCAGATATAGGTCCACGGCTCCTTTTCGTCTGCCTGATAAAAGCTCAGCTCCTCAGGAGGAATCAGGAAGCCGTTTCCGGAAGAGAGTTGAAATTCTTGATTCCGCAGGGAAAATCTGCCCTTACCGCGAAGAATATAATGAATGAGATAATATGGCTTCTGCGCAGGCCCAAAGCTGTGCAGCGGCTCTGTTTTGGACAGACCGCAGCAGCTCACATACAGGCTTCCCGCCCGTTCTCCTGCGAATTCCAGTTTATAGGCTCTCTCCATCCGGTTTCCTTTCTGAATCTTCCCGTTCTATATATCTTTCCACGAACTCATGTCTCTATGTTTTATATCCTGTATGATTCATTTAGGCTCATTATAACGCATGTTCTTGTAAAATAACAGTATGGATTGTTCAGATAACCTGTCAAAATGTTATAAATGGTTACGGTTCACACAGGGACACCTGTAAATTGAACATTCCCTTGCAGACAATCCTGCATTGTGATAAGGTGTAACTATTCAGAGGCATGCAAATTATGGCCGTATGGACGATGAATGCTTGCATTCAAGCGGACATATGACATGATTTATGTGGTTCTGAGTAGTTACAATTAGTTAAAAAAGGATTCCAGCTTATGAAACGCATATTTTCCATAAAGAAAAGTTTATGTCCTCTGTTATTATCCTGCGTATTGTCAGCTTCTATGCTGCTTCTTACCGCATGCGGCGGTCCATCCGCTGAAAAAATCGCACAGGCGCAGGACACTTACTCTAATCTGGTTGCCATACATAACCGTGTTGTGTCGGCACACAAGCAGATTGAAAATGATTCCCTCGATGAAAAGCTAGTTGCTCTTGGAGAAAAAATCACACAGGTAAACACCTACAATCTGAATGATATGAATGATGACGAAATCGATATGCTGATCGACACAATGGACTCCATCATCAACACTTACGAGGAATACCTGACAGCAATTAACAACATCAGGGATACAGAAAATGCAGCGATTCTTACTCCGATTAATGTCTCCCTGGTGAATGATACGAGCCTCACCTTCGTAGGACTGTCCCTCCACCAGAAGGGAACGATCCAGAACGTAGATTTACTGGAAAATCTTTCAAGCTTTATGCCTACACAACGTATGGCAGGTCTTGTCATCTACCGTGATGTACAGAATACCCCCTGGGTGCTCGAACTGGTCTCCGAGGATGGCAGCTTATATGAATTAAATCTTGCAGTAAAGAATTATTCCGAGGATGGCTGCGTGCTTACCCTGACTTATGATTCCGAAAAGGATGCCATTCTTATTGGCTAGGCTTCCTCTGAAAAAAGTTTTGAAAAAATACCTCTGAAAAAAGCTCTGAAAAAAGTTTAGAAAAAATTCTTGACAATATCATAGTGGAATTGTACAATACCTGTTGTGTGATGCGAGCGAGCCCAGATAGCTCAGTTGGTAGAGCAGAGGACTGAAAATCCTCGTGTCACTGGTTCGATTCCGGTTCTGGGCATTTTAGTTAAATATATGTATTTTTGCGGGTGTAGTTCAATGGTAGAACACCAGCCTTCCAAGCTGGATACGTGGGTTCGATTCCCATCACCCGCTCTTTTTCATCCTCGGAAAACGTTGATTTTCCGGGGTTTTTAGTTTCAGGAACGTTGTCAATTTTACTACGTTCACTACGATAAAAGATGAGATATTTCATTCAATTGGGAAATAAAATTGGGAAGTCCAGACCTCTCCGGGCTTCCCATTCTTATTTTTCATTCTTTTAAATATAATCAGAAGATCTGCATCCTTTTACTGATTTTAATCCTCCTCGATATGCTCTCTTCCCTTGCCGATGATCGTTTCCACATGTTCATCTGCCAGTGAATAAAAGATCGACTTGCCTTCTCTGCGGCTCTTCACCAGTCTGCTCTGCTTCAGAATCTTCAACTGATGTGAAATCGCAGACTGTGTCATATTCAAGGCCTGCGCCAGATCACAGACGCATACCTCCGACTCGAACAACACAAACAGAATCCGGATTCTCGTATAATCACCGAAAATCTTAAACAGATCTGCCAGATCATTCAATTCCTGTTCATCCGGCATGGTATCCTGTACGATTTTCAGCAGATCCTCATGCACTTCTATGATATCACAGCATTCTACTTCTGACATAATGTTTCCTTTCTTTATGAGAATAAGGTTTGCATGGCTCTGAATGATTATAATCTTTTTACAAACAATGCACGGATTGCATTTAATACGGCAATGACCATAACTCCCACATCGGCGAAGATTGCTGCCCACATATTGGCAATACCAAGTGCTCCGAGGATCAGGCAGATCACCTTGATGCCGATCGCAAAATAAATATTCTCATACACGATGCGGATACATTTTCTGGAAATCCTGATGGCCTTTGCAATCTTTAACGGGTCATCATCCATCAGGACGATGTCCGCCGCCTCAATCGCTGCATCCGATCCAAGTGCTCCCATGGCAATTCCGATATCTGCTCTGGAAAGCACCGGAGCATCATTGATTCCGTCACCAACGAAGGCAAGCTTCTCTTTCTCACTCTTTTTGGCAAGAAGCTCTTCCACCCTGGATACCTTATCTGCCGGGAGAAGCTCGCTGCAGACCTCATGAATGCCAAGCTCTGCTGCCACTGCATCTGCTGCACGCTTCGTATCTCCGGTCAGCATAACCGTCCTGGTAACACCGGCCTTCTTCAAAGCAGCAATCGCTTCTCTGGCATGTGTCTTCAACAGATCAGAGATCAGAATACATCCGGCAAACTTGCCATCTACCGCCACATAAACAAGAGTTCCGACCTCATTGCATACGGTATATGGTACACCGAGCTGATCCATAAGCTTTCCATTTCCGGCTGCAACCAGCCGATCGTCAACCTGCGCAGTAACACCCTTGCCACTGATTTCTTTGACATCTGTTACACGGTTCTTATCAATCTCCCTGCCATAAGCTTTCTGGAGACTCTTGCTGATCGGGTGGCTGGAATAGCTTTCTGCACATGCTGCATACTCAACCAATTCCTCTTTAGAAAGCGCTGCCGGATAAATACCACTTACTTCGAAGACACCCTGTGTCATGGTTCCGGTCTTATCAAATACGACATATCTGGTCTGGGAAAGGGTTTCCAGATAATTGGAGCCCTTGACCAGAACACCTTCCCTGCTCGCACCACCGATCCCTGCAAAGAAGCTTAAAGGAATACTGATAACCAGTGCACAGGGACAACTGATAACAAGGAACGTCAATGCTCTGTAAATCCATGTACCAAAGTCTGCCGGTAGTCCCATAAACAGCATTCTCACAATGGGAGGAAGGAATGCAAGGGCTACTGCACCGTAGCAGACCGCCGGAGTATAAACTCTTGCAAACTTGGAAATAAAGTTCTCTGATCGGGATTTTCTCGAACTGGAATTCTCCACCAGCTCCAGAATTTTGGAAACGGTAGATTCCTCGAATTCCTTCGTTGTCCGGATCTTCAAAAGCCCTGTCAGGTTAATGCAGCCGCTGATGACCTCATCTCCTTCCTTGGCTTCTCTCGGAAGACTTTCGCCGGTGAGGGCGCTTGTGTTGAGATTGGAGGTTCCTTCCACAATCACACCGTCAATCGGAATTTTTTCACCGGGCTTTACTAAAATAACTGTACCGATCTCTACCTCATCGGGATCCACCTGCACGAGTTCGCCATCCTGTTCTACATTGGCGTAATCCGGGCGGATATCCATCAGCTCGCTGATGTTTCTGCGGCTCTTTCCTACGGCATAGCTCTGGAAAAGCTCACCAATCTGATAGAACAGCATAACAGCCACGCCTTCCTTATAATCCCCAAGTGCAATCGCACCAACGGTTGCAACAGCCATCAGGAAGTTCTCATCGAACACCTGACGGTTCATAATTCCCTTAACCGCCTTTTTTAAAATATCATAACCGATCACCAGATAAGGAATCATATACAGTACAAACCGAATCCATCCTTCTGCCGGTACAAACGACATAATCACAAGCAGTACAAAAGCCACGATAATTCTGACTAATACCTTTTTCTGCTTTTTATTCATACCATCCTCTTTTCTAAAAGCTGCCTGTCAAGAATCTGTCAGGCAGCTTTTGGTTGCAATGATAAGGCTACTTCGCCTCGATTTGTGTTAATGATACGTTGTAACTGTTCCGCATCTTCACAGCTGCGATACGTTCTTCTTATAAAAAGATTTCGCAATCATCCTCTACCTTTTTACAATTCTTAAGTACATCCTGCATTACGGAAGCAGGCTCTGTGCCGTCTTCAAACTCAACGATCATCTTTAAGGTCATGAAGTTTACGGTCGCATCCTTTACACCGGTAGTGTTCTTAGCGGCTTCTTCCATCTTATTTGCACAGTTTGCACAGTCTACATCAATTTTATAAGTCTTTTTCATGCTCTCATCCTCTTCGCTTTCACATTCTTTCATATGAACAATTATTCATATGTTTGATTGTATTATAGCACAGGAGATGTAAATGTCAAGGTGCTTTTGATCAAACTCTGCTAAGGAAATGCGACTACCACTTTTCATACGGGCAGACATTCTTCGTTACGGCTGCCCGCATTTCTACAAAGCAGCCGCAGCCGCTGCACATACCATCCGCCAGCCGCTCACATTCCTTACAGATGGCAAGCCTCTTTTCATATAAAGAAGCTTCTGTCTTAATATCCGGGTCCAGATTCTCAATATAATCATACATGCTTTTGAAATAATCCGCCTTGTCCATCATATCTCTGGTCAGGCAGCGCTTACACACACGCAGATTCTTACTAATATAACTCTCCATCAACCCAGACCTCACTGTTTTCATCCACATACTGAATTGTATAAGGAGTGTAATATACGTTTCCATAGATATCATGCAGCTCAAAGCAGTAATAATAAATGCCTTCCTGAAGATATCCATAGGTAATTTCAACCTCTCCGTCCACTACCACGTCATCACCGTAATACCAGTATTCATCATCATAGATCGACGACCAGTAATACATCGGGGTAATCACATCACCATCCTCAAGTGCATAGATCTCTCTGGATGACATACTGGTTTCATCATCAATTCCGTCCCATACACCAATTACACTCCATTCACTGCTCGTCCAGTCATATTCAATTCTAAGATTCGTCTCCGTCTCATTATTCAGGAGAATATTACAGGTATAAATGCTGCAGGTATCCGTCGTATTGACCAGATCGAGAGCCAGAAGATTATCTCCGATACAGGGCCAGAGTCCATCAAAATCATCCGTAATCCGCATGTTATCAAGATCATATATCACCTGCTCCGTTGTTCCCAGATAAATGAATCCATCTTCATCATCATCGACACTTACACTGCAGCAGGCATAAGACAGCTCATCCATATTATCAAAAGAAACCGTATACAGCCCATCCTCATCAAAATAGATGTCCGACACGCCCATCTGTCCAATCTGAATGTCTGTAAACTCTCCCACGTTGGTGGTGACATTTCCGCTGATTCCGCTTTCTCCTCCCAGCCATTCATTAATATCGTCAGCATCTGCAAGGAGTGTACTGTTATCATAATCTGATGCACTGCCGTTCTCGGTACCGTATGCAATTTTATCAATCAGCGCATAATAATAGCTGCTCGGACATACCTCGGAAAATATCCGGAGCTCCTCGGAGCCCTGAATGGCAATCGGATAATAAATCGACAATCCCGTCGCATTCTTATGCAGTCGTCCGTTCATGGTGCATACCACACAGCTTTTGAGCGCATTGGCTGCCCTGGTCACTTCTTCTCCGTATCCTGAGAGCTTATCCAGCATATTTCCCAGATCCACCATATTAGAGTATCCCTCGCTGACATTATTTCCGCCAAAGGAATCCGCTTCTAACATAGCTCTGGATGCATCACCGAGATCGCAGTTTTCATAGATCACACGGAACGCATCATTGACAGCAATCAAAGCATCATCAATTCGGCTCAAATCCGTGACGGAAAATGTTGCTGTGCTCTGGCTTCCATCAGATCCACCACAATGTTTATAATATTCCCTGCATACCTTTTCTCCAAGCTGTGCTCCGTTAAGCTGCGGTTCAGCCACCAGGTCATCCAGCATGGTTGTATAATTCCATCCGCTTCCCGGCTCAATCTCCTGCGAGGCAAACATATATCTCGCATAAGGAGTCAGCATATTCGCCGCTTCCACAGTACTCATCAGGCAGGCGTCGAAGCCAATGAACTCGAAGCGGTCCGTCATTTGGTCATAAACGCCGTTCAGTGCCTCGTCAATATCCAGGAGACTTAAACTATCATAATCATATTTCTCATCAAAGCACACTCCGTTAATACTTCCGCTTCCATGATCCCAGAAGATCAGTGCCATTTTCTCAGCAGGATAATTCTCTATTCCCCACGATAAAAAGTCCTGAAGAGTAGACGAATCTCCCATGCTTGCAGACGGCTGCTCATCTACCAGCTCCATCTCTCCATTCTCAAGAAGGTAACGTTCTATACCATCATCCTTAATATCCTGATACCAGAAGGTCGATCCCCCTGTCTGATAAACAACACGGATCTGATCACTGCTATTTGCAGCAAAAGCCTCCTCAATATCACTGCTTGCCGCACCGTACTCGGATTCAAGGTCACTTCCGCATAAGTATACGAAAATTGTCCAGTCACCTTCTCCCATCGGAATCTCCTCGTCCCTGCCCCGACGGCTGATCTGCATCTGTCCGTTCTCCTGCGAAATGACGGTTCCCTTCGCACTGTCATCCGGCAGGACTCGGCTTTGATATGTACATTCACTCTCCTGTGTATCATTTTCGACGTAATATCCCTCATCCGAACCGATGGACGTTCCACTGCCACTATCTGTTTCATCGCTCATCAGCCACGCTGAGCACCCGTTTAAGAGCAGGCTTCCCGAAAGCAGCACCGCCAGTAAACCGGCTGTTTTTCCTGTTTTGTACTTTTTCCATTTTTCCCTGTGCATTTTCTGATCAATCTGCCTTTCCTTATTTTCCATTTGAAACAGTTCCGCCTTGCCCATTCATAAGCTGCCGGATTGTTCTGATTGGATAATCAATATACTTGCTTTTGTTCAAAAATAAGAGTCGAATCTAAACGATCCGGCTCTCTCAATGAAACCATAGTTTATTATTCCAGCTAATTATACCTTAATCCCTCTATATCAGCAAATCTATTTTAAATTAAATGACCAATCCAATTGTAACAGTTCAGCCTTGTCCTTTCATAAGCGTAACAATTCAGCCATTGAAGTCCAATCGGTTTCCTCTGTTTCTCAAATTTTACTCACCACAAGCTTCATTTTGGACTTTTTCCCTACTTTTCTTCATGTTATGTCCAATTTTCTATTTCGATTTGTGATTTTACCCTCCGCACTGTCTATTTTTGGACTTTTTCCCTACTTTTCTTCATGTTATGTCCAATTTTCTATTTCGATTTGTGATTTTACCCTCCACACTGTCTTTTTTTTGGACATTTTCCTTCTTTTTGCTCAATATAAGTCCAATTTTCTGCTGTTTTTCAATAATTAGAGCTGACCTCATTACTAAATTTGGACATATAACGTTCACATATGCTCTTTATGTCCAA
>CAVERH010000060.1:0-16287 GCA_963618065.1 bacterium | reverse complement strand
CATGAACATAGTATAGAGAAATTCCGGAGGAACACCATGGCTTTTACGCATCTTCATGTGCATACTGAATACAGCTTATTAGATGGATCCAATAAAATAAAAGAATATGTGAAACGTGTCAAGGAGCTTGGCATGAACAGTGCAGCGATCACGGATCATGGTGTTATGTATGGCGTGATTGATTTTTATAAGGCATGCAGGGCAGAGGGCATTAATCCGATTCTTGGATGCGAGGTTTATGTTGCACCCAATTCCCGGTTTGATAAAGAACTGACCGGCGGGGAGGATCGTTATTATCATCTGGTACTGCTTGCGGAGAATAATAAGGGCTATGAGAACCTGATGAAGATTGTGAGCCGTGGTTTTACCGAAGGATATTATTACAAGCCGCGTGTTGACATGGAATTGCTGCGGGAATACCACGAGGGAATCATTGCGTTGTCAGCCTGCCTTGCGGGAGAAGTGCAGCGTTATATCCAGAAGGGACTTGTGGATGAAGCTAAGAAGACAGCGCTGAAATATCAGGACTGCTTTGGAAAGGGCAATTACTTTCTGGAATTACAGGATCATGGACTGCCGGAGCAGAAATTAGTGAATACGACGCTTTTGCAGATGAGTAAAGAACTGGATATTCCGATGGTCGTGACGAATGACGTACATTATACCTATGCGGATGATGTGAAGCCGCATGATATCCTGCTTTGTCTGCAGACCGGAAAGAAATTATCCGATGAAGACCGTATGCGTTACGAGGGCGGTCAGTATTATGTGAAGAGTGAAGAAGAGATGAAGGGACTGTTTCCCTATGCGTGGGAGGCAGTGGAAAATACCCAGAGGATTGCAGACCGATGCCATGTGGAGATTGAATTCGGCGTGACAAAGCTGCCGAAATTCGACGTGCCGGAGGGGTATAATTCCTGGACGTACTTAAATAAATTATGTTACGACGGCTTGAAGGAACGGTACGGGGATGAGAATGCACCTGCCGGAGAGACCGGACAGACGTTGAAGGAACGTCTTAATTATGAGCTGAACGTCATTCAGACGATGGGATATGTGGATTACTTCCTGATTGTCTGGGATTTTATCAATTATGCCAAGCAGAACGGCATTATGGTAGGACCCGGACGAGGATCGGCGGCAGGAAGTATTGTTTCCTATTGCCTTAAGATTACGAATATTGACCCGATCCGTTATAACCTGCTGTTTGAGCGTTTCTTAAATCCGGAACGTGTATCCATGCCGGATATTGATATTGACTTCTGCTTCGAACGGCGGCAGGAAGTCATTGATTATGTAGGGCGTAAGTACGGGCAGGAAAAGGTGGTACAGATCGTTACCTTCGGTACGCTGGCTGCAAAAGGGGTTATCCGTGATGTGGGCAGGGTGATGGATCTTCCGTATGCCTATGTGGATTCCCTTGCGAAGATGATTCCGAATGAGCTGAATATTACGATTGATAAAGCACTTCAGATGAATCCGGACATGCGTAAGCTTTACGAAACGGATGAGCAGGTGAAGGAACTGATCGACATGAGCCGCCGCCTTGAGGGACTTCCGAGACATACCTCCATGCATGCGGCGGGTGTCGTAATCTGTTCCCGGCCTGCAGAGGATCTCGTGCCTTTGTCAAGGGGCGCCGACGGTTCCATTACCACCCAGTTTACGATGACAACGATCGAAGAACTTGGACTTTTGAAGATGGACTTCCTTGGGCTTCGTACCCTCACAGTGCTGCGGGATGCCGTGAAGCTTGTGAAGCAGAGCACCGGAAAAGAGATTAATCTTGATCAGATTGATTTTGATGATAAAAAGGTTTTGGCTTCGATCGGAACCGGCAAAACGGATGGTGTGTTCCAGTTGGAAAGCGCCGGAATGAAGAATTTCATGAAGGAGTTAAAGCCGCAGAACCTTGAAGACATTATCGCCGGAATTTCCCTGTACCGTCCGGGACCGATGGACTTTATCCCGAAGTATATTAAGGGAAAGAGCAATTTCGGAACGGTAACCTATCTGTGTCCGCAGCTAGAGCCGATTCTGGCACCGACCTATGGCTGCATCGTTTATCAGGAGCAGGTCATGCAGATCGTACGTGATCTGGGAGGCTATACCCTTGGCCGAAGCGATCTCGTACGTCGTGCCATGAGTAAGAAAAAGCAGGCCGTGATGGAGAAGGAACGTACCAACTTTATCTATGGGAATCCGGAGGAGGGTGTGCCCGGATGTGTGGCAAACGGCATTCCGGAGAACGTTGCTTCGCAGATTTATGATGAAATGATGGACTTTGCGAAATATGCGTTCAATAAGTCCCATGCGGCATGCTATGCGGTGGTTTCCTACCAGACGGCATATCTGAAATATTATTATCCGGTTGAATTTATGGCAGCTTTGATGACTTCCGTAATTGATAATCCGGGAAAAGTGGCAGAATATATTATGGTCTGCCGGAGTATGGGCATTACGATTCTGCCTCCTGACATCAATCATGGAGAAAGCGGCTTTTCCGTAAACGGTAGCAGTATCCGTTATGCACTTACGGCGATTAAGAGTGTCGGGCGGCCGGTGATTGATGCGGTGGTGAAGGAACGGAAGGAACGAGGTGCATACACGAATCTGCAGGATTTCATTACCCGTATGGCAGATAAAGATATCAATAAAAAAGCAATTGAAAACTTTATCAAGGCGGGAGCACTCGACAGTCTTGGCGGAACACGGAAGCAGTTTATGAGCGCTTATGTGCAGATCATGGATCACATTGTGCATGACCGGAAGAACAATATGGCAGGACAGATGAGCCTGTTTGACATTGTGGACGAATCTGAGAAATCCAGTTACGATGTTCAGCTTCCGGATGTTGGAGAGTATTCCAAGGATATGATTCTTGCCTTTGAAAAGGAAGTACTCGGAATCTATATCAGCGGTCATCCGTTAGAGGAATTTGAGGATCTCTGGAGAAGAGGAATCACCAATACGACCGCGGATTTTGTGCTCGAAGAGGAATCCGGTGAGACGAGAGTGCAGGACAATGCGCCCTGTACGATTGGTGGAATTATCGCTAATAAGAAGATTAAATATACGAAAAATGACAAAATCATGGCTTTTTTGCAGATCGAGGATCTGGTCGGAACGGTTGAGGTTATCGTTTTTCCAAGGGACTATGAAAAGAACAGTATGAAGCTTTTAGAGGATAATAAAGTCTTTATTAAGGGGCATGTTTCCCTGGAAGAGGATCGCGATGGCAAGATGATCTGTGAGAAGATTACCGCTTTTGACGAGATCCCGAAAAAGCTGTGGATTAAATTTTCTACGATGGAGGCTTATCAGGCTTCTTCCGATGAACTGCTGCAGATCCTGCAGACCTCCGACGGACATGACAGCGTGGTGATTTATATCGAGGAAGCCAAGGCGATGAAAAAGCTCCCTCCAAGCTACAGCGTGCAGGCTGACGAAGAGCTGAAGGGACAGCTTTCTGCAAAATATGGGGAAGATAATATTAAAATTGCATGGGATATCCGGAAAGAGTCGTAAAAAAGATTGAAAAAGGGAAAGAAAACCAGTACAATAAGACTGGTCACTGTTTCACAAGCGAGTCTTGACTCAAGCGGAACCCGGAGCAGGAGAGGAAGAACAGGAAAACAATTATTGTGACTCTGAGTAGTTACTATATCATAAATGGCGGCAGGAGCTGCACGCAGAAAGGATCGGAGAAGTATGGCTAATCATGTTAAAACAATCGGAGTGCTTACAAGCGGTGGAGATGCACCCGGTATGAATGCGGCAATTCGCGCAGTAGTCCGTAAGGCACTATGCAATGGCGTTAAGGTAAAAGGAATTAAGAAGGGCTATCAGGGTCTTCTGAATGAAGAGATTGTAGATATGGAGAAGAAGGATGTTTCCGATACCATCCAGAAGGGAGGAACCATTCTCGGAACAGCCCGGTGTCTTGAATTCAAGCAGGCAGAGGTTCAGGAGCAGGCAGCGGAGATCTGCCGTAAGCATGAAATTGACGGTCTGGTAGTCATTGGCGGCGACGGTTCTTACCGTGGTGCACAGGCACTTTCCAGACATGGCATCAACACGGTTGGACTTCCGGGAACGATCGATCTGGATATTGCATGTACCGATTATACCATTGGATTCGATACTGCGATCAATACCGCCATGCAGGCGATTGATAAGGTACGAGATACCTCATCCTCCCATGAACGGTGCAGTATCATTGAGGTAATGGGACGTAATGCCGGTTACATTGCGCTGTGGTGCGGCGTGGCGAACGGCGCCGAGGACATTCTGCTTCCTGAAAAGTATGATTATAATGAGCAGGCGCTCATCAACAATATTATCAACAGCCGTAAGCGCGGCAAAAAACATCATATCATCATTAATGCCGAAGGAATCGGACATTCCACTTCCATGGCACGTCGTATCGAGGCAGCCACCGGAATGGAAACCAGAGCAACCATTTTAGGCTATATGCAGCGTGGTGGATCCCCGACCTGTAAGGATCGTTTCTACGCCTCCATTATGGGCGCTTATGCGGCAGACATCCTCTGCGAAGGAAAGACCAACCGTGTGGTAGGCTACCGTCACGGAGAGTTTCAGGATTTCGATATTGAAGAAGCGTTAAACATGCAGAAGGAAATCCCGGAATATCAGTATCAGGTAAGCCGTCTGCTTTCCCAGTAAGCGTAATCAGGAAAAGACAGACTGTGAAAGTACGGAGCCGTTATGCGAGAGTCAGAGCTGTGAATAACGGAGTTGAAGGGAAGATTTATGATTACGAGTCTGAACAATGGACGCATCAAGCATGCAATCCAGCTAAAGGAAAAGAGCAGGACGCGGAATGAGGAAGGTCTTTTTGTTGCGGAGGGCTTTAAGATGTTTGAGGAAGCTCCGCTTTCAAAAATCAGGGAAATATACTGCCGGGAGGATATCTGGCAGAAAATGGAGGAGTCTTATCGAAAGGCTCCTCTTGATAAATTATCGGGAATCTATGAAAAGATCATGACCTGTGAGAAGCAGGGAACGGTTATGGAAACCGTCTCGGAAGAGGTATTCCGGAAGCTGTCGGATACCCAGACTCCGCAGGGGCTTTTCTTCCTCATGGAAAAGATGACCTATGACCTGCCGGCGCTCCTTAAAAAAGCAGGCGAACGGAAGGAACAGAGAGGAAAACGGCCACTGTTCCTTATCCTTGAAGATATTCAGGATCCGGGAAACTTAGGAACGATGATCCGCACAGGGGAAGGCGCCGGAGTTGATGGCATCCTGATGAGTAAGGGAACCGTGGATATTTATAATCCGAAGACGATCCGCTCCACGATGGGCTCTCTGTACCGCGTGCCGTTTCTGTATACCGGTGATCTTAAACAGACCATAGAACAGCTACAGAAGGAAGGGATCCGTGTCTATGCGGCTCACCTTAAGGGAACGAAATCTTACCGGGAACCGGATTATGCCCAAGGGGCAGCCTTTCTGATCGGAAATGAGGGCAACGGTTTAAAGGAAGAGACGGCTGCACTTGCGGATGAATACATACGGATTTCGATGCAGGGAAAGCTGGAATCGTTAAATGCAGCGGTGGCAGCAGCGTTATTGATGTATGAGGTGGTTAATTAACGAACAAATATAAAATGGGAAAGAAGGGATTGACATGAAGCTTGGATTTATTGGACTTGGCAATATGGCAAAGGCAATGATTGGCGGCATTCTCAAAAAAGAGGTGGTGCCTGCCACGGACATCATGGGATGTGCAAAAAGTGATGCTTCCAAAGAATATGCCTCCCAAAACTGGGGTATTCTCATTGGTGAGGATAATATTCAGGTGGCAAGTTTTGCGGAGATTCTGGTACTTGCCGTGAAGCCGCAGGTTCTGCCCCGGGTGATTGAACAGATTAAGGATGCGGTTTCGGAGGATACTGTGATTGTCAGCATTGCGGCAGGCGTATCGATGGACAGCCTTGGTAAGATGTTTGGAAAAAGCTTAAAATTCGTCCGCTGTATGCCGAATACCCCGGCACTTGTTGGAATGGGATGCACCGGTGTGTGCTGTAATGAGCTTGTAACCAAGGATGAGATGCAGCAGAGTCTTTCCCTGTTACAGAGCTTCGGACTGGCAGAGGAAGTACCGGAGAAGCTGATGGATGCTGTGGTCGGGGTAAGCGGAAGCTCACCGGCGTATGTGTTCCTGTTTTTAGAGGCACTTGCAGACGGAGCGGTACAGGCAGGAATGCCGAGAGCGCAGGCCTACCGGTTCGCCGCACAGTCTATTATGGGAAGCGCAGCCCTTGCATTGGAAACCGGAAAACATCCGGGAGAATTGAAGGATATGGTGTGTTCTCCGGGGGGCACAACCATCGATGCCGTACAGGTTTTGGAGGATCGCGGATTCCGCAGCAGTATAATGCATGCAGTAGCGGAATGTGTAAGTAAATCCCGTAAACTTGACAAGATTTAGACCATTTGTTAATATTATCCACATATTATGTAACAAGTTTGTAATATTTTGTTCATGTATAGTGGAGGAGACATCATGGATCGGAGAAAGAGACTGTTGGTATGCCTTGCAGGATTAGGTATCTGCATGGGATTCTTACTGACAGAGGAAATAACCGTTCAGGCCGGAGAGCAGGAAGGACATAATTTCATGTGCTCCGGCGTGGGTACTGTGTTAGATCCCAATGATTTCACGGTGGACGAACCGGAGAAGCTGCAGGAGGAGCTGGACATCTATCAGAAGTTTGAAGCTGAGCAGGCACGTATGGAAACGGAGCTTGCCATGGCAAATGTCCAGAATGCGCTGAACGTCCGTGCACAGGCGAATGAAAAATCAGAGAAGGTCGGCTATCTGTATAAGGACTGTGGAGGCACAATCCTAGAACAGGAGAACGGCTGGACGAAGATCAAATCCGGCAATGTGATCGGCTGGGCGAAGGATGAATATCTTGTTTTTGGCGAAGAAGCCGAGAAGCTGGCAGAGGATGTTGGGAACTGGATTGTGAAGCTCAATTCAGAAGCAGTACGTGTTAGGGTGGAACCGGACGAAGAAGCAGAAACGATCTGCTACCTTGCAAAGGATGATGCGGTAGACTTTATCGAGATTGTAGATGATGACTGGGTCAGCATCGACTACGAAGGTGAGATCGGCTATGTAAGAACGGAATACATTCAGATTAATTTTCATATTGATGAAGGAGAGACGATTGAAGTGGTCCGTGCCAGAGAACGGGAGGCGGCAGAGAAGAAGAGAACTGCGAACCGCGGCGCTGTTTCGGCAGATGCAGATGAAACAAGGCTCCTGGCGGCATTGATCTACTGTGAAGCTGGCAATCAGCCCTATGAGGGAATGCTCGGAGTCGGAGCGGTGGTCATGAACCGAGTGAAGAGTCCGGCCTATCCGGGAAGTATTTACGGAGTCATTTATTCTTCCGGACAGTTCACCCCTGCCATGTCAGGAAAGGTGGCAAGGGTTTACGAAGGAAACATTCCGGACGCCTGCGTTCAGGCAGCACAGGCTGCGATCAATGGAGAAACTTCGGTAGGAGGAGCAACCTATTTTAGGAGAGCCGGACGCCATGACGGCTACGTCATCGGAGATCATGTCTTCTGGTAAGCACAAGACCCTGGGAGTACAGGGAGAGGGAGTAAGTATGAGTTCAATGATTACGATCTGGCTGATCGTGTTTGTTGTATTGGTCATTATCGAGATTATCACGATGGGACTTACCACAATCTGGTTTGCAGGAGGCGCCCTTGCGGCAACTTTGGCCGCAGCGGTTCAGGCACCGTTATGGATTCAGATTGTGCTGTTCCTTGTTGTATCAGCTCTGTTACTGTTCTTCACACGGCCGGTCGCTGTGAAATACTTTAACAAGGATCGTGTGAGGACGAATGTGGAGAGTCTGATCGGACAGCAGGCCATTGTAATCAGTGAAATTAATAATCTGCAGGGAATCGGGCAGGTGACTGTAAACGGTCAGGAATGGAGTGCCCGCAGTACGGATGAGGAAGTGACCATACCGGTAGGAGGTGTGGTTATCGTAGAGAGTGTCAGCGGAGTGAAGCTGATCGTTACACCAAAGCAGTAAAAGCAGCAGCTTTTTAAATGGAGAGGAGAAAGAAATGGGAGTATTAGCAGTATTAGTTTTATTGTTTTTCGTCTTTATTCTGATGATTTTGGCATCCAGTATTAAGATTGTACCGCAGGCTTATGCCTATGTTGTGGAACGTCTGGGAGCTTACCAGTCCACCTGGTCTGTTGGTTTTCATGTCAAAATTCCGGTATTTGATAAGGTGGCACGCAGGATCAATTTAAAGGAGCAGGTGGTGGACTTCGCACCGCAGCCGGTAATCACGAAGGATAACGTAACCATGCGGATCGATACCGTTGTATTCTTCCAGATCACCGATCCGAAGCTTTATGCATATGGTGTGGAAAATCCGATTATGGCGATTGAAAATCTGACCGCAACGACACTTCGAAATATCATCGGTGAACTGGAACTGGATCAGACACTGACCTCCAGAGAGACCATCAATACCAAGATGAGAGCTTCCCTGGATGAGGCAACGGATCCCTGGGGGATCAAGGTAAACCGTGTCGAGCTTAAGAATATTATTCCTCCTGCAGAAATCCAGAACGCCATGGAGCGTCAGATGAAGGCAGAACGTGAACGTCGTGAAGCCGTTACCAGAGCAGAAGGTGAGAAGAAAGCAAGCATCACTATTGCAGAAGGTAAGCGTGAAGCAGCCATTCTGGAAGCGGAAGCAGATAAGCAGTCTGCTATTCTCCGTGCAGAAGCCGAGAAGGAAAAGATGATTCGTGAGGCAGAAGGTGAAGCAGAAGCAATCTTAAAGGTACAGCAGGCAACCGCAGACGGTATCCGCATGCTGCGTGAAGCAGGAGCAGATGAGGCAGTGCTTCGCATTAAGAGTCTGGAAGCCTTTGAAAAGGCAGCAGACGGCAAGGCGACCAAAATCATTATTCCTTCCGAAATTCAGGGCGTGGCAGGACTTGCCGCTTCCTTGAAGGAAATCATGAAGAACGATTAGGTATTTTAATTGACCATCATGACAGGTGCTCTTATGAAAGAATGCAGATGATGTCTATATAACCGGAATGTGCATAGCTCTGAGATGCAACGGTTTTACGAATGGGGTTCTGAATAGTTACGGAAAATGAAAGAAAAGATGTGGAGAAAAGGCAGATGGACTTAAAGGGCAGAAGCTTTTTAAAGCTATTGGATTATACACCGGAAGAAATTCTGTATCTGGTGGATCTGGCAGCAGAGCTGAAGGACAAGAAGAAAAAGGGCATCCTTACCAAGGAGATGCATCAGGGCAAGAATATCGTACTGATTTTTGAAAAAACCAGTACACGTACCAGATGCTCCTTTGAGGTGGCAGCACACGATCTTGGTATGGAGGTGACGTATCTGGATCCTTCGGGTTCCCAGATCGGCAAGAAGGAAAGCATTGCTGATACCGCACGCGTGTTGGGCAGAATGTTTGACGGAATCGAGTATCGTGGCTATGAGCAGACGATAGTGGAGGATCTGGCGAAATATGCAGGAGTGCCGGTATGGAACGGATTAACGAATGAATTCCATCCCACACAGATGCTGGCCGATGTTTTAACAATCAAGGAAAAGCTTGGAAGAATCAAAGGTGTAAAGCTTACTTATATGGGTGATGCCCGTTACAATATGGGCAATTCCCTGATGGTAGTCTGCGCAAAGCTTGGCATGCACTTTACGGCATGTACCACGAGGAGCTACTTCCCGGATGAAGCACTGGTAGCACAGTGCAGGGAAATTGCAGAAAAGAGTGGAGGAACCATCACCCTTACCGAGGATGTTACCGAAGGAACGAAGGGTGCCGATGTCATTTATACAGATGTATGGGTGTCCATGGGTGAACCTTATACCGTATGGGATGAACGGATCCGCTCCTTAAGTCCTTATCAGGTCAACCGTGCTGTGATGGAAAATGCCGGATCTCAGGCGATCTTTATGCATTGCCTGCCTGCATTTCATGATTTGAAGACCACAACCGGTAAGGAAGTCGGCGAGAAGTTCGGATTGAAAGAGATGGAAGTGACAGACGAAGTATTTGAATCAGCGCAGTCGGTAGTCTTTGACGAAGCGGAGAACCGTATGCACACCATCAAGGCGATTATGGCAGCCACGTTATAACAGGGAGCAGATATGAAATTTACGATTGATAAACGGGAAGAGATTGATTCTACAAATCTTGAAGTTATCCGTCGGGCAAAGACCGGTGCGCCGGAAGGAACGCTGGTTCAGGCAGAGCGCCAGATAAGCGGCAGGGGAAGAAGGGGAAGAGCCTGGGAATCTCCTGCCGGTTCTAATTTATACATGACGCTTCTGCTCCGCCCGGACGTGACGATGGAGCAGGCTTCGGCGCTGACCCTGATCATGGCACTTGCCTGCCAGGAAGGGATTAAAGAGGCAACGGGTCTTGAATGTCAGATTAAATGGCCCAATGATCTCGTGCATCATAAGAAAAAGGTGGTCGGCATTCTCACTGAAGCAACGCTGCTAGAGCCGGAGGTGGCTTTTCCGGAAGGAAAGACACAGAAGGAGCATCCTTATGCACTGGCCTGCGGAGTCGGGATCAATGTGAACCAGAAGGAATTTCCGGAAGAGATTGCGGACAAGGCAACCTCTCTTTTTATCGAAAGCGGCATGCACTGGCAGTGGGATGAGGAAAAGCATACGGAGGAACGCCCGGAGGATGTACGCGATGCAGTACGGGATGATATTCTGAAAGCATTTGCCATCCGGTATGAGCAGTTTTTAAGGACACAGGATCTGTCTTTGATGAGGGAGGATTATATTTCCCATCTGATTAATTTAGATCAGCCGGTACGGGTTCTCGACCCGAAGGGCAAGTTCGAGGGCATCGCATTGGGGATTGACAATCATGGACAGCTTCTGGTAAAAACAAAGGAGAATGGTATCGTACCTGTTTATGCAGGAGAGGTATCGGTGAGAGGATTGTATGAGTATGTCTGAAGAAAACAAGCCGGGACAGGACGTTTCGGAAGAGGGTCGTGTTGTGCTCTGCGGAGCCAATGCGTACGATAAAAAATATTACTTTAATGAACTGTTTAAGGGAGTCCCTGCTTCGATCCGGGAAGAGCTTCATATTATCTGTGTGCTTTTTACGGAAGAGATCGGCGGCATTTTTACGATTGAGTTTGATGAAAACGGAAATGTGGAGCTGCGGACCGAATATGCGCCGGAGGATTATCTCTATGACGATATTGGAAGCGGACTGTTGATCAGTGAAGTGAGAAGAAAACGGCAGGAGCTGTTTGAGTCCTTAAGCTTATATTATAAGGCAGTTGTGCTGCATGAGGATATGAGCGAGTTGCTTAATGAGGAAGAAGAGTAGCTAATGATCATACAGTAGAAGGATACCGGTTGTAAGACTGTAAAACGACGGTTTTATGAATGGATTTTGTATCGTAACCGTGAGGGTATTGAACATTTACCGGTGAAGAAAGGTTGCGGGAAAGGGAAGAATATGCTTTTAGTAGTAGATGTTGGCAATACAAATATTACAATGGGGGTTTATGACGGAAGGAATTTGAAAACGACCTTCCGGATGATGAGCAAACAGCCACGAACCTCCGATGAGTACGGAATTACGCTGCGGGAGCTGCTTCGAACGAATGGAGTGAAGAAGGAAGAAATCGAGGGAGTTATCATGGCAAGCGTTGTGCCGAATGTGATGCATTCCCTGGTTAACGGTATTGCGAAATATATCGGAAAGAATCCGGTAATTGTCGGCCCCGGGGTAAAGACAGGCGTCCGCATTACTTCTGATAATCCCCGTGAAATCGGCGCAGACCGTATTGTGGATGTGGTTGCTGCCTATGAAAAATATGGCGGACCGGTGCTGGTTATTGACTTTGGAACGGCAACAACCTATGATCTTGTGACAGAGGACGGTTCGTTTTCGGTAGGGATCACAGCACCGGGAATCAAAATTTCTGCCAAGGCGTTATGGGAGGATACGGCAAAGCTTCCGGAGATAGAGATTAAGAAGCCGAAGTCCATTCTGGCAAGGGAAACCATCAGCAGTATGCAGGCAGGACTTGTATACGGACAGATCGGACAGACCGAATACATCATCCGCCAGGTGCGTAAGGAAAGCGGTTTTGACAACATGAAGGTGGTAGCGACCGGCGGACTTGGAAGAATTATTGCGGACGAAACGGATGAGATCCAGATTTATGACCGTGATCTTACATTGGAAGGACTTCGAATTATTTATGAGAAAAATACAGATCGGAGAGGTAACTCTTCAAAATAATACGATATTGGCACCAATGGCAGGAGTAACCGACCTGCCATTTCGTGTGTTATGCGCAGAACAGGGAGCAGGACTTGTCTGCATGGAAATGGTGAGCGCCAAGGCGATTTACTATAAGAACCGGAACACAGAAGAACTCATGGAAATTGATCCGGGAGAGCATCCGGTTTCTTTGCAGTTGTTTGGTTCAGATCCTGAAATCATCAGTGAGATGGCAAAGCAGATTGAAGAAAAGCCATTCGATATTCTGGATATCAACATGGGGTGTCCGGTTCCGAAGGTGGTAAATAACGGCGAGGGTTCGGCACTGATGAAGAATCCGAAGCTTGTGGAAGAGATTATCAGCCGCACGGTAAAGGCGATTCACAAACCTGTCACCGTAAAATTCCGCAAGGGCTTTGATGAGGATCATGTGAATGCTGTGGAGATAGCGAAGATTGCCGAGCAGAGCGGTGCGGCAGCCGTGGCGGTTCATGGAAGAACAAGGGAGCAATATTATGCCGGAAAAGCGGACTGGGACATTATTGCACAGGTGAAGGAAGCTGTGTCCATTCCGGTATTTGGAAACGGTGATGTGACAGATGGAAAATCGGCAGCAGCTCTTTTGAAGCAGACCGGTTGCGATGGTGTCATGATCGGGCGAGCGGTCCGCGGAAATCCATGGATTTTCAGGGAGATCAATCATTATCTGGACACAGAAGAGATCCTGGAACGTCCCACAGCAGATGAAGTATGTGATACGATTCTGCGTCATGCACAGATGGAGCTTGAATTGAAGGGAGAATACACGGCAGTCCGAGAAATGCGTAAGCACATTGCCTGGTACACGGCAGGCTATCCACGCTCGGCAGCACTTCGCAGACAGGTGAATGAAATTGAAGATTTTGAAACCCTGAAGGAAACGGTGCAGCGGATTTTTATAGAGTAATTCAATCCGGGTGGGACTGGTAAATGTGCCGGTGACTCTGAAGGTAATATGCCAATCCCGCAGAATGGGCTTCTAATTTAAGAGCAACCGGCATACGCTATTCATAAGTGAGGGAATTGCTTAACTGCTTTACCATTATAGCCGGGAAGCATTGTACCTGCTGGCGAACAGGAGTCTCTGATGTCAAAAAGACAGTATCATATCTTTTACCTGATGATGCAGGCGGATGGAATTTATCATAAGCCCATAGAGATTTATGAAGTGAAAAGGAAGCTTCCGATCCCTTCCGGAAGTGTTGCGGTCTGTTATGCACTCTGGCCGGAGTACCGGAAAGAAAGCCTGTTCCGTAAAAAACCTAAGGAATGGAAAATTCCGGAGCTTCAAAGGGAACTGGAAGAACTTAAGCAAAAAGCGGAATGCGATCACGATTGTTGGGAAATGCTTTATAGTGCGCAGTTTCAGGAAAAAGCGTGGCTCGTGACAGAGCAGGAGCTTCCATTCTGCGTGCTGCAGGCGTGGCTCTATGCGCAGCGGCCGTTTGACACGCTTTATCTTCCGGAGGAATGGAATCAGGGAATGCAGGATGCAGAGCAGCTGATGGAGCTGCTGATTCCCTATCTGCCAAGGCTTAAAAATGTGGTCTGGACAGGGGAGGAAGGAAAGGTTTCGGAGAGCCTTCAGAATTATCTGTATGAAGAATATGGAATGATTCTGCTTTTCGACCGGAAGATTCCGGATGGTGCGGTGGTGATCCGCAGGGCGCAGGCATGGAAATTCCTTGACGCTACAGTGAAAAATGGGTATAATACATTAGTTCACTATGGAAATATAAAGTGTATATAACTATTCAGGACTGCATTATGGGTAGTTACAAATAGAAAGAGAGAACGAAAGGGCGATTGTGATGGAAGAAAAGAAAAACATACTTACCTACGAAGGTCTTCGTAAATATGAGGAAGAGCTTCATGATCTCAAGGTAGTCAGGAGACGCGAGATCGCACAGAAGATTAAGGAAGCAAGAGAACAGGGCGACTTGTCCGAAAATGCAGAGTACGATGCAGCAAAGGACGAGCAGAGAGACATCGAAGCAAGAATTGAGGAATTAGAGAAGATCCTTAAGAATGCAGAAGTTGTTGATGAAGATGAAGTGGATCTGGATAAGATCAGCATCGGATGCCGTGTGAAGATCCGTGACCTTGAGTTTAACGAGGATCTGGATTACAAGATCGTTGGTTCTACCGAAGCAAACAGCCTTAAGGGAAAGATTTCCAATGAATCCCCGGTAGGCAAAGCCCTGATCGGGCATAAAGTAAAGGATGTCGTTGAAGTAGAGACCCAGGCAGGTATTTTAAAGTACGAAGTATTGGAAATCCAGCGTTCCAATTAAGGAATAGATAAGGAGTGTTATCGTGGCAGAACAGAATAAGCAACCACAAAATAATCAGAAGCCGGAGCAGGACGTAAATCAGCTTCTGAAGGTTCGTAGAGAGAAGCTTGCTGCTTTACAGGAAGCGGGCAAGGATCCCTTTCAGATTACCAGGTATGATCAGACGCATCATACCGATGAAGCGAAGGAATTATATATTGCACATGAAGAAAAGCTTCTGGCAGGACATGCAGCTCCCAATGTAGAGGGCATGGACGAAGCAGAAGCAAAGGAAGTGCTGAATGCTGCTTACAATGAGAGAAGAGCCATCATGGATGCAGATCCGATTATGGTCTCCGTCGCAGGACGTATGATGTTCAAGCGTGTCATGGGTAAGGCTTCCTTCTGTAATATTCAGGATTTGAAGGGAACGATTCAGGTTTATGTGGCAAAGGATGCCATTGGCGAAGAATCCTATGCCGACTTCAAGAAATCCGATATTGGTGATATTTATGGTATTAAGGGATATGTGTTCCGTACGAAGACCGGTGAGATTTCCATTCATGCAATGGAAATGACCATGCTTAGCAAGAGCCTGCAGATTCTGCCGGAGAAGTTCCATGGCCTGACCGATACCGATACTCGTTATCGTCAGAGATATGTCGATTTAATCATGAATGCCGACAGCAAAGAGGTGTTCATCAAGCGTTCCCAGATCATTAAGGAAATCCGTAAGTTCTTAGACGGCAGAAACTTCATGGAAGTCGAAACCCCGATGCTGGTATCCAATGCCGGTGGTGCTGCCGCAAGACCGTTCGAGACCCATTACAATGCACTGGATGAAGATGTCAAGCTTCGTATCTCTCTGGAATTATATCTGAAGAGACTGATCGTAGGTGGTCTTGAGAGAGTCTATGAAATCGGACGGGTATTCCGTAATGAAGGTGTTGATACCAGACACAATCCGGAATTTACCTTAATGGAATTATATCAGGCTTATACCGATTACGAAGGAATGATGGAGCTGACCGAGTCTATGTTCCGTTATCTGGCAGAAGCAGTACTTGGTACAACCAGGTTTGAATATAACGGCATTGAACTGGATTTTGGCAAGCCGTTTGAACGGATCACCATGACCGACTGCATTAAGAAATATGCGGGTGTGGACTTTGATGCGGTAGCAACCGATGAAGAAGCCAAGGCACTTGCAAAGCAGCATAACATTGAATTCGAAGACCGTCATACCAAGGGCGATATCGTGAACCTGTTCTTCGAAGAATACTGTGAAGAGAATCTGATCCAGCCTACTTTCGTTACCGACCATCCGCTTGCAATCTCTCCGCTTACCAAGAAGAGACCGGATGACCCGAACAAGGTAGAGCGTTTCGAGTTATTTATTAATACATGGGAAATGTGTAATGCGTATTCCGAGCTGAACGATCCGATCGACCAGAGAGAACGTTTCGCCGCACAGGATGCCGCATTTGAAGCCGGTGATGAGGAAGCAAACCATACCGACGAAGACTTTTTAAATGCACTGAGCATTGGTATGCCTCCGACAGGTGGCATCGGCTACGGTATCGACCGACTGGTGATGCTGCTTACCAACAGCCAGGCGATCAGGGATGTGTTATTGTTCCCGACGATGAAG
>CAVERH010000059.1:0-16793 GCA_963618065.1 bacterium | reverse complement strand
CTGGTAAATCCTTCGCAGCCAGGAACCTTTCATAGACCTCCTGCCAGCACTCCTCAGGAATCATGGGCCATTGGCACGTGCCATACTTCCTGGTACATAATTCCATGGCCCATAAAAGCATCATCCCTGACTACTTATGTGATCGTGAAAGCCTGCTAAAACGGAACCAGACAATGAAGCACCCCACCCGGATGCAGTAATCCGGATGCTCCATCTCCTTCCTTCTCATAAACCATGGGTATCATCATAATAAAACACAGAATGTACCCTAATTTTAGTAAAAAAACCCTCATGAAAGTCATGAGGGCGTCTGACATTAAACATCTTATCTTTTTTTCTTATCTCTATTCCTGCAAATCTCTCTGTTCTGCAAATCTTTCTATTCCACCAATCCTACTTTTCCAGATCCAGTGTTTCCAGTAATTTCCGGATGTCCTCCACACTGAGCCATTCGGTGTTGTTACCGGAGCTGTAGGAAAAGCCGTCTTCTACCTTGCGTCCGCTTTCGTTGATCTTCTGCTTATCATTCCATACCACCTGCGGATATACGATGAAATGCTTGTCGTATTCATAAGTGGTAGCAGAGTCCTCTGTGGTTACCATGATTTCATGCAGCTTCTCACCGGGACGAATGCCAACCTCGGGCATTTTACATCCGGGAAGCATTGCTTCTGCCAGATCGGTAATCTTGAAGGAAGGAATCTTGCTGATGAAGGTTTCTCCACCGGTTGCTTCCTCAAGAGCCTTGATCACAAGCTCTACGCCTTCGGTCAGGCTGATCCAAAAACGGGTCATACGGTAATCGGTAATCGGCAGTTCGTTACCGCCATTTTTAATGATGTTATGGAAGAACGGAATAATGGAGCCTCGGCTTCCTGCCACGTTTCCATAACGTACGATGGAAAAGTTGATGTCCTTGGAACCGGCATACGCATTCGCTGCAATAAACAGCTTATCGGAGACCAGCTTCGTACCGCCGTAAAGGTTCACCGGGTTCACAGCCTTATCCGTAGATAACGCAACCACCTTCTTCACATCGGAATCCAGTGCACAGTCAATAACGTTCTGGGCGCCATGGATATTCGTCTTAATTGCTTCGTTCGGATTGTATTCACATGCCGGAACCTGCTTTAATGCTGCGGCATGAATGACATAATCCACACCTTCAAAAGCGCGCATCATGCGTTCCTTATCACGTACATCCCCGATAAAGAAACGAAGCTTGTCCGCATATTCCTTAAATTCATTCGCCATGATAAACTGCTTAAATTCATCTCTGGAGTAAATAATAATCTTCTTCGGATTATAATGAGTCAGCACATATTTCGTAAAACATTTACCAAAAGAACCGGTTCCTCCGGTGATCAGTATGGTCTTGTCATCCAATAACATAATTTAATTCTCCTTACTATTCGCTGTACATGCGTTTATATTTTATCACATATCTGCGACAACTTCAAACACTAACTGGCAGGAAACAGGTTCCCGTGAAGTATAGCAATTCAGCTATGATATCATAAGTTGTCGAATTACAGATATTTATTAACGTAATCCTTATTTCTGTATAACTGAATGGATTTCATAGATCGTCCACATATTCTTCCGGGCAATTTCTTCATATGAAACACCCTCTGAAGCGGATCCATCTTGAAATTCCGTTCCCAGGAGCCGTTGCAGCTCTTCACCCTGATTTTCACAGTCTGCCATATAAACAATGTATTTTTGAGACTCCTCACTATTTCCATTTAGAAAGCTCTCACTGGTAAGAATCTCTCCCTCTCCCGAAATGGAGGCAAGATAAATATTCTCATACTCACTCAGTTCATCTAAGAGCCACCAGATATGCGTTTCGGAGGCTTCATTATAGAGAACAATCACCGGCGTTGTTTCATTCTGTTGGACAAATTCCTGCACCTTTGCTTCCTCCGGATAAAGGAAAAATACTTTATTACCGGTCAGATTCAGTGCTGCCATCAGAACCACCACCAGCACTGCTGCGATCCGTTCAGCCGTCTCTGCATTTCCCTGTACGATTTCCTTCTGCGCCATATACAGGCTATATACCAGCAACAGAACCAGTATCCCATAGATCGGAAGTTCATATCGGTTTGAAGTCTCTCCCAGCAGAAGTGCTGTCTTCGCAACCGTGAAAAAATATCCGGCTGCTGTAAATAAAAGAAGCATCACCGGCAATGTACAGACCCGCTCTGCCTTCCGCACCTGACTGTCTGTCTTTGCAGCTTCCGGAGTCCGTCGCGCTGCCAATCCATATACCCTTTTCTGCAAAAACCGGTTGGTCATGGCAATCAGACAGATCACAAGGAGCCAGACTGCCAGACTACCGCCCATCATATATTGATCAAACAGGCCGACAAAAAACTGTAATCGTTCCAGGGTATTCGATGCATTGGCAAACTCACCGACCGCTTCCGTTCCACGATATCCCCTGAAAATATGGGAAAGTGCCGAAGGATAATAAACAAGCGCTGCTCCAAAGGCAGCTGCACACGTTCCCACATAGGCTATGAGACTCTTCCACTTCTTCTCTTTCAAAAGATACAGACAGAATGCGGCTCCCAGGAAGAAGTGAAAAATAATATAATAATACTGCGTCAAAAATCCCAAGAATACCGTAACGGCAAGCAGCAGATAAAAGCTCCGGCTCTCCTTTTTCCGGACAAAGACACGCAGATGAAGGCACAGACATAGCAGTATAAACACGGTCAGCCACTGATACATCCGGATAAACATCACGCCCGAAATCACCGCAGCGCCAAAGCCCCACATCCCACAGACGGTTCCGGCAAGGACATATCCTCTTTTGTGGTAGGCTCGCTTCTCACTATCGGAAAGCTCCGGCTGTATGCTCATGGGATATACTGCTGTAAGATAGGCAGCATAGGCAAGCAGTATAAAAGAAATCACAAACCCCAGGAGGTTCACACTGATTCCCTGCCATTTGCTGAAGCTCCCTGGTGTCAGGGAGCACACGGTATGCAGCAGATAATAATAAAACGGAGGATGTACATCCCAGGACTGCATCTGCTTTACCACCCCGTACCGGAACTGCTCTCCCGGCAGCACCACAAGCTCATTGCGGAAGCTCTCACCGGTTGTCCATTCCCTGTCATTTACGAAAAGCCCCGCTGTTTTGTTGGAGGAATAGTAGGAATACAGTTCATCCTCATGGTATCCGGCCTTGCGGCTTCCATAATAAAACAGCACCATAATCTGCAGGCACAGAAGCAGTGTCATTCCTATGAAAAAAATCTTTTTACTCTTTTTCTCCACGCGAGTTCTCCTCTTGAATCTTGTTTTTCCGTAATGCCCAATGCACCTTCCGTACCAGCTTCGGTGCCGTTCCGAGCAGAAGAAGATAGGTTTTATTCTTCTTTGTCAGATAGGGATTCTTTCGGATATCCTTTTTATGCTTACGAAGGTATTGCTTCACCTGCTGATAAAATTCATTGTCGGAATTCATCATCGAAATCGGAATATGCAGCATATAATCCAGCCGCTGAAACAGTCCGAACCGCATCGCTTCCTGTGTAAGAAGCGGGTACTGCTCCTCCACAATCTTCGAAACCCGGTCCGCATTCCTTACAATATCCGTAAACACGGGAGGGAAATAATTTTCATCATGCGTTCTGGAATTGCTTCCGTAACGATAAAATACATGATAGTCCTGTTGTGGCAATACGGCAATCTGCGGAACCTCCGGCAGCATCTGCACCAGCAGATAAAAGTCCTCGTTCAATTCTCCTTCCGGGAATTTCCGGTTTTCAAACAGGGACCGGTGCGTCAGTCTTGTACAGAAAGAGCAGTCCCCACGATGTAGCAGCAGCTCTCTCATAATAAACTGGCTGTCCCGGAGCTCTGCTTCTTCCGGCGGCTCACAGACATTCGGAAGCCGATTTCCCTGCTCGTCAATTTCATCCCGCGAGCACTGCACCATCAGCAGCTTCTCCTCTACTGCTGCCGTCAAAAGCCGCTCGTACATCTCCGGCTCAATATAATCATCACTGTCCACAAAGCCCAGATACTCGCCCTTTGCCTGTGCAATCCCTAAGTTTCTCGCAGAAGAAGATCCTCCGTTTTCCTTATGCAAAACACGGATCCGCTGATCCTCAAGTGCCATTTTTTCTGCCAGTGCACCGGTGCGGTCTGTCGATCCATCATCCACCAGAATAATGTCCAGGTAAGGATAAGTCTGCTTCCGTATGGAATCCACACATCTTGGCAGATATTCAAATATATTATAAACCGGCACAATCACGCTGATTATTATCGGTTGATCCATCTCTAAGTCCTTTCTGTTTTCAATAATGATCTGTAACTATTCAGAGCCGTGCAAAATCTGATAAATATGATCGGAATGCTTGCATTCCAGAGCATATTTGACAGATTTTGTATGGCGAAGTAACTACATGGGCAAAACATAAGCTGTGAAACAGCGGTTTTGCGAATGGAGTTCTGAATAGACAATTATCTTACGCTCTGCTCAAAGGTCCTTTCATTGCAGGAACCAGTCTGCCGCTTTCCTGTACCTCCTTAATCACCCGCAGCAGCTCCGAGGCTGCTTGCTCTGCATTCCAATAGGTCGTAATGGTTTCATTCGCCGCCTTGGCCATACGCATCCGCAGCTCCGGATTCTTCACAAGCTCTGTCACTTCCTGCAGCAGTTCCTGATAATCCTTCTTAAAAATAAATCCATTTTCACCATTTTGAATTAGATAAGGCACGGCTCCCGCCTGTCCACAGGCAGCGACTGCACAGCCACTGTTCATTGCTTCATTCACCACGGCTCCCCAGCCCTCTAAGTGGTTACTCGGGAATACCATAATATGGCTCTGTTCCATCCGGTCACGCACGGCTGCCGGAGACTGGAAACCATAGAAGATGACCTCCTCATCAACCTGCAGGCTCTTTGCCATCTGCCGCAGTTCCTCTTCCATCTGGCCGCTTCCTGCCATATGAATCCGGAATGGAGGAAACTCCGCTCCTGTTCCATCCTTACGCTGACTATCTTCCCGCAGCTTCTTAAGGTCTGCAGCCAGCCGGATCATATATTCCGGATGTTTTAAGGGAATAAATCGTCCGGCAAAAATAATATCGATCCCATCTTTCCGCTTTTTCTCCCAGAGGGTATCCCCCTCGTAAGTCCGAAGCTCCGGGAAATACCCGAACTTCAGCATTTTTCCCGGGTACGCATGAATCAGTCGGAAGTCCGATGCCACATAAGCCCCGGCACAAAGCAGATAGACCGGTGCATTCCGGTATCGGATATGTTCTTTATATTTATGGTATAACCCTTTCGGCGAAATAGCTTTCCACCGTCCCTCACGGTAAATCCGTTCCGTGACACGGAAGGTCAGCTTCCCGGCATTAAGTCTTTGTTCAATCAGATCTTCCCTGCCACTCCAGCCGGCAAGCACACAGTCACTTTCCATAATCTTCCGTATGCAGAAATCCTCTTCCTCATAAAGGCAGTGCACATAAGGAATTTTCTCTCCAGCAAGGGTCCAGCCCATGTTGCGGCGTTCTGCATCCATCGGCTCTGTCTGGATAAAGCAGTACTCCGCCCCCAAACGCTCATACATTGCATCAGAAAAGGGAATCTGATGATGATTGATATAATTTGAAACAAATGTTATGGTCATTCTAAAATCTCCCGGTATATTTCCAGTAACCGCTCATAATTCTTATTGCCATCATGAATATGGGATGCCCGGATGCGTTCGTGCGCCGACAATTCCTTCGCTAACGCCGGATCCGACCAGATCCGGTCAATGGAAGCTGCCAGATCTTCGGCATCCTCATTATGAAACAGAAGTCCTGTCACGCCATCCTCAACCATGCTCGGAATTCCTCCCGTCCGTGACGCCACCACCGGCACCCCAAGAAGCATTGCCTCTCCAATCGTATTGGGAGAATTTTCCATTACCGACGGGCATACGAAAACGCTCGAACGCAGGAACTGTATCTTCATCTCTTCGGCAGACAGCTTACCAAGCACAATGACCTGATCCTGCAGCTCATACAACCGGATCAGCACACGCAGATACTTTCCATATGCGGAAAGCTTGCATTTATCCTTCACCGTTTCATTGGAAATAATACTGTTTCCGGCAACATAGAGCTTCAGATCCGGATAATTTTCCTTCAGTCTTCCCATCGCCTCAAGCAGAAAATGCATTCCCTTAAGTGGATAATCACCCTGCCCTAAGAAAATACTGTGGCGTTCGGCCTGTTCCACCTTCCATTTGCCACCATAAAATTCCTGACGCATAGTTTCATTCATCAGATAATAATTGGCACGCGGATTGATCTTCGCGGTCTGCGCACGATCAAATTCTGTTCTTCCTGTGATATGATCGGTAAGGAGAAGCGCCTGCCGCTCATTCCCGGCACGCTGATAGAATTTATTCTGCTGCTGCCGCATGGAATCCTGTCGTACCACATCACGGAAGGATGCCTGTTTAAACACATTCTCCGGAAGTCCTGCACGATACGTCTTGGCGATCTCTCCGCACAATCCCTGTATCCCGATCAGCGTCTTTTGTGGATTGTGGAAGGCTCGTACTGCCGCCAGACAGTGTGGAAATTCTGTTCCAAAAATATGAATCATATCCGGTTTTACATCCTTAAGGATCCCCTGAAGCCGTGTTTCCAGCGCCGGATCATAATTTTCAGGCTTCGATAAATCTTCCTCGAACGCATAGCATGGCGTCCGGAATCCCTTAATCCTCAGGAATCCGTCGTTTCTTCCGCTCTTTCCACTTCTTCCGGTTCCTGCTTTCTCCTCTGCCTGAGATGCATCACAGCTTAGAATGCTCGTCACCGGAACCTTTCCAAGATCCTCCTTGTTCATCGGAAAGCAGACCGTAATCTCAAACGGAACTTCCCCCTGCAGCGTCTTTTCATAAATTCCGGATAACCATCCCTCCCGGTTTGAATAGGGCATCCCCAGTTCCCTTGCAATTGCCGGAAGCATGATGTTGCAAATCCATAAGACCTTCTTCATCTGCCAGTCCCCCTTTTTCTGATACTTTGTATCCTTATTGACATACTCTGTCATTTCTGTCTGTTTTCTGCCACACTCATCTCCGGTAAAGTGCCGACTTCAGACTGTTGTAAAGTGCTGCCGTCTTCTCATTCTTCGAAATCCGGGTACGGAGAGGCGCAAGCGTCAGGCACAGAATCAGCCGGTAGGTAAACCTCTGTCCGAAAGACAGATACTTCTGTACAATTTTCTTATGTTCCTCTTTCGAAAGGGCAAGATTCTTCTTCGATTCCGAAAATCCGCCGCCTTCATAATCTGCCACCGTAATCCCGGTATAAAAGGGATTCGCCTTCGCTTCAAAAAAACACCACAGAAACTGCTCATAATCGGCACGCACCCGGTATTCGAGCTCAAACGGATGCTGTAAAAGCAGCTCCCGTTCATAAAAGCACGCCTGATGACACGGCACATTCCGGTAGCATCCAAATGCATCCAGCTTCGGATTCGAAGAAACGAGCTGTCCTGTCACACGCTCGTACACATTTCCATAGTAAATCGCAGACCGCTCTGCTCCCGTCTGTTCCTGCCTGACCATCCGGTCATGCACGTTTGCAAGCACCTGCTCATCCATAAACCAGTCCCCGCAATTTAAGAAAAAAACAAAACGTCCCTTTGTCTCTTCTACCGCCTGGTTCATTGCATCGTAAATACCCTGATCCGGTTTCTTCACAACACGCAAGCCGTGCTGATTCCGGTCCAGCTTCTGTAACGAGCCATCCGTCGACCCGCCATCCTTTAAAACAATTTCATAATCCCTGAATTCCTGCTTCTGAATACTCTGCAGGGTTTGCAGCAGCTTCTCACCGGGATTTAAGCATACCACAATAATCGAGAAAAACGGTGTCATATCACACCTCCTGAACTTATACGATCCTTTAATCCTATGTGACATCTGACAGAATCGGCACCATCTCATGGAACAGGAAGGTCTGATAGGGCAGAATACGAAGCCCGTTCTCTCCTGCTTTCATCAGAATAAACACCGCAAAATACACAATTCCCGCCAGAATCACGCCCACGCGGCACAGCCTCTTAAGCTTTTCATTCTCAATTCCATTCACCAGTGCAGGAAGAAAGAGGATGTGGGTAATCGTCAGATAATATCCGATTCTTGAAATAATCGGCAAAAATGAACAACAGACATACATCACCAGTGCGCCCAGATTACAGTAAAAATAAAAGCGGTTCCTTGCATTGTCTTTCACACACCTCTTATAGCAAAAAAGCGCCAGAACAAGCACGGCAGCACAGCGCAGAATATTAATCACGCTGGTTCCACCCTCTAAATATTCGGTATCCTCATAGGTCGGATATAAAAATACAACAAGCTTTAAATAGAAATCCTGCAGGAAGAAAAAGGTCGAACAGAACACGGCTGCAAGAACAAGCTGCCACTTTTTCCAACACAGGGAAGCAAGGAAATAGAGTGGAAGTACGACAAGCAGCGACTTATGCATGGTTGCCCCAAGCAGGACAAGCAGAATGAATTTGCCCCACTCCTTCCGTAGAACATATGGAATGGCAAAAAGTGCGATCGCAAGTGCCAGATAATAACGTACGGTATTAAAGGTCTGGAAATAATATCCCAGTGCCATAAACAGAAAAAAGCTGAACGGAAACGAATCCGCCTGCTGATAAATCGCCTTTAGGAACAGGTAAATGGTCGCAAACGCAAATACGGCAAAGACAAGCAGATAGTTCTCAAATCCGCTGATTCCATATAGGATTTTTACCACCCAGTTAAATCCGAATTCCGTAGGGACCATGGCATCACACCGGATCAAATGCATAAATTCCACATATTTTGCGTAATCGTTTCCCACATTCAGGCGAAGTGCAGACACCAGAAATAAAAGCAGAAAAACAGATACCAGACAAAGCCTGTTCAGTATCTGTTGACGTGTATATAAAAATCCTTTGTTTTCATAATGATTATCGACCGGCAGCGAGAGTCCTACCGCCAGCACTGCTACCAAACTATATAAAATCATAAGCGTCCTCTCCGCCTATCGCAGCTTTCCTTCCCGGATTCCCTGCTTCATCAGCCCATAAGCTGTCCGGAAATCCGTTGCGGTAAGCATTTCCTTCCGGTTGCTCCACAAAAAACGGATAGAAAACGGCTTCGCCATACATCCGTATAGATCATGATACAATACCCCTCTGTCAAGGAAAAACTTATCATGATATCCCGAAAACCAGGTCGACTCCCGGTACACCTCTCTGCCCAGCAATGCCGTGTCTGCATAAATCCGCAAACCCTTTTTCAGACAGTCATGCAAAAACAGGCTGTCCTCTCCGTTGCTGTATTTCGCACCACCGCCATATAACAGGGAATACGTTATGTTTGCTTTTAAAATTGCATCCCGCCGTACAGCAATTGCATACGCCGGATATCTTCCATAATTATACCAATGAACCCAATGACCGGCTTCGTTATAATAGGTTCTTCTCCGTTCGTCTACTTCAAAGTTAAAGGTAATGACCTGTGCTTCCGGATGCTGTTCGAATGCATGCAGCACCTTCTGCTCATAATCATCTTCATATACCAGATCTTCATCGGAAAACAGGAGAATATCTCCATCTGCCCGCATCAGTGCCGTATTACGGCTCAGTCCCACACCACGCTCTGCCATAGACAGACACCGGATGGTATGCTCCCTGTATTCATATTCCTGATAACCGAACCGGTCGCACTGATTCACAATCCATGCATCCGTCCGGATATTCATGCGTTCTGCCAGTGTCGTAACCTCTTCCTTCACGGCTGATACCAGTAATTGAAGCTTCATAACTTATCCTGCTTTCCGTATTTATCCGTGACGGTTCAAGCTATGCAAAATACCGGTTCAGATACTCTTCGTCAGCTTCCGTCACAATAATGCCATAAATATTGCAATCCTGATTTTTTAAGAAGGTCAGCATTCTCTCCGTCTTACGGCTCACATCATTTCCAAACGGGATCAGCAGAATCACTCCTCCGTTCTTACGGATGGCTTCGCACTGCTCTTCTCCCATGTCACTTTCATTAAATACGGTAATGTTCCATTCCTTAGGCTCCGGAAGAATATCTTCATCCTCCTCATCCTCATCCTCCTTTCGGACATGCCATACCAGTTCACCACCGATATCCTTATCACCGTCGAGGGTCCCCCCCTCATCCCAGTTTAAGAGCTTATCCATATCGGCCTGACGCAGCTCTCCATGATTATCCATATCCAATAGCAGCATGTCCCGGGAATCTCCCATCGCATACAGAAGATCTGCCTTCAATTCTCTGACAAAAGGCTGCAATCCCTTCTGGTTCCGTGTCATAATGCCAAGTGCCTTATAAGGATATCTGCGTTCCACATCAGCCTGCACATATATCCCGTCATCGAGTACATACATAAATCCGAAAACGAGAAAGCCAACAAGACCAAACAGAAGTGCCCCTGCAATCAGGGCTTTCGTGGTGTCATCACTCCAATAGATACGCTTTGGCATATCGGAACGGATCGTCACAATCTTACGAAGCTCTTCACTCTGATCCGCATAATCTGCAAGTCCTTCTTCCACGGCCGCCTGAATTTCGCGTACCATCTTTTCACTGTCCCCCTTCACGGTTATCGTGAGCAGACGAATATCGGACAGAATTTCTGCTGAGGTTGCGTCCTTGACCTCTTCCTCCTCATATCCGGTGAGGTGATTCATAATTGCAATCAGAATCGGATCGGTATCCAGCAGTTCATTCCAGGTATAACCATTATAGTACTGGTATACATCTCCGTTTTCATCCTGGTTAAAGGTAATATACAGTTTGGAAACGCTTTCATATTCCACAGGCATCTTCACAGTCCGAACCATCCGGTATGAAATGGCACCGATCGTTCCGCCCACAAGAATAAGCAGTAAAATAATCCATATTTTTTTCTGAAAATACAGGGTGAAGCGTCTCAGATCCATTCCCCGGTTCTTATAATCTTCGTTCATGTGCATTCACTTTCCTTTATTTGCGGTTTCCCCGTTCTTCATTGCCGTTGTCTGATTGCTGTCGACCCCTTCGGTGCTTTCCGGCTTAATCAGAATCTTCAGCGTTAACAGCATGAGCTTCAAGTCAAGCCATAAGGAATAATTCTCAATGTAAGACAGATCCAGCTTCAGCTTGTCATACGGTGTCGTGTTATATTTGCCATAAACCTGCGCATATCCGGCGAGTCCGGCTTTCACCTTCATACGGAATACAAATTCGGGCATCTGTTCCACATACTGTGCGATAATCTCCGGACGTTCAGGGCGCGGTCCGATGAAGGACATATCCCCCACCAGAATATTAAACAGCTGTGGCAGCTCGTCGATCCGCACCATACGGATGAACCTGCCGATCGGTGTGATCCGGCTGTCATTCTTGGAAGCAAGTCTTGCTACACCATCCTTCTCTGCGTCCACCCTCATGCTGCGGAATTTCATGATCTTGAATTTCCTGCCGCCACAGGTACAACGGGTCTGTTTATACAGAATTGGACCACCATCGTAACACTTGATACAAATAGCCGTAATCAGCATAATCGGTGAGGTAATGATCGTCAGCACAAGGGAAAGAACGAGGTCAATCATTCTCTTTGCCATGCGCTGTTCAACAGTAAGCGCATACTCTCTCGTTAAGAAAATCGGAGTGTCAAACAGGTGCAGCTGATCGGCTCCGGCAATCAGCACATCCGGAATCTTCGGCATCATATAAACACGAATAGACCGGCTGTAACAATATTTCAACAGCTTATTCCGGTCTTCAGTGGAAATATCCCATAATACAACAGCACGGAATCCGGAATCAATCTCTTCCTGAATCTTCCAGATTCCTTCCTTAATATTCACACATTTCGTAATGCGGTACTTGTCCTTGCGGGACTCAAATTTCCGCAGAATATCTTCAATACTGCGGTGTCCGTGTACAAGCAGCATTTCTCTCGGTGGAAATACCCTGCGGTATACCCAGTTGCAGAACGCCGTCCAGACTCCCGAAATCAGGAGCTGTACCACCAGTGCCTGTGCAAAGTATACTACCGGCACAAGACGGTTGCTCATCAGGGAAATCTGAAAATAAGTAATCACATCCACAATACAAAGGGACACCAGCTGGGAAAGAAAAACATCCCCCGGCTTCAGATAGCCGATTTTCAGTCCGCCATAGGTACTTGTGAAGAAAAATAACAGTACAAAATAAATGGCAACAATCAATAAATGTCCCTTGAAAAAGAATTTCAGTCCCAGATTAAAACGGTTTACAATCGGATAATAATTCTGGAACCAGATATAAGCATAAACTGCTGTTTCTAGCAAAAGACCGACAAGGCTCAGCCATAATACACATACTCGCTTCAGAGATTCCAAACGTCTCACGTCGCACCTCACACTTCAATTTTAATCGTTATATCTCTTCCCTAACCAGATAAATCGGTCTGCGCTTCACTTCCAGATAGGTCTTGGCAAGATACTGTCCAAGAATGCCCATACAGAAGAACTGCACACCGCTGATCAGCAGGATAATGCACACAAGGGATGGCCATCCTGATGTCTTGTCTCCGAAAACCATGGCTCTTATCAGGATAAAAATCAGGAAGGCAAACGCCAAAATACAGAACAGAACGCCCATCAGGGCTGCAAGCGCCAGCGGAGCAGTCGAAAACGACGTAATTCCTTCAACGGAATACACGAACAGCTTCCAGAAGGACCACTTGGTTTCTCCCTTCTTACGTTCGATATTCTCATATTCCAGCCATTTGGTTTCATAGCCAACCCAGCCATAGATTCCCTTCGTAAAACGATTATATTCCGGCATGGAAAGAATGGCGTCCACTACCTGTCTGGTCATTAAACGGTAATCTCTGGCACCATCCACAATTTCCGTCTTTGAAATTTTGTGCATCAGTTTATAAAAGCATCTGGCAAAAAACGAACGGATCTTCGGTTCGCCCTTCCTTGTAACTCTTCTCGTTGCAACCGAATCATACCCCTGCTCAATATAGGAAAACATCTCGGGAAGCAGCGAGGGCGGATCCTGCAGATCGGCATCCAAGAATACGGCATAATCTCCGCGGCACTTCTCCAAACCTGCATAAATCGCTGCTTCCTTTCCGAAATTACGGGAAAAGGACAGGAGATGCACCCGGTTATCTTCTTCGATCAGCTTCTTTACCTCTGCAACAGTACGGTCTCTCGAACCATCATCCACATAAATCAATTCAAAATCCAGATCCTTTTCCTTGAAAAAAGGCTCATTCTTTATAAACTCGTCGTAAAAGTCCCGTACATTTTCTTCTTCATTGTAGCACGGAACAATCGCACTCAATAATTTCATGGTCTATCCTCAGTTATCATTTTGCGTAACTATTCAGAACCAAAGGCGAGTCTAGTGAAGCTTGTTGCCATAGTTTGCATGGCTCTGAATAGTTACAGTTTACCATATTTTTCTATTTCCTACAACATAGGAACAGGCCTTTGCTATTCTACCTTATTGACCAGTTCGTCTCCCCGTTCATAAGCCGCGATGTTTTCGAAGGTAGTCTCTGCAATATTCTGTAATGCTTCGTTCGTAAGGAATGCCTGATGCGAAGTCAGAAGCACATTCGGCATGGATACGAGCAGTGCAAGAACATCATCCTCGATGATCTCATTCGAGCAGTCCTCATAAAAATACTCGGCTTCTTCCTCGTATACATCAAGACCTGCTGCACCGATCTTCTTTTCCTTTAAACCACCAAGCAACGCCTCTTTCTTCACCAGCGCACCTCTCGATGTATTAATCAGCATCACGCCGTCCTTCATCATCTGAATGCTTTCTTCATTAATAATATGATGGGTCTGCGTGGTCAATGGACAATGCAGGGAAATGATGTCACTATTCCGGAACAGTTCCTCCTTTTCCACATAGGTTACAGGAAGGGCCGCGTCCGGGTAAGGATCGTAGGCCAGTACCTTCATGCCAAAACCCTGACAGATATTGATAAAGGTCTTGCCGATCTTTCCGGTTCCCATGACGCCGACAGTCTTTCCGTGAAGATCAAAGCCGGTCAGTCCATTCAGTGTGAAGTTGCCCTCTCTTGTCCGGTTATAAGCCTTATGAAGCTTCCGGTTCAGACAAAGCAGCATTCCCATCGCATGCTCGGCAACGGCATAAGGCGAATAAGCCGGCACACGCACTACCTTTATCTTTCCTGCTGCCGCCTTGCGATCCACATTATTAAAGCCGGCACAGCGCAATGCGATCAGCTTCACGCCATGTCTGTAAAGCCGGTCGATCGCAGGTGCATCAATGACATCATTCACAAATGCGCACACTACTTCACAGCCTTCTGCCAACGCTGCAGTTTCATAGCGCAGCTTCGTCTCAAAATAAATAATTTCATAACCTTCCGGTTTCTTCTTTTCAAACCATTCCTTATCATATGGTTTCGTATCATACATCGCAATCTTCATATTACATTACATTCCTTCTTTCCTGATTTTATGATCGAATATTCCGAATATTCGTTTCCGGTATGTAGTATTGCCGGATTTCATTACAGTTATGATCACGACTGTTCAGTACCTTCTCAGTTACTGTGCATTTTCCTTCTTCAAAGAAAGAATCACATCCGTCTCATCGGACTTGTAATAAAACAAAAATAAAAAAATCAGCACGAAAACCGTAACTGTCACATAACAGTCTGCTACATTAAACTTCGGAAAATCAATCGGAACAAAATAGATAAAGTCCACCACGTATCGGTTCATGACACGGTCGATCAGATTTCCGACTGCTCCGCTGATCAGAAAGATGCCACAGAGCCGGATCGGGTTGAACCTTTTGTTATCCGGAAGCGTAACCAGCTTATAGATCACAAATGCAATAATCACAAGTGTGACTAGAATCAATGGGATCTGCAGTCCTCGGAAGGATCCAAACGCGGCTCCTGTATTCTCCAGATAGGAAAGCTCCAGTACACCTTTAATCAGTACAAGACTTTCCTTTCCCTTTAGCGCGGCTACCGCCCACTGCTTCGTCACCTGATCCAATGCGATCGCGATCAGCATGATTAAAATTCCTGCCAGAATATGCTTTTTTTTCATTATCTTACGCTCCTTATCCATCTAAGATCACCGCTATGTCATTTTACACTGCAGAACGATTCACATCGTTTTACACTGCAGATCATACCATATTTTCCTGATACAGGAAAGAACCATATGCAGTTCGTTTTCCAAAAGAAAGCTCCAAAAGCTTTGATCCAAAAAGAACGTGTGAAAATAACATTTTCACACGTCCCATGTAATCCATTATACCGTTCAGCCTTGCATTACTGAATCATATTCTTACGGTCTCAGCAGCAAATGCTTCGACCTGTACTGAATAGTTACCTTAAGCCTACATTAATTTACGGAACAAAGCGGTCAGATCCTCAACACTTGCATCCTTCGGGTTACCCGGTGCGCAGGCATCTGCATGAGCGGATTCTGCAAGGAAAGGAAGATCCTCTTCCCTGAGAGCTTCCAGCTTGGAGGGAATGCCTACATCCTCAGAAAGCTTACGCACTGCATCTACCGCTGCCTTACGATAGGTTTCCTGATCCATCTCATCTACTCCTGCTACTCCCATGGCACGGGCAATTTCACGATACTTTTCACCGGTGCAGTCTGCATTATATTCCATAACGATAGGAAGCATCATCGCACAGGCAACCCCATGAGGAGTATCATATACTGCGCCAAGAGTATGAGCCATGGAATGTGCGATACCAAGACCAACATTGGAAAAGCCCATTCCTGCGATATACTGTCCAAGTGCCATACCCTCACGGCCTTCCTTGGTGTTAGCTACTGCGCCGCGCAGAGATCTGGAGATAATTTCAATTGCCTTCAGGTGGAACATATCCGTCATTTCCCATGCTGCCTTGGTGGTATAGCCTTCAATCGCATGAGTCAGGGCATCCATACCTGTAGAAGCTGTCAGTCCCTTCGGCATGGAGGACATCATTTCCGGGTCTACCACTGCGATAATCGGCATATCATGAGGATCCACACATACAAATTTACGCTTACGCTCCACATCGGTAATAACGTAGTTAATGGTAACCTCGGCTGCAGTACCCGCTGTGGTAGGAACAGCAATAATCGGAACACAGGGCTTCTTAGTCGGAGCCACGCCCTCGAGGCTACGTACATCCTCGAATTCCGGATTGGCAATAATGATGCCAATCGCCTTGGAAGTATCCATGGAAGAGCCTCCGCCGATTGCGATCAGATAATCTGCGCCGGATGCCTTAAAGGCTGCTACACCATTCTTTACATTGTCAATGGTCGGGTTTGCCTTAATATCGGAATAAACTTCATAAGCAAGTCCTTCCTTATCCAGCAAATCTGTCACCTTTCCGGTCACACCAAATTTGATCAGATCCGGATCCGAGCATACAAACGCTTTCCGAAATGCATGTGCCTTTGCTTCGTTAACGATTTCTGTGATAGCACCTGCTCCATGATATGAGGTCTGATTGAGCATAATTCTGTTTGCCATGTTTCTAAATCTCCTTTCGATTCTGTAACTCCGTTCGTAAAACTTGAGCTGCTTTAAGCAGCGGTTTTACGAATGGGGTTCTGAATAATTACTAATAACTACATTATACCCGATGTCCGTTCATAAAGGAAGCGCAACTTATTTATACCCAGCTTTGAAAGGTGAATTCGTTTTGTAACCTGCCCACATAGGAAAATTAGACAT
>CAVERH010000058.1:0-16857 GCA_963618065.1 bacterium | reverse complement strand
TATGCTCTTTATGTCCAATCCCCGGTATCATCAATCTGCATGGCTGAACTGTTACCCAAATTTAAAAATAATTCAATTTCGGGAAATACTTTTTTCAAAAGCACTGAAGTAAAAAAACGATTAATAATTCTACTGCTATTAAAAAAGGCATCTATTTAGAATAGTTGCTATATTTCTATGAGATAAGAGGCTGTCCATATGCCTTGGCCTTCCAGTTCATTTTCCCAGGCACGGTCCTTCAGCTCTCCTTCATAGCCCTCACTGTCGCAGCGTCCATACCAGGGCTCAATGCAGACAAAGGGCGCATTTTTCTTCGGAGGAGACCAGATTCCGAATAACGGTGCTTCCATGCGGATGGTCAGGTACGGCGTTCCGTCTGCGTAACACAGCGCGGCCAGCTGTGCCTGGTGATGCTCGATCACCAGTGCATCGTCATCAAATAAATGCTCCGTAATCGGAAGAATTCCATCCTTCAGATCATAGACCACCTTCGTAGCGGTTGCCATTCCTTCTTTGCTTAACTGCGTGCTGACAACCTGCTTTTGCTCATCAAATTTCAGGACATAATCCGTCTGCTTCGTTCCCTCCTTTAACGGACAGTTAAATGCCGGATGTCCGCCGATGGCAAAATACATCGTCTCATCGGAAGGATTTTCCACCTGCCAACAGACCTCCACGCTGTTCCCGTTAAGCTTATAACCCAGCTTTAACACAAATGCATAAGGATATTTCTGCAGGGTTTCTTCACTGCTTTGAAGTTCAAACCAGATTTCCTGTTCAGACTGACTAACCAGTTCAAATTCCATATCCCGTGCGAAACCATGCTGATTCATGGCATATTCTTTTCCGTCCACACGGTACAGCTTCCGGTTGACACCTCCGACGAACGGAAACAGCACCGGTGATGTTCTGCCCCAGAATGCCGGATCTCCCTTCCACATATATTCCTGATGGTCTGACTGTCTCCTTAAAGACTTTAACTCCGCCCCGTGAGAATCCACCTTAATGGATAGAAATTCATTTTTTAATTCATAGACTGCCATATGCTGCCACCTTTCTATTGTTAAAATCACTGTGTGTCCGTTCCATTGCCTGCTACCCCTCGAGGTCAGATACCTGCTTAAGACATTCAGCCAACACTGATATCCAGTTCTCTTTCCTTACTTCCTGTTCCAAACAGATCATATCCGCTAAGAGTCCTGTAATCTACCCAGTCTCTCCACTCCATGGTCTGTTCATTATAGCTTCCCCTTCTTCGTTCCAGAAAGGCTCCGTTCAGAATTCCTGCAGGCTCTGTATCAGTATTCTCATATAAGCTGTACGCAATGACCATTCCTTTCTCATTCATCCCCAGATATGTGCATTTTCCCTCATAGGTGGTATACAGTCCTGCATCATAATTCGAATCCTGGTACAGACAGATCCACTCACGTTCCATATCAAATCCGAAATAATAATGATCCGTATACTGTGTCCCGGCATCGGTATCAAATGTCGTTTCAGTACTGAGGCCTTCTCCCTCATACAGTCCCATAACCTTACTCGGAAAATCCGGGCTTTGCTCAAAGATCATCTCTTCTAAAGCAGATGCCACCTCACCCGATGTTCCCTCTGCAATAGCTTCTATCTGCGTCAGACCACAAACCGGCTCCGTGATGCAGAAATACCCTGCGGCAGCTCCGGAATACAGGTTAAGATAGGATACCATTCCATCCTCAGACACGAAAACAGGCACTACGTATTCCCCATACATAATCATCAGTATGGAGGCATCTACATAATCCTTATACACACCATCCACCTCGTATTCTTTTCCAAATTCCAGATTTCCTGTACCAAAGGCTGACTCCGTCCAGTCATTTCTCTCAATACAGACGGTCATTCTTCCGTCCTCGTAAGATACCGTTACTGCATCATCAAACCGCAGCTCCCTGTCTGCACTGGTATGCTCCTCTAATGGTGTCAGTATTTCATCATACACACCGGCTCCTGCCATCACATAAACCGGTACAACAACCTGAAGCTCTCCCTGTTCATTCAAATACATCGGAAGCTCCAGCGAAATATTATCCTCCTGCAGGGTTTCCATTCTCATCATAAGATACCAGGCATACATATACTGAAGCTCCTGTGTGTCAGCCTGCCCGTGATAGTCGGACTCAAAGAAGGATTGCATCTCCTGATCCGACTGATATGCTGCAGCCTTCCGTATGTACCGCAGCATTGCATCCTCTGCGCTTTCCCCCTGCCTTGTTTCGAATTCCAGAGACTGAATCAGATCCCTCTGTTCCATCTTCCTCCCGGTTTTCATATTCAGATTGTAGGCATAATATCTGATGTCCCCTTCAAAAATGCTGTGCTTTGTCAGAAGCAGACTCAGAATATCTCCGTTCAGGTAAGCCTCATACTCCACCAGGCACCAGACAAAATTCTCCTCTGACAATTCCTGCGTCAGCTCCTGACAGTCCTCCATGATTTCCCGGTTGATCGCCTTAGCTCCCTCACTGTCCGAAAGAATTTCCGGTACATGATAATCAACTTCAATCGAAGTATCTTCGTACAAAATTACCGTTTCTGTTCTGGAAAAAGCATCCTGCACCAGATCCTGCACCCGAAGCTCCTTCTCATCCATATCGGAAGCGGCTTCTGTTCCTGCCGAAGATTCGGTTTCTTCTCCTGACATACCCGTCTCATCATCTGTTTCCTTCTGGTTCTCCGTAACATAGGACATGGTTTTCATCATTCCGCATCCGGTACATACCAAAACCATACACAGCATACCAAGCAGCATTAGCAAATTCCGTTTCATTTTCATCCTTCCCCTCATTTCCGGATGGTTTCCTCTGTAGTCCCATCCTCTATAATCACAGCATCTGCATCAATAATCTTTTCACGATTCTTCTTTGTTTTAAACAATCTGGATAGGATCCACATATCGGATAATCCATCATAAATCAAAAATGCGCCGATAATCTGAACCACAGTATCCACAATAGTAAACGGGTTGCAGATCAGTACAGCTCCCAACGCTACCGTCAAAAGAGACAGAAGAAGCGCTACCCACCAGTTATCATACTGCATCTTCTTAAGGTCAATTGCCTGCACTGCATTGTGAAGTCCGTGAATCACAATGAGTATTCCCACGATCATTGGAATTGCTTTAATAATCGTATCGGGCTTTAAGACGATCCATACTCCTATAACGGCAAGTACAATCCCAAGCATCATCATGCTGTGGGACACCATCGTCTTTTCCCGTGTTGCCAGATACAGAATGATCTGAAGGATCCCGAAGCCTCCAAGCACAATTCCCAGGATCATGCAGACCACCTGGGTACTCTGTCCCGGCCATATCAACAGCACAATTCCCAAAATGACACAGATCAATGCAGACAGGGAGTAATTCACCTTCAGACTCTTAATGTAATTCATTGCCATTACCTCCTTATGAAATTTTATTGTAACTATTCAGAACTCCATTCGCAAAACCGCTGTTTCACAGCTTATGTTTTGCTCATGTAGTTACTTCGCCCTGTTCCGTTCTACTTATTCTTATCCTTCTGCGTCCGCTCCCAGACCCGTTTACGGCGGATTGCTTCCACAATCAGATAAAACAGATACCCCCAGACTGCGCCTAAGCAGTTCAGGATAATATCATCCACATCAAATGCGCCAAACGCACTGAACAACTGAAATACTTCAATTCCAAGTACGAACACAAAGGCATTCATCAGCATGACCCAAAATCTGCCGGCCTTTTTCCATACATAGGGAAGCAGGAACCCGAATGGTACAAATACCAGAATATTACCCACCAGATTTTCAAAGCTGTTCAGCATATATGCATAATCAATATACATCCGGATGGTTTTAAATGGAGTGAAATTGGCGGTATCCAATCCCTCCAGAATCACATCCTTACGCCACGTTGCCGCAATGGCCTGCAGCTGATCCATCGGATATTTGAAAATAATCAATTTAATAACAATTAATAAATAAACCAGAAACAAGGCTCGTATCCATCGTACATTACGCTGCTTTTCTTCTTCCGCAGTCAGTTTCCTATTCACGAATAACGAACCTCCATCAGTGTAAGTCCCTTGGCAGGCGCAAGCGGCCCTGCCATTTCTCTGTTTTTGCTCTCAAGTATTTCCGGAATTTCTTCGGGACTGCGAAGCTGCATTCCGACTTCGATCAGTGTTCCGGTCAGAATCCGGACCATATGGTACAAAAAGCCATCCCCGGAATAGGTAATCCGGAGCAGATCCGGTTCCTGCGCCGTACGCATAACCGAACTGTATTCTCTGGTAAATGCAATCTGATCAATGGTACGAACCGTTGACTTCTTACTCTTCTTTGCTGATGTAAACGCTGCAAAATCATGGGTTCCAAGCAGATACCCCGCAGCCTTCTCCATCGCTTCCACATCGAGTCTTTCTTCTATTCTATGGGCAAACCGCCGTTCAAATACATGCGGAAGTTCTGACTGGATCAACAGATAACAATAGGTCTTCCCTGTGGCATTCAACCGGCTGTGAAACCGGTCTGCCACTTCCTTTACTGAAATGACCGCAATATCTTCCGGTAGATATTGGTTTACATAACTCAATATTTCCTGTTCAGACATCCTCGTATCTGCATGAAAGTTGGCAACCTGTCCTAACGCGTGTACCCCTGCGTCCGTTCTTCCGGAACCCTGGATTTCAACGGGAGCTCCCACCATTTTACTTAAAATATTCTCAAGCTTTCCCTGAATGGTGTTGTCCGTGCTTTCCTGACGCTGCCATCCCTTGAATCTTGTTCCTTCGTATTGAAGAACCATCTTAAAATTCCGCATCCATTCTCCCTTTATCTGTTACATTTCGTAACTGTTCAGTAGCTTCACAGTTACCTTTCTACAATTCATTGGAACGCTTTCCTTTCGATTCTTCCCGGGTCTCCTTACACTCCTTCGACTTTTTCAGGCGTTCCTGTTCGAGAATCTTATATTTGCGTACCGGCTCCATATCCTCCTCGGTAATATGTCGGAAATTACTTGCACCGGAATACAGGATCTGAATACTCTTAATGGTCGTATCAAATACGCCCTCTTCATACATATTAAAAATAATAATTCCGATCGGCACGGCAAGCAGCATGCCCCAGACACCGCCCATCCTATATCCGATGTACAACAGGAACAATGTAGGCAAAGGATCCAGTCCCACGGAATCACCTACAATCTTCGGTTGGATCAGCTGACGGAATAACTGTCCGACTCCCCAGATAATCAGAAGCCCGATCACCATACCGTATTCTCCGTTCAGAAACTTGATGATTGCCCACGGCACCAGCACAGTTCCTGTTCCAAAAAAAGGAAGCAGATCTAAGATGGCTACTCCGATTGCAATGATAAATGCATACCGCACATGAAGAATCCAGAAGCCGATTCCCAGCAGAATATACATCCATACCTCGATCTTTAGCTGTGCTTTAAAATAACCTCCTACTGCACGCTTTAGTCCACGTTTGATCATAGCGATACGATCCTGAAGTGACAATGGAAGTAGTTTTCCCCAGATATGACGCATATAATCCGGCTCAGCCACAAAGAAGTAGGCGGATAAAAGGCTCATAATAATTCCGATAATGATAAGCGGCAGATTCTTGGCAAAATTACCAACTGCGGTAATCGTGGGTGTTCCGAGCGTACCTACCCAGTCACCCCAGAGTGTCTGGAATTTCACAAGGAATCCGTCCAGATTTTCCTGCCAGTTCTTCGGCAGATACTGATACATTAGCATCAGCTTTTTACCGATATTATCAAAATCCACCTGTGCGACTGCCCACATTTCCGGAAGCTCGTTAATAAAAGAAATCAACTGCTCAAGCAGCCAGGAGAGCAGAAAATACCCTCCGCCTATTACCAGCGCCAAGACCGCTATAATAACTACAACCGATCCCATCTTCCGCCGCACCTTAAGCTTCGTTTCAAAGAAACGCACGATCGGATTGGCAATCAGCGAAATAATCCAGCCGATCACGAACGGCATAAAATACACAACAATCCTGGGCAGCACCAAATAGCAGCAAAGAATCAGCAATGCCATAATGACTAAATTGACAACAACTTTAACATAGGTTATTCCAGTTCCCTTTTTCTCCATGAAAACCGCCTCTTTCTCCTGTCCCACCAAACTATTAATGATATACGAAGTGCCTCTTGATATCAGATAGCGTAACTATCTAAAAGATCATAAATCTCTTCTCTCCCCTGTTTGGTCTGTGCAGAATAAGGAATCACGATCGTTCCCTTGACTACCTGCAGACCCTCTTTGATCATCTTCACATGCTTCTGGACCTGGCTTCGGTTAATCTTATCCAGCTTCGTTGCAATAATGATCGGCTCATAGCCCTGATTGCAGATCCATTCATACATCATCTTGTCATTTCCGGAAGGCTCATGCCGGATGTCGATCAGCAGAAATACCGCCTTTAACTGTTTGGAGCTGTGCAGATAATTTTCAATCATCTTTCCCCATTTGGCCTTTTCCTGTTCGCTGACCCTGGCATAGCCATATCCCGGAAGATCGACGAAATACATGGCATCATTGATATTATAAAAATTAATAGTCTGTGTTTTGCCCGGCTGTGCACTGGTTCTCGCAAGAGACTTACGGTTCATCAATCCGTTAATCAGGGAGGACTTCCCTACATTACTTTTGCCGGCAAACGCAAACTCCATATATGGATTGTCCGGAATCTTACTGGTAATTCCACAGACCGTTTCCAGACTTACATTTTTAATAACCATGCTGAAACCTCACGTTCTGAATGAGCATTCTGATTGTCCAGAATACTTTCGTTATCGTTACTAACATTTTATATATTTTATTACTCCGTCACAAGTGCTTTTTTTAATACATCCTTCATCGTTTTGACATAAGTAATGGTAATTCCGTCACGGATCTCTTCCGGAATTTCTTCCACATCCTTTTTATTTTCTGCAGGAACAAGTACTTCCCTGATGCCTGCCATCCTGGCTGCCAGAATCTTCTCCTTCAAGCCACCGACCGGCAGTACATTTCCGCGAAGGGTAATCTCACCGGTCATAGCAAGTTCGCAGCGCACAGGCTTTCCGGTCACCGCGGAAAAGATCGCCGTTGCCATCGTGATTCCGGCTGATGGGCCGTCCTTCGGAACGGCTCCCTCCGGAATATGAATATGAAAATCATTTTCCTTAAACATGGACGGATCAATCTTATGCTCCTTACCGATGGAACGGACATAACTCATCCCAATAATGGCTGATTCCTTCATCACATCGCCCATCTGTCCGGTCAGATCAATGTCTCCCTTACCGGGCATGACATTCACCTCGATCTGTAAGGTGTCTCCACCAACACTCGTCCAGGCAAGTCCGCGCACAATGCCGACCTCCGGCTTCTTATTGGCAAGATCCGTTGTATATTTCCGCTTTCCAAGATACTTCTCGATATTGGAAGCAGTCACTTTGATTTTCGTTTCTTCCCTGCCCGCTTCGCGGCATTCCAGAATTTCCTTCGCTGCCTTACGGCAGATGTCCCCGATCTTACGTTCCAGCTCACGGACACCGGCTTCTCTCGTATAGGAAGAAATGATTGCTTTCAAGGCACTGTCCGAAATAGAAAGCTGCTTTGCGGTAATCCCGTTCTTTTCCATCTGCTTGTGCAGAAGGTGTTCCTTCGCAATATGGAACTTCTCGTTCTCCGTATAGCTGTTTACCTCGATCAGCTCCATACGGTCAAGCAGAGGACGCGGGATATTCTGCGTGGAATTCGCCGTTGCAATAAACAGAACCTCCGACAGATCCAGCGGGATTTCCACATAATGATCACGGAACCGCACGTTCTGTTCTCCATCCAACACCTCGAGCAATGCAGAAAAGGTATCTCCCTTATAATCATTGCTGACCTTATCAATCTCATCCAGTAGCATGAGTGGATTCTTCACTCCTGCCTGCCGTAAGCCTGTCGCAATTCTGCCGGGCATGGCACCGACATAAGTTTTCCGGTGACCACGGATCTCCGCTTCATCCCGGACACCTCCGAGGCAGATCCGTATGTATTTCTTATTCAAAGCTCTGGCAACGCTACGCGCAATCGAGGTTTTGCCGGTTCCCGGAGGTCCTATCAGGCAGAGAATCGGACTCTCCCCCTTCTTTGTGAGACACCGTACCGCCAGGAATTCCAGGATACGCTCTTTTACCTGGGTCAGACCATAGTGTTCCTTTTCCAGAATCTCCTTTGCCTCTTTGATGCTTTCGTTATCAATCGATGCTTTGTCCCACGGAAGCTCTAACAGAGTCTCAATATAGCCCCGCTCTACCGCACTTTCCGAGCTGTTCCCGGACAGGCTCTTAAACCGGGAAATTTCTTTCTGGATTTTCTCCTTTACTTCGGGCTGAGCCTGCAGCTCCTTTAACTTCTCTTCAAACTGCTCACTGTCCGAAAAAGAATTCTCTTCTCCCAATTCCTCCCGGATGTAGTGAAGCTGTTCCCGTAACAGATATTCCTTCTGGTTTTTCTCTACCTTACCTTTTAATTTCTGTGCCAGATTATTCCGGATTCTGGCAATCTGGATCTCATTGACTAAAATAGTGCAAACTGTTTCAAAACGTTCCTTTAAGTCGAAAGCCTCCAGCACCTGCTGTTTCTTTTCAAATTCTACCGGAAGATTCATGGTAATCTGATCCAGCAGACTTCCCAGTTCCTCCATGGACTGATACCGCTGTACGGTGTTTTTATCAAGCTTGGGATGAAGGGAAGCAAACTCGGCAATGGTTTCCTTAAGCTGCCGCAGCATGGCTTCTTCCTCTACAGAAGATAATTCCTCGATTGGAAGCTCCTCCTGCGGAACAATGCTTCCTTCCAGAAAAGCTTCATTCTCCTCCTGAATTGTGGTCAGCATCGCCCGCTTCACACCGCCTACAAGAATCCGCAGCATCTGATTCGGAAGCTTCGTGACCTGCCGCACCGAAGCGACCGTTCCTGCCGGATACAGATCCCCGATTCCCGGATCCTGACATTCCGGATCCTTCTGGGACGCAAGAAATACCAGTCCGTCTCCCATCATGGCATATTCCACGGCATGAATCGATTTCGTTCTCTTTAAATCAAAATGTATAATTGCATCCGGTAACACTGCAAGTCCCCGCATGGGAATCACCGGGATATGTTCTTTATTCATATACAACTCCGTAAAAATAAATAATGGTTAATGATATAAATATGACGAACACGCAAAAGCGTGTCCGTCATGCTTTAGTTTGCTTTAGGCATCAATTCTCTGCGGTAAATCAGCGGTTCACTCTCGCCCTCTACCGCGCCTTTGGTGATCACGCATTTTTCAATCGTACGATCCGATGGAATTTCAAACATGACATTCATCATCACCTTTTCCATAATGGACCGTAATCCTCTTGCTCCGGTCTTTCTTTCAAAAGCCTGTTCTGCAATGGCATCCACTGCATCTTCTTCAAACACAAGATTTACATGGTCAAATCCAAATAATTTCTGATACTGTTTAATTAACGCATTCTTCGGTTCGGTAAGAATACGGATTAACGCTTTCTTATCAAGACCTTTCAGTGACACATTGATTGGCACACGTCCGACAAATTCCGGAATCAATCCGAATTTCACGAGATCCTGCGGTGTTACTTCTGCGAGAAGCTCGCTGACTTCCTTACTGTTCCTGCTTACGATCTCTGCATCAAATCCGATGGAATTGCGGTTCAGACGATCCTCCACGATCTTCTCAAGACCATCAAACGCTCCACCGCAGATAAACAGGATATTTGAGGTATCGATTTGCAAAAGCTCCTGATGAGGGTGCTTCCGTCCGCCCTGGGGCGGAACACTTGCTACCGTACCCTCAATGATCTTAAGCAGAGCCTGCTGTACTCCTTCTCCGGAAACATCACGGGTAATGGAGACATTCTCGCTCTTCTTCGTGATCTTATCAATTTCGTCGATATAAATAATTCCATACTGTGCGCGCTCTATATCATAGTCCGCTGCCTGAATCAGCTTAAGCAGAATGTTCTCGACATCCTCGCCCACATAGCCGGCTTCAGTCAGGGTTGTTGCATCTGCAATTGCAAACGGAACATTAATGATCTTCGCCAGTGTCTGTGCCAGATAAGTTTTGCCGGAACCGGTAGGCCCGATCATGATGATATTACTCTTCTGAAGTTCCACACCATCCTCGTCCTTCGGTGCTGTCACACGCTTATAGTGATTATAAACAGCAACGGAAAGAACCTTCTTAGCTTCGTCCTGCCCGATGACATAATCATCAAGGAAGTCCTTGATTTCCGCAGGCTTTAACAGATTGATTTCCATTTCCGGCTCTTCTTCAAAGGTCTCTGTATCCTCTTCGAACTCTTCCTCAACGATATCCGCGCAGATCTCCACGCAATGATCACAAATATACACTCCCGAAGGACCGGCGATCATTTTACGCACCTGATCCTGGGTTTTATTACAAAAAGAACATCTGATTTCGTCAGAATTCCTTCCTGCCATATGACTTTACCTCTACTTTAAACTATTGTGACTACGCCTCTGAACGCTTATAAATCACACGGTCAATCAGTCCATATTCCTTCGCTTCTTCTGCAGACATCCAGTTGTCACGATCCGTATCTGCTGCGATGATGGAGATATCCTTGCCGGTATTTTCAGCAAGCATTCTGTTCAGCTTTTCTTTGGTCTGTAAAATATGCTTGGCAGCAATTTCAATCTCAGTAGCCTGTCCCTGTGCGCCGCCTAAAGGCTGATGGATCATGATTTCTGCATTGGGAAGTGCCAGTCTCTTGCCCTTCGTACCGCCTGCTAAAAGGAATGCACCCATACTGGCTGCCATACCCATGCAGAAGGTAGATACATCACATTTTACATACTGCATGGTATCATAAATTGCCATACCAGCCGTCACACTGCCACCAGGGCTGTTAATATAAAGCTGGATATCCTTCTCCGGATCCTCAGCTTCCAGAAACAACATCTGTGCTACAACAAGACTTGCGGTTGTTTCATTTACTTCCTCGCCTAAAAAGATAATTCTTTCTTTTAAAAGTCTTGAATAGATGTCATAGGAGCGTTCCCCTCTGCTTGTCTGTTCAATGACATAAGGTACTAAACTCATTCTTTAACCTCTTTTCTTATTTTGCCTTGGCATTGTTTACAACAAACTCTACTGCCTTCTTAACAGCAATATCTTCCTTGATGCCCTTGACACTCTTTTCAGGAAGCATTTCCTTAATCTTGTCAGGCTCCATCTGGTAAACCTCTGCCATTGTCTTGATTTCTTCTTCGTAATCTTCTTCGGTTGCTTCAATGCCTTCCTTAGCAGCAACTGCTTCCAATACAAGTCTGGACTTGATTCTGGTCTCTGCCTGAGGCTTTACCTGCTCCATCATCTTGTCAAGTGTAGCGCCTGTAAACTTAAGGTACTGCTCCATAGATAATCCCTGCATCTGCATTCTCTGTGCAAATTCATCGATCATCTGCTTCTGCTGGGTAGTAACCATAGCTTCCGGAATATCCATATCGGAATCTGCAATGATTGCATCAATAACTGCTGCTTCCTTAGCTTCTCTTGCTGCTTTTTCCTTCTCAATGGTTAAGGTTTCCTTAATGTCCTTCTTGTATTCCTCTAAGGTATCAAATTCGGAAACCTCGCTTGCGAATTCATCATCCAGTGCAGGAAGCTCCTTTTCCTTGATTTCTTTAATGGTACATTTGAATACAGCTGCCTTGCCTTTTAATTCTTCTGCCTGATAATCTTCCGGGAAAGTCACGTTTACTTCTACTTCCTTGCCGATTTCAGCACCAACGAGCTGCTCTTCGAATCCCGGGATAAATGCGCCGGATCCGATGGTTAACGGATAGTTCTCTCCCTTACCGCCGTCAAAGGCAACACCATCTACAAATCCTTCAAAATCAAGAACGGTCATATCGCCATCCTTAACCGGTCTGTCGGTTACTTCGATGGTTCTTGCATTGTTTTCTCTTTCCTTTTCGATCTTAGCATCGACTTCTTCATCGGTAACGATAACTTCTGTAGTTTCTACCTTGACACCCTTATACTTGCCAAGCTTAACCTCCGGCTTTAACGCAACCGTTGCAGTAAAGATGAAGGACTTGCCCTTCTCGATCTGGGTAACATCAATTTCAGGAGAAGAAACGATGTCTTCTTCACATTCATCAAATGCCTTGCTGTATGCATCAGGAATTAATGCATTGGCAGCATCTTCATAGAAGATTTCCGGGCCATACATTTTCTCAACCATCTGGCGCGGTACTTTTCCCTTACGAAAACCAGGTATACTGATTTTATTCTTATTCTTAAGGAAAGCATCCTCTAATGCCTTCTCAAATTCTGCTGCAGAAACTTCAATTGTAAGCTTCGCCATGTTCTTTTCTAATTTCTCTACCTGTACGCTCATCTTGTACAAACCTCCTTAATACGTCCTGTGCATACTCACAGTCATTGTAGGATTATAGCATAAATGCGCCGATATGACTAGCTATTTTTCTGAATTTGTATTATAATCTTTGCAAAATCACCTGCAAAGAGAGTGTCTTTTCCCAAAGTGGAATTATTTCTGTCCTTGCAGCCCACAATATTCTGAGCCGAAGGAATTCCTGACGTAAAGTAAAAAGGAGAACTCATTCTATGAAAATTACAACCAAACAATTAGTGCAGACCGCACTGCTTCTCACCATCTGTATTGCCAGCCAGTACTTCAAGAACCTGTCCGTGTACATCACCGGACCGATCGTGAATCTCACCATCATTCTGGCTGTTTTGTCTGTCGGATTATGGAGTGGCTTACTGTTAAGCATCATCGCCCCGGTAACCGCATTTTTCTTCACCGGCTCTCCCATTATGGCAGCCATTCCGCTGATGTTTCCCGCTGTTATGGCAGGAAATGCCGCTCTCGCTGTCACCGTATGGTATTTTCAGGAAAAGACTTCCTTTAAATGGCGTCTCCCTGCCGGCTTAGTCGCAGGCTCCGTATTAAAGGCCATCTTTATGGGCGTGGTGATCGTCCTCATTATTCTTCCCGTTTTCGGCGATAACATTGCTTCCAAGCTCCCGAAGCCGGAAGCGTTACCTATGGTCCTTGCCACCGCAAAGATTACCTTCTCCATCACCCAGCTTACCACCGCACTGATTGGCAGTGCGTTAGCGTATGTGATCTGGCTGCCGTTGAAGAAGTATTTGAAGGCAGAGAATTAAGAGATCGGAATTAAAGGGTTAAAAAGCAAGAAATTAAGCGTTAATCATTAAAATTGAAATTACATTTTTAGGATAAGTGAAAGTAAGCTCCCGACAGAATACGTGGTGTGTTCTGCCGGGAGGTTTTCATTATGCCGCAGCATTTGCATTTATCGTTTCTATAACTTTTCTAATCCCCATCCATATACTCATATCGGTAAAAATCTCAACAATACTTCCCTGATCTGTAAATGGTGATTCCTGAAGAACAGAAAAATCCTTCAGCATTCCGTTATGGACAATATATTCCACAATTTGATTCACAAAATATATCTGTCTGCTATCAAGACTTGTACTTGTCAAATACTCCGAAAAAGCTTCCTTTGCAGCATTCATATCAAGTCCGACAATTTCACGAACCAGTTCCCCTAACGGCTTTTGTCCATATTCAAGCTCATAATCCTGTCTGGTGCCAACCTCTTTCCAAAGTATCTCTTCAAGGGCAGAGACATCATTGGTAGTAAGCGGCTTATTTGTTTTCAACTTTGCAATCACAAGATTATCCTGATGTTGTCTGATATAAAACTCTGCTTTTTCTTTGTAATTCTTTAATTCATCATTTTCAAGTTCTGATTCCTTCCACTCAACAGACAGTAAATCATCTTCAAAATGTGTATCATAATGAAGAACCGATTTAGGAATATACTTCATTAAACCTCGAAGTTTTTCTCTGATTTCCTCAAATTCATCAATACCGGCATGATCAAGGTAATCTGTATTTAAAATCTTTTGAATCAATTCACTCTGCATCTGAATTTCTGGAATGTTAGCCACACTTGCAATGTCATTCACCTTTTTATAAAGATCATTTCTTGCCCGCGTGTACTTCTTTCCCATAAAACAGGCCAGTTCTATTCCATACATAAGTGCATCAAACCGCACCGCGCTTGCATCATCTCCATCCGGCAAAATAAGCGGGGCTACCTCTTCTCTGGCAACCAGAATATCTTCGTAAGTAAGTCCCTGATAATTTACCTCCGCAGAATACAAATCTACATATTTCAAATGTTGACGCACTGCAAAGTTATCCCTTGGTAATTCCTGTACCTTTTCAGACATCTGCTTTACAAGCAAGCTGCGATATGCGGCCAGTCTGGCAATCTGATAATCAATATCCTGCAATTTATAACATATTTCAAGCTTCAAATTAAAGATTGCTCCTTGAAGCGCAATCATATTTGCAGTAGCCTTACCTTTATTCATTCGAAAGAATTCGAAATTACCACAGAAGTCAAAAATATAAAATTTCTGTTTATCTTCCCCATCTATCAATCCCGGACAAAGTCTGGTTCCCCGTCCAAGCATCTGCCAGAATTTTGCTTTGCTCATCACTTTCTTAAAAAATACAAGATTGACTACCTCCGGCACATCAATACCGGTATCCAGCATATCCACAGAGATTGCTATTTGTGGCAGCTTTTTAGAATCTGAGAATTCATCAATTGCACTCTGCGCATAGGTCATGTAATTATCAATGACTTTCGCATAATCCGGCAGATGAGGATATTCTTTATGGAATACTTCCAATATCTTCTCTGCATGATTATGATTCCTGGCAAAAATAATTGTCTTACCAATCCGCTGACCATAGTCAATTTTAATTCCATCTTTCATAAGAACATCAAGCACCTGACGTATTGTATCCTCATTAAAAATCCATGTATTGAGTTCTGAAGCATCAATCTTCTCGGGAAGCTCTCCGTTTTCGTCTAAGAATTTCTCTTCATACTCTTCTTTTTCTTCTTCGGATAAATCATCATAAACAATTCCCTGCTCAATGAATTTCAATTTTGATTCTACGGACACATAATCAACAAGATAGCCATCCTTAACAGCCTGAGCCAAATCATATCCATATGTAGGTATACCCTTTTGCAATTCAAAAATTTCATAGGTATTCTTATCAATTTCATCCTTCGGAGTTGCAGTCAATCCTACCAATGGCGCATCAAAATAAGTAAATATATCACGATATTTGTTGTAAATGGATCTATGTGCCTCGTCACAGATTACAAGATCAAAATGCCCACATGTAAACAGCTTTCCATCACGATCATTAATTGTGTCAATACAATTCATCATGGTCTGGTAGGTAGAAAATACGCAGTGTGCATTATAATTGTCCTTTTCCTCACATAAGTTCGTGCAAGACAGATTCGGAAGCATATTCACAAAACTTCTCTTAGCCTGTGTAACCAATGAGTTTCTGTCTGCAAGGAAAAGGATATTTTTAACCCATCCCGCATCTAATAAACATTGGCATAACGCAATAACAGTTCTTGTCTTTCCAGAACCGGTAGCCATTACAAGAAGAGCTTTTCGCCTGTTCTTTTCATCGAAACCTTGGCATACTGCCTTAATGGCAGCCTCCTGATAATAACGTCCTGCAATCTCCTTGTTTACACTCACATATTTAAGACTTGTACGCATGGTCCTAAGATTGAACCATTTTTCCAGATCTCTTTTGGAATAAATGACAGCACATTTTCTTTCCGGATATTGTCCATCAATGATATGTGTTTCAAATCCATTCGTAAGAAAAATTACCGGTCTTCTTTTATATTTCTGTTCTAACAAATCAGCATAAAGCTTTGCCTGTTGTCTCCCTTTGGAAACATCTACGCAGGTTCTCTTGGCTTCTATCAGTGCTAAAGGCTTATGCATATCATCATAAAGAACATAATCTGCATAACCAACTTCAGATTTATTCGGCATCCCCGGAAGTTCCACCTCATTTAACCAATCTTTCCCATCTGTCCAACCTGCATCTATAAGCATAGAATCGATATATAATTTTCTTGTTTTGTATTCCGATAAATCAAGAGGCTTCGGAACATACGTCTTCTGTTGTTCCTGTCTCCTGGAAGATAATTCCTCCTTCAATGAAGCATTTTCAGCAATCAGTTTTTGAAGATCAAGTTCCTGTTTTGCACTCTTTTCCTGTTCTCCAGTAAGTTCTTCCTTCGTCTGCGTTGCAATTTCTTTCGATTGCTTCGCTTTCTCGATTCGATCACCAATAATCTTTTTATTAAATGAATGTTCTTCATACTGATCTGCATAACAATATGCAACAAAATCCAAGTAAATAAAAAGATTTTCAAGACAAAGCATTGCCTCATCTCTGCCCAGTTTCTTGTTACTATGAGCCACATTGTTTCCACACCTACGGATATAATCCATGCGCTTCCACAAGTCTGAACCAACTATCTGCCTGTATTCTTCAGCACTCATCAGGCTTTGCAGATTATCCTGATATGGCATATCCAGTTCTTTATCAACAGAGTACATCCACTTAATAGCAAATTCCATCGCTCTGCGGCAGTTCATAATACTTGCCTCAGGATCCATAAGAATAATTTTCTCTGCTGAAATTGCCGCATCAGCAAAGGATGAGAATTTCGATTCCTTTTTTAAATAATCAAAGTTGGTTATCATAAAGACCTCCCCTGCTAAACTCAGATATTTTAAAATGGCTGAATTTTATATCCTTATTACTGCATTAGTAGATGAAATATTAATTGTTCTTATTCTTATTCTTACCTTTCGCTT
>CAVERH010000057.1:0-17988 GCA_963618065.1 bacterium | reverse complement strand
AAAATTTTTTTACAGACAGTCCGTCGGAATACAAGAAGCATGTCAACCAATATATTTTCGGTTTCCGTAAGGAGGAGCAGTATGAGCAGTTTATCAAACTGCTTGTGAAGGTGCGTGCCCCCAAACTTTCCAAGGAGTTTAAACCCACAAAAGTGTATGACATTCTGAATGATTCTCTGCAGACTTTGACGGATGAGGATCTGCGTCCCATGGTAGATGCCATGGAAAAGATGGATGAGATACAGGACAGTCTGGAAATGCTCAATCGTTCCTTTGATGATGTGAAGATCATACGTAATGAATATACCCGTTATAACCAGTACATGCTGGCGAAGAAGGCTTTGAACTACCTGAACAAGAAGCAGGAGGTGGAGAAAGAACAGGCAATACTGGACGGAAAGGAACAGCTGCAGAGTGAGGCACAGGAAGAACAGCTCCGGGCAGAACAGGATACAGAGAGACTTACAGCAGAGAAAAAGCTGAAAGAAACGGAGCGCAACGCTCTCCTGGATCCGGAACTCGAAGATGCAGACAGGAAGCTGGAGAAATTAAAGGCAGAGTACAGGGAGGCTGCGGAAGGAGAACAACGCTGGGAGAAAAAGATCGAGGAAGATAAGGAGCGAATCCGGGGAGCAGAAACGGCTCTGAAAAAGCTGGAGGAGCAGCTGGAGCTTCGCAGGGATACCTTGAAGGAAAAACGAGAAGAACTGGAAGAACAGCAGGAGATCCTGCAATGGGAGCATCATGAGAAGGCAAAAGAGAAAATCAGCCTGGAAGAATATGAAGAAAAAGATGAGATTGCAGAGTGGCTGCAGATATGGAAAAATCAGCTGACAGCAGGAAGAACAGCTCTCAGACAATATGAACTGGTCTTAGGACAGTATGAGGAAGCTGTCAGCCGGTTGGAAGAGACGACGAAGAAAAAAGCGGAGGAAGAACAACGGCTGGAAATCGCAGAAGAACAGGTGTCGGACAGAATTGATGCATGGATTGCGGAAGTCTTTCACAGGGCGGAGACAGCCGCAGAATGGCATCCGGAACGTGAAGTCCTTCTGCAGGCAGAACAAAAAGCAAGACAATATGAGAACGTAGCGGATGGCGTGGAAATACAACGGAATTTCCGCACAGACTATGAAAGGCAGCGCCAGCAGCTTACAGATGAGAAGAATGGGAAGCAGTATCAGCGGGAAATTCAGGAAGGAATCCTGAAAGAGGTCAGCGAACAGCTTAAGAAGGTGCAGGAGCAGCAGGAACTGGAGCCGGAACGGGATGAGGCAGTCGAAAAATCCAGAGCATCCCTGGCACAGGCGGGAATTACAGCTATTCCGTTTTATAGAACGGTAGAGTTTGCAAAGGATCTGGAGGAGACAGTCTGTGCAAGACTGGAGGCACAATTACAGATGTCGGGAATACTCGATGCCCTGGTGGTGACGAGAGAGGATTTTGCCAAAATAAAAGCAGAGCATCCGGAGTTTTTGGATGCTGTTCTGCAGACAGACGGGTCGGGCAACAGCCATTTCTCCAAATTGACGGTAAGTGATGATCTGCCACAGGAATTAAGAACCCCGGTGTTGGAAATTCTCAGCAATATTTATGAAGAGGAAGGAAAGACACAGGGAATCTGCTTCGGGGCGGACGGAAGCTTCCGACAGGGAGTCTTAGCCGGTAAAGCGGATAAGCAGACCGCTGAATATGTGGGATATCTGGCGAGAAAACGTAGAAAAGAACAGAAGATCAGGGAATTACAGGAACAGATAGAAAGTACTGGCAGGATTATAGAAGAGTGGAATGCCGAGATCATACAATTACAGGAACGCATGGAGAGATTGCAGGCGGAATACCAGGAGTTTCCTGATTTTTCGGAGATTCAGACCGCACTGGCGGAGAAAAAAGAACTGGAACGTATTCTGGAGACGCTGGAGAATGAATATCTGAAACAGAAGGATCAGGAGTACAGACTTTCCGAACAGAAGAACCGGCAATATCAGGAGGTATTGAAGCTTTGTAGAATGCTGCCCTATGGCAGAACAACAGAGGCGTATGAGGAAGCCTGCAATGCCGTAGAAGAATATGGAAGGATATGGCAGAGCACAAGGCAGGAGCTGCTGCATATACAGACGGAACAGAACAGCTGCCTGGACAGAAAAGACCGGATGGAGCAATATCAGGAGAATCTGGAGGAAGCTTTTACAGAAAAAAGAAATTACAGTACTCGTGCAAAGGCCTGTGAAATCCAGATCCGCCAGCTGGAAGAATATTTGAAAAGTCCGGAACTACTGGAAAAGGCAAGCAGGCTGAAACAGGTGAAGGAAGAACTGGAACAGATCAGTAAAAAAATAAATGAGTTGGAAATAGAGATGGCGAAACGTGAAGGAATGCTGCAGACCCTGCTGAAAGAGCTGCCGGAACAAAAAGAAAAGCTGCAACAGTCCATTATAGAAGAAACTGCACTCAGAAATTATTTTGAAGAGGAACTGGATCTGAAACTGATTCTGGACAGAGAAGGGCGGACAGTCCATGATTGTGCCAGAGAAGCGGTGAAAATATTGCGGGAAAGTGATAAGAACCGGGAACCCGTGGAACTGCTTCAGGCATTACATACGGTATATCTGAAGCATAACGGAAGTCTTGCAAGCTATGGAACAGCCATGGAAGAATGCTTCGGTGATACGGGAGGCATAGATGCTGTGCGTAAGCGGGTACGCATTATTTCCACATGGAATGGAAAAAGAGTATATCTGGAAGAGTTTTACAATATTCTGAAGACGGCAATTGAAGAGACAGAACTGCTGATACAGAAAAAGGACAGGGAGCTTTTCGAAGATATCCTGTCCCAGACGATCAGCCAGCAGCTGACAGACCGCATAGCAGAAAGCAGAAGGTGGGCAAAAGATATGTCCAGGCTCATGCAGGAAATCGATACCTCCATGGGTCTTCGCTTTTCCCTGGAATGGAAACCCTGCAAAGCCGACAATGACAAAGAACTGGATACAGCGGATCTGGAGCAGATTCTTTTACGCGACCGGGAACTGCTTACCCTGGATGATATTGAGAAAGTAGCAGGACATTTCCGCAGCAAAATACGTGCAGAAAAGGCAAAACTGGAAGAGATGGGAACGATTATCAATTACATGGAGCTGGTAAGGGATGCTCTGGATTATCGGAAATGGTTTGAATTCCAGATGTTTTTCCGGCGTGGGGAAGAGACGAAAAAGCCACTGACCAATGCTGCGTTTAACAGGTTCAGCGGAGGCGAAAAGGCAATGGCCATGTATGTGCCGCTGTTCGGAGCGGTAAATGCACAATACAAAAAGGCAGATAAGAAAGACCACCCCAGGATTATTGCACTGGATGAGGCATTTGCCGGTGTTGATGACAAGAATATCAAAAGTATGTTTGAACTGGTTCATAAGCTGGATTTCGACTATATCATGAATTCCCAGGCACTGTGGGGCTGCTTTGAGACAGTAAAGGGTCTTCGGATCGCAGAACTGCACCGCCCGGAGAACTCTCAGGTGGTATCCGTGATCCGGTATACATGGAACGGACATGAGAGGATTCTGGATGAACAATAATGAAGCCTGTGCGGCATATTTTAAAGAAAATCAGGCATACCAAAGGTGCTTTTCGGAATTTGAGAAGAAATGGAAATCCTATGGAAGAGTAACCGGGATTATTACACTGAAACATACTTCGGAAGAAGAACGGAGAGCCATCAGTGGGATACTCGGAAAGGCATTTTATGAAGACACCATACGGTTTTCTTTTGCGGAATTTGAAAAAGGACTGCAATGTACCAAATTTGCTCCTGTAAATTTTGAAGAAATACTGGGAGCGTATTTCGGCAGAAGAATGATAACGACGCAGGAAAAACAGAGGGAGACAGAGCAGGAAAAGACGGAATTTTTTGAAAACATGCAGGATTATCTGGCAGAGTGCGCAGATTCGGATTCAGTTGGTGTCTCCTGGCTGAGGGAAATGTTTTTTCAAAAAAAGTATGGCTATCAGACCGTAATCAGAGAATACGGAAGAGACAGAGAACATACGGAGAAACTGCTGAAAACCGTGGGAAAGGCGCTTCTTTTGCAGGAAAATATTCAAGAGACAGAAGAGGAATGTCCGCTGGCAGTATTTTCTGCGGAAGTGTCCGGTAATCCTCATTACTTTGATCAGGGAACGACTGCGGGGCAATTATTGGTTCATGGAATGTGCTATGCCGCACGGACAGATTACCCGGCAAATGCCCATCAGTGGAGAGAATTACTGCTGTCCGGCGGAATTGTACCAGATAATATTTCCTCTATTGTGCATATCTATGGATTGCGAATACAGGTTCACGGTGACTGGCACCCGGCATATGATGCCTTTTGCAGGCGGCAGGAGCCCTGTGCGGTCACCATGGAAAATCTTCAGGAGCTGACAGCAGTGCAGCCGACAGGAGACAAGGTTTATCTTGTAGAAAATGAGATGGTGTTCAGCTATCTGCTTAAACATCTGAAGCAAAAGAAAGTGACGTTATTATGTACTTCCGGTCAGTTACGGAGTGCTGCCGTGAAACTGATCCCTTTTTTGCTGGACAGCGGAGCAGAAATCTACTATAGCGGCGATGCGGATCCGGATGGGATCCGCATCGCTGACAGACTCTGGAAAAAATATGGGGACCGGATTCATGTGTGGAGAATGTCTAAGGAGGATTACGTGAAAAGCCTTTCGAAGGAAGAGATTGGAAGCATATCCTTGAAAAAGCTGGGGACGGTTGAGAATCCGATCCTTCGCCAGACGGCAAAAGAGGTAAGAAAGATAAAAAGGGCGGGGTATCAGGAGAATATATTAAAAGATCTGTTGGAAGATATGGACAGAAAATCTCCGTCGAATTCCGTCGGTAACTGAATAAATCTTTTGATAGTGTTTTTAGAGAAATGATGATATACTGTAACTATTCAGAGCCATGCAAATCATGGAAATAGGTACGTCGAATGTTTACATTCGTAAGAACCTATGACATGATTTATATGGCGAAGTAACCACATGAGTAAAACTACGCTGCGTTAGCAGCGGTTTTACGAATGGGGCTGAATAGTTACACTGTACATTTTAGAATGTAACAATTGTACAACAGAGGGATGAAACATGGCATCTAATAAGCATAGAATTAAATTGAAAGGCCGGTTAAAGAGATATACGCAGACATCCGTGTATCTGGGGATTTTGCTTATTTTAATTAATCTGGTGATTTATTTGCTGAGCATACCGGCAGGGCTGCTTCTGACCTGCTTTATTTTGATTTATTTCGCGATTGTATTGTCCATGCAGTTTTACAATAAACCGGTGATCCTGAAGGAAATGGTCAGCTTCGCCACGCAATATGGGCAGATTCAGAAGGTATTACTTCAGGAGCTGGAAATACCCTATGCGATTCTGGATGATGATGGACATGTGATCTGGATGAACGTGGCTTTTGAGGATGTTGTACATAAGGATCGCAGCTATCACAAGTCTATTACTACCATATTCCCTTCGATTACGAAGGAGAAGCTCCCGGGGGCAGAGGAAAATGCGGAGATCAGGCTGATTTATGAGCAGAGCAATTATCTTGCCAGGATGCGTAAAATTTCGACAGATGAAATGGTACGGAACAGCGATGTTTTCACAAACGAAGATTACCATGGATATCTGATTGCCTTTTATTTATTTGATGAAACCGCACTTCGTCTGGCCTTGCAGGAGGTGGACGATCAGAGTCTGGCGGTCGGCATGATCTACCTTGACAATTATGAAGAAGCACTTGCTTCCGTAGAGGAGGTACGAAGATCGCTGCTTACGGCATTGATTGAACGTAAGATTAACAAGTACATTTCTTCCTTCGACGGAATCTGTAAGAGACTGGAGAAGGATAAATATATGGTGGTTCTCCGGAAGAAATCCATGGAGATGATTGAGCAGGACAAGTTCGATCTGTTAGAGGATGTAAAGACCGTTAATATCGGAAATGAAATGGCGGTTACCGTCAGCATCGGTATTGGTCTGGATGGTCTGACTTATGCGCAGAATTATGAGTTTGCGCGTAATGCGATTGACCTTGCACTTGGACGGGGCGGAGACCAGGCGGTTGTGAAGACACCGAAGAACATTGTTTATTATGGCGGCAAGAGCCAGCAGGTAGAGAAGAATACCCGTGTAAAGGCACGTGTGAAGGCACAGGCGCTCCGTGAAATTATTTCCGGTAAGGAAAATGTACTCATTATGGGGCATCGTATCCCGGATGTGGACAGCTTTGGCGCGGCCGTTGGTATTTACCGGGTGGCAAGCACGCTGGGACGTCAGGCTCACATTGTTCTGAATGAAGTCAGCACCTCTATGAAGCCGATGGTAGAGCACTTTAAACAGCATCAGGATTATGCGGACGGACAGATTGTCAGCAATCAGCAGGCAATGGAAATTGCAGGAAACAACACTGTGCTTGTGGTTGTGGATGTGAATAAGCCGAGCATCACCGAGTGTCCGGAGCTCCTTCGGATGTGCAAGTCGATTGTGGTGCTGGATCATCACCGACAGGGAACGGAGAGCATTGAGAATGCAACCTTATCCTATGTAGAAGCGTATGCATCCTCTGCCTGTGAAATGGTTTCCGAGATTCTGCAATACATAGGAGAGACGATTCATATTACACCGGAAGAGGCAGACTGTATGTATTCCGGTATTATGATTGATACACAGAACTTTATGGCGAAGACCGGTGTCCGTACCTTTGAAGCAGCGGCGTTCCTTCGTCGTAACGGAGCAGATGTTACACGCGTGCGTAAGCTGTTCCGTGAGGATGCGATCCAGTATAAAGCGAAAGCAGATGCCGTCAGCCAGGCAGAGATTTACCGCAAAGCATATGCGATTTCTACCTGCAGCAGTGAGCATTTAGAGAGCCCGACAGTTGTCGGAGCGCAGGCAGCGAATGAGCTGCTCAATATTAAGGGCGTGAAGGCCAGCTTTATTATGACCGAATACCAGAATCAGATCTTTATCAGTGCCCGTTCAATTGATGAAGTCAATGTACAGATCATCATGGAAAAGATGGGCGGCGGCGGTCATCTGAACACCGCCGGATGCCAGCTGGAGGGAGTATCGATTCCGGAAGCCATCGGCATTCTGAAAGGCACACTGGATAAGATGATTGATAACGGAGATCTGGTTGTAGACTAAAGAAGGGAGTATACGTGAATGAAAGTTATTTTATTAGAGGATGTAAAGAGCCTTGGGAAAAAGGGAGAAATTGTTAACGTAAATGACGGTTATGCAAGAAACTTCGTGCTTCCGAAGAAGCTAGGAGTAGAAGCAACCGGTAAGAATATGAATGATCTGAAGCTTCAGAAGGCCAATGAAGAAAAGGTAGCTAAGGAGCATCTGGAAGCTGCGCAGGCATTTGCAAAAGAGATGGAGAATGATCACGTGGCGGTTTCCATCAAGGCAGGTGAAGGCGGCAGAACCTTTGGCTCTGTTTCCTCGAAAGAAATTGCAACTGCATATAAAGAGCAGTGCGGCAAGGAAATTGACAAGAAGAAAATCATTCTTCCGGAACCAATTAAGAGCTTTGGTGTCTATGAAGTATCCGTGAAGCTTCATCCGAAGGTAACCGGAACTCTGAAGGTTAAGGTGCAGGAAGCATAAGGCCGTTAAAGATTAGAAACAGTTATCAGGAGAGTTGACATGCCAGCAGCAGAGGAAGCGCTGTTAAAACGTGTTCTTCCACACAGCATCGAGGCGGAGCAGTCCGTAATCGGTGCGATGATCATGGATCGGGAAGCGATTACCGTCACTTCGGAAATCATCAGTGGAGATGACTTTTACAGCAGACAATACGGCGTCGTATTTGATGCCATGGTAGAACTGAATGATGAAGGAAAGCCGGTAGATGTCGTTACCCTGTCGGATAAGCTGAAGGAAAAGGATGTACCGCCGGAGGTCAGCAGTCTGGAATTCTTAAAGGATCTGCTGAATGCCAACTTTACATCGGCGAATGTCAGATATTATGCCAATATTGTAGCAGAGAAGGCAACCTTGCGAAAGCTGATCCGTTTAAATGAGGAGATCGCAAACACCTGTTATACAGGAAAAGAGAGCCTGGAAACGATTCTGGAAGATACGGAGAAGCGGGTTTTTGAACTGGTACAGAAGCGGAACACCGGAGAATTCGTACCGATCCGTCAGGTCGTTATGAATGCGCTGGACAAGATCGAGCAGGCCTCTAAGAATAACGGAAATGTCACCGGTCTTGCAACCGGATTTCTGGATCTGGACTACCGTACCGCAGGGATGCAGCCGTCAGACCTGATATTGGTTGCGGCCAGACCTTCCATGGGTAAAACGGCGTTCGTTCTGAATATTGCAGAGCATATGGCATTTAAAGAGAATTATACCGTTGCCATATTCAGTCTGGAAATGAGTAAGGAGCAGCTCGTAAACCGTCTGTTTTCCTTAGAGTCCAGAGTGGATTCCCAGCATCTGCGTACCGGTAATCTGACCGATGCAGAGTGGGAAAAGCTGATTGAAAGTGCCGGGGTGATCGGAAAGTCCAATCTGATTATTGATGACACACCGGGTATCAGCATTTCGGAGCTTCGTTCCAAATGCCGTAAATATAAGTTAGAGCATGATTTAAAGATTATTATCATCGACTACCTGCAGCTGATGTCGGGCTCCGGACGTGGTTCGGAATCCAGACAGCAGGAGATTTCTGATATTTCCCGTTCGTTAAAGGCGCTTGCGCGAGAATTACACGTGCCGGTCATTGCATTGTCTCAGTTGAGCCGTGCCGTGGAACAAAGACCGGATCACCGGCCGATGCTTTCAGACCTTCGTGAGTCCGGAGCGATCGAGCAGGATGCGGACGTGGTCATGTTCATTTATCGTGATGATTATTATAATCATGACACGGAAAAGAAAGGAATTGCAGAAATCATCATAGCCAAGCAGAGAAATGGTCCGATCGGAACCGTGGAGCTGGTATGGTTACCGGATTACACCAAATTTGCAAATCTGGAAAGAACTTAATAAAATCAAAACGATTACGAAAGAGGACAAGCTGGAATCAGCCTGTCCTCTTTATATAAAAGGAGGAAAAAAGAATGCAGACAGAAAAAATCTATATGATTTCCGATGCGGCAAAAAATGTGAAGGTGGAAGCACATGTCCTGCGCTACTGGGAGGAAGAGTTAAAGCTTCCGGTGAAGCGTAACGAGATGGGACATCGGTTTTATACGGAAGAGGATATTAAGCTTTTCCAGAGAGTGAAGGATTTGAAGGAACAGGGCCTGCAGCTCAAAGCGATCCGGAATCTGCTGGCAAGAGAAAGACAGGAGCAGGGACAGCCAGAGCCGGTTACGAGTCTCCCGCAGGACAGCCAGAGCCGGAAAGAGGCAGAGGATATGGGAAAGCGTCATGTATTGATGGTACACAATGGGGAAGTACTGCCTGTCGAAGAGACAAAGGCAGAGAAAAGTATGCGACTGCAGCAATTATTGCACAGCATGATTGCTGATGCGGTACAAAGCAATAATCAGGATATCTGTCAGGAGATTATACAGGAAGTAAAAAGCAGTATCTTAAAGGAGCTGGATTACCAGTTCCGGATGCAGGAAGAAAAGGATGATGAACGCGAGGCAGACCGCGATGCCCGGAATGAGGAACACTACAAGAAGCTCGATAATATGTTACGGAACTACAGTATCAAGCAAAAATCCTCTATTATTACTAAAATTAAAAACTTAAACAAACAGAAGGTTGAAAAGCAATAGGATAGGATATGAAATGCAAAATAAAACAGGAGGCAGATCCTTATTGGATGCGCCTCCTCTTTCATTCGTAAGAAATCCTATTCCTCAGAAATAGCACCTACGGGGCATCCGCCTGCGCAGGAACCACAGCTGATACATGTATCTGCATTGATTTCGAACTTGCCATCTCCTTCAGAAATAGCACCTACAGGACACTGACCTGCACAAGAACCGCACTGGATGCAGGAATCGCTAATTACATATGCCATGGTAAAAACCTCCTTCATAAAATACATAAACCTGTGATTGATAATTCTTTATCAATCGCTTTTATTGTAATATAAATGAGACATATTTACAAGATCTAAGCAAGCTTTTTGATAAAAATTTATTGCCAAAATTTATCACTTGGGAGAGAAAAACAGGAAAGAATATGGTACAATATAACAAGAAGCTACATACTGGAATTCAGGGAGATACAGCTATGAAAAAAATAGGGGTTTTCATGGGGAATATTACGCAGGATTATCAAAAAACAGTTCTTCAGGCTGTTTTTAAAGAGGCAAATGAACGGGGATATACCGTGTTTTGCTTTGCCAATTTCGGAGCATACGGGGATAAGGTGCTATACGCGGAGGGTGAGCGTGGTGTCATGTATCTGCCGGATCTTACGCAGCTTGACGGGATCATTGTCGGGGAAGATACTTTTGATGTGCCCGGAATGGAAAATGAGATTTATGAATATCTGAAGAGGAATGCGAAGTGTCCGGTAGTTTATCTGCGTGTCGCGAGAGAAGAATTTTATAGTGTGGTGATGGACGAAGAAGAGGCTATCCGGAACATGATCCGGCATTTTACGAAGGTTCACAAATTCCGTGATATCTGTTTTATGACCGGAGACTTTGAACGGCTGGATGCCAGAAAGCGTTATCAGGGTTATCTGGATGTGATGCGTGAGGAAGGAATTGAAGTTACGGATCATATGGTTTTCTTTGGAGATTACTGGCGTGAGAAGGGTAAGGAAGCGGTGGACTGGTTTCTTCAGGGAAGAGAACCCGGAAATTACCCACAGGCGATTATCTGCTCGAATGATTATATGGCACTTTCCGTGTGTGAGGAGTTACAGCATCGGGGAATCCGAATTCCGGAGGATGTGAGTGTGTCCGGTTATGATGACATTACAGAGGGAAGGGAGTATCATCCGCCGCTTACTACGGCGAAGGTTCCGTTTGATGAAATGGGAAAGAGAGCCGTACGAATTATCGAAGAGGTGTCGCATGGAGACCCCCCCGAGCCTGCTACAGCCTTTGTTCCCACGCTGTGCTTCCGGCAAAGCTGCGGCTGCCATGAACAGGCAGCGGAGAGCCATATCTGGAGGCAGATGCATGATAAACTGGATGTGGCAACGGGAATTTATAATCAGTCTCTCTTTTTAAACGCAGATTATCAGGATGCTTTTCGGGAAGAGGATTATCTGAAGGTGACCGAGCGTTACTTTGGAAATCTGGGATGTGGCAGGGGATACCTCTGCTTATGCCGGGAACCTGAGAATGGTGAGAATACTCAGTTACCGGGAGCCTTTACAGAGAATATGATTTTGCGCAAGATCTTTATCAAAGGCAGACCATCACAGGACTATCATGAGGTCTTTCCACGTGGAAGGCTGCTTCCCGGACTGGTAAACAATGCCGTGCAGGGACAAAGCATGATCGTATTTCCGATTCATTTCAAGAACCGGGTCTTTGGGTATCTGGTGCTGGTGGTCGCGGAATCGGAGTGGCCGACTTCCTTTGTACAGGCGTATATGATGGCGCTGGCACTTGCCATGGAGAACAGTGCTGCACAGAAGGAGATTGCAGACCTCGAACAGTTCCGGAATCTGTACCGCAGGGATTCCCTGACAGGACTCTATAACCGGCGTGGCTATGAGCATTTTTTGCGGATTCTGTATAGCAGGAGCAAAGAAGAAAACCGTCATTTTACCATTGTAAGTATTGATATGGACGGATTGAAATACATTAATGATCATTTCGGACATGCAGAAGGCGATGCTGCATTGTTACGGCTTTCCGTGGTGTTGGCAGAGCTGGTACAGGAGGATGAGATCTGTGCACGTACGGGGGGAGATGAGTTCATGGTTCTTCTTTATTATGATAAGGAAGGACGCGAGGAGCAGTTTGTAAAGGAAATGTATAAACTTCTTGAAGAGGAACAGAATCGTAATCCAAAGCCGTATCCCGTACATGCGAGTGTAGGCTATTGTTGTGTAAGCAAGAGCTCCGATATGTCACTTGCAGCATGTGCGCAGCTTGCCGACAGCAGGATGTACGAGAATAAAAAGGCGTATAAGGAATCATTGAAAGCAAAATAGAAGAATGCCCCTGCGATTCCAGCTGACCGTAACCGCAGGGGCGTTTTGGCTGCCATACATATGAGAAAGCTTCTCAATTATAATGCAGCAATCTGTTCCATTAATGCTTCAATGTCCATGCCATGAACCATAGCAGCTTCTTCAAGGCTTTCGCCCTGTGCGGAAGGACAGCCTAAGCAGTGCATTCCTGCTTCCATAAGAATCGGAGCCACATTGGGATTTGTTCTTAAAATTTCTCCGATGGTCATATCCTTGGTAATATTTGCCATGCGTATTTCCTCCTTACTTCTTATTCATTCATAGGTTTTAACCTACTTAGTATAATACTTTCCCCAATTTCTGACAAGCTAATCAGTACAATCCGGCAGCTTATAAATGGACAAGGCTGAACTGTTACAATCTGTCAAGCGCTGTCAAGAGTTTTAGGAGTTCGTTCTTGTCAAACATTGTATACCATGATACAATTAATTGTCGATTTTATACGAAAGGAGTCATTAAAATGGATTTTTATGCAACTTTCTGGGCACTTGTACCGCCGGTTGTAGCGATTGCACTTGCCCTCATCACCAAAGAGGTGTACAGCTCTCTGTTTGTAGGTATTCTGGTCGGAGGTCTGCTGTATTCCGGATTTTCTTTTGAAGGAACCATCACACATATTTTCAATGATGGATTTGTAGGCGTTCTGTCAGACAGTTATAATGTAGGTATTCTGATTTTTCTCGTGATTCTGGGTGCGATTGTCGCATTGATGAATAAGGCGGGAGGCTCTGCTGCATTCGGACATTATGCGAAGAAGAAGATTAAATCAAGAGCCGGTGCACAGATTATGACGATCATACTGGGTATTCTGATCTTTATTGATGACTATTTTAACTGTCTTACAGTTGGTAGTGTTATGATGCCTGTTACGGATGAACATAAGGTGTCCCGTGCAAAGCTGGCTTATCTGATTGATGCAACCGCAGCGCCTGTATGTATCATTGCCCCGATTTCATCCTGGGCAGCGGCAGTTGCGGGTTTTGTAGAGGGAGAAGACGGATTTTCGATTTTCCTTCGTGCCATTCCGTATAACTACTATGCATTACTTACCATTTTAATGATGTTTCTGATTGTAATTTTTAATATTGATTTTGGCCCGATGAAAAAACATGAAGACAATGCATTAAAAGGTGATCTCTTTACTTCCGGACGTCAGGAGGATCAGGCGGTTGCTCCGGTGAATGAAAAGGGCAAGGTAATTGATCTGGTAATTCCCATTATTACCCTGATTATCTGCTGTGTCATCGGTATGATTTATACCGGTGGGTTCTTTGGTGGAGCGAACCTTGTAGAGGCGTTCTCCAATTCCGATGCTTCTGTCGGACTTGGTATGGGAAGTATCTGTGCATTGATTATTATTGTGATTATTTATATGATCCGCAGGGTAATGTCCTTTAAGGATTGTATGGTATGTCTTCCGGAAGGCTTTAAGGCAATGGTTCCGGCAATTCTGATCCTGACCTTTGCATGGACACTGAAGGCTATGACTGACAGTCTTGGAGCTGCAGAATTTGTGGCAAACGCAGTACAGTCCGTAGCAGGAAGCTTTATGAGTTTTCTCCCGGCCATTATCTTCTTAATTGGATGTTTCCTTGCTTTTGCGACCGGTACCTCATGGGGAACCTTCGGTATCCTTATTCCGATTGTAGTTGCCGTATTTGCAAACTCCGATCCGAAATTAATGATTATCTCCATTTCTGCTTGCATGGCAGGAGCAGTTTGCGGTGACCATTGCTCACCGATTTCCGACACAACCATCATGGCAAGCGCCGGTGCACAGTGCGACCATGTAAATCATGTTTCGACACAGCTTCCGTATGCTATTCTGGTTGCAGCGGTATCTTTCGTAACCTATCTCGTTGCAGGTTTTGTCAGAACTGCATGGATCGTGCTGCCTATAGGGATGGTTCTGCTTGCCGTAACCCTACTGGTTATTAAGTATCTGGGAAACAGAAAAGCAAAGCACGTTTAACATTAAGCAGAAAACAAAAAGGATCGCAATCTCTGGATTGTGATCCTTTTTATTCGGTTCAGTATAGATTGAATCAGGGTAACTCTTCAGAACATTCGTAAATGCTCCCTGCATGACAGATATCAGATTCGGGCAAGGGACTGCAAGGCCTGATCATGCAGGATTGTTTCAAAGTGTTCTTTCAGATAAGCTTCGGAGCCGGGAACAGTACGCAGACCAACCGCATATTCAGAAAGAATGTTGCAGACCTTGTTAAACTCTGCAGGAGAGTGATCACTTTTGGCAACGGAAAGAATATAGCCGCCATCCGGATCTTTATACAGGGAATTGGATCCCTGATAAGCATTCGCAAGAATATGCGATAGTGCAGTTAAATCACGCAGACTGTCAAAACCGTAGATGCGGATAAGATCCATGGCAGGATTGATGTCTGCCAGCTTCTTCTTCAAGGTTTTGTTGAGAGAGGACTTCTTGGAAGAACTCTCTGTATTGGATTCGCCGGAATTGCCTGCAACAGAGGCTGCTGCTTCCCGTGCGCTTGTAATCTTTTTGAATAAATCAAGAACATCATCGGCACCGGCTCCATTGACGACAGAATCCATCATTTCATCAAGATCGCCGCCATCTTCACGAACGGAAGGGGCAAATTTTGAAAAACGGGTATCCAGTTCGTCAGGATCTTCTACCTTTGTAATAATCAGTACAATACAATCTGCATTTAAAGGAATTGCTTCAATCATCAGGGGAATATCCTCTGCTTCAAATCCGAATTCAAAAGAAGCCTGCTGCATCATGTCACGGAATAAATCCTTGGCTTTATCCGTACCGTAAGCAAGCTCACTCAATTTAATCTCTCTATCTGCCAGATCCTCTTTGGTAAGAGTGCAACGGATCTGGTGATCATTCACTTTTTCTATTTTCATGAGTTGCCTCCATTTTATTTATATTTAGTTACTTTGTTACATTGGTATTGATGATATACGAATTGCTTCGTTGCTACGATGTAACTATTCAGAACTGCATTCGCAAAATCACTGCTGCGCAGTGTCTTTGCTCGTGTAGTTATTAGGTTACATCGATGATATACGAATTGCTCCGGTGTAACTATTCAGAACTGCATTCGCAAGATCACTGCTGCGCAGTTCTCTTTGCTCATGTAGTTACTTCGCCATATAAATTTAAAATAATGTCCTTACGAATGCAAGCATTCGCCGTACATTATTTAAATTTGCATGGCTCTGAATAGTTACATCTTATACTCTACCTAAATCTAAGTCAATATTTTGAAAAACGGTTTATGAAAAATTTAATATTTGTATGGGACTTTTAATTATATTTTGGTAATATTCAATAAAAAAATAAAATTCACTATTGACAAATTTGGTAAAAACAACCATAATAGGATGCGTAAGGTGCTTCCGGATAAATCTGTATCAGGAGGAGGCATGACGATTGTTTATAACTAACTAATAATATTGAAATGATGATCTAGCAACATATGCCCCGCATCCGGCACATTACATTCTGTATGAAAGCTGATGCAGGTGGTCTCTCAGGCTTGTGTGCCTAGTCGCGAATATTCGTCACAGTAAATACACCAATTATAATTCAAACGCGTATAAGTTATTCAAAGAAAGAAATAAAATGATACTTATCCGATGCATCTTACCTACTCAATTATCGTCAGATTTAAAAAGTATAATCAGTTTGGAATTTATTTATGCATATCACGGTGCTTTTGGTCTTTTTATTAAATTCCGGACAGATGGGAGAATGGTATGTTATCAAAAAAAGAAGCTTATTTATCATCTGTAAAGAAACGCCTGCTGCAATATGAGAAAGCCGGAGTGAAGCTATACCTCGATGGAAATCCGTCAGACACGGATCGCATTATGAAGAAATGTGTTAAGGAGGATGCTGCTTATATGGCAGACTATATTGCAGACGAAGCAGGAAAAGTTAAGGAAATCCGATATGATCTGATTTCTGAATCAATTATGGATCCGGTTTCTGACACAATCCCTTTAGACCCTTTAGAATATTAATATGCCAAATAGTAAAAAATGATTTTGGAACCCCCTTATAACAAAACATTTGAAGCAAAATTTTAATGACGATAGAAGAATAGTCTGCTATAATATAGGACGATTGGAGGTTAAATACATGAAGAAAAAAATTATTCCGGTGTTAATTGCCATCGTCCTTATTATAGTGGTGTTTGGCATAGCATTTGGGGGTAAGATTATTGATAGATATTCTTATTCAAAAGAACGTGCAGATCTAAATGAAATTTATGCAATACAGGATGAAACGGATACCGCGATCGTTCTGCAGGATGAAATGATTGAACAGAGAGCGAAGCTGTTAGACGGTACGTATTATGTATCCTTAAGTACCGCGCAGGAGCTTTTTAATGACCGGTTTTATGAGGATGCAGGAGAAGGACTTCTCCTTTATACGCTTCCTGATGCCATTGTGAGAACGGTTGTGGGAACAAGTGAAGTCAGTATCGGAGAGGAGAATGAGAGCTTTGATTATGTTCTTTCCCGCTATGTGGGAGATACCCTTTATGTGGCACTGGACTATGTGAAGCAGTATTCCAACTTCTCCTATGAAGCATTTACCGATCCGAATCGTCTGCAGGTATACACTTCCTGGGATCAGAGACAGATCGGATATATTAAGAAGGATACGAAGGTGCGCCGTCTGGGTGGTGTAAAGAGCGAGATCTTAGAGGATGTGAAAGCAAACGATAAGGTGATTGTTCTGGAACAGATGGAAACCTGGACAAAGGTGAAGACAGCCGATGCGGTCATTGGTTACGTGGAGAATAAACGGCTGCGTGATATAGCACCGGAGCTTCCGATTCCGGTCAGTGATTATCAGGAGCCGGAATATACCAGTGTTACGAGAGATCATAAGATTAATCTCGGATGGCATGTGGTTGCCGGAGTGGCAGGAAATGATACTCTGTCAGAATATGTGGCGAATACCAGGGGGCTGAATGTGATTTCCCCGACCTGGTTTAAATTAAATGATAATGAAGGAAACTTTGAAAGCTTTGCCACACAGAAGTATGTGGATCAGGCACATGATATGGGGCTTGAAGTGTGGGCACTGGTTGAAAATATTGAATATAAGGACAGCATTGATATGTACAGTATTCTGTCTTCCACAACACACCGCAAGACGCTCATTGACAATCTGATCAATGAGGCACTGCAGTATGGAATCGACGGAATCAATGTTGACTTCGAGCAGATCAGCATGGATTGTGGAGAACATTATATAGAGTTCATCCGTGAACTATCCATTCCATGTCGTGCAAACGGCATTGTATTGTCCATTGATAATTATGTTCCGACGGGTTATACCAATCATTATAATCGTAAGGAACAGGGAATTGTGGCAGATTATGTGATCATCATGGGATATGATGAGCATTACGCCGGAAGTGCGGAAGCAGGAAGTGTTGCATCCATTAATTTTGTGGAGGAAGGTATTAAGCAGACCGTAGAACAGGTGCCTGCCAATAAGATTATTAATGCAGTTCCATTCTATACAAGAATCTGGTCTACGACAGGTACGGATGTAAGCAGTCAGGCCGTAGGCATGGCGATGGCACAGGAATATATCAAGACTCATAATATTGAAACGGTATGGGATGAAGAGACCTGCCAGAATTATGGAGAATATATGAGCGGAGATACCTATAATCAGGTATGGCTGGAGGATGCACAGTCCATTGGTGTGAAGCTTAATGTTATGCAGAATTACAATATCGGAGGCGTAGCATGCTGGAGACTTGGCTATGAAACTTCGGATATCTGGGATGTGATTGA
>CAVERH010000056.1:0-19313 GCA_963618065.1 bacterium | reverse complement strand
CGTGAGACTGGCTCAGTTTGACCGTGCAAGTGGTTCACTCGGAACGGAATATACAATGGAATGATTATCAGCAAAATCAATCAGATCAAAGCCTCTCTGCAGATCATTTCCATGAGAATAATCAAAAAATCCGTAAATACAGCTGACTTCTATATCATGATCCCGAAGCAGCTTAAAGATCTTCTCTTCTTCCTCCATCAATGCTTTATCTTCAATTTCTATTCCTTTGATTCCAAAAGAAGCCACCTTGTCAAAAACCTCATCCATGGATTGTCCACTCTGTTCTGCAGCCTCCCGAATATGATCATAAAATACCGATATTTTCATTTCAAATCTCCATTCCTATATATTCTCGTAACGGTTCAGCCATGCCCATTCATAAGCTGCCGGATTATACAAATTGGCTAACAAATATACATGCTTTCCGGCATGGCTGAACTGTTACATTATTTTCCCATACAGAACTTGGAAAAGATTTCTGTAACCAGGTCATCATCGATCTCTTCTCCAATAATTCTTCCCAAAGAAGCATAAGCATTCATCAGATCAATTGAATAAAAATCCTCCGGCATCTGATTAATCAGACTTTTCTTCACTTCCTGCAAACTTGACAAACTCTCCGATAATGCCTGTTTATGACGCACATTCGTAATCATAATTTCCTGATCGTTTCCAATTTTGCCTTTAAAGAATAAATCTTCTACTGCATTCGAAAATTCATCAAATCCGGTATTTTCTCTGGTGGAGGTTTTTATGATCTTCTTATCAGGACTAATCTTTGAAGATAAATCTTCTAAAGATACCTTTGACTTCAAATCGGATTTATTATATAAAATAATACACTTCTTGTCCTTAATTAATTCTAAAATTTCCAGGTCATTTTCATCAAGTGGAACAGAGGAATCGACCACATAAACAATCAGGTCTGCATCCATTGCATATTTCTTTGCTTTTGTTACACCGATCTTTTCAACAACATCTTCGGTAGATCGGATACCGGCTGTATCGATCACGTGAAGATTAATCCCGGATAACCGGATATTTTCTTCTAAGATATCTCTTGTTGTACCGGCAATTTCCGTAACAATTGCCTTTTCTTCACCGGCAAGCAGATTTAATAAAGAGGATTTTCCGGCATTCGGCTTTCCGACAATTACGGTACGGATTCCGTCACGAATGATTTTTCCGTTTTCTGAGGTTTCAATAAGTGCCGTAATTTCTTCAACCAACTGATTTATCTTTTCTTCCAGTTCTTCCGGATAGCCATCCAGGCTGATATGCTCCGGATCATCCAAAGCGGATTCAATAAAAGCAATTTCATAAAGAATTTTAGCACGTAGATTCTTAATCTTATCAGATACACTGCCCTGTAACTGTCTCATGGAATTCTTTAAAGCCATATCATTTTCAGATGCAATGACATCCATTACTGCTTCTGCTTCCGATAAATCAATTCTTCCATTTAAAAAAGCCCTTTTACTGAATTCTCCGGGTTCTGCCAGTCTCGCACCATGAGCAAGCAATAACCCGAGAATTTTATGAATAATCAAAACTCCTCCATGACAGTTAATTTCTACCGTGTCCTCTGTAGTAAAGCTTCTCGGAGCTTTCATCAGGGAAACCATGACTTCATCTACAATTTCATCCTGATCATTCACAATAAAACCATATTGGATCGTATGGCTGCTCATTTTTTCAAGAAGAGGCTGTCGTTTTTTATTTTTAAATAAGGTATTCACAATAGGAACTGCATCATTTCCACTCACTCTGATAATTCCAATTCCGGAATTACTGAGCGCAGTTGCTACTGCTGCAATGGTATCTGTTGTCATAATTATTTCCTTATATGTAACTATTCAGAGCCATGCAAAATTGCTTTCTGCGAATGCTTGCATTCAAGCAGAAAAGCAATTTTATATGGCGAAGTAACTACATGAGCAAAACATAAGCTGTGAAACAGCGGTTTTGCGAATGGAGTTCTGAATAGTTACCCTTATATATAGAAAATGGAGGACATATGTCCTCCATCATTCTATCACATTTTTATTCAACTCAAAAGAGCATGTATCTTTACTTTTCATATTTCTTTAAAGTAACTACAACACGGCGGAAAGGTTCATCTCCTTCACTGTGAGTTGTGACATACTTGTCATTCTGTAATGCGGAATGAATGACTCTTCTTTCATAAGGATTCATCGGCTCTAAGGAAACAGGTCTCTTGGTTCTCTTAACCTTATAAGCAATATTCTTTGCAAGATTTTCAAGAGTTTCTTTTCTTCTTCTACGGTAATCTTCGGTGTCTACCTTAACACGGATGTAATCCTGTGCATCTTTATTTACTACTAAAGAAACCAGATACTGTAAAGAATCAAGGGTCTGTCCTCTCTTACCAATCAGGACACCCATATCATCTCCGCTTAAATCAATATCAAGATTATTGTCTGTTTCGTCAAACTTGGCATCAATTACTACTGCCATATTCATTGCAGCAAATACTTCCTTTAAGAAATCAACTGCTTTTCCATCTACGCTAGCCTTTACTCTTGCTTTAATGATTGCCGGCTTGGAACCGATTCCCAAAAATCCATTGGAACCTTCTTCAATAACTTCATACTCTAATTTATCTCTGGTAACTACAAGCTTTTGACATGCTTCAATCACTGCATCATCCACGTTTTTTGCTGAAACTTCAATAAAATCCATGTTGTTAACCTCCTATGAATTATTCTTCTCGTTATACTGCTTCACCATGTTAGCCTTAGCTGCAAGACTTCCCGGCTTTGCATTGTTCTTGTTGTAATATTCGGTAGACTTCTTAACTGATTCATCCTTTTCTTCCTGAGATAAATGACTGGTATTGGCATTTGCCTTGGAAGCCATGGATGCTTTCTGTGAAGGAGCTGTTACATTTCTGGTATTCATGGTTGCATTTTTGTTTACAGTGTTCGGATCAATACCGGCTTTAATGAGCTTCTTCTTCTGTTTTTCTTCATTTTTCTTAATCACTTCATCAATATCCATTTTATCAATGTGCTTATTAATAAGAACCTGCTGAATGGATCTGACTACAGCACCTACAATCCAGTAAAGCCCCATACCGGAAGGAAGTGTGAAGCAGAATACTGCAGACATAATAGGCATGAAGTTATTCATCATCTTCATGGACTGCTGCATGGAAGCCTGCTGATCTGATACATTCTTATCATCCTGCTGTGCCTGCTGGGGCATCAGCTTTACATTGAGCCACTGGGTAAATGCCGCAAGCAGAGGAATTAATAAAGCTGCAATAATTAATAAAATCTGCGGACCACCTTCTGCATTCCATGCATCACTGATCATGAAAGAAGGAGAGTTTGCAATGTTAATTCCAAGGAAATTATTAAAGTGGCTGATCTTTTCTAAAACATCCTCATGACCGGTTGCATAAGCAGCAAGATCCTTATTATTCATAACATAAAGAACATCAATAACTGCATTTCTTTCATCTACTTCAAAGTTCTTTAAATAAGCAGATGCAACCTTCAGGTTCTGGATTTCAGAAACCTTGCCGGCAGCAATGATGGAATCCGCAATAACACCAAATGCATCTTTAATTCTGGTTACATAAGCAGGCATGTTATAAATAACACGATACAATGCAAACAGAATCGGCATTTGAATCAATAACTGTAAGCAGCTTCCGCTCGGTGATACACCATATTTTGCATAAACGGCTTTCGTTTCTGCATTCATGGCCATCATGGAGTCATTGTCTTTTTTATCTTTGTATCTTTTCTGAATTGCCTGAAGTTCAGGATTCATTTTAGCAGAAAGCTTTGAAAACTTCTGCTGTTTAATGGTAAGCGGCATTAATAACAGATAAATAACAATTGTAAAGATAATGATGCTTAATCCGATATTAGGAATCTTAATCATATTTAAAAACTCGAAAATTGCATTCATCAGATATCCTAAAATCTTTGCAATAGGTCCGATAATCTTACCGCTATACTGGGTTAAAATAATACCTGTCAAATCATTTCCTCCTAATTTCATTCCATAAATGCTCAAGGTACCGGATCATATCCTCCTTTGGAAAAAGGATTGCACCTTAGTATTCTCCAACAAGCCATTGCTCCACCCTTCAAAGCACCATATTTCTGTATGGCCTCAAGTCCATATTCCGAACAGGATGGATAATAAGGACACTTTGTTGTTTTCATTGGAGAAATAAATTTTCTATAGAATTTAATTAATAAAATCAATACATTTTTCATATTGGATTCCGATTACTTCTATATATAAGCTATGATTCAAGATCATTTCTTATATGATGAAGCTTTGCAAGATGTAATAATGCGCTTTCCATTTCATGATAAGAAATCTGGGAAGCACTGTTTCTTACTACGACTACGATATCTAAACCACTATTAAATATACTTTCATGCAGTCGGTAACTTTCTCTAACCAATCTTGCCATTCTGTGTCTGACGACACTATTTCCTACTTTCTTGCTGACACTGATTCCCAATCTGTTCTGATCTGTATTATTTCCCATAACATACATAACAAGATATTTGTTGGCATAAGATTTGCCGTTTTGATAAACATTCTGGAAATCAATATTTCTTTTTAATGAATCTGAAAATTTCATCATAAAATAAACCCAACATCTCTCAAATCTATCGATTCGATTGTAGAAAAAAAGGCCACATTACGCGGCCTATGCTGACAATACTTTTCTTCCTTTAGCTCTTCTGGCAGCTAAAACCTTTCTTCCACCAGGAGTACTCATTCTGGCTCTGAAACCATGTACCTTAGATCTCTGTCTGTTCTTAGGCTGGAAAGTCATTTTCATGTTGGAACACCTCCTTTACTATAAACCTTATTTATATATAAGGTAAACAAATATCCTCTTAGGAAAATAACAAGTCGATTATATAGGATTAAATGCCGGGAGTCAAGTAAAAAAGGGCTATTTTTCTATATATTTAAAGATATTTTTTATTCATAAAATTTATAGGACAACATATTGATAAACCATTTCTATATCTAGTAGTATCAACTTTTTGGGCTAGTTAACGTAAATTAATCCACATAACGTGGATAAGTTGTGGATAACTTTTTATTTATCGACATATTTCTCTTTTTTGCGGCTATTTATCCCATAAAACCGTTGTGTATATTGTTGATTACTTAAAAAATTTATTCACAAATGCAAAAGTTCCATAATAACTTTATGTAAACTATCTGTAAAATATCTGAAAAACCTGTTAAAAATTTCTTTCCTTATTCTAAATTTATCACAGATATATCATTTGAAATTTTATCAAATTTATATTAAGATAGAGTAGGACAATAATCATCTGTTCTCTTTAATAAGTAAGTAAGGAATTGTAAAATGGATAACTCGAATCAGATCAGGGAAAATTGGGATCTCATCAAAGAAACTCTTCGTGAAGAATACGATCTTTCTGATATTTCCTATAACACATGGGTAAAACCATTAAATTTTAATAATTTAAAAGACGGAGTGGTAACCATTATGATCCCCTCCGATCAGGCGCATGCCTTAAAATACATTTCCAACAAATACAAGAGTTACTTTCAGGTAACTATCTCTGAAATGATGGACGAAACCTATGATATTTCCTTTATTTTGGAAAAGGACGCAGAAGATGAAATGCTTTCTGCTCCGGGAAATGTTTATAACATCAACTATGAGAATGCAAACCTGAATTCCAAATATCGTTTTGATACCTTTGTCGTAGGAAATAACAATAAATTTGCACATTCTGCTTCCTTAGCGGTAGCAGAATCTCCCGGAGTTGCCTATAATCCTCTTTATTTATATGGAGGGGCAGGTCTTGGTAAGACACATTTGATGCATTCCATCGGACATTTTATTCTGGATCAGAATCCGGATATGAAGGTATTGTATGTAACCTCCGAGCAGTTTACCAACGAAGTGATTGAATCCATCCGTAGCGGTAATGCTGCCAAAATGACCAAATTAAGGGACAAGTACCGTACGGTCGATGTGCTTTTAATCGATGATGTTCAGTTTATTATAGGAAAAGAAAGTACACAGGAAGAGTTTTTCCATACCTTTAATGAACTTCATTCTGCAGGTAAGCAGATCATTCTTTCCTCCGATAAACCTCCGAAAGAAATGGAGACTCTGGAAGAACGCTTCCGTTCCCGTTTTGAATGGGGATTGATTGCCGATATCCAGCCACCGGATTATGAAACCAGAATGGCCATTCTGAAAAAAAATGCAGAAAGCTATAATAAGGAAATCTCAGAAGAGATCTTCGATTATATTGCTTCTAATATTAAGTCGAATATCCGGGAATTGGAAGGTGCTTTTAACAAAGTCATCGCTTATTCCAAATTAAATAAAGTAGATATTACGTTAGATATTGTAATTGAAACCCTTAAGGATCTGATTTCTCCGAATAAGGTAAAGCAGATCACCCCGGAGTTAATTATCAATGTGGTTGCGGAACATTACGGAGTAAAGCCTGAAGATATTAAATCTCCCAGACGTAATTCCGAATTTGTTCTTCCAAGACAGGTTTATATGTATGTTGCCAGCAAGCTTACGGTAGAATCCCAGCAGAATATTGGCAAGTATATTAATAAGAAGGATCACACTACAATTATCCACGGTATCAACAAGATTTCCACCAAACTTGAGACGGATGAAGAGCTTCGTAACAATGTGGAAATCATTATGAAGAAACTTAATCCACATTAGTTCATAATTACTCACAGGTTTAAAATGAAATATCCACGTGTTTATCATTTCATTTTTAGCTGATAAATAGTATAATAAAAGAGTTATACACATATCTACATTACTTAATAAGAATCTTACTAAATATATTATTAATTAATTACTACGAAAGGGAGCCTGATCGGATGAAGTTAGTATGCAGTAAATCAAATCTTTTAAACGGAGTACAGATTGTTTCCAAAGCTGTACCTAATAAAACAACAATGTCTATTCTGGAATGCATTCTTCTGGATGCAACCAAGGGAGTCATTAAACTGATGGCAAACGATATGGAACTTGGTATTGAAACAACCATTGAAGGAGATATCCTTGAAAAAGGACAGATCGCTCTGGATGCCAAAATCTTCTTAGATATTGTTCGTAAGCTTCCGGACAGTGATGTTACAATTGAAGTGGATAACTCCATGAAAACAAACATCACCTGTGAAAAAGCAAAGTTTACCATTATTGGTAAATCTGGTGAAGATTTTACCTATTTACCTTCGATTGAACGAATTGATTCTATTACGGTTTCCCAGTTTACGTTGAAGGAAGTTGTAAGACAGACCATTTTCTCTATTGCCGATAATGATAACAACAAGCTGATGACAGGTGAATTGTTTGAAATCAATGGCGATGTATTAAAGGTAGTATCCCTTGACGGACACCGTATTTCTATTCGTAAGATCAACCTAAAGAATAACTATCCTGCAAAGAAGGTAGTGGTTCCAGGTAAGACCTTAAGTGAAGTAAGCAAGATACTTTCCGGTGATGCCGATAAGGATGTAAATATTTTCTTTACCGGAAAGCATATCGTATTTGAATTTGATAATACCGTTGTAGTTTCCCGTCTGATCGAGGGAGAATATTTTAAGATTGATCAGATGTTATCCAGTGATTATGAAACAAAGGTAACCATCAACAAGCGTGAGTTATTGGAATCCATTGACAGAGCAACTCTTCTTGTAAAAGAAGGGGATAAGAAGCCGATTATTATTCATATTATGGATGAAACCATGGAATTGAAGATGAATTCCACGGTCGGAAGCATGAATGAAGATATTTCCATTACGAAACAGGGAAAGGATCTTCTCATTGGTTTTAATCCTAAGTTTATGATTGATGCACTTCGTGTCATTGATGATGAAGAAATTGATATTTATCTGGTTAATCCGAAAGCACCCTGCTTTATTAAGGATTCCCAAGAAAAGTATATTTATCTGATTCTTCCTGTTAACTTTACAACCGTTTCATAAGAGGTCACAATATGGAATCCATTAAGATTAAAGACGAATTTATTAAGCTTGGTCAGTTGTTGAAGCTTGCAGGGTTTTGTGACAGTGGTGTAGATGCAAAATTTGTGATTCAGGACGGACTTGTTAAGGTAAACGGGAAAGTAGAAACACAAAGAGGAAAAAAATTACATGATGGTGACATTGTGGAATTTGAGAATAAACAAATAAAGGTTGTTAACTGATTCATGATTATCAAATCATTAGAACTTGCAGATTTCAGAAACTATGAGCATCTGGAAATAAGTTTTGATAAGGGCACGAATATCCTCTACGGAGATAATGCCCAGGGCAAAACAAACATTCTTGAAGCAATCTATGTTTCTGCTACAACAAAATCACATAAGGGAAGTAAGGATAAAGAAATCATCAATTTTGATAAAGAAGAGGCTCATATTCGTACTTATCTTGAAAAAGATGGCGTGGAACAGCGTGTGGACATGCATCTTCGTAAGAATAAATCAAAGGGAATTGCCATTGATGGACAAAAGATCAAAAAGGCAGCAGATCTGTTAGGATTATTGAATGTTGTTTTCTTTTCTCCGGAGGATTTATCTATTATAAAGGATGGTCCTGCAGAACGAAGACGTTTTGCAGATATGGAGCTATGCCAGTTAGATCATTTTTATCTTTATAACCTGAACAACTATAACAAAATCATTAATCAGAGAAATAAACTCCTTAAGGATATGTATTTTAATCCGGGATTACGTGAAACCTTGAATATCTGGGATTCACAGCTTGTTTCCTACGGAAGCAAGATCATTGAAAAGCGTGAGATTTTTGCAAAGCAGTTAAGTGAAATTATTGGAGAGATCCATAGTAAATTGTCCGGTGGTAAGGAACAGATTGTGATTCAGTATGAACCGGATGTGTCGATTGAAGACTTTGAACAGAAGATGAAGGATTCCCAGGAAAGAGATATCCGTGCCAAGATGACTTCGGTCGGACCTCACAGAGATGATTTTTCTTTTCTGGTAAATGGAATTGACATTCGGAAATATGGTTCTCAGGGACAACAGCGTACCGCTGCACTTTCTTTAAAATTATCAGAGATTGAACTGGTAAAGAAAATTACAAAAGATACTCCTGTTTTGCTGCTGGATGATGTTTTGTCAGAATTGGACAGCAACCGGCAGAATTATTTATTGAACAGTATTGGTGATATTCAGACCATTATTACCTGTACAGGTCTGGATGAGTTTATTAATAACCGTTTTGAAATAGACCGGGTATTCAGGGTAGAAAACGGAAAAGTGGAGGCAAATCATGGAACAGAATAATTATGGAGCTGACCAGATACAGATTCTGGAAGGTCTCGAAGCAGTCCGTAAAAGACCTGGTATGTATATTGGTACTACTTCCAGCAGAGGATTACATCATCTGGTGTATGAAATTGTAGATAATGCCGTAGATGAAGCCCTGGCCGGTTATTGTGATAAGATTATTGTAACCATTAACGAGGATAATTCCATCACCGTTGTGGATAACGGAAGAGGTATTCCGGTCGGAATTAATCATAAAGCAGGACTTCCTGCTGTGGAAGTAGTATTTACGATTCTTCATGCCGGCGGTAAATTCGGCGGTGGAGGATATAAGGTATCCGGTGGTCTTCATGGTGTAGGCGCTTCTGTTGTGAATGCCTTGTCCGATTGGCTGGAGGTTCAGGTATATACCGATGGAAAAGTATATCAGCAGCGTTATGAAAGAGGACATGTATGTTATCCCTTAAAAGAAATAGGAACCTGTGAGAAAGAAAAAACCGGCACTACTGTTACTTTTAAACCGGATGCAACCATTTTTACAGAAACAACGGTATATGAATTTGATGTATTAAAGCAGCGTTTAAGAGAAATGGCATTCTTAACGAAGGGACTTCATATCATTCTTCGTGATCTTCGTGTGGAAGAAGATCAGAAGCCGGTTGAAAGAGAATTTCATTATGAAGGTGGTATTAAGGAATTCGTTACTTACTTAAACCGCAGTAAGACGGCTTTGTATGAGAATGTGCTTTATTTTGAAGGTAAGAAGAACAATGTGTACGTGGAAGTTGCCATGCAGCATAACGATTCTTACAACGAAAGCTCTTTCAGCTTCGTAAATAACATCAATACACCGGAGGGTGGCACACATCTGGTTGGTTTCCGTAATGCATTAACGAAAACGTTTAATGATTATGCAAGAGGTGCCAAATTATTAAAGGACAGTGAACCGAATTTAACAGGTGATGATATCCGTGAAGGACTGACTGCGATTGTCAGTGTGAAGATTGAGGATCCCCAGTTTGAAGGACAGACCAAGCAGAAGCTTGGTAACTCCGAAGCAAGAACCGCAGTAGACAGTATTGTAAGTGAGCAGCTTACTTATTATCTGGAACAGAATCCAATGATTGCCAAGACCATCTGTGAAAAATCCATTCTGGCACAGCGTGCTCGTGATGCCGCGCGGAAAGCGAGAGATTTAACCAGAAGAAAAACGGCTCTGGAAACAGCATCACTTCCCGGTAAGCTGGCAGACTGTTCCGATAAGGATCCGAAAAACTGTGAAATTTATATCGTAGAGGGAGATTCCGCAGGTGGAAGTGCAAAGACGGCAAGAAGTCGTGCTACACAGGCAATTCTTCCGCTTCGTGGTAAAATTCTGAATGTAGAAAAGGCCAGACTGGATAAGATTTATGCCAATGCGGAAATCAAGGCCATGATTACAGCATTTGGTACCGGTATTCACAATGATTTTGATATCAGCAAGCTTCGTTATCACAAAATCATTTTAATGACTGATGCCGATGTGGATGGAGCACATATTGCAACCTTGCTTCTGACCTTTATTTACCGGTTTATGCCGGAGCTGATTAAACAGGGACATGTTTATCTTGCACAGCCCCCTCTTTATAAGCTTGAAAAAAATAAAAATGTCTGGTATGCATACAGCGATGAAGAATTAAATCAGATTCTTACAGAAGTTGGTCGTGATCAGAATAATAAGATCCAGCGTTACAAAGGACTTGGAGAAATGGATCCGGAACAGCTTTGGGAAACCACTATGGATCCCGAGCGGAGAATTCTTCTTCGTGTGTCCATGAATGAAGAAACCGAATCCGAAGTGGATCTTACCTTTACAACCTTAATGGGTGACAAGGTAGAACCGAGACGGGAATTTATTGAAGAAAATGCAAAGTTTGTAAATAACCTGGATATCTAATAAAATTTCTTCGAAATGGAGACAAGCATGGAAGACAATATTTTTGATAAAATTCATGACGTGGATTTACAGAAAACCATGGAAACCTCTTATATCAATTATGCGATGAGCGTTATTGCATCACGTGCATTGCCCGATGTAAGAGACGGTTTGAAGCCGGTACAAAGACGAGTGCTTTATTCCATGATTGAATTAAATAACGGACCGGATAAGCCGCATCGTAAGAGTGCCCGTATCGTTGGTGATACCATGGGTAAATATCATCCTCACGGTGACAGCTCTATTTATGGTGCTTTGGTAAATATGGCACAGCCCTGGTCCTTCCGTTATCCTTTGGTCGATGGTCACGGTAACTTTGGTTCCGTCGACGGTGACGGCGCAGCGGCCATGCGTTATACAGAAGCAAGATTAAGTAAGATTTCCATGAAGCTGCTTGCCGACATTGATAAGGATACCGTTGATTTCGTACCGAACTTTGATGAAACCGAAAAGGAACCGGCTGTTCTTCCAAGCCGTTATCCGAATCTTTTAGTAAATGGTACAACCGGTATTGCGGTAGGTATGGCAACGAACATTCCTCCCCATAACTTAAGGGAAGTGGTCAATGCAATTGTAAAAATCATTGATAACCGGATTCTGGAGGATCGTCAGACCGATATTGATGAGGTTATTTCCATCATCAAAGCACCGGATTTTCCGACAGGTGGTATCATTCTTGGCACGAAGGGCTGCGAAGAAGCATATCGTACCGGACGTGGAAAGGTTCGTGTCCGCGCAGTTACGGATATGGAAACCATGTCGAACGGCAAGACAAGAATTATCGTAACCGAACTGCCTTACATGGTAAATAAGGCAAATCTGATTTTAAAAATCGCAGAACTTGTCAAGCTGAAAAAGATAGATGGAATTACCGATCTTCGTGATGAATCCGACCGTGAAGGTATGCGGATCGTGATTGAATTACGTCGTGATGTAAATGCCAATATTATTTTAAATCAGTTATTTAAACATACCCAGATGCAGGATACCTTTGGTATTATCATGCTGGCTCTGGTAAATAATGAGCCGAAGGTATTGAACATTCTGGATATGCTGAAGGAATACATCAAGCATCAGGAAGATGTTGTTACCAGAAGAACGAAGTATGAACTGAAAAAGGCCGAAGAACGTGACCATATTTTACAGGGATTACTGATCGCTCTTGATAATATTGATGAAGTGATCCAGATCATCCGTGCAAGCCAGACAACGCAGATTGCAAAAGACAGCTTGATGGCACGGTTCGGATTAACCGAGGTTCAGGCGCAGGCGATTGTTGACATGAGACTGCGTGCTCTTACCGGTCTGGAAAGAGAAAAGTTAGAGAATGAGCATCAGGAATTACTGGCAAAAATTGCAAGATTAAAAGAAATTCTTGCAGATGAAAAGGTATTACTTGGTGTAATCCGTACCGAAATTCAGGAGATTTCCGATAAATTCGGGGATGACCGTAAGAGTAAGATTGGTTATGATGTCTACGACATCAGTATGGAAGATATGATTCCGAATGAAAATACCATTATTGCCATGTCTAATTTAGGATATGTGAAGAGAATGACGATTGATAACTTCAAATCACAGCATCGCGGCGGTAAGGGAATTAAGGGTATGCAGACCATTGAGGATGACTTTATTGCAGATCTTCTGATGACGACAACTCATCACTATATTATGTTCTTTACGAATTTTGGACGGGTTTACCGGTTGAAGACCTATGAGATTCCGGAAAGCGGACGTACCTCACGTGGTGTTGCCATTGTGAATCTGTTGCAGTTGACGCCTGGTGAAAAGGTCAGTGCCATTATTCCGATTAAGGATTATGAAGAAAATAAGAATCTCTTCATGGTAACCAGGAAGGGTATTGTGAAAAAGACCAGTGTGATTGAATACAGCAATGTCCGTAAGAATGGTCTTGCTGCAATCAATCTTCGTGAAGATGATGAGCTGATTGAAGTTAAAGTAACCGATAAAGATACCGAAATTATTCTGGTAACCAAATTTGGCATGTGCATCCGGTTCAAGGAAACCGACGTACGTTCTACCGGAAGAGCATCTATGGGTGTAATCGGTATGAGCCTTAATGACCAGGATGAAATTGTAGGTATGCAGCTGGATCATCAGGGAGATTCTCTCTTAATTGTTTCTGAAAAAGGAATGGGCAAGCGTACCTTCCTTGAAGAATTTACTGTTCAGAAACGTGGCGGTAAGGGAGTGAAGTGCTACAAGGTTACCGATAAGACCGGTTATGTAGTCGGTGTAAAGGCAGTAAATGATGATCATGAAATTATGCTTATTACAACCGGAGGCATCATTATCCAGATTCCGATGTCCGATGTGTCGATTCTTGGAAGAATTACATCCGGTGTCAAGCTGATTAATCTGGATGAAGGTGTAAAGGTAGCCCAGATTGCCAAGGTTCGTGAGAAGGTTTCTAACGGAAATGAAGAAATGAGTGAAGAAGACCTGGAAAACCTTGAGAATCCTCAGGATGATGCTTTTGTACCGGAAGAAGAGGAAGACGAGGAAGTAATTTTTCCGGTGGAAGAAAATGAGAATGATGAATAAACGGATCGGATTCATCAAAATAACTTAAGATATTGGAATAAATCCCCATCCGTAGTGGTGGGGATTTTGTAAATGGAGGTTATCATTGAAAAAGCAAATTGAAGGACAATTGGATTTCTTAGATCTTCTTTACGAAACACATTTTTTAGAAGAATTTCCACAATTTGTTGAATGTAGCAGCTGTTGGTGTTATGATTGCAGACATAATGAGAATAATGAAGGTGTACCAAGAGATTTTGCCGGTGAAGAAAAGGCCTGTCCTTCCTGTAAATTCTGTATGGAAAGCAAACAGGCAGAAATCTGTCAGATCGGATCCTATAAAAACGGATGTAAGGTAAGGGCAGAAGAAGAAGGATATGGACCTGAAACGTAGGCACATATTGATTACAAGCGAGAGGGAGTATTGAGAATGGAAACGTATCTGGTATTGAAGGATCTGGCAATTATTATTATTGCTGCCAAGGTTTGCGGAATTATTGCGAGAAAGCTTCATGCACCACAGGTTGTAGGACAGATTATTGCAGGACTTTTAATCGGTCCCTGTGTACTGGGATTTGTCAGTCAGACCGATTTTCTTATGCAAATGGCAGAAGTCGGTGTTATTTTACTGATGTTTTCCGCAGGTCTGGAAACAGACTTAAAGGAATTATTGAAAACAGGTCCGGTGGCATTTTTGATTGCCTGTGCCGGTGTATTTATTCCTTTAATATGCGGTGCTGTTTTTTATATGGCGTTTTATGGATTCGCACCGTGGGGATCCGAAGAATTTTATAAGGCCGTATTTGTAGGTACGATTCTGACCGCAACTTCCGTAAGTATCACGGTTCAGGCTCTGAAGGATATGGGAAAGCTGAAGGGAAAAGTAGGTACCACCATATTAAGTGCTGCCATTATTGATGATGTCATTGGAATTATTGTTTTAACCTTTGTTATTGGATTCAAAAATCCGGAATCTTCTGTATCTTCGGTAATTATCAGCACGATTTTATTCTTTGTACTTGCAGTTGGTGTTGGATTTATTTCTTACAAGATTTTCAAATGGGTGGATAAAAGATATCCACATACCAGACGTATTCCGATTGCCGGACTGGCTTACTGCTTCATTCTTTCTTATGTGGCAGAGAAATATTTTGGAATTGCGGATATTACCGGTGCTTATGTAGCTGGTATTATTCTCTGTTCGATTGATGATTCCAGTTATATTGAAAGCAAGGTTGACATTAATTCCTATATGCTGTTTGGTCCAATTTTCTTTGCAAGTATCGGATTAAAGACCAATATTGATAATATTACGGTGGGCATTCTTTTATTCTCGATCGGTTTTGTGATTGTAGGATTAGTTGGTAAGATTGTTGGTTGTGGATTAATGGCAAAGGCATGTAAATTTAGCTGGCATGATTCCGTTAAAATTGGCGTTGGAATGATGACAAGAGGCGAGGTTGCATTAATTGTGGCACAAAAGGGATTGTCCGCAGGATTACTGGAGCCGGTTTATTTTACCTCGGTTATTCTGCTGATTATCGTTTCATCCATTGCAACACCGATTGTATTGAAATTCCTGTATTCCAAGGATAAGGTACCGGAGGAAGTCCAGGCGTAAACAGAATTTTAAAATTAGATATTTATAAATCAAATAAATCAAGTAATTATTTTGCATGAGTGTAACTAATGCAACGATTTAAAAAGAGCAATTTTATATAGTTATGATTAAGAAAAAGGTGGGGTAAGGTATGAAAGAGAAAATTTTAGATGCCATGCAGCGTTCTATAGAGAGCGGAAGCTGCTCCGGCGCAAATGTATTGGTAATTAAAGATGGAGAGGAACAGATTTATTGTGATTATGGTTATCGGAACATTTCAAATAAAACCACGATGAGCCGGGATACGATCTTTCGTCTGTATTCCCAGAGCAAGCCGGTAACGGCTGCAGCGACCCTTTTACTTGTTTCTCAGGGAAAAATTGATCTGGCATCTGCAATTGAAGATTATCTGCCGGAATTTAAGGATGGTCATGTGAATGAAAACGGAGTACGCAGAAGTGTACAACGTAAAATTACCGTACGGGATTTATTAAATATGACCTCCGGGCTTGCTTATCCGGATATGACTACCGAAGGTGGAAAACAAAGCGATGCTGTTTTTCGTGAAATTGATGAGCGTCTTTACAGTGATCATCCGATGACTACCAGAGAATTTGCACAGAAGATGGGAAAGATTGATCTTACCTTTGAACCCGGTGAGAAATTTATGTATGGAATTTCTGCTGATATTCTGGGTGCTTTAATTGAAGTAGTAAGCGGAGAAAGCTTCGGAACCTTCTTACAGAAGAATTTCTTTGATCCTTTGGAAATGAATGAAACCGGATTTTTTGTACCGGCAGAAAACAGAAGCCGTCTTGCCAGAGTATATGAGGAAACTCCACAGGGACTTATGGAAGTAAAGACGAATCATTTAGGACTTCGTTATGAGAGAGACATTGCTCCTTCCTTTGAATCCGGTGGGGCAGGATTGTGTTCTACCCTAGATGATTATAGTAAATTCGGTCAGATGCTGATGAACGAAGGAATGTATCAGGGGAAGAGAATCATGCCTGCACAGGCAGTCCGCTTTCTTCGTCATGGCGGTCTTACAAGAGAACAAATGCCACAGCTTCATCAGGGATGGGACTGGATGAGCGGTTACACTTACGGGAATCTGATGCGTGTCTGTGAAAATGAAAGTGAAACCTCCATCTTCTCTTCCAAGGGAGAATATGGCTGGGATGGCTGGCTTGGAACCTTCTTTTCCAATGAACCACAGCATGGTATCACACTGATCTTCGGTACACAGCAGGTGGGTATAGGCCGCACCGGTATTCTGGTTCGAGAGATTAAGAATATTGTGATGTCCGAATTGGTATAGAAAATTTGTAACTATTCAGAGCCATGCAAAATCTGATAAATATGGTCGGAATGCTTGCATTCCAGAGCATATTTGACAGATTTTATATGGCGAAGTAACCACATTCGCAAAACTTAAGCTGTGAAACAGCGGTTTTGCGAATGGAGTTCTGAATAGTTACAAAAATTTTTAAAAAAGGGGTTTACAAATTTAAATATATAAGATATACTAACAACAGTTAGTTAACACTAACTAGAAAGAATCCTACAAGCCACCGGATGGCTTTTCTTTTAAAAGTATAGTTAGTTAAATCTAACTAATGAAGGAGGAAGTGGCTTGAGCAGAGAAACATGGGAAATTGTGCAGGAGAGTGGAATTAAAAATGTAGAGATCCAGCTTGCACTTCAATGTGCGCCTCTGATTGCAGGATTAAAAATATCGAATCTGTTTCAGATATCCATAGAGGATTATATGCAGGTTTTGAAGATCTTAAAAAACAGCAACATTATGATTTATCCTCTCGGAGTAAAAGAAAATACGATTGCATTACTTTTATACCGGAAGAGATCACTTGAAGGGTATCTTGATCAGGAAAAGGTAAAGGAATTATTAAAAGAATTTGGTTATTCCTGTACTTCATTAAAGGAAATTTTAATAACCTTCCGGAAACATTATCAGGAATATCTTCAAAAGAAACGTCCTTTTCCACATGAAATTGGATTTTTGCTTGGCTATCCACCGGAGGATGTCGAAGGCTTTATCCGGAACAACGGACAGAAGTTCTTATGTGTCGGGGAATGGAAGGTATATGAAAATTCAAAGGCAAAGCAGAAGCTTTTCCAGAAATATGATTATACCAGAGAAAACCTTATACAGCTCCTGTCATGTGGAATCCGTATGGATCAGATCGTGAACATTATGGGTGCATAAACAAGTTCAAAACGGTAATGATGAAATTAAGATTATGCAGTCTTAAATAATAAAAATCAAAAGAATGATAAGAAAGGAATCAGAATTATGGATAAGATATATGTAATTTTCTGGACACAGGGTGGTAATACCCAGGCAATGGCAGAGGCTGTTGCAGAAGGAATCCGCGAAGGCGGTAAGGAAGCGGAAGTAACTTATGTAGGAAGCGTCAGTGCTGATGTTTTAAAGGATCAGCCGGTATTTGCATTAGGATGTCCTGCAATGGGAGCTGAGGTTTTAGAGGAAAGTGAAATGGAACCCTTTGTTGCCGAGGTTGAAACCTTTGCAGCAGGAAAGAAAATCGGTTTGTTCGGCTCCTATGGATGGGGCGATGGTGAATGGATGCGTGACTGGGTAGACCGTATGAACGGCGCCGGTGCAACTGTTGTTGGCGGCGAAGGCGTAATCTGCCAGGAAGCTCCGGACGATGAAGCAGTAAGTAACTGCAAGGCACTTGGCAAGCAGCTTGCCGCATTATAAATTAGTCATATTCTTAATACTCTTAATAAAATCATAAACCTAAGGAAACCGGCTGTCTGATGATTCAGACAGCCGGTTTCCATGTGGTAGTGCTCTTGCAGCGTTTATTTATCGTAACTATCGTATTTATTGTAGCATTGTATAACACTTTATAATTAATCTGAAAAGTATTTTTTATAAATGTTTAGTAATTCTTTTCTGTCTTTTACATTACAGGCATTGAGAAGTTTATTTAAACGATATTTAATACCATTTACGGAAATAAATAATTCCTGCGAGATCTGTTCATAAGAAAGTCCATTATTTAGCAATTTTATGATATTAATATCAATACTGTTCATTGTTAAGAATAGTTTTTCTAAGATAAGAAGATCAAAAATCTCCTTATCTTTATAAAAATCCATATTTTCAGAACTTTCAAATTGATTCTTATAATTTAATTTACTAAAAGGTATATTTCTGGTAGTTTCCCGAGGTATAATAATGCTTTTAACATTCAATGTACCTGTCAAAATTTCTGGATTTTTTAATATCATCCGGTATAAATTAATTGCAATTTTTCCATATTCATAGTAATTCAGGGAAACAGAAGTAATGGAAGGCTTGTAAATCTGTGTAATATATAAATTGGAAAAACTAATAACGAAAAGTCGTTTAACCTGCGAAGGTGCAATTTGTTTTAAATTTTGTAATAAAGAAATCGCAGCATAATCATTTGCACATATTACGGCATCATAAAGATCAATATTTTTATAAAATTCATTAAAACATAATAATAAATCACAGTTGCTGTAATAAATATGTTCCTCTGATGTAAATCCTTGTAATTTCTGCAGATCTGTAGAAGAGGACATATTGATTCCGTATAAAGCAATACTTTTCTTTTTGCAATCATTTTGCAGGTAAGAAAGAATATCCATCATTGATTTTGAAAAATCTGTACAAATGTTAATTATGAAAGATTTGTAAGGAGTATTGCTGATTAGAATAATATGTGCAGAATGTTTGGATTGTATTTTATTTAACGTGTTTTGTATCCAAACAGAAGAATTTCCAATTAATACGATCATGTCTTCTGGAGTTGATACAAAGTCCTTCGTTTGAAAATAATAATCAATTTTTTTGTTTTTA
>CAVERH010000055.1:0-19489 GCA_963618065.1 bacterium | reverse complement strand
AAAAAAACTATGGAAATGCGAAACAAACAACTGTTACATCTGTTACGCAAACACAAAGGAGAAAAATTATGCCAAAAATTACCCCCTTTCAAAGTGTCCGTCCGGAGCCTGCACTTGCTGACCGGATTGCAGCACTGCCCTATGATGTATACAACCGGAAGGAGGCCTGTGCGGAAGTAAACAGGGAGCCCCTTTCCTTTTTAAAAATTGACCGTGCCGAGACCCAGTTTGACGATTCGGTTGATACTTATGATGACCGTGTTTACGAAAAAGCCCGGGAGACCCTGGAAGAAATGATTGCTGACGGCTCTTTTCTGATGGAAAATAAGCCCTGCTTCTACATTTACGAGCTTACGATGAATGGCCGCACCCAGACCGGTATTGTGGGCTGTTCCTCCATTGACGACTATCTGAACGGTATCATTAAGAAGCACGAAAACACCCGGGAAGAGAAGGAGATTGACCGCATCAGTCACGTAGACCGCACGAATGCCCAGACCGGTCCGATCTTCTTAGTCTACCGTTCGGCGGATGCCATCAATCAGATTGTGGAAAAAGAAAAGAAAAAGACGCCCGTATACGACTTTACATCTCCGGACGGCATTACACACCGTATCTGGGTGATTTCTGACGATAGTGTCATTAAAGAACTGGAAGAGGCTTTCGCCGCCATTCCTTGCACTTATATTGCAGACGGTCATCACCGCTGTGCTTCTGCTGTAAAGGTTGGCCTAAAGCGCCGCCGGCAGCACCCTGACTACACTGGTCAAGAAGAATTCAACCGTTTTCTTTCCGTGCTTTTCCCGGATGACCAGCTTTATATCATGCCCTATAACCGCGTGGTAAAGGATCTTGCCGGGATGACGAAGGAAGACTTTTTAGCTGCTGTACGGAATGCCGGTTTTACCGTTTCCTATCTTGGTCAAACACCGTTTGCTCCGGAAGAAAAAGGTACCTTCGGTATGTATTTAAGTGATGGCTGGTACAAGCTTACCGCAGACAAGCGTTTACTTGCAGATGATCCGGTAGAAGGGCTGGATGTTTCGATTTTACAGAATAACCTGCTTGGGCCGGTTCTTCAGATTGCAGATCCCAGAACGGATCACCGCATTGATTTCGTTGGAGGAATCCGCGGACTTTCCGAACTGGAAAAGCGTGTTGCTAAGGACTGCACCGTTGCATTCTCCATGTATGCAACCTCCATTCAGGAGCTTCTCAAGGTTGCGGATGCCGGTCTTTTGATGCCACCGAAGTCCACTTGGTTCGAGCCCAAGCTCCGCAGCGGATTGTTTATTCATCAGCTCGGTTAATTTTTAGAAACTACTTATGGTGGAGGCTGCCACAGCCCCCGCCATCTTTATTCTTCCTCCATCATGCTCTCTAAATATCCACCATCCCACAGCAGAATTTTGAGCTTCTTCGCTGCCTCGACAGCCGGAGTGGTAAAGTACTGGTTCGTCAGTACCGCTCCCACCATACGGTCATAATAATCCCGTCCGGCATAGGCCTCCTGCACCGCTTTCACGCCGACCGGGCCATCGTACCGCTTGCACTGGATGGCATAGGTGACACCATCCTTTTCTGCAAGAATGTCCACCCCATAGTCACCGCTTCCTTTGGTGACCTCCACCTCTTCAAAGCCGCGTTTTTCCAAAAGATCGGCACAGAAATACTCAAATTCGTGCCCCTCCATTTCATCATAGCTCCGCGTCTTCGGTCTTCTTCTCCGTAGGAGAAAGACAACCAGAAATACCAGAATCACCAGTAAAACGGCTGCAAGGATCATGGTAAAAATCTGTGAACATTCCATGCTTTCTATCAACTGCTTCATTTCTGTTTATTGCTTCCTCTCATTCCCTCTATGCCTTAAACAGGGTTCCGACCTCTTTGCCCTCCAGAATACGGATGACATTGACAGGGTCATCCCCGTTTGCAATCACCATATCGGTTCCGGCTTCATTTGCGATCTCTGCGGCTGCAAGCTTCGTTGTCATGCCGCCGGTTCCAAATGCGCTGTCCGATCCTTTTGCACAGGAAAGCAGGTCTTCATCGATCTTTTCCACGCAGCTGATAAACTGAGCATCCGGATTATTTCTCGGATTATCGGTATAAAGCCCATCAATATCGGTTAACAAGATCAGCAGATCCGCACCGACCATTTCTGCCACCAGTGCAGACAATGTATCGTTATCACCGAAGTTTCCATTCTGGATCTGATCGGTGGAAACCACGTCGTTCTCATTGACAATCGGAATGACACCAAGAGCCAGCAGCTCCTGCATGGTATTCTCGGCATTCGCTCTGCTGATCCCGTTCGTAATCACGCCCTTGGTCACCAGAACCTGCGCAATCGTCTGATTGTATTCGGCAAAAAGCTTCTGATATATCATCATCAGCCGCGCTTGTCCGACTGCCGCACAGGCCTGTTTCAGGGAAAGCTCCGTCGGTCTTTCCTTGATGCCAAGTGCCTTTCTTCCTGCTCCGATCGCTCCGGAAGAAACGATGATGAGGTCTTTATCCTGATTATGGATATCGGTAAGAATCCGCACAAACTTCTCAATCTTCACCAGATTCAGATGTCCGGTGTCGGTATGGGTAATCGTGGATGTACCGATCTTAATGACAATTCTCTTTTTATCCTGTAAATATGCTCTGTTCATCTCAGCCTCCAAACCGGCAAAACAAATGTCCAAGCTTCAGCCGGCTTACTTTCATTGTATATAAACCCAATACGATTATCATATCATATAGCCATATGAATTCAAATAAAAACCTTGCTTTTTTACCTAAATTACATATATGATGTAATGAGTGAAAAGAAAAACAAGCAGGATGTAAAGCACGAAGTGCGAATTCGTGAGTAAAGCACAGTATTCATCATAAGCAGATAATTATGAAATTACTTATTTTCTTATTAGAAAGAGGCAGAAGGAGCCAAATATGTGGATTGCAGATCATTGGAAGGATTATGAAGTAATAGATACCTCCTGTGGGGAAAAGCTGGAGCGTTGGGGCAAATATATTCTCCTGCGTCCGGATCCGCAGGTCATCTGGAAGACCGGGAAAACCGTCCCCGAATGGAACCGTTTAAACGGACATTATCACCGCAGCTCCAAGGGCGGCGGCGAATGGGAATTCTTTAAACTGCCACAGGAGTGGACCATTTCTTACCGTGAGCTGAATTTCCGGTTAAAGCCGTTCAGCTTCAAGCACACCGGACTTTTTCCGGAGCAGGCGGTCAACTGGGACTGGTGTGGGGAACGCATCCGGCAGGCCAAGCGTCCTGTGAAGGTGTTGAACCTCTTCGCCTATACCGGCGGTGCTACCCTCGTAGCTGCGAGTGCCGGAGCAAGTGTTACCCATGTTGATGCTTCCAAGGGCATGGTCACCTGGGCGAAAGAAAATGCGGCAGCTTCCCACTTAGAGGATGCCCCGATCCGCTGGCTGGTGGATGACTGCGTCAAATTCGTAGAACGTGAAATCCGCCGCGGCAACAAATACGATGGAATCATTATGGATCCTCCCTCCTACGGGCGCGGCCCCAAGGGAGAAATCTGGAAGATTGAGGAAAGCATTTATCCCTTCGTGGAACTGGCTTCCCAGCTCTTAAGCGATGACGCCCTGTTTTTCCTCATTAATTCCTATACAACAGGCCTGCAGCCTGCCGTATTAAGCTATATGTTAAGCACCGTTATCCAGAAAAAGCGTGGCGGTGAGGTACAGTCCTCTGAAATCGGACTGCCGGTTTCCTCAAACGGACTGGTACTTCCCTGCGGAGCCACCGGCCGGTGGTTTACCTAGATTCCGCGCTTTGCTTTTCCTGACGGATAGTGTATACTATAAGAAGCGCCGCAAAACGCTATAAAATTTGTCAAAAATAAGTTGAAGATCATAGAAACGAGGTTAAAAAAATGCCAAAGATTATTTTAACAGGAGACCGTCCTACCGGAAGACTTCATGTCGGTCATTATGTGGGCTCTCTCCGCAGACGTGTCGAGCTTCAGAACTCCGGCAAATATGACAGCATTTATATTATGATTGCAGATGCCCAGGCACTCACCGATAATGCAGAGAACCCGGAGAAGGTTCGTCAGAACATTATTGAAGTTGCGCTTGATTATTTATCCTGCGGTCTCGATCCTGAGAAATCTACCCTGTTCATCCAGTCGCAGATTCCGGAGCTTTGTGAACTGTCCTTTTACTATATGAACCTGGTTACGGTATCCAGACTGCAGCGTAATCCTACTGTAAAGTCCGAAATCCAGATGCGTAATTTCGAAGCCAGCATACCGGTCGGATTCTTTACCTATCCGATCAGTCAGGCTGCCGATATCACCGCATTCAAGGCAACCACCGTTCCGGTTGGTGAGGATCAGCTTCCGATGCTCGAGCAGACAAAGGAAATCGTCCGCAAATTCAACGCCGTTTATGGAGAAACCTTGGTCGAGCCGGAGATCCTTTTACCGGATAATAAAGCCTGCCTGCGTCTTCCCGGTACAGACGGCAAGGCCAAAATGAGCAAATCCCTTGGCAACTGCATCTACCTTTCCGATACGGAAGAGGAAGTCCGCAGGAAAATCATGTCCATGTACACCGATCCTACCCATTTACAGGTTTCCGATCCCGGACATCTTGAGGGCAACACGGTATTTACTTATCTGGATGCTTTCTGCCATGATGACCAGTTTGCAGAATATCTTCCGGATTATGCTAATTTAGATGAATTGAAGGAACATTATCAGAGAGGCGGCTTAGGCGATGTGAAGGTGAAGAAGTTCCTGAACAACGTTCTTCAGGAGGAACTGGCACCGATCCGTGCACGCCGTAAGGAATGGGAAAAGGACATCCCTGCTGTTTATGAAATTCTTCACAAGGGCTCCATTGAAGCAGAAAAGGTAGCCGCACAGACACTTGCTGATGTAAAGAATTCCATGAAGATCAACTACTTTGAAGATCATGCCCTGATCACAGAACAGGTCGAACGCTTCAAGGCCGAATAGTTCCGATACGATATGACGAGGTATCTGTGAAAGCACTGAAAATTACCGAAACCAAAAACTTTATGGGAATTTTATTAAAATCCGACTGCTTTGAGGACTTTTTACTGGCGGAAGCCTCCATTACGACGTACAACACCTTTTCCATTGACGGGCATATTGTTCCAGCCTTTTACAAGGGAGATGTGAATGCGCCGGATGAGGAGACTTCCTACCGGTTTTCCTGCTGGAAGGATCTGCAGGAGCTTTGTTTCCAGTTCATCCGTGGAAAAAGGACTCCTGTTCGCTTCCATTTTACACTCTATTTGAAACCGGATAAGATCAAAGCTCTCTTTACTTCTGAATGCTTTAACAAAGAGCATGACGCCCTGCCCGAACAGCTTGACCAGCTGGTCTTGAACATCAAATATCAGGAGGGCGCTCTTACTCTCATTACTGCGGTGTCTTATCACAGCTTTGTCATGGATAAATCAGCGGAAAGACTCTGGGATCAATACATCATCCAGTTTCTTGCCGCAAAATCAATTGCTTTTGAAGAAACCATCTAATGATTGAATTCTCCCATGACGGACAGATCGATTCCATTTCCGTCAATCAGGGTATCCTGTGCATTCTGTTGTCCGTCGTCGGTAGAAGGAATCGTGCCGTCTAACTGTCCCAGCACACTTTCTGCCCGTAATTGCAGAACCGTCCATAATGTATCCTTTGCCTCTTCATATTCCTCTGCGGTATAAAATGCAGTCGGATCAGTTTCAATCAGTTCATCCGTCTGTGTATCCAGACGCTCCCACACTTCCTGTAATCTGCCGCCCTGTACATACTCTTGTGCCAACTGCCGCAGGTATTCGTGGTACTGTGCAAGATATTCTTCGTTTTCCAGTAATGCATCAAAGAAGTCCGTTCCGTCAAACGGTGTATCAATCGGATCGTTAATCATGCTGGCTGCCCCGCTGCTTTCTGAGAAATTTCTTCCCGGACCACCGCCCATTTCACCGTTCGTCATTCCTCCGAAGGAAAGGTTATAATCCCATGGAACGATGTTCAGCTGCCCGTCATTTTCATACAGATAGTAATTGTGAGCCATATTGCCGCTTAAGCTGTCCAGATTTACAACAAATTCATGTACTGCCATATATTTCAGAATATTGTCTACGTCAAGGTATGTGGTAAGATCCGTTCCCTCATTGATATTTTTAATCGCTGTAACTACCCGTTCCTTATCACTGTCCGTAACCTTGCCATCTGCACCATCCCAGATAGTGCTGTAGCTGTCTGTGTCATCATCGGTATAATTGAGGTCTGCGCCGCCGTTGCGATTGCCGGAACCGCCAAAGTCATCGTGACCGCCTTGTGGATTTTTGAATTTTTCATCCTTGCCGGCTTTATCAGAGTCTCCCTGTGGTCTCTCCGGTCTGTCCTTCGAATTGCTGTCTTTTTCCAAATCTCCTTCTGAGCTGTCGAATGTATTGATATCGCTATCTACATCGGTATCAGCATCAATGTCTGCATTTCTATCCGACATATCTGAATTGATGCCCTCTTCTTGCTCTGGTGGAGACGGCAGGTCATCGAAATTCATGTCATCCGGTCGTTGCGGAGGATTTTCCGCAAACGTTCCATCCGGCTTCTCACCTTCTTCTTTCTGGTCATTTCCCATTCCCATTGTTTCCGGCTTATACAGTTTTCCATCAGATACTCCGTAATTCCGGAGCTTGAAGCTGTCCTCGACCGCTTCGAGTGCCAGGTAGGTTCCCCAGTACTCTCCATTTACGCTGATTTTGGCATAATTATATAAAGAAGCATCCGCCCCAAGGTACTGAAACATATCATAGACCAATGCTTCCTTCCGGTTGGTGGCATCTGCGAAATTATTATTGAGGACAAGCTTATCTAAGCCCATACAGGTCTGCCCGTCCACATATTTATCAAATTCTATCTTAAAGCTGTAACGGTCGGTATCCGGATCGTTCGCGATCGAGCTTAAACTGGTATTTCCCTTTGTACGGATTCCGACATTGGAAATCGTTTCCCCATTAATTTCCACGTCACATGCATAATATTTTTCTGAAATGGCATTGTCCAAAAGCTCCTGCCATTGATCCTCATCCATAATAATGTTCACCGTCATAATCTCAGACGTATCAAATAAGGTACTTTCATATTCCATCGTTGCTGCGCTGCTTCCCGAAACTGCCACAAAGCGATCCGCAAACAGTGTGACCACCAGACAGAAAGCAACCGCCGCTGCCATCAGCGCACCAACGATTTTACCGATATACTTATGCTCTGTCATGCTTCCTCCTATGACATATATACTCCATTATAGCTGACCAATGTGGCATTCTTCACGCCTGCAATTTCATTCATCCGGTTCACAAATGCCATTTTATCATCCTTGATCTTTAACTCTGTGGTCAGCTCGATTCCATCAGCGTTTACTGTTTTGGACTTGATCCGATACTTTTTCACAGTGCTTTTTAACAGTTCTGCTGCAGTGTTTTCCGCTTCTTCATTCTCGCAATTCAGGACAAGAATATATGCGCTCTCCACATTTTTCCGGTTAGCAAAAATAATAAGAATGATACCGATAATCACCGATCCCAAAACTGCAAGGGGAATCATTCCTGCTCCAATGACGATGCCGACCGCTATGGACCAAAACAGGAACACAATCTCCATTGGCTCTTTGATGGCTGTCCGGAAACGTACGATGGACAACGCACCAACCATACCAAGGGATAGCACCACATTTGAGGTTACCGCAATAATGACCAGTGTTGTAACAAGTGTCAGCCCGATCAGCGTAAGTGCAAAGCCGGAGGAATACAGGATTCCGGTAAACGTCTTCTTATACACCCAGAAAATAAACAGTCCCACAATCACAGAAAACAGCATTGCCAGAAGTACCTCCGACAGAGAAAATTCCGTCACACTCTCTAAAAAACTTGATTTGAAAATATCGTTAAAAGTCATTTCTTACCTCCAAAATTTATGTATTATTCTATTCGTCTATTCTGAGCCATGCAAAATCTGCTTTATCCAAAGCGTCTGCTGGCTCCATACTTGGAAAAAGCTCTCTGTCTCACATCATCGGTCTGTAACAGGAGCTTTATAATCTCCGGCAGGAAGTTATCATACTTTACCTCCATCAGCATGGAATCCGGTGAATCCTCCACTCCATTGCCTGCGTGGCAGCTGATGTCATAGACCTCCTCCAGCAGAAAATCCTGCTCCCACATGCTGGTCCGTATCGCCCAGTCAAAGGTCACCCTCACGTTTCCTGCTACGTAAATATAAGGCTCGCGCAGATAAGATACCAGCACCCGCGGTTTCAAAAGCTGCTGCTGCATTTTCAGATACAGCTCCCTCACAAGCGGCTGTGGGTGCTCTCTCATAAAAGCAATGTCACCTGCAAGGAGCTTTTCACATTCTTCTTTGGAAAGCGGGGCGCTCTCCTTTCTGGTCAGCGACCGGTTCTTGATTTTCTTTTCCAGTGTGAGGTGTGAAAGATCATCGTTATAATACCGGATCCTGAACTTTTCACGATAGGGAACTCCTTCCTGTTTTTCCAGCAGTGCTTTATCTGCAAGGTTATCAAAATAAATGCTGCGGATGCGGTAGGTTCCATCCTTTCCGGTATGTGGATCCGGCTTCATCACCGCACGGAGCCGCTGCCGTAATGATAAGTACTGCGCATAAGTAATGTTGTATTTGTTCTCATGCCGGTACTGCTTGATATCCTCCATGTAAATTCTCCCTTCAATGTCTCTTTAACTCGCTTTCACTAAGTGCTCTGTTTGTCCCTCTCACTAAATTCATGCTACGTCTTCGACTTGCATTCATTAAGTGTTCCGGACTGGCTCGCACTAAGTTCAAGCTTCGCCTTTGGCTCGCTTTCTCTAAGTGCTCTGCACAAAAAAGCTACTACGATATTTGTTGATCGTAGTAGCAGAATATCAGTTAAATGTGTGCAATTTGTGACGAAATGCCCGGATTTCGAAAGTTCACAGTTTTTTCACTTTTCACTCCCTTAGTCCGCATCCTTCAGTTTGGAATACAGCACTACCGCATCCCCCTCTTTAATATAGGTAAGTCCATTGGGAATAATCGTCCGGTTTTTACGCCGGATCATGACAATCAATTCCTGTCGGGAAATATCCAGATCCTTGATCTGCTTACCAACCCATTCATTTTCCTGTTTCACAATGATTTCTTTCAGATTGATATATTCATCACCGTTATAATGCTTTGCTCCAATAACAAGTGTGTCATTTTCCAGCATGACCGTATCACCGTTCGGAACCAGTGCCTCTCCGTTCCGGATAACCGTAACCAGAATAATCTGCGGTGGAAAAGCAACCTCTTTTACCTTTTTCCGGCACCAGGAATGTCCCTGCGGAATTATGGATGTGACAAATTTTAATTCATGTTCTTCGGAATGAAAGGCCATCATACGCAGCTTCGTGTACTGCTCCACGAAACCTGCGGAAATAATACCGGTTGGAATCGCAACCATTCCCACACCCAGAAAGGAAATGACTATTGCCATGACCTTTCCCATTGTAGTCACCGGATAGATGTCACCATATCCCACCGTCAGCAGCGTTGAAACCGACCACCAGATTCCCGAAAATGCATTGGCGAACTGTTCCGGCTGCGCCTCATGCTCCAGACTGTACATGCACAGGGAAGCTGCCACCATAAAGATCAGAAGCATGCAGATCGAGGAAATCAACTGATTCTTCTTATCATTTAAGACATTAATAATCACATTAAAGGCATCATACTGTGCGTTGACCCGGAACAGGCGAAAGATCCGGATCACGCGGAACATTCGGAATGCAACTGCCCCCATGGGGAATACAATCGGCAGATAATAAGGAAAAAAAGTAAAAAAATCGATCAGCCCATAAAGGGAAAACACAAAGGTCACTACTGCTTTCCAGTATGGCTTATTCGGATACAGCAAATCTGCGGTCCAGACACGCAATACATATTCCACTGAAAAAATAAGAATCGTGATAAGCTCCAGCCCGTCCAATACATTGGCATAAGGCGCCGACTCGTCAAATGTCTGAAATAAGGTCACGAACAGATTCAGCACAATGGTCACTACAATAAAAAAATCAAATGCACTGCTTATAAAGTCCCTGCGGTTTCCAATCTGAATAATATCAAAAACACGTTTCTTTGTCTTATACATATTGATTAACTTTCCTCATTTCTAATTCTATCTCCCCTGCTTACTTCTGAGCTTATCTTCATACATCCGTTCGTCTGCCTTACGGACAATTGTCTTTATCTGACTGCCAGATCCTTCTGCCCAGCCGACAGCACAGGAGACCTCTAATCCACCATCCTCACGGTATTTCTTCAACTGCTCCCGCACGTTTCGGATGATCTCTTCCGGCTCTCCGGGAACCGGATTTTCCACCATCATGATAAACTCATCCCCACCAACACGATATGCCCGTCTGCGTTCATTCGTCTGCTCGTTCAATTTGGAAGACACCGTTTCCAATAAAACATCACCTGCAGCATGCCCGAACCGGTCATTTGTCTGCTTCAGATTGTTTACATCCCAGAAAACAGCTGCTACCCAGGCCTTTTTCGGATAATACTGTTCTATCATTTCCTCATATTTATTCTTATTGAACAACTGGGTGGATACATCCAGTTCTTTCCGATAAGTAAGCTCTGCAATACGTGTGGCATCCTCCTGATTGCTGATAATGATATACCGGAGCATAACAACAAATACAAGCAGAATAATCATCCTGGGGAACACACCGTAAACCACAATCACAAAATTCACATCTTCGTTAAACGGAATAGGAATGACATCCTCTGTCATTCTGCCCAGATACCACGCCCTCGTATGGTTGCTTGCATAGAGCATATTCAGATCACAGATTCCATAGTAAAAGCCCAACAGCATACTCACTAATATGGCAATTCCATCCGCAAAGTAAGCAAACCATAACACATTTCGTTCCCGGTACTGAATCGCAAACAACAGGGGCAGCACATAAACAAGTGTCGCATGAAAGGTGAGAAATGTCCCTATCACCCCTGTAATCACGCAGATCATTGCAACAAACCAGTATTTCACCCAAGGAGCATCCATTTTATCCTTATAATTGACCAGCCGCATAAAAATACAAATCACCGCACAGATTACAAAGGCAATGGTCATGGGAATCTTATCCACAATAAAAACATTCGTAATAGTCAAAAGCCACACAAGGGTAATGCATGCCAATATCCATAAAAAGCCCTTCATCGTACAATGATTTGCATGAATTTCCTGATTATGTAATTCCTCTTTATATCGTTCCTCAAAACAATCCATAACATACCCCCACTTGTATGGTCTGTATAGGAATAGTATATCATTCCTGTTTCTACGCTTCAACATGCAGATTGGAATATATGGGGAATTATCTTTTAACACAATTTAATAAAAAACCCCGAAGGAATTTCCTTCGGGGTTCTTTACTAATTCATTGCAGCCAGGTCTATGTTTCTCCTTTACTGCATTCCGTTTGCCAGCTTGTATTTATAAAGCATCTCCGCATGATTCTGTTCTTCAATCTGAATATCGGCAAGAAGCTTGCGGACACCGCTTTCTCCAAATACAAAGACGTCCGTATTGTATTCTCCGGAAACCAGCTTTTCCGTACCGATACAATCGGTTGCAAGAAACGCATCATTCTGCTTATCTTCCGGATTCGTCATGTCATTGTAGGCAGCCTTGGGCTTGTAATCACGTCCTGCACTGTCGTTGCAGTTACATTCCGGAACCGTTCCTGCAAGCACCTGACCGAGAGAATCGTAATGCTTCTGCTCCTCCTTCTGAAGTGTCCGGAAGAGAGACTTCAGCTCCGGATCCTTCGCCTGATCTGCATACTTTTCATACTTCTCCACACAGCTTTTTTCCTGTGTCTGTAAATCTTCAAGTGCTGCTCGTTCTTTTTCCTTTAAAATCATGATTCTACTTCCTTTCCTGCTAATATGTTCCTGGACATCTTTTAGTATGGGAAGGAATTCATGATTTTATACACTCCGCTTCCATTAAGTAGATCCTTGCATCAAAGTCCTGAAAAAGTGCAGTACCGGTTTCGAAGCCGGTGCCGCCAAAGTTCGGAGAAAGCACTACTCCTGCCTTATTGAGCAGATCCCCCGGCACATGAAGCTCTTCCGTCTCGCCCTCCATTGTTATGAGATGTGTCACGACCTGGTGAACCACAGAATTCGGCCGGATGTGCACAGGAGAAGCGGTGTTGATGAGATCCCCCATTCTGGTAAGATCCACCTTCTGCGGAATATGGTAAAAATGATACTGCTTCGTATCGTCAAGTCCCTTTGTCTTAAAAAATCGGTGCGTGTCATTCGCATGAACCAGTCCATTCAACAGAATACCAACAGCCTTGTCATGATCCTCTGACACAAAGTTCCAACGAATGACATCCGTGTCATGTGTTCCTTCTGCTGATAACCCATGCAGTCGATACATCTCACCAAACTGCAATACCTTACGCCACTTTTTATAAAAAGAAATCTCCTCCCGGATCTTCTTAAGCTCCTCTTTCGACAGGTCACAAAGATTACATTCATACCCAAGGATTCCTCCACAGGCAACGGCGAAACGGCTGTGTAACGGTGTTACACGCAGGGTCTGGTGATTCGGACAGGAGGACACATGAGCTCCCATAACAGACTGGGGATACCCAAAGCTGCAGCCGTTCTGGATTTTCGCCCGTGCTATGGCATCTGTACAGTCACTCACCCAGAGCTGCGGCATGTAACACAGTATTCCTAAGTCAAACCGGTTGCCTCCGGAGGCACAGCCTTCAAACAAGACCTCCGGAAAACGGCTCGTCAGTTCTCCCAATACCCGGTACAAGCCCAACAGATAACGGTGCGCAAATTCTCCCTGCTCCTCCTTAGGAAGCGCCGGGCTGTAATAGTCGGACATGTGACGGTTCATATCCCATTTCACATAATCCACCTGTCCTCTTCGGAAAACATCGCTCATATCCGCGATGATCCGATCCTGCACCCTGGTCTGCGTCAGATCTAAAAGCATCTGGTTCCGCCCTACGGCTGCTGCCTTCCCGGGAATCCGTACCGCATACTCCGGATGCTCCCGGTAGAGCTTCGAATTCTCACTGATCATTTCCGGCTCGACCCAGATTCCGAATTTCAGTCCCATTGCATGGATTTTCGCAGATAATCCGCCAAGTCCGTCCGGAAGCTTTCCTAAATTATCCTGCCAGTCCCCTAATGCTTTCTGGTCATTTTCACGTTCACCAAACCATCCGTCATCCAGCACAAAAAGCTCAATCCCAGCCTCTGCCGCCTGCCGGGCAAGCTTTAAAAGCTTCCGCTCCTTCACATCAAAATACATGGCTTCCCACGAATTAATCAGAATCGGCCGCTCCTTCTTCTTCCATGTTCCACGCACAATATGCTCCCTTACAAAGCGGTGCATGTTCCGGCTGATCCCGCCATAGCCCTCCCTTGAAAAAGTAAGCACTGCCTCCGGTGAAGCAAAGCTTTCTCCCTCATCCAATGACTTTTGAAAGAAATCCGGATGCATTCCCTGTAAAATCCGCACCCTGCCATGGGCATTGCACTCGACCGTTTCCCGGTGATTTCCGGAATAAATCAGGTTAAAGCCATAGCAGGCTCCGTAGTCCTCCTGGGTGTCTGCCTCACCGCAGATGAAAAAGGGATTGGCTTTATTGGAGGAAAAGCCGGTTGTGGACTCAATCTGGAAGCTGCCGGATTGCAGGAGCGTTTCACAGGGCTGCATTTCCCGCGCCCATTCTCCGTGAAAGCTTAAAATCTTCTGTCTGCCCCGCGTACGCAGGTCAAGCTGGGTGCTCATCAGACGCTCCAAAATCACTGGTTCGCTTCCCTCATTTTTCACAACTGCAAACCGGGTAATGCAGTCGCAGTCCTCCAGCACACTATAAATCAGTGATAGCCGGACTTTCCCATTCCGGTCTTCCATATGGAGAACAAGGGATTGGGCGTTTTCCGTTTCATCATAGGCACCCGGAAGTCCTTCCGGAGCCTGCTTTTCCATGATTTCAAAATCCCGAAACCGGAAGTCACTCGTCCGGCTTCCATCGGGATAGGTAAGCTCCACAAAGGGCTGTGCCATATCCCCCTTTCCACGACCGGACACCTCCAGACACACATCATCCAGTGATACTGCCGGATACATCGGATCCTGAATGATACTGCATCCATTGGGATTAAAAATACGCGTTTTCAATGCATCCAGTGACTCCTGCCAGAATACACCCAGATTCAGCTTTTCTCCATAATATAGATGCTGCAGATTCCCTGCCGGATCCACACAGAACGCATAGGTCGTGTGTTCTGTTTCCAGTAAAAACTTTCCATTCTCCGCATAAATCATTGTACTGCTTCCTTTCTGTTACGGTATAAGCTGTCTACGGTTGTTTTCTTTCTTTTAGTGTCTGATTGATTTCTGCAAGTTTGGCGTCATTTAATATATAATGTCTTGCAAAAATCAAAGTAGCGGCAAGAAGCCCAATAACCGGCAGAACCGTCATGGTCATACGAAGAATTACAAGCGAAGGGCCATAGCTGTTCTCTGCCGCCAGCTGCGCTACATCCGCAGCGGTATCCTGCTGAATGTTGCTGAAATTCAACGCCAGTGCCGCAATCATGGCAGCCACGCCGCTTGCCAGCTTTACCACGAAGGTCTGCATGGAAAAGGTGATGCTCTCATCCCGGCGATAGTTCTTCAACTCTCCGTAATCCACGGTATTGGCAAGGAAAACGGTCGTTAATACGGTCAGCATTCCGAACGCTGCGAACACGAAGAAGCCCGGAATCAGCAGGAAATATACATTGGTAAGTCCCATAAACATCATGGCAAGCAGTGCCAGATATCCTCCGACTGCCATGACTGCGCTGACGTAAAAGACCTTAAGTGCACTGATTGCCTTACGCAGCAACGGATAAAAGATCATCATCGAAAGAATCTGGACTGCACCTCCAAAGGTATTAAACAGAACATAGCTGTCATTCCAGTTTGCCCCGCCAATATCATATTTGAAGAAATAGATCAGAAGATTCGAGGTAATATAAATGGAACAGTTAATGAGCACAATCGTAATCACAACGGTCATTGCCTGATCGTTGGATACAAGTGCCCGGAACATCTGCTTTACCGAGGGAGCGTTCAGATCCACGGTAGATTTTTCTTTGATGTTGAAGCAGGTAATGCTGATCATAATGATGAATAAAACCGCTATGATCAGTGCAAACCACTGAAAACCGCATCGCTCCACTTCTCTTGCAACAGCAGCCTTCTCCGAGTTTCCCAGGAAGATCCTTCCCAGAGCAGGTACAACAATCATGGTAACCACGGTAATCAACGCGGAACCTACACCGGCACAGGATCTTGCCAGTGTTGTCAGATTCTCTCTTTCCTTACCGCTTTCAGTGAACGCCGGAATCATGGACCAGAACGGAATATCCATCATGGTGTAGGTCACTCCCCATAGAATGTAAAATACCGCTGCATAGGCCACAAGTCCGCCTCCGGAAAGTGCAGGCGGCGCTGCAAACATCAAAAACAGAATCACTGCATTTAAAAGTGTTCCGATCATCAGCCACGGCCGGAATTTTCCCCAACGGGTTTTCGTCTTTTCCACGATGACACCCATAAGCGGATCATTGAACGCATCAAAGATCCGCGCAACAAGCAGGATCACGCCCATCGCAACCGCGCTCACTCCCAGAATATCCTGATAATAATAAAGTACATAACTTGCAGAAAGCATATATACCATATCTTTGCCTACTGCACCCAATCCATACGAAATTTTTTCCTTTCCATTCAGCTTCATGCCTCTACCTCCTTTTTTCTTCTACCCATTCTGCACTCCATCCATTTATTTCACATCATCCATCTGACCCGTACAGGCTACCTCAAATTTAACCATATGTTCTCCCAGAAGGGCTCCAGTTATGGTAAGCTCTGCACTCCCCTCCGTTCCGCAGGTGCGTACATAGGTTCCGCCCATGCCGCCCTGTAAACTGATCGTCGATGGACCAATAATCGAAATCGGTCCCTTTACCGACAAGGTCAACGGTTCATTACAGAAGCTTAACGTACCTCCTTCCTCACTCACTGCCCGCAGCCGGATCGCAGCCACATCATACGTCGATTTTTCTGTGAGACGTGTATGCGAACAATCTACCAGTAGCTGTGGCTTATTCACAGGGCGTTTCTTTACCGTTTTCACGACTTTACCGTCACGGACCGCTTCAAACCGGTATTCCGTTGCCGTTCCTCCCCAGTTACCGATATATTTGTTATAAAGCTCAACTGCATCCGCCATTTTCATCCCCCGCAGCAGCATACATTTTGCCGCAAGAAGGATAGTTCCTGCCGGCAGATGATTCAGTCCGTTCTTACTCACGGACTGCAGAACCTTCTTCACATCCCTTGCCTTTCCCTCGGAAAAGTTCTCCCCGTTCTGCAAAAGTCCGCCGATAAAATCATCGATGGCAATTGGTCCATGCGGCAGGTGGGTATAAGGGGAATCCGCTGCCTGAAACTCTTTGACAAACCGGTCATTCTTATAAAGCTTCACGCTGTCTGCATTCGTCACAGCGTAGACATCCCGTATGAGGCAGGCCGGATACTCCCCGATATCCATGGAAGACGTGATTTCCAGAACATCCTCTTCCCCCTGACTTGCATAGAGTGCTGCTGCCAGCTTCGGATTCCGGAACAGGTCAAGCACACCATGATAGCAGACCCGGTCACCGCTTCCAAAATCCTTGTGGGTATTGTAATCAAACATGCACCAGCCAAAGCCCCCGGCAATCTCCTCTTCTCCATAATAGGCATCCAAAACATTCGCATGACGCAGGAGATGCTCGACCCGGTGCTTTTCACAGTCAAAGGACTTCGTCGGAAACATATGTCCATTGTACTCACTGATCAGATACCCCTTTGAGACATCCGGTGTCACATCCTTTTTCTTCCGGCATCCCCGATTGTTTCCTTCATGTGAAAAGTCATTGAACGCATACACATCTTCAAGCAGCGAGCTTTTTTGCAGGTAACGCACTCCACTGGTCTGCCTCATTGGATCGAGTCTGTGTACGGCTGCATTCGTCCTTTGATAAAAAGCATCATTATCCTCGGATTCATTAATTCGAACTCCCCACAGTATAATCGACGGATGATTCCGGTACTGCACTACCATATCCTCTGTATTCCTGACGGCCTGATCCTGCCATTCCTGATCCCCGATGTACTGCCACCCCGGAATTTCCGTGAACACCAGAAGCCCCAGTTCATCGCACCGGTCAAGGAAATGCTGCGACTGCGGATAATGCGAGGTACGCACTGCATTCAGCTTCAGTTCGTTTTTCAAAATATCCGCATCCCATTTCTGCATGGATTCCGGCATCGCATACCCCACGTAAGGATAGCTCTGGTGCCGGTTCAATCCCCGTATTTTCAGCTTCTTTCCATTCAGATAAAAGCCGTCCCTGCGGAAAATCGCTTCCCGGAACCCGATCCGCGTTTCCACCGAATCCAAGCACACACCGTCCTGATACAGTTCCGTACGCAGTATATACAGGAACGGATGCTCCACATCCCACACATTGATCTCCTCAAAGGTATGCTCCAGCACATTCCAATCGAGTAAATAAGCATTGGAAGAAGCCGTTTTCTCCTTTGTCCACAGAAGTGTCTGCCGGATCATCACTCCCTTTTTTGACAGCTTTTCCTGAAAATCAGGCAGATCTTTGGCATTCAGGGTAATTTTTTCTCCGTGAAGCTGTAAGGTGATTTCACTCTGGAGCGTCCACTTCTTATATGGAACATCCCTATCAATTTCTGCAGATTGTTTCTCATTATCCATATCGGATGATAGCAATACCGGAATCGTCATCAGATACACATCGGCAATGTAATCCTGCTCCTTCACTTCCAGATATACTTCCCGGTAAAGACCGCCAAAGGTCATATAATCAATCACTTTTCCAAAGGGAGGAATATTCTGGCTCTCTGTGCTGTCCACCTTCACAACCAGCACATTTTCTTCCCCGTAAATAAGCGTCGGTGAAAGATCGGTCTGAAATGCCGTGTAGCCGCAATGATGCTCGTTCAGAGGTTCCCCGTTTAAGTATACCCATGCACTGTGCCCTGCTGCCTCAATCGTAAGCAGTACCCGCTTTCCCTGCCAGTCCGCAGCCGGCCGGAATACCTTCCGGTAAGTGAAAATCCCCTGGTACAGACTCTCATCAAAATAATGCAGCGGCACCTCCTGCACCGTATGCGGAAGCTCTACCTGCTCCGCTTCCTGGACTTTCCCAATCGCCTGCTGTCCAAGATAAGACTCCTCAAAGCCTTTAAAAAACTGCCAGTCCCTGTTCCAGTAAATTCGTTTCTGCTGATCCGTCATCCCGTTCTCCTTTCCGAATCCTTGTCCCGTATTCCATATCCTTTCTCCGTATCGATTCCATAAATCAGAATCTGAATCATCTCCTGCAGGGCATCCTCGTAGGAGATTCCATTCCGGATCAGTACATCACTTGCAAAAAACTGTTGGATCGTGCTTTCCAGCATCGTCTTTAAGACCGGTATGGAAATCTTCCGGATCCTTCCCTCCTGCATTCCCTGCTCCAGCAGTGAAATGGTTGCATCCCAGTCCGTTTCCAGATATTTCGCTGTTCTCTGATAGACATGCGGATATTTTTCCTTCAACTGGTAAAGATTACTCAATCCGATGTTCTGATATTTCTCCGGCAGAACAACCATGATCTTTTCAATCTTCGTTAAGACATCCATGGATTCGTCCTGCAAAATGGCCTTTTCACTGTTCTTAATATCCTGAAAACAATAATCTGCCAGCGCAAGCAGCATCTCTTCCTTGCTTTCATAGATCGTGTAAATCGTCTTCTTGCTCATACCAAGGTTCTTCGCCACATCATTCATGGTGAATTTCAATCCCCGCTGGGCAAACTCTTCAATTGCCGCGTTCAGGATCTTTTCCTGTATTTCCGTAACCATTGGTCTCTCCTTCTGAATTCATTTTCCTGTGAGTTACCTCTTTTTTGTGAACTTCTCTTTCCTGTGAGTTTCTCTTTCCTGTGAGCTTCTTTTTCCTATGGCTCTCTTTTTCTCTTCGGAAACCCGTTTTCCAATTTGGGTTTCCATAAATTTGAAAAAGTGGAAACCGATTTTCTCTTTTCGGTTTCCACTTTCATCCTATCACAGAGCATTCCATGACACAATTCACAAAATACTCAAATATTCTTTTTCGTTTTTGTATATTTGTGACAATTCAGAGCCATGCAAAATTGCTTTCTGTGAATGCTTGCATTCAGGCAGAAAAGCAATTTTATATGGCGAAGTAACTACATGAGCAAAACATAAGCTGTGAAACAGCGGTTTTGCGAATGGAGTTCTGAATAGTTAC
>CAVERH010000054.1:0-20260 GCA_963618065.1 bacterium | reverse complement strand
AACTATTCAGAGCCATGCAAATTATGGCAGTATGGACGATGAATGCTTGCATTCAAGCGGACATATGCCATGATTTATATGGCGAAGTAACCACATGAGTAAAAATCAAGTTGCGTTAGCAACAGTTTTACGAATGGGGTTCTGAATAGACAATTTTCTTAAAATACAGGACAATAAGAAGGAAGAAAAATGTACCAATATTGTTTATTTGATCTGGATGGAACGTTGACGGATCCAAGGGAAGGAATTACAAAATGCGTGCAGTACGCATTGCATCATTATGGCATTGAAGAACCGGATCTTACGAAGCTGGAGCCATTTATCGGGCCGCCGCTAACAGACAGTTTCATGCAGTTTTATGGATTTCCGGAGAAAAAGGCCTGGGAAGCCTGTGCCGTATACCGGGAACGGTTTATTCCGATTGGAGCTTATGAAAATAAGGTCTTCGAAGGTGTGCCGGAGATGCTGCAGCAGATGAAGGAAAAAGGAATCCAAATTGCCATTGCTTCGAGTAAACCGGAGGTTTCCGTGAGGAAGATACTGGAACATTTTGACTTGATGCAATATTTTGATGTAGTGGTCGGAAGTGCTCCGGATGGCAGCCATGGCAGAAAAGAAGAAATTGTAGAACGGGCGTTATCAGAGCTTGGAGTACAGGCGTTATCGGATGAAGACCGGTACAGTCAATGCGCAATGGTAGGTGACCGCAAATTTGATATCTGCGGGGCGAAAACGCACGGAGTAACCGCTGTCGGGGTCAGCTTTGGCTTCGCCGATGAAGGAGAACTGGAACAGGCGGGAGCCGATTATATTGTGGATTCTATAGAAGAAATGGCGCAGTTTCTGATGAAAGAGTGAATGGACAGGCGAAACAATGAAATATTATCTAACGTGGCTGAAAGCAAAATGGAATAAGGAAGAAATCGCAACATGGCGGTCTATGGTCAAGGTGCTTTATGTCCTGCTGCCCATTGCATTTTATTCCCTGCTGCAGGATCTGATTGAAATACTTTTATGGGCGCTGGTAAATTACGGAGCCGGTATGGCAGGAGATCAGGTCATTGCTTATTTAAGTGAGCATTCCGATACCCTGAAAGGGCTTCTGTATGCAATCACGGTAATTTTGGCACTTTTGCCATTTAAGACTATGATCCGAAATGAAATATCGAGCGTTATGAATGGCGAAAAATTCACAGATTTTGCAGTCATACAGAAATATCTGTGGATTGCGGTTCTGGGACTGGGGGCAGCGTTCAGCCTGAATTTTGGCATGGGACTTTTTAGTGCGGTTTCCAATTCCACAGGTTATCAGCAGGTAGCAGACGCACAATATGGAGTCAGCTTTTTCATCGGACTCTTCTTATATGGAGTGGTTTCGCCGGTTACGGAAGAGATCATTTACCGCGGAGTTACCTATCAACGCTTGAAACGTACCTTTGGGGTGATACCGGCGATGTTGATTTCTGCAGTGATCTTCGGAGGACTTCATGGAAATTGGGTGCAGGCGGTTTATGGAACCCTTATGGGGATTCTTCTTGCATGGGTTTATGAAAAATATGCAGGATTTCTTGCACCAGTACTGGTACATATGGTAGCAAACTTAGGTGTGTATAGCATTACTTACGGTAACCGGTTAGCCGGATTGAGCCGTAAAACCTGCATCATAGCAACCATAGTGAGCGTTTTGATAACAGGCGTATGCTTTTGGTATATGAATTGGAAGATGCCCCAAAGTGCAGGAATGATGCATAATGGGAATAAAATAAGGAATGAAAGAAATCATGAGTAAGATTTTGTGCTCAACAGGCTGTCTGATTGGACGGCCGAATGGAAGGAATTATCATCTGATCCGTGAATTTGTGAAGGAATTATACTATGATGGACTGGAATTTATGATGTACAGCGACTGGTATCCGGAGGTGGATGCTTTACTGGAAGAACTACTGACCCTTCCGGCGCAATTTCCGGTGATGCATTGTCAGAAGTCCATCGGAGAGGCGATCAGTCTCGGGGGCGTGGAGAACTGGAAGGACGCCTTTTCGAGATTTGAGATTAACTGCCAGATCGCGAAGAAAATCGGAGCCGGAAAGATGGTGATGCATCTCTGGGACGGAATGACCAGTGACCGGCAGTTTGAGAACAATCTGAAAGCATATGGAGAACTGCAGCTGCCAGAGGTCGCGGCAGATTACGGAGTTGATCTTCTGATTGAGAATGTGGTATGTAATTGGAAGGATCCGATGCTTCATTTCTGCCAGTTGGTAGACCGATACCCGGATATTCATTTGATATTTGATACAAAAATGGCTGCTTTTCATGGGCAGCTTGATCTTTTATATGAGGAAAAGTATAGCTTCCTATGGAAGGAGCATCATATCCGGCATTTTCATGTGAATGATTATGGCGGTGGATACATGGAGTGGGGGAAGCTCAAAACGCTTCCGGTCGGAAGGGGCTTTATTGATTTTGACCGGTTCTTTGCGTTTATCCATGAGATTGGTTATGATGACACCTTTACCGTAGAGGCTACGGCATTTGGATCGGATGGCAAGGTGGATCTTGCCATGTTGAATGAATGTGTGCAGACCATCCGCCAGAAACTGGGCAATAGTTCAACGGTGTAAATCTCAGGCTGTGAGACGATGATTTTACAAATGGAATGCAATGTAGAAGGTTCAGAATGGAAGTTCTGACCGTAATGACAGGTGAGGCAAAAGAAATGGAACAAATGACTTTGGGACAGATGTCCCTGTTTCAGGAACAGGTGAATATGAGCAGTCCGCTGGCAAGCCGCCTGCGGCCCGAATCGTTGGATGACTATGTCGGTCAGGAGCATCTGGTTGGTAAGGGGAAGGTGCTTCGCCAGATGATCGAGAAGGATATGATTTCTTCGATGATTTTCTGGGGACCTCCGGGAGTGGGAAAGACTACTCTTGCGCGGATTATCGCCCATATGACGCATGCGTCATTCATTGATTTCAGTGCTGTCACAAGTGGGATCAAAGAGATTAAAGAAGTGATGAAGCGTGCCGAAGACAGTCAGATGCTGGGAGTGAAAACGATTGTCTTTGTGGACGAAATCCACCGCTTCAATAAGGCACAGCAGGATGCGTTTCTTCCTTATGTAGAGAAGGGAAGCATTATCCTGATTGGAGCGACAACAGAAAATCCGTCCTTTGAGATCAATTCCGCATTATTATCGCGGTGTAAGGTGTTCGTATTACAGACACTTACCACAGAGCATATGGAGAAACTGCTTCGCCATGCGCTGCAGGATCTGCGTGGATTCGGTAATCAGACGATTCATATGGAAGAGAGGATCCTTCATGGAATTGCTGTTTTTGCCAATGGAGACGGCCGGATGGCGCTAAATACATTGGACATGGCAGTTTTAAACGGAGAGATCGGTCCGGACGGTTCCATTACCGTGAAGGAAGAGGTTCTGGAGCAGTGCACCGGTAAGAAAATGCTGCTTTACGACCGGAACGGAGAAGAACATTATAATCTGATTTCCGCATTGCATAAGTCCATGCGGAACAGTGATCCGGATGCGGCAATGTACTGGCTATCACGAATGCTGGAGGCAGGAGAGGATCCGCTTTATGTGGCGCGCAGACTGATCCGGTTTGCAAGTGAGGATGTGGGACTTGCCGATCATGAGGCACTTCCGCTTGCCGTGGCAGCGTACCAGGCGTGCCATTTCATCGGTATGCCGGAGTGCAGTGTGAATCTTGCACAGGTTGTCGTTTATCTTTCGTTGGCACCGAAGTCGAATGCGCTGTATGTCGGATATGGGAAAGCCAGTGCCGATGCGCAGAAGATGCTGTATGAGCCGGTGCCGCTGCAGATCCGCAATGCGGTAACAGACCTGATGCAGGATCTGCATTACGGACAGGGTTATCAGTATGCACATGATACCGAAGAGAAGCTGACCGGTATGAGCTGTCTGCCGGAATCCATAAAGAACAGGGAATATTATCTGCCGGATGGACAGGGAGAGGAAAAGGAGCTGAAAGAGCGGCTTTCTTCAATTAAAAATCGAAGAAAAGAATTGCAGGGAAAATAACGCGAACAAATGTTCTGAAAAGACTTGAAAAATTCTCCATAGTATACTAAAATGAACATACGTTCTGAATGAACTATCATTCTGAACAGGGAGTTACGGTTCATAGAGGTATATTATGGAGAATTTTGTTGTTCCGAAGCAGGAGAACCTGCAAATTTATCAAAAAGAGCAGATGTCTGTGAAGGAGAAGCTTAAGATTCTGTCGGATGCGGCGAAGTATGATGTTTCCTGCAGCAGCAGCGGCGTTGGCAGGAAGGGGGATGGAACAGGCATCGGAAATACAGAGAGTGCCGGAATCTGCCACAGCTTCAGTTCGGATGGACGATGTATTTCTCTTTTGAAGATTCTCTTTACGAATGAGTGCATCTATGACTGTAAGTATTGCATTAACCGCAGATCCAATGATGTACCGCGTGCTTCGTTTACGCCGGATGAGATCTGTGAACTGACGATTGAGTTTTACCGGAGAAATTATATTGAAGGATTGTTTTTAAGCTCCGGAATTATTCAGAGTCCGATCTACACGATGGAATTAATTTATGAAGCTATTTTGAAGCTTCGCACCGTTTACCGCTTTCAGGGGTATATTCATGTGAAAGCTATTCCGGGCGCAGATCCCATGCTGATTGAGCGTCTTGGAATGCTGGCAGACCGTATGAGTGTAAATCTGGAGCTGCCAACCGCAGAGAGTCTCAAAACACTTGCACCGAACAAGCACCGGAAGAATATCTTAGGTCCCATGCGGATGATTCAGCAGGGAATTGCACAGAATAAGAACGAACTTGTGGTATACCGGCACGCAGGCAGCTTCGTACCGGGAGGACAGTCTACCCAAATGATCGTGGGAGCAACGCCGGAGAATGACTATCAGATTATGACGGTGGCAGAGAGCCTGTACCGCAAATTTGATTTAAAGCGTGTCTATTATTCGGCATTTGTGAGTGTGAATGAAGATAAGGATCTTCCGGCACTGCCGGGAGGACCGCCATTGCTGCGGGAACACAGGCTTTATCAGGCAGACTGGCTGTTACGGTTCTATGGATTTGAAGCGGAAGAACTGCTAAGTGAGCAGCAGCCGAATTTTAATATCCTGCTGGATCCGAAAGCAGACTGGGCGTTGCGGCATTTGGAGCAGTTTCCGGTGGAAATTAATCGTGCGGACTATCAGATGATCCTGCGTGTGCCGGGAATCGGTGTGACGAGCGCGAAACGCATTGTGAAGGCAAGAAGAAGCGGTAACTTAACCTTTGAAGAGCTGAAAAAGATCGGTGTTGTTCTGAAACGAGCCCTGTATTTCATTACCTGCAGCGGCCGCATGATGTATCCAACGAAGATGGATGAGGATTATATCACGAGAAATCTCATTGATCCGAAGGAGAAGCTGCCCTTTGACAAGGACGGAATGACCTACCGGCAGTTATCCTTATTCGATGACGGACAGGTGCTGCAGTGGAAGCAGGGGATTGGACAGGAAGTAAACAGGTTGCAGAGCATTGGATAAAACAATACTACAGAGCTTAAATAGAAGAAAAGACAGATCTGAGGAAAGGAATATGGAAGAATATTATCTGATTTGTGAGGATTCGCTGGAAGGGATCTTTACGGGAGTATATGATGCGTATTTATGGAAGCAGCCCCTTGAACGGGTACATCTACTGACGCGGGAAGAGGATAATTACCGGCTGTTTGCACAGTATCAGAGCTGTGTACCTGATCAGGAGAAGACGAGGAAGGTCGCAGCACGGGTGATGAAAACCTTTGGTATGGATGCTTACTTTTCACTTTGTGAGGTGGCAGCTTCCCATGAGGAGGATAAGGCAGAAGCGATTTTGAGGACGATTGTTCATGGACTTTCCGACAAGCTGGGCTTTACATTACTGAATGATCTGCGGGATCCGGGAGTATACCGCGCATTCGTAATGGCAAGGAATGTTGGCAAGGAAATCCATTTTCATAAAGAATTTTTGCGCTTTGAAGAACTGGAAAGCGGAATTCTGTATGCGCAGATTGGACCGAAGAACAACATTATTACTTTTCTGATGCCACACTTTGCGGACCGGCTTCCATTGGAAAATTTTGTCATCCATGATGTCAAACGTAACATTTTTGCACTTCATGAAGCCAGAAAGGACTGGTATCTTGTATATGATCCGGAAGGATTGGATAAAATAAAGTATACCGTTTCTGGCAAGGAAAAGCAGTATAGCGAACTGTTTATCGAGTTTTTTCATACAATAGCAATAAAAGAACGGAAAAATCTGGCATTGCAGTTGAACATGTTGCCACTCCGCTATCGGGAGTATATGACAGAGTTCCGGCAAAATGTGCAAACTTTGTAAAATGCAGGGATTTTGCTTTACAAACACCAGATGGAGTGATAATCTTTTAGGGAAATACAGGAAATAGTGATTTTTGCATAGAAAGAAAGTAAAGGTGATCAATATGATGCAGCGCAAAATCATGTTACGTCCCAGTGATGTAAAAGCATTTGTGAATGCAGCAACAAAATGCAGCTTTGATATTGACGTTTCGTATAATCGCTATGTTGTAGATGCGAAATCTATTGTCGGAGTCTTAGGACTTGACCTGACAAAGGCTCTGACGGTAACCTGCAATGGTTATGACAGCGAGTTCGAACAGTTCTTAAATCATCTGGCTGTAGCTTGCTGATAATTAGGAAAATTAAATTAATAAGATAATTATCAGAAGCATATAAAATTAAAATTTATCCAATTGACTCCCATAAGAAGATGGCGTACCATCTTTTATGGGAGTCAATTTGCGTAGTGTAGAGCACTTAATGAAAAATAAATCCAGAGGAAAAATATTATGGATATACATATTTCTGTAAGGAATCTGGTGGAGTTTATTTTACGATCCGGAGATATTGATAATCGAAAGGCTGTGGCACCGGAAAATGCCATGCAGGAGGGAAGCCGTATTCACCGTATGATCCAGCGGAGAATGGGGTCCGATTATCATGCCGAGGTTTCTTTGCAGTATCTTTATGAGACGGAGAATTACCGGATTCTGATTGACGGGAGAGCCGACGGGATTATTGATGCGACAGAGAGCAACGGAAATATGGTGATCATCGATGAGATTAAGGGGACATACCGGGAAATCCACCGGATTAAGGAAGCACAGCAGGTTCATCTGGCACAGGCGAGCTGCTATGCTTATTTTTATGCGAAGCAGCAGGAGCTGTCTGCAATCCGGATCCGGATTACCTATTGCAATATTGAAACAGAGGAATTGAAATATTTTCATTATGAATATACAACGGAAGAACTCGAAAACTGGTTTATGGAAATCATCAACAGCTACCGCCGGTGGGCAGATTTCCAATATGAGTGGCAGAGCTTAAGGCAGCAGTCGATCAAGCAGTTGGTATTTCCTTTTCCTTACCGGGAGGGGCAGAAGGATCTGGTTACCTACGTTTACCAGACGATTTATCATAGGAAGAAACTGTTTATTGAAGCACCGACCGGAGTCGGAAAGACGATATCCACGGTATTCCCTTCGATTAAGGCCATGGGAGAAGGGAAAGGGCAGAGGATCTTTTACCTGACCGCCAAGACCATTACAAGAACGGTGGCGAATGATACGCTGGAAATCTTAAGAAAACAGGTGTTACGTTTGAAGTCGGTTACATTGACCGCCAAGGACAAAATTTGTTTTATGGAAGAAACCGAGTGCAATCCCGTAGACTGTTCTTATGCAAAGGGGCATTTTGACCGGATTAACGATGCGATCTATGATCTGCTGATCCATGAGGACAATTTTTTCCGTGAAAAGATCGAAGAATATGCAGCACGCCATGAGGTGTGTCCGTTTGAAATGAGTTTGGATATGAGTCTGTTCGCGGATATGATGATCTGTGATTATAATTATCTGTTTGATCCGCATGTCTATCTGAAACGATTCTTTTCCGAAGGGGTGCGGGAGGATTATATTTTCCTGATTGATGAGGCGCACAATCTGGTGGACCGGGGCAGAGAGATGTACAGTGCAACGCTTCAGAAGGAGGAATTCCTGGGACTAAAAAAGGTCGTGAAGGATTATGATCTGCATATCTACCGTCTGCTGGAGCGGTGTAATAAGGAACTTCTGGAATTAAAGCGGGAGTGTGACGAGTATGTATGCTGGGAGGAAGAGGATATTGCGCCGTTTGTGCGGGGCGTGATCCGGCTGTCGGAAGCGATTGACAATTATTTAGAAGACCATGAGGACAGTCCCATCCGGAAGGAACTGCTGGAGTTTTATTTTAAGCTGTCCCATTTCCTGATGATTCACGAGCTATTAGACAGTCATTATGAAATTTATTCCCAGTATACGGCAGATAACTGTTTTGAGTTGAAGCTGTTTAACGTGAACCCGTCTAAGAATCTCAAAGAATGCATGATGCGTGGACGGTGCAGCGTGTTGTTTTCGGCAACGCTGCTTCCGATCCAGTATTATAAGCAGCTTCTTGGAGCAGAAGAGGGGGATTATGAGGTCTATGCGAAGTCGGTCTTTGATGCAAGGCGTAAGGGACTGTTCATAGCCAATGATGTAACCAGCAAATACAGTCGCAGAACGGAGAGTGAGTACTATAATATTGCATCCTATCTGCATCGGATTGTGCAGATGCGGACCGGAAACTATATGGTATTCTTCCCATCCCATGCTTTTTTAAGGAAGGTTCTTGAGGTGTATGAGGAGAACTTTGCCGATGAGCATGTGGAATGTCTTGTGCAGGATGAATACATGAATGAGCAGAGCCGGGAGGAATTTCTGATGAGATTCGGAGGAGGAAGGGTTTCGCAGGAGATGACTTCTCTTCCTATGACGGAGTTTCCAGTGACGGAGTCGCCTGCAACAGAGCCTGTGATGGTAGAATATTCAGTGACAGAGCTTTCGACACTCGAAGAGAATTTCCTCGAAGAAGTTATCCACATGGAGATTGAGTATGAGGAAGACCGGACGCTTCTGGGCTTCTGCGTCTTAGGTGGAATATTCAGTGAAGGAATTGATTTGAAGAATGACCAGCTGATTGGGGCAATCATTGTCGGAACAGGACTTCCGATGGTGTGTAATGAACGTGAGATTTTAAAGAAGTATTTTGACCGGCAGGGGGATAATGGATTTGACTATGCGTACCGTTATCCGGGAATGAATAAGGTATTGCAGGCGGCAGGGCGCGTGATCCGTACTGCAGAGGATATTGGTATTGTGGCATTGTTGGATGAACGATTCCTGACAACTCCCTATCAGAGGATGTTTCCGAGAGAGTGGAGGGAGTACGAGGATGTATCCTTGGAAGAAATCGGTCATTATGTGGAGCGATTCTGGGATGAATGGCTATAATCGTTTCAAACGGTCATTGTGACATCACATTCCTGCAGGAAAGTTATGTGGATCAGCAATTATGACATATATGTCATTGTGGATAACTATGTGGAAATGGGGGATTTCTTTTGATTTGCTTCTCTTAATGAGAATTGTTATCAATAAAATTTTGAAGGAAAAATGCATCAAAAATGAAAAAATACTGGATTAGTCAACAAAAGTTGATGTATAATTGACCAAGATGAACAATCCAAAGACAAGAAGGGAGCAAAAGCGCATGAACAGTGGATTTTGGGCATATGAAAGCGTATTTTATCAAATATATCCGTTAGGATTTTGTGGAGCACCATTTGAGAACGATGGTGTGCAGACACATAAGATTAAGAAGGTGGAGGACTGGATTCCACATATGAAGAAATTGGGAATCAACGCCATCTATTTCTCCCCGGTATTTGAATCCGATACCCACGGATACAATACCAGAGATTATAAGAAGATCGATGTCCGTATCGGAACCAATGAAGATTTTAAGGAGGTTTGTGAGAAGCTGCATGAGAACGGAATCCGTGTAGTACTGGATGGTGTGTTTAATCATGTGGGACGAGGCTTTTATCAGTTCCAGGATGTATTGAAGAACCGTGAGAACTCTCCTTATTTAAACTGGTTCCATATTAATTTAGGTGGAAATTCCAATTATAATGATGGTCTGTGGTATGAAGGCTGGGAAGGAAATTATGATCTGGTGAAGTTAAATCTCCGGAATGGAGAGGTGGTCAACCATATTCTGGATGCCGTACAGTACTGGATCAATGAATTTGATATTGACGGACTGCGTCTGGATGTAGCGTATTGTCTGGATGAGAACTTTGTACGGACGCTTCGCAGCTTCACGACAGAGAGAAAGGCAGACTTCTTCTTATTAGGAGAGATGCTTCATGGTGATTACAACCGTCTGATGAATGACGGCATGCTTCATTCCGCAACCAATTATGAATGTTATAAGGGACTGTATTCGAGCTTTAACAGCATGAACATGTTTGAGATCAATCATTCCCTGCTTCGTCAGTTCGGACCGGAAAACTGGACGCTTTATAAAGGGAAACACCTGTTATCTTTTGTAGATAACCATGATGTGACGAGAGTCGCAAGCATTTTATCCAATGAAAAGCATCAGCCGCTGATTTATGCCATGTGCTTTGGCATGCCGGGCATTCCCTGTGTATATTACGGAAGTGAATGGGGAACCAGGGCCGACAAGAGCCAGGGCGATCCGGCGTTACGTCCCTGCTTCGAGCAGCCGGAATGGAATGAGCTGTCAGAGTTTATCAGTAAGCTTGCGGAAGCAAAGAAGAATTCTGAAGCATTGAATTACGGAAACTTCCGTTCTGTTCTTTTGACAAACCGCCAGTGCATTTTCGAGCGCGCAAGCGAACATGAACGGGTACTGGTAGCGATTAATGCGGATGGAGCACCATTCACCGCTCACTTTGATGCAGGCTGTGGCATGGCAACCGATCTGATTACCGGACAGCCGCATGACTTCGGCGGCGGCAGTGAGCTTCCTCCTTACAGTGCTGCATTCTGGAAGATGGAGCGGTAAGAAGCCAGATGTGCAATAACGCATGTTATTTGACCGGCAGCTTGTATCAGGTGAAATGCGGGATAGGAAATGTAACAATTACATTTGAATAATGAGATATATAAAAAGGGACTCTCGAATGGAGCATATTCGATCAGGAAGATCAGCTCATGTGACAGTCCCTTTTTATTATAGTTCATAGGTAACTGATTCAGTATAGCTCGAAGCATTTACTGCTGAGACCGTAAGAATATGATTCAGTTACGTTCATAGTTGTAAAGATAAGGGATGTTACAGTAATTTATAATTCCATAAATAATCCGGCTTTCTTAAGAGCAGGGCGGAGTGCCATGTAAACCACGCTGGAAATGATCGTGGAGGTTACGGCATTGATGGAGGTAGCGGTTACGTTCCATGCAAGGGTAAGCTCTGCAGCGGGCTTGCCAAGGATCAGCAGCTTATAAAGATAGCCGATTAAAGGATCGAAAATGACGTTGAATAACAATCCGGCAACAGCGGCAAGGATGACCCATTTCCAAACCTTCTTTTTATCGGTTTCTTTGGTGATGTGGCCGATTTTGTGTGCAACAAGTCCGGTGATTAATCCGATGCATAATTTTAATAAGAAGGTTTTCGGTGCATAGACAATATAAACCGGGTCAAGCAGATCGCCAATGGTCATTCCGATCGCACCGCCTAAGCCACCATATAAGCCGCCGAGCAGCAGGGCACCGAGGACACATACGGCATTTCCGAGATGGATGGAAGTGGCATCACCGCCGGGAAGCGGAATCTTAATCTGTAAAAAGGTAAATACCACATAGGATAGTGCAGCCATAAGGCCGGTGAATGCAATTTTCATTAATTGTTTGTGTTCGTTCATAGGTTACTCCTCTTTTCATATAAATTTTAAACAGGTCATCGTGCAAGGCAGCTATATTGGAATAGTTCTCTCTACATGGTAGGTATGACACTGGTGTTGCTACTAAGTATAAACAATACTGGTACTGTTAAAAGTACCAATTACAAACTTTTTGGTAAGACCAGAAGAGAGAATTTCGTCAGATTGACGATAAGTTTCTAAATTTTTTATGAAACATTTTGGATTTCGTTGACATTAAAAAATCAAATCATTAAACTTAGAAACTATAGGTTAAGTGAAAAATATTTTAGTATATTGCAACACATTCGCAGTGGGTGCATGGAAAGGAAGACGATGAAAAGATATTGGAAGTATGTAAAACCGTATTTGCCGGCATTTATTATCGGACCGCTCCTGATGATCGTGGAAGTCATCGGGGAAGTGGTTCTGCCGAAGCTTATGGCAAATATTATTAATGTCGGTGTGACAAACGGAAGTGTCGGTTATATCACCGGGACAGGCGCATTGATGATTTTGGTAGCGCTTCTTATGATGGCAGGCGGTGTTGGAGGCGCGTATTTTGGTGCGAAGGCAGCAGTCAGCTTTGCTGCAGATTTGAGAAAGGATGCATTTGATAAGGTACAGACCTTTTCTTTTGCAAATCTTGACCAGTTCAGTACCGGTTCACTGGTTACCCGTCTGACCAATGATATTACACAGGTACAGAACCTGATTAATATGGCACTCCGTATGATGCTTCGTGCACCCGGAATGCTGATCGGTGCGCTGATTATGGCGTTTGTCATGAATGCGGAGCTGGCGGTTATCGTGCTGATTGTCATCCCGATTCTGGTCGGAGCCATTACGATTTTGATTAAGGTCGCATTTCCGAAGTTCAAGATCATGCAGAAGAAGCTGGATGCCTTGAATTCCAATATTCAGGAAATGCTGACGAATGTCCGTGTCATCAAATCCTTTGTCCGTGGTGACTATGAGGAAAAGAAGTTTGCAGCCTCCAACGAAGACTTAAAGCAGACCAGTTTAGGCGCATTCAAGACCATTATTATGGTAATGCCGCTGATGATGCTGATGATGAATGCCACGACACTTGCCGTTGTATGGTTTGGCGGTAAGCAGATCATTGTAGGAAATATGCAGGTGGGTGACCTGACTGCATTTACCACTTATATTGTACAGATTCTGATGTCCTTAATGATGCTTGCCATGGTGATTTTACAGAGTTCAAGAGCGCTGGCTTCTTTAAGCCGTATCCGTGAGATTCTTGACACGGATGTCGATCTGAACGATGAGCACTGTAAGGAGCCGGATAAGATCGTGTCGAGCGGACGCGTGGAATTCCGCGATGTTTCCTTCCGTTATTATAAGGAAAACAAAGAGCCGGTGCTTTCCCATATCAGCTTTGACGTAAAGAGTGGTCAGACCCTGGGAATCATCGGATCAACCGGTAGTGGTAAAACAACACTCGTACAGATGATCCCGAGATTATACGATGTCGATGAAGGAGAAGTCCTCGTGGATGGCGTGAATGTCAAGGATTATACACTGGAAAATCTGCGTGAGGGCGTCGGTATGGTACTGCAGAAGAACGTACTGTTCTCCGGTTCCATTCTGGAAAACCTGATGTGGGGCGATGAAAACGCTTCCATGGAGGAGGTACGCAAGGCTGCAGAGGCTGCACAGGCAGATGGTTTCGTAACCAGCTTTACCGGAGGCTATGAGATGGATTTAGGTCAGGGCGGTGTCAACGTATCCGGTGGACAAAAACAGCGTCTTTGTATTGCCCGCGCCCTGTTAAAGAAGCCAAAAATTTTAATTCTTGACGACTCCACAAGTGCGGTGGATACAGCAACCGAAGCGAAGATCCGTGAAAGCTTTGCTGGGGAACTGAAGGATACGACGAAGATCATCATTGCACAGCGTATCAGTTCCGTACAGGAGGCAGATGAGATCATGGTACTCGATGACGGTAAGATCGTTGGATTTGGAAAGCATGAGGATCTACTGGCTTCCTGTGAAGCATATCAGGAAATTTATTATTCCCAGATGGATAAGGAAAAGGAGGGAGCAGCATCATGAGACAGGAACGACTCGATTACCTTATCAGAAAATATGAAGCAAAGCTGAACCCTTCCGATGAGGAGGCAATGTCCGGAAAGCCGATGGGAGGAAGAAGACACGGAGGATCTGGCGGTCCGGGAGGCCCGGAGGGACGCGGCATGATGGGCGGTAAGCCGAAGAACACGAAAGCAACGATCAAGCGTCTCTTTTCCTATATTGCAAAGGATCAATGGAAGCTTTTGATTGTCCTTTTATGTATTATCGTAGGAGCGGCAGGAAACCTTGCAGGTTCTTATCTGCTGCGTCCGATTATCAACGGACTGACCGATACCGGTAAAACAGGCGATCAGCTCCTTGCAGGACTGATTCAGGGCGTATTTACCATGGCGGTCGTTTATATCGTGGCAATTACTGCACAGTATTTACAGTCCAGAATTATGGTTACGATTTCCCAGGATGCGATCCAGCGGCTGCGTAATGAATTGTTTGAAAAGCTGCAGAAGCTTCCTGTGCGTTATTATGACACCAATAATAACGGTGATGTCATGAGCCGTTTTACCAATGACGTGGATGTCATCGGTGAAATGCTGAACAATACCGTGGTACAGCTGATTTCCGGGGCAATCAGTATCGTCGGAACCTTGAGCCTGATGATTTATACAAATATCTGGTTGACATTGATTACAATCGTCATGGTTCCGCTGATGTTAAAGGCAGTATCCGGAATCGGCAAGAGAAGCCGGAAGTACTATAAGGCACAGCAGGCAGCCATCGGTACGATGAACGGTTATATTGAAGAAACGATTACCGGTCAGAAGGTAGTTAAGGTTTTTAATCATGAGGAAAGCGCAAGAGAAGAGTTTGATTATCTGAATCAGGATCTTCGCGGCAAGCAGATCCGGGCACAGTTTTTCGGTGGAATCATGGGACCTGTCATGGGAAATATGGGTCAGGTCAGCTACTCCCTGACTGCAGCCATCGGTGGTATTCTGTGCGTATTGCGCGGATTTGATATCGGTGGACTTACCGTATTTGTCAATTATTCCAGACAGTTCTCCCGCCCGATCAATGAGGTTGCCATGCAGGTAAATACGATCTTTTCCGCATTGGCCGGCGCAGAACGTGTTTTTGCCGTGATGGATGAGGAGCCGGAGGCAGAGGATGTAAAGGATGCCATTACGATAGAAGAAGCCGGGGAGGGTAAGCATTATTATGTGATCCCGAAGGAGAATGCTTTTGTCAAAGAGCATGGAAAGCCGGAAGGAACGGTGCATGAAAATGAGCAGAATTATTATGCAGAGGTAAAGGGTGCGGTAACCCTGAAGGACGTTACCTTTGGTTATAATCCGGATAAAACCATTTTGAAGCACATTTCCCTGTATGCAAAGCCAGGCCAGAAGATTGCCTTTGTAGGCTCTACCGGTGCAGGAAAAACGACGATTACGAACCTCATTAACCGGTTCTATGACATTGATTCCGGAGAGATTCTGATGGATGGTTTCCCGATTATGCAGATTGCACGGGATTCTTTGAGAAGAAATATTGCGATGGTGTTGCAGGATACACATCTTTTCACCGGAACGGTACGTGAAAATATCCGCTATGGCCGGTTGGACGCAACGGATGAGGAAGTGGAGCAGGCAGCGAAAATGGCGAGTGCACATTCCTTTATCATTCGTCTGGAGCATGGATATGATACGGTTCTTGAGGGGGATGGCGCAAACTTAAGCCAGGGACAGCGGCAGCTTATTAATATTGCAAGAGCCGCTATTTCCAAGGCACCGATCTTAATTCTGGATGAAGCAACAAGCTCTGTGGATACGAGAACGGAGAAGCATATCGAGAAGGGTATGGACCGCCTGATGGCAGAGAGAACAACCCTTGTGATTGCACACCGCCTGTCAACCGTCCGGAATGCCAATGCTATCATGGTTCTGGAGCAGGGCGAGATCATCGAGCGTGGTGACCATGATGCGCTGCTTGCACAGAATGGCAGATATCATGAGCTTTATACCGGAAAGACCGAGCTGGATTAAGCATGGTATCATGACTTGAATTGGATAAAAAAGTATGATATAAAAGCTTTCGGAACAGAGAAGAACAGAGAAGCATTTGCCTATTGACAAGGTGGGTAAATGAAGTTATACTGTTCCGAAAAGACAGTCAGTGAGGGATTATGTATAAAAATGCATTTATACAACAGTGAAAGCCTTACTGAGGGAGGAGAAGAATATGAAAAAGTTATTAGCAGTAGTACTTACCGGTGCTTTTGTTGTATCTGCACTGGCAGGCTGCGGAAAGAGCACATCTGCAGATGATAAGGTAATCAAGGTTGCAGCTTCTGCGACACCTCATGCAGAGATTCTTGAGCAGGCAAAGCCTTTATTAGAGGCAAAGGGTTATGACCTTCAGGTAACCGTATTTGACGATTATGTACAGCCGAATGAAGTTGTAGAAAGCGGTGATTTCGACGCAAACTACTTCCAGCACATCCCTTATCTTGAGAGCTTTAACGAAGAAAAGGGAACACACCTTGTAAATGCAGGTGGTATTCATTATGAACCGTTTGGTATTTATCCTGGAACCAAGGCATCCTTAGATGAACTTGCAGACGGTGACAGCATTGCCGTACCGAACGATACCACAAACGAAGCAAGAGCACTTCTGCTGCTACAGGACAATGGCATCATTACCTTAAAGGAAGATGCAGGACTTACCGCAACTAAGAATGATATCGTAGAGAACCCTTACAATGTAGATATCGTAGAGCTTGAAGCAGCTCAGGTTCCGAGAGTAAAGGACGAAGTTGCATTCATGGTATTAAATGGTAACTACGCACTGGAAGCCGGATTCTCAGTAGCAAAGGATTCTATCGCTTACGAGAAGGCTGATTCCGAAGCAGCTAAGACCTATGTAAATGTCATTGCTGTTAAGGAAGGAAACGAAAACAGCGATAAGATCAAAGCACTTGTTGAAGTTCTTACTTCCCAGGAAATCAAGGATTACATCAACAATACTTATGACGGAGCTGTAATCCCTTTTGAATAAGGTAAAACAGAATATGGATTCTGTAATGGATTCGGAATAAGTTAAAACGTCCCCCGAAGCTGTGTGATGGCTTTCGGGGGATTTTTATATTTGATTACTAAGATACTACTTGCAGACTACATTTCAACGTGATAAAGTATAAAAGAACGGTAGTTGCATGAAGACATCAGAGGCGGTACTATTTATCAACCATGCAGCGTAAAATTACATAGTGAAAAAGAGGAGGAAATCACGTAATTGGATTAGATTTAGAATCAAGCAACAATGAATAATAAGAAATAACTTAGAAGTAGTAAGAAGTGATGGAGCCTTCCGGTATTGGTGTACTGGGAGGTTCTTTTTTGTGAATTGCTGTTGTGCATAAGGATGAAGAATTTTGCGGATAATCAAAATGGAACAATGGTTGTGTGGGTTTTGGTAATTGTGTTATAATGGCAGGTATGTGAGATCAATAGATTTTGGAGAAGTTAAATGTCAGAAGAATTTGATGAAGAATATGAAGAACGCCGCAGACGGAGAAATGCACGGAATGAGGAGATGCGCAGACGTAAGAAGAAGCAGCAGATGGTTCGGATGCTGGTGCGCAGATTACTACCCATTGCCGGAATTATATTGGTTGCGGTAATTCTTATCATAAATGGAAGAAGTATTGTACGAAGAATACAGGGGTACTCCACCCCGGCGAAAACTGACACAAATATTGCTGCTTCACCCGCAGTTTCAGAAGATGTGACACAAGTGTCGCAAGATTCGGAAGGTGATTTACAAGCGGAAGCAGATGAGGCTCAGGTGGAAGTTGATAAATCTCAACAGAATATAGAAGATGGCGAGAATGCACAAGAAGATTTGTTAAATGATCAGAAAATAGACTCACTCGATATAGAATCAGAAAGTTCGGATATTTCAAATGAAGAATTGCCGGATGGAAATACTGATCCGGTTCATATAGAAAATGCAGTAACCACAGAAACACAACAGGGACAAGTATCTGCTGATGAAGTGAACCTTAAATTACGACAGTTAGTGACGAATGATCATAAACAGCAGGTTATTTTGTTAGGGGTTCAGGTTTCATTCCCTGATATGACATTGCTTCGGGAACAGTCAGAGGAAGAGCAGGAACAGGCAGCAAAGGAGCAGAAGGTTTATACGGCACAGACAACGGATGCGACTACTTCTGTGGATGATGAGGTACAGAGCACGAACGGTATTTTCATCGACCTTGCAACAGGAAACATTCTCTTTGACAGGGATGCGCATACAAGAATTAATCCGGCGTCCATGACGAAGGTATTGACCGTGCTTGTGGCAGCAGAGCATGTGACAGACTGGTCGGATACTTTTGAAATTACACCGGAAATTACGAATTACAGCTATGTGCATGACTGTAGCGCGGTTGGATTTTCCAATAATGAAGTGGTTACTGTGGAAGATCTGTTTTACGGAACGGTGCTCTGCTCAGGTGGAGATGCAGCACTTGGACTGGCAACCTATGTGGCAGGCTCACAGGAAGCCTTTGTGGATATGATGAATGAAAAGCTGAAGGAGCTTGGACTTGCTGATACAGCACATTTTACGAACTGTGTCGGCTTGTACGATGAGAATCATTATTGTACAGTTTATGATATTGCCATGATTCTGGAGGCGGCCATTGATAATCCGCAGTGCCGGGAGGTTTTGTCAACGAAGAAGTATACAACCTCATCTACTTCGGAGCACCCGGAAGGAATCCAGATTTCCAACTGGTTCTTAAGACGAATTGAGGATAAGGATACCGGTGGTGAAGTGATCTGTGGAAAAACCGGCTTCGTGGCACAGTCCGGAAGCTGCGCAGTAAGCTATGGAATGGATGCAGCAGGAAACGAATATATCTGTGCAACCGTGAATGCACACAGTGGTTGGAGATGCATTTATGACCATGTGGAGCTGTATAAGCGGTTTGCAAAGACAGTGGATGAAGGAGCAGAGGAAACAGTGTCCGATGAGGCCGGGATAGATACTCTGTGAGTCATGGATATAATTACGGAATAGGTATAAGAACTAAATTAAGGAAACAAAATAAGTAAGCCGGCTGATTAGCTGGGAAGGGACTTTACAGATCGGAATATCAGTAGAGTCTCTTTTTTATTTCTTTCATGCATATGAAAAGGAGATTTAGAGGGGAATATTTATGAATATTTGAATACATTTTGTCCATTAATTAATATTTGTCTATTCAGAACTGCATTCGCAAAACCGCTGTTTCACAGCTTGAGTTTTGCTCATGTAGTTACTGATATTTTTAATGTTTTTGAAATATGGGTTGCAAAATACCCCAATGGGGTATATGATAAATACCTGTTGGGGGTATATGAGGTGCAAGATGGGTATAGGTAATTAAATCATTCATCGGTATCCAGTGAAAATTGAAGCAGAGGGTATGAACAACGAAAAGCATTGAAAATACCCAATACAAAGTGAAAAGATGGGCATATGAAAAGAAAATGCATGTAAATGCCCAATGAAAATGAGAACCGTGGGTGCAGAGAAGCAGAAAATGAATATATACCCAGAGGAAAGCAAGAGAGAGGGTATGCAAGAATAGAAAGTCTGTATATACCCAGTGGAAGACAGAAGCGAGGGCATAGAGGAATAAAAAACTTTTATATACCCAATACCAAGCAGAACAGAGGGTGTAAAAAGTGAAAAAGATCATCTATACCCAGTGCGCAATAATGATATGGGTAGACAAGAAGAAAAAGGAGGACCGTTGATGAGTAACAGGAACATAGAGAAACAGAAGGAACTGGAACTGCAGGAAGAAATACAAGAAGGACAGAAGCAGGTTCAGCAAGAACAAATGGAGCAAACAGAATCTAAGCGACAACTGGAATTGAAAGAGCAACCGGAAGCAAAAGCACAGTCAGAAGGAAGCAATCGATGTTGTCATTGCATGGAAAAGCATACCTTGCGCTCGGAAGAGCAGAAGAAAGCGCTGATTAACCGGTTGAAGAGAATTGAAGGGCAGGTACGTGGTGTACAGCAGATGTTGGAAAAGGATGCCTATTGTAATGATATTCTGGTGCAGTCGGCAGCAATCAGTGCAGCAATGAATGCTTTTAATAAAGAAATTCTTGCGACGCATATCCATACCTGTGTGGTAAGAGATATTCGTGAAGGCCGAGACGAGGTCGTGGATGAACTTGTTTCCACCATTCAGAAACTCATGAAGTGACCGAACGCAAGAAAACCAAGCGGCTGCGAAGCAGACATTTGGTTTTCGGTGAGGTCAACGAGCAAATATCCTGCGAAGCAG
>CAVERH010000053.1:0-21156 GCA_963618065.1 bacterium | reverse complement strand
AGGTACTATAGGATAAATGGGGCGCCTAGAAGTTATGTTTCGACCCCAACATCATTATTATTTAAGAAAGATAGAAATGACAAATAGAAATGACAAATAGAAATGACAAATAGAAATGACAAATAGAAATGATTAATGAAATAGAAATGATTAATGAAATAGAAATGAAAACAGAAGAGATATATGAAATTGTTTGACAGAAAGTGAAATGGAGAAAGGACCGGAACTATGAGTCAGGAAGAAATGGACTATCAAAAGGCATATGAAGAAGAGCATCTGCGGAATGCGGATCTTGCCGGACGTGTGGCGGATCTGGAAGCGAAGGTAGATGATCTGGACTTTAAACTGAACCGGATTAAGAGCAATCCTGTCTGGAAAGCCTCGGCACCTGCCAGAAAGTGTATGCACTGGTGCATTCGTCAGGCAACCAGAGTGAAGAATTGCGGTTCCCTTAAGGGTGTTGTTGCCAAGATCAAATACAAGGAACGTGAGAAGCATGCCATGGAGCAGTTCGGAACGAAGAGCTTTCCGGATGAGGCACGGCGGGAAGCAGAGCAGAATGCAGACTTTGTGCGGAGAGTGAAGATCAGTATTCTGGTGCCGTTGTTTAATACGCCCGAGGAATTCCTGCGGGAAATGATCGATTCCGTGATGAATCAGACCTATTCGAACTGGGAGCTGTGTCTGGCAGATGGCTCGGATGCTGCACATGCTTACGTTGCAGAGGTGGTAAAGGAATATGAAGCCAAAGCGGATGGACGCATCGTTTATCACAAGCTTTTGAAAAACGAAGGAATTGCGGGAAATACCAATGAGTGTCTGAAGCTGGCAGCCGGAGAGTACATCGGACTGTTTGATCATGATGATATTCTGCATCCGAGCGCCTTATATGAATATGTAAAAGCCATTAATGAGCAGAATGCGGATTACATATACTGCGATGAAACAACGTTCAAGAGCGGGGACATCAATAAGATGCTCACGATGCATTTCAAGCCCGATTATGCGATTGATAATCTGCGTGCCAATAATTACATCTGCCATTTCAGTGTGTTTGCGAGAGAACTTCTGGATGGTACGGAGCTATTCCGTCCGCAGTTTGACGGCAGCCAGGACCACGATATGATCCTTCGGCTGACCGACCGGGCAAAATGTGTGGTACATGTACCGAAGCTTCTTTATTACTGGCGGTGTCATCCGGGCAGTGTGGCCTCCGGCGTGGAAGCAAAGCCCTATGTTGTGGAGGCAGCAAAAGGGGCGGTGGCTGACCATCTGCGCCGCCATGGCTTTAAGCATTTCCAGATTACATCAACAAGGGCGTTTGAGACGATTTTCAAGATCCGGTATGAGATTATCGGGACACCGAAGATCAGTATTGTGATTGCCAACAAGGATCATCAGTCGGATCTGAAGCGGTGTATTGATTCGATTCTCGAAAAGTCCACGTATGAAAATTATGAAATTATTGTCGTGGAAAACAACAGCACAACGCCGGAAATTTTTGCTTATTATAAAGAATTACAGGCTGCGTATGAAAACGGCGCAACGGAAAACGACCGGAAAATACGTGTCGTTACTTATACTCCGAAGGAGGGAGAATCCTTCAACTATTCGAAGGTGAATAACTATGGTGCTTCCCTTGCGACCGGAGAATATATCCTGTTATTGAATAATGATACGCAGGTAATTACCGTGAACTGGCTGGAGGAGCTTCTGATGTATGCGCAGCGCCAGGATGTGGCGGCTGTGGGAGCAAAGCTCTATTATGCGAATAAAACGATCCAGCATGCAGGTGTAGTGCTTGGGCTGGGGGCACACCGGACGGCAGGACACAGCCATTACGGACAGCACCGGGATAACCTCGGCTATATGGGAAGACTTTGCTATGCGCAGAATGTATCTGCGGTAACGGGAGCCTGTCTTTTGGTAAAAAAGAGTCTTTATGACGAGGTGGGAGGTCTTTCGGAGGACTTTGCCATTTCCTTAAACGATGTGGATTTCTGTCTGAAGCTGCGCGAAAAGGGTTACTTAAATGTCTTTACACCGTTTGCAGAGCTATATCATTTCGAGTCTGTTTCCAGAGGATTGGATGATCAGGGAGAAAAGGCAGAGCGCTATAATAAGGAGTCCGAGCATTTCCGGACGAAGTGGAAAGAGGTTCTTGCAAAGGGCGACCCGTACTACAATCCGAATTTTTCTCTGGATCGGAGTGACTTTGCTTTGAAAATATAGGGATATTGTGGTAAAATATCACTGGTAGTCTGAATGCCGGTTTAAACGGCAGGAGGATGATCAAAATATCGTAAACAGGAGGAGCAGCTATGAGCTACAAAGAGCAATATAATTTCTGGTTAAAGGATTCTTATTTTGACGAGAAGACAAAGGCAGAATTGCAGGCGATTTCAGGAGATGAGAAGGAAATCGAAGACCGTTTCTATAAAGAACTGGAATTTGGTACGGGTGGACTTCGCGGTGTGATCGGAGCTGGAACAAACCGTATGAATATTTACACCGTTCGTAAGGCAACACAGGGACTTGCAAACTATATTATCAAGCAGGGCGGCAAGGACAGAGGTGTTGCAATCGCATACGATTCCAGAAGAATGTCACCGGAATTTGCAGACGAAGCAGCACTTTGTCTTGCTGCAAACGGAATCAAGGCTTATGTGTTTGATGCACTCCGCCCGACTCCCGAGCTTTCCTTTGCACTCCGTACCTTACATTGTATTTCCGGTATTGTTATTACCGCAAGCCACAATCCCCCGGAATATAACGGATACAAGGCTTACTGGGAAGATGGCGCACAGGTAACCGCTCCTAAAGATAAAGAAATTATTGCAGAAGTAAAGGCCGTAACCGATTATCATTCCGTAAAGACCATGGACAAGAAGGATGCAATGGATCAGGGACTTTATGTTGTAATCGGTAAGGAAATTGACGATGCTTACATGGCAGAGTTAAAGAAGCAGATTATTCACCCGGATATTATTAAGGAGGTTGCAGATGATATCCGTATCGTATATTCTCCGTTCCATGGAACAGGAAACGTACCGGTCCGCCGTATTCTTTCCGAGCTTGGCTTCAAGCATGTGTATGTAGTACCGGAGCAGGAGCTTCCTGATCCTGATTTCACCACACTGGAATATCCGAACCCGGAAGATCCGAAGGCATTTACCCTTGCATTAAAGCTTGCTAAGGAAAAGAATGCAGATATCGTACTGGCAACCGACCCGGATGCAGACCGTCTTGGTATTTATGCACTGGATACAAAGACCGGCGAATATGTACCGTTTACCGGAAATATGTCCGGAATGCTGATTGCGGAATACATTTTAAGAGAGCGTACCGCAACCAAGACCATGCCTGTTAATCCGGCACTTGTTACAACCATTGTTACCACCAATATGGCACGTGCCATTGCAGAGGCTTACGGGGTACGTTTTGTAGAAGTACTGACCGGCTTCAAGTATATCGGTGAGCAGATTAAGTTCTTTGAACAGAGCAACTCCAACAATTATGTATTCGGTCTGGAAGAAAGCTATGGCTGTCTTGCAGGTACTCATGCAAGAGATAAGGATGCCGTTGTTGCTGTAATGTGTCTGTGTGAAGTGGCTGCATGGTGCAAGAAGAATGGCATTACCGTATGGGATCAGATGCTGAAGCTCTATGAAGAATATGGATATTATAAGGAAACACAGTATGCCATCACCTTAAAGGGTATCGACGGATCCAAGCAGATCGCAGAGATGATGGACAAATTAAGAAACAACCCGCCGAAGAGCTTTGGAGAATTACAGGTAAAAGAGCTTCGTGACTATGACAAGGATGTAATTACAGACCTTGCTACCGGAGCAACCAGACCTACCGGACTTCCGAAGTCCAACGTACTTTATTTTGATCTTACGAATGATTCCTGGTGCTGTGCACGTCCTTCCGGAACAGAACCGAAGATCAAGTTCTATATGGGAGTGAAGGGAACCAGCCTTCAGGATGCAGAAGAGAAGCTGAATAAGCTGACAGAGGATCTTAAGGCCGTTCTGTAAGTCAAAATTATGGCAAAATTATTAAAAATTAGTAATTTGAAAAAAACCATATATTATCTGAAGAAGAATGGACTTCGCAAGGCATATTATGCGGCGAGGGAGCGAGCTTCTTCTGAAATAAAGGATGACTATCATTATGAGCCCTTGCCGGATTCTGTTTTAAAAGAACAGGCCGGCAAGGCCTCTGAGTTTTCAACCACATTCAGTATTCTGGTTCCAACCTTTGAAACAAGGGAAGAGTTCCTCCGGGCCATGATTAACTCGGTTCTTGCACAGACCTATGGAAACTGGGAACTGATTCTTGCAGATGCAAGTAAAACGGACCGGGTATCGGAGGTGGTAAAGGAATATGATGATTCCCGTATCCACTATCACAGACTGAAAGAGAATCTGGGGATATCCGGAAACACGAATGAAGGATTGAAAGCGGCAGCCGGAGAATATGTTGCATTGCTCGACCACGATGATTTACTGACAGGGAATGCACTGTTTGAATGTGCCACTGTGATTGAGGTATATCGGAAGAAAAATATAGAATTACGCATGTTATATTCTGATGAAGATAAATGTAACAGCGATGGAACTTCGTTTTATGAAGTAAATCGAAAGCCAGAGTTTAATCTGGATTTAATATTGTCTAATAATTATATTTGCCATCTGCTTGTTATGCAGAGAAAGCTCATGCAGGAGCTGGGATTCCGCAGTAGTGTCGATGGGGCACAGGATCATGATATCATCCTGCGTGCCGTAGACCGGATGATGGGAGAGGATAGGTATGCCGCCGGAAAAGCAGAGCTTCCGATTGCCCATATTCCGAAGGTACTGTATCACTGGAGATGTTATGAAGGCTCTACGTCAGAAAATCCGGAAAGCAAGCGTTATGCTTACGAGGCCGGGAAACGGGCAGTAGAGAATTTTTTAAAGTCACGGGACTATCAGGCTGACGTGGTTCATACACGTCATCTGGGATTCTTTCGTGTGAATTACCAGCCGGATTTGTTAAGTAACCGACCGGATGTGGCCGTGGTCGGAGGGAAACTCATTGACCGGCATAACCGTGTAGTTGGCGGTATTTATGATGAAAATAGGGAGCCCTTATACCGGGGGCTCCATAAAGAATATAGTGGTTATATGCACCGAGCATCCTGCCAGCAGGAGGCTTATGCAGTGGACATCCGCTGTATGGTCTGCACAGAGGAAGCGCAGAAGGTGCTGACAGAGCTCGCCGGACGGGCATATGTTACGCATCCCCATACGGGATATTTCTTAAGTCAGGATCTCCTTAAAACGGATGCGGATTATCAGAAATTAAGCTTGAAATTCTGTGAAGAAATCCACAGAAGAGGAAAACGAATCGTCTGGGATCCGGAAATGGTGCAGCGAATTGATCAAAGATAGGACAGAAGCATGAAAACGACAGTGGTAATTCCAAATTACAATGGACGGAACTATCTGCGGGACTGCCTTACTTCCCTTTTGGAGGAAAGCGCAGTTCCTGACATAATTGTTGTAGATAACGGTTCTGTCGATAAAAGTGCCAATATGGTGAAGGAAGAGTTCCCGACGGTGAAGCTGGTTGCGTTTCCCGAAAACCGGGGATTCAGTGCCGCAGTCAATATCGGAATCCGGGAGGCCGAAACAGAATATGTTTTTCTGTTAAATAATGATACTGTTGTTTTGGAAGATACGATTGCAGAACTGGAAGCTGCAATGGAACGTCATCCGAATGCGTTTTCTGTAGCTGCAAAAATGCTGCAGATGAAGAATCCGGGGCTGGTTGACAGTACCGGAGATTTTTATTGTGCATTAGGCTGGGCATTTGCCCGTGGAAAGGACCGGAAGGTAGAAGAGTTTTCAAAAGAAACCCCTGTTTTTTCTGCCTGTGCCGGAGCAGCACTTTACCGGAAAGATGTTTTTGAGGAAATCGGTGAGTTTGACGAGAATCATTTTGCCTATCTGGAAGATATTGACATTGGGTATCGTGCGAATATCTATGGATACCGGAATTATTATGCACCGGCTTCTGTGGTTCTTCATGCAGGAAGCGGATCTTCCGGGTCAAGACATAATAAGTTCAAGGTGGATTTATCTTCCCGGAACAGTATCTATCTGATTTACAAAAATATGCCGGTATTACAGGTGTTATTAAATCTGCCGTTCCTGCTTCTTGGATATCTTGTGAAGATTTTGTTTTTCCTGAAAAAGGAGCTCGGGGCAGATTATATCAAAGGCCTTGGAAGAGGCTTCCAGCTTGCTTTTTCTAAGAAGGGAAGAGAACATAAGGTAAGATTTTCCATGAAGCATCTGGAAAATTATGTGGCAATACAACTACAGTTATGGGCGAATATGTTCCGCCGTCTGTGGTGGTAGAAAGGGTTGTACGATGATTAAGGACAATCAGAAATTATTGAATCGAATGCATGTGTTGATTGATGCGGTTGTGACGGCAATCTCCTATCTCATGGCATGGTATCTGAAATTTGCTACCGGCTTTGCAGAGACAGACCCGAATGTCGGTGTGTTGGATATGTACACATATTTCCGCGCATTGTATATTCTGGTTCCACTTTATCTGGTGCTGTATTATTTCTTTAATTTATATGCGCCAAAGCGTGCAACGAGGCGTAAATATGAGCTTTTCGCAATTGTGAAGGCAAATACGGTCGGACTGATTTTGTTTATGACTCTGTTGTATATGATCAATCAGCTTGATATTTCCCGATTCGTGCTGGGTGCCTTTTATATCATCAATATTATTTTGATGACGCTCTGCCGGACGATGATCCGGAACATTCTGTACTTTTTCCGCAGAAAGGGTTATAACCTGAAGTACATTCTGCTGGTGGGTTATTCCAGTGCAGCAGAGGAATATATTACCAGAATTATCGCCAATCCACAGTGGGGGTATGTGATTCGCGGAATCCTTGATGACACAATGCCAAGTGGAACTGTGTATAAGGGAGTTAAGGTTGTGGGAAGAATAGAGAATATCAAGTATATTCTTCCGGAGAATAAGCTGGATGAAATCGCAATTACGCTTGCATTGAAGGACTATGAGCAGCTGGAGTCCATCGTGGATCTGTGTGAGAAGTCCGGTGTGCATACGAAGTTTATTCCGGATTATAATTCTCTGGTGCCCAGCCATCCTTATACGGAGGATCTGATGGGACTTCCGGTTATCAATATCCGTTATGTACCATTAACGAATGCGGTGAATAGTATATTAAAGAGAACGATGGATATTCTGGGCGCCTGCTTTGGTATTATTATCGCTTCTCCGGTGATGCTGGTCTGTGCGGTTTTAGTAAAAGCAACCAGTGAAGGACCGGTGATCTTTAAGCAGGAGCGTGTGGGACTTCATAATAAAGTATTTAAAATGTACAAATTCCGGACGATGGAGGTACAGAAACAGTCCGCAGAGGAAAATGCATGGACGGTCAAGAATGATCCACGTGTCACGAAGGTTGGTAAATTTATGCGAAAAACCAGTCTCGATGAGCTGCCGCAGCTCTTTAACATTCTGATGGGAGAAATGTCGCTGGTCGGACCGCGGCCGGAGCGTCCGCAGTGGGTCGATAAATATAAGGAAGAAATTCCGAGATATATGATTAAGCATCAGGTGCGTCCGGGACTGACCGGCTGGGCACAGGTCAATGGATATCGCGGCGATACATCGATCCGGAAACGTATCGAGTATGATCTGTTTTATATTGAAAACTGGAGTCTTGCCCTTGATATCAAGATTTTATTTATGACCATTTTCAAGGGTTTTGTGAATAAGAATGCCTATTAAAGGCATGTCAGTTCTAAGTTTGTATGAATCGGGTTGAATTGGAAACATTAATATGGTAAAATGCTACATTGTGGGGAGAACGAAAGAGAAAACCCAGATATGGTATTTGAAAGGGAGAAAAGGTATGACCACAAATAATCAAAGACCTTCACAGGGAAGATCATCACAAGGCAGAGCTTCACAGGGAAGACCTGTGCAGAAGAGACCGGCACAGCACAGTCAGGCTGCACACAGCTCTTCACAGAAAAGAACAGCATCCCGCAGAGACGATTACTATGAGGATGATTATTATGAAGACGATTATTATGAAGACGGCCATTCTTCCAGGGGAAGAAAGAGTGCCCCTTCGAAGAAATCCTCGAATGGAAAAAACAATAAGAAGAAAAAGAAGAAAACCTCCAAGATTATTTTGTTTATTGTAGAAATTCTGGTACTTTTACTGATGATTTTGGTATTATGGACCGTTTTAAAGACCGAGAAGGTTGGTAAGGTGGATCTGCCGGAGGAAGACATTGTCATTAATCCGGAGGTTGAGAAGCTGCAGGAACAGGAAGGCTCAGTACTGCAGGGCTACCGTAACATTGCGTTATTCGGTGTAGACTCCACAGAGGGAGCCCTGACCAAGAATACCCGAAGCGATACCATTATGATTGCTTCCATTAATCTGGATACCGGCGATTGTAAGCTGGTCAGCGTTTACCGTGATACCTACCTGAACTTAAGTAATGATACCTATAATAAATGTAATGCGGCTTATGCAAAGGGCGGACCGATGCAGGCGATTAATATGCTGAACATGAATCTGGATATGAATATTACCGATTTCGTAACAGTAGGATTCAGCGGTCTGACAGAGACCATTGATGCATTAGGCGGTGTTTATATTGATGTGAAGGAAGCAGAAATTTCCCATCTGAATAACTACCAGATCAGTATTGTCGGTACATCGAAGGATGGTAAAACCTATACTGCGGCAGAAGGAAGCTATACACCGGTAACTCAGGCCGGATACCAGAAGTTAAACGGTCTGCAGGCAACTGCTTACTGCCGTATCCGTTATGTTGGTAACGACTTTGAACGTACCGCAAGACAACGTCGTGTATTAAAGGCGGTTGCGGACGAAGCAAAGAAAGCAACTCCTGCACAGCTTGAGAAGATTGCAAGCTCTGTATTTGATAAGGTATATACATCTCTTGATCTTACAGAAATTGTGTCACTGCTTGGAAATATCAGTAAATACAATATTGTGGATGAGGGTGGTTTCCCGAATTCAGATATGCTTACAACCGGCAGCATTGGTAAGAAGGGCAGCTGTGTGGTTCCCGAAAGTCTGGAGTCCAACGTTACCTGGCTGCATGAATTCCTGTTCGATGAGCAGGGCTATGAACCTTCCGCAGCTGTTAAGGAATACAGTGCGAAGATTGCAGCAGATACAGATAGTTATGTGAAATAAATAGGAAAGACTGTTTTGTATATACAGGGCTGATAATCGGTAAAACAAAGAAAACAGAAACAGATAGCTAGAAAAGGGTCTTTGTGAAAGACCCTTTTCGTTTATGTGAGTTGTCATGCATATGAGAAAATGATCCAGTGGATCATTTTTGAGTAGGGAGAACAGAAACGATGCTTAACTATGATGTGATCATTCCGGTATACCGGCCGGATGAAAAACTGAATAAGCTGATCAATGCGCTGCTGTCACAGACTCTGCTTCCCCGGAAGATCATTTTGATTAACACGGAGCGGGAGGAATTCCTCAAATTCAGTTCGGAAGAAGCGTTTCTGGCACGGAGTCCGCTGCTGGAGCTGCATCATATTCAAAAGGCAGAGTTTAATCATGGGGCAACGCGGAATTATGGAGTATCACTAAGTAATGCAGCGTTTTTTGTCTGCATGACCGATGATGCGCTTCCGGCGGGAAATGGCATGATGGAGGAGCTTTTAAAGCCCTTTGCGTCAGAAAGCATTGGGATTTCCTATGCGAGACAGCTTCCGGCACCGGATTGTGGGCTCATCGAGCGTTATACGCGGAGCTTTAATTATCCGGAGGAGTCAAGGATTAAAACGGCAAAGGATCTGCCGGAGCTTGGGATTAAGACTTTTTTTGCTTCCAACGTATGTGCAGCCTACCGGAGAAGCTATTTTGATGCATTGGGAGGATTTACGGAGCATACGATTTTTAATGAGGATATGATCTATGCAAGGCATCTGATCGACGCCGGATATGCGATTTCCTATTCGGCAAAGGCAGAGGTGATTCATTCCCACAATTACAGTGGAATGGAGCAGCTTCACCGGAACTTCGATCTGGGCGTATCGCATGCGCAGTTCCCGGAAGAATTCAGTGGGATCAAGGCAGAATCGGAAGGAAAGAAGCTGGTTTTACAGACCTGCCGGTATCTGTTGAAGATCCACAGGCCATGGCTGATCGTGAAGCTGATCTGGCAGAGTGGCTGCAAATACATCGGCTATTTCCTTGGAAAGCGTTATCAGAAATTCCCTATGTGGTTTGTAAAATGGTGCAGCATGAACCGGGGTTATTGGAAGTAACTGTTCATACAGCAGCCAGACACTGCTGTCAGACTGCGTAAGAATATGATTCAGGAGTGAACAGTAACTATTGGGAGTAACGTCTGGAGGAATGCTGACCGGGAAGATGCTGGCCGGGAAGAGGGTTGCCAGTATGGTCTAAAAATGATATAAGTATATCATAGTGTTTTTATACATTTTGAAAACAGAATGTGAAATGACGGAATCGTTAATGATGAGAATTTAAAGACAAAGTTGGAATTCAAAGTTGGTTTTGGAGGATCGGATATGTGTGGAATTGTTGGATATATTGGGAAGCATCAGGCAGCACCCATCATCTTAGATGGGCTTGCAAAGCTGGAATACCGTGGCTATGATTCGACCGGTATGGCAGTTTTCGATGGAAAGAAGATTCATATTCAGAAAGCTGCCGGCAGACTGCAGGTGCTTGAGAATATGACAAGAGGCGGAGAGACGATGCCGGGCTTTGTCGGAATCGGACACACCAGATGGGCAACGCATGGACAGCCGACCGATGTAAATGCACATCCTCATGACAACAAGGCCGGCACGATTGCTGTTGTACATAATGGAATTATCGAGAACTATCAGCAGTTGAAGAAGCGGCTTCAGGATCATGGCTATGAATTTGTATCGGATACCGATACTGAGGTTCTGGTACAGTTGATTGATTACTATTATAAAGGAAATCCGTTAGAAGCCATTACGAAGGTCATGCATCGTGTGGAAGGCTCCTATGCACTTGGTATTCTCTTTGCGGATCATCCGGATGAAATTTTTGCCGTACGGAAGGATTCCCCACTGATTGTCGGCTCAAGCAGTGAAGGCAGCTTTATTGCATCCGATGTACCGGCTGTTTTGAAGTATACCAGAGAGGTATATTACATTGACAATCAGGAAGTGGCAGTTTTAAGAGAGAATGAAATCCGGTTCTATACTGTAGATGAAGAAGAAATTCAAAAAACACCTTCTCATATTGACTGGGACGCAGAGGCAGTTGCCAAGGGTGGATATGAGCATTTTATGTTAAAGGAAATCTACGACCAGCCAAGAGCCGTGCGCGAGACCTTTGAAAAGCATATGAAGGATGGAAAGGTGGAGATTGAAGAACTCCATATGACTGATGAAGAAATCAAAAAGCTTTCCCGTATTCATATTGTGGCATGCGGCACGGCGTATCATGCCGGCATGGCAGCAAAGTATATCATGGAATCCATGGCTCGGATTTCCGTAGAAGTGGATATGGCATCCGAGTTCCGTTACCGGAATCCGATTATTGAAGAGGGGGCACTCGTGATTGTGATCAGCCAGTCCGGAGAAACCGCAGATACCCTGCAGGCACTCCGGGATTCCAAGGCACGTGGAGCCAAGGTACTGGGGATTGTGAATGTGGTTGGGTCTTCCATTGCAAGAGAGGCGGACAGTGTCATGTATACCTGGGCAGGACCGGAAATTGCGGTGGCCTCCACGAAAGCATATTCCGCACAGTTAATTGCTCTTTATCTTCTGGCAATGAAGTTTGCAGGAGTTAAGGGTACAATTTCCGAAGAAGAGTATCAGCAGCTTGTCATGGATCTTCGCCGTCTGCCGGAGCAGATTGAACTGCTTCTCGGTAATAAGACGAAGATTCAGCGGTTCGCGAACCGTTATGTGGCTGCCAAGAGTGTTTTCTTTATCGGAAGAGGACTGGATTATACCTTATCCATGGAGGGTTCCCTGAAGCTTAAGGAAATTACCTATATGCATTCGGAGGCTTATGCAGCAGGGGAATTAAAGCATGGACCGATTTCCCTGATTGAAGATGGTACGCTGGTGATGACTTCACTTACTCAGGAAGATCTGTATATGAAGACGATCAGCAATATCCGAGAAGTAAAATCCAGAGGCGCATTTGTATTAGCACTTACAACGACCGGACATGATGATATTGAGGATACTGCCGATTACGTACTTTATATTCCGCAGACGAATAAGTACTTTACGAATTCATTAGCCATTATTCCGTTCCAGATGTTTGCTTATTATGTATCCGTTGGTAAGGGACTTGACGTTGATAAGCCCCGTAACCTTGCAAAGTCTGTAACTGTAGAGTAAAAGCCGAATAAAGGTCATATAAACAAAACAGAAAATTCCGCATCTTCAAAAAGGATGCGGAATTTTTAAAATGACACAAAAGGATCATATTTAGGACACAATTTCAACACATTTGTTTCCTATACTGTGAATCATAAAAAATAAAAATCAAATCATTCAAAGGAGGCAGTTATCATGGATGAGAATAGATATACAAATGAGGGCCAGAATTATTACCAGACGTCTTCGACAAACTTTCAGCAGTCGCAGATGAATCACCAGCAGGCAAAACCCGTAAAACAGAAAAAGCAATCCAGTGGATTTGGCAAAAAAGTGTTAGCAGGTTTGTGCTGTGGACTGGTATTTGGTGTCTTTGCTGGAATTGGTTTTCAGGCAGTGGATGCAGCACATAGTGGAATTGACAGAGCCAGGAGTGCTTTTTCCGCAATGCTGGGAAATTCTTCACAGGACAGTACCGTAGCAGAGGCTTCCGGTACTGAAGATACAACATCAGATGCATTGCTTCCAGACAGCAGTTCTGATACCGCAGAGGCAGCATCCGGCAGCATTAAACAGACATTGGATAATCTGACACCGCAGACACAGACGGAGGCAGTTGTTACGGATGTCACACAGGTAGTAAAAGCAGTGATGCCGTCTGTTGTATCCGTGAGCAATACTTATGTACAGCGTGGAACATTCTTCGGACAGGAATACAGCAGTGAAGCAGTAAGCTCCGGCTCCGGTATTATTGTGGGTGAAAATGACAGTGAGTTGTTGATCGTTACAAACTATCATGTAGTAGAATCTGCTGATACCCTGTCAGTACAGTTCGTTGATGAAGCACAGGTACAGGCTCAGGTAAAGGGGACTGATGCGGATAAGGATCTGGCGGTACTGGCTGTACAGTTATCCGATATTAATCAGGATACCTTGAACCAGATTTCGATTGCAACGTTAGGAAGCTCCGATGATCTGACGGTAGGAGAACCTGTGATTGCCATTGGTAACGCATTAGGTTACGGGCAGTCCGTAACAACCGGTGTTGTCAGTGCATTGAATCGTCCGATTGCCGTTACTTCACAGCAGGCTCAGACAGGAGATTCCCAGATTAATACCTTTATCCAGACCGATGCAGCAATTAACCCCGGTAACTCCGGTGGTGCATTACTGAATACCAAAGGTGAAGTAATTGGTATTAACTCCAATAAGATCGGTGGCAGCACCGTAGAAGGTATAGGTTATGCAATCCCGATTTCTGATGCAAAGCCGATTATTGAAGAACTGATGCAGAAGGAAACAAGACTGAAGGTGGATGAAGCCAATAAGGGGGTTCTCGGTATTACCGGTGTGAATGTAGAATCCCAGTATTCTGAGGTTTATGGTATCCCGATGGGTGTTTACATCTCTTCTGTATCCGATAATTCGGGAGCAGCTGCAGCAGGACTTGTCCGAGGTGATATTATTACCGCAATCGATGGTCAGACCATAGAAACCATGGAAGAATTAAAGGAAGAGATGAACTATTATCAGGCTGGTGATACAGTAACTCTGACCATTATGCAGGGAAGTCCGACAGGTTATCAGTCCAGGGACGTACAGGTTACTCTTGGGAAACAGATGACGAACCAGTAAAATTGGTAAAAGTGATTAAAGAGTTGTAATACTGGAAAAAATAAATTGAAAATCTCCCTAAAAGTTTGAAACATTTGATAAAAATTACAACAGAAGGCCGTGGCGTGAGCAGGTGTATATGCACCGCTTGCGCCATGGTCTTTTTGAGTACAGTGATATTTGTATGAGAGAATTGAGGCTGAGAAGAAGTGCAAAATACTTGTCCTTGTGCGGTACTCCGGATCAAGAAGTTCTAAACTATTTCGAAAAGGTTATTTAGATAGGACGCAAACGCATCAACGAGCCATCCGGGCTCGATTGCTGCTGGATTGGACATCCGTGTCCAATCCTTGCTGATTGTGTACGAAATAGTAGAACTTCTAAGATCCTGCGTCAGGCAACAAGGCCATAGTATGTTTGCACTTTATTCCAATTTATAAAAATAAATATTTTTCATGTGAAGACAATAACTATAGTATATTCAGGGCTACTTGAATACGACAGGTTCGTCGATATACTCAGTCTTAATTACAAGATAGGGATAGGAAGCGGTGTCAGTGACCAGAGTTTCATTGTCGGGGGAAGGACCGAGGAGTGTGGTGTCAAAGTAAATGGCATTTTCCGTGAGGTAGAGGTCATTTACCGTGATACCGAAGCCACCGGTAGGCTGTTCGCCGTAGCCGATCCCAATGTAGAGGAAGCCATTGTCGGAATAGGTGATTTTGAAGGGATTGGGATGCTTTTCCTGAATGACCTTCTGCATTTCCTCCGGAATGGCATCTTCGGAGAGAACGGTGAATTCCAGATTTTTAATCCGGGCAAGGGAATCCTTCTGGTTCTTGCCTGCGCAGGCGGTCATGAGCAAAAGGACAAGCAGGCAAAACACGGAAAGAAGCCTTGGAAGCATTTTATTTGTAAAGGAATGGAATAGAATTAAGTTTTTCATGGAAAACCTCGAAATTAATATTAAGGAATTGGTTTATTTTATGTTTTTTCAAATTGGGTTATGAATAAATGCGGTCAAATGTAATGACTTTTTACAAAGTGAGCCAACATGACACAATGGCATTACAATGTAAAGCAAATCGTTGACAAAAAATGAACTAATTCATATAATATGAATTAAGAGATGAGTGTATACTATAGTCAGATGTTAGTAGGGGAGGTGTTTATATGGCTACAGTACCTACGCAGGTAAGAATTGATGAAGACTTAAAAAAACAGGCTACAGAGCTTTTTGCACAATTAGGAATGGATATGTCTGGAGCAATGAATGTATTTCTCAGACAGTGTGTTATGCGCGGAGGACTTCCTTTTGATGTGGTAGTTCCGCAATATAAATCTGAGGTTCTTGAGGCAATGGAAGAGGCAAAAAGAATTAGTAAAGATCCTGACACGAAAAGGTATAGCAGCTTCTCAGAAGCTATGGAGTAGATCGACTAGCAAATATTTGGTATAGAAAAGAGGAACTATATGCTGATAATTAAGAATGGCAAGATCATAGATCCCATAACAGATGCGGTATATCCGGCCGATCTGTATGTTAAGGATGGCGTGATTGCAAAGATTGTAAGGAGGAGTGAGAGTGCCTCGGATGAGAATTGCAGTTACGAGGAGAACGAAAAGGGATGCGGTGATGTGGAGGAAGAAGGTGGATCTGAAGTCTTTGATGTAAAGGGAATGCTGATTGCACCGGGGCTTGCGGATACGCATGTGCATTTCCGGGATCCGGGCTTTACATATAAAGAGGATATTCTGTCGGGAGCGGAGGCTGCGAAGAAGGGCGGCTATACGCAGATTGTGCTGATGGCAAATACAAAGCCGTGTGTGGATCAGGTGGAGACCCTGCAATATGTTCTCCAAAAGGGAGCACAGACCGGAATCCATATTCACAGTTGTGCGAATGTGACTATGGGAATGGCTGGAAAAGAGCTTGTGGACATGGAACAGTTAAGTGAGGCAGGAGCAGTAGGATTTACGGACGATGGGGTTCCAATTCTGTCGGAAGAGATGGTGACAAAGGCGATGGAGCAGGCGGCTTTGTGCCATAAGCCGATCAGCTTCCATGAAGAGGATCCGAGGTATATTCAGAATAATGGAGTGAATGCCGGTAAGGCAGCAGCCTTTTACGGGATCGGCGGATCGAAGCGGGAAGCGGAGATTATCATGATTGAGAGGGATGTCCGGCTGGCGCTTCAGACGGGAGCAACGGTGGTGATCCAGCATATCAGTACGAAAGAGGGAGTGGAGCTTGTCAGAAAGGGCAAGGCTGCAGGGGCAGACGTCCATGCGGAGGCAACCCCACATCACTTTACCTTGACGGAGGATGCAGTTATTGCCAAGGGTACGCTTGCAAAGATGAATCCGCCGCTTCGTGAGGAAGAGGACAGGCAGGCGATTCTTGCAGGACTGCAGGATGGAACGATTGATCTGATTGCAACCGATCATGCACCGCACAGCAAAGAAGAAAAGGAAAAGCCGATTACCGAAGCCCCCAGTGGAATTATCGGTCTGGAAACAGCACTGTCCCTGGGAATCCGGGAACTGGTACAGAAAGGAAAGCTTACCTATTCACAGTTGATACAGCGGATGAGCACGGCACCCTGTGCATTGTATGGCTTATTAGGAGGAACGTTGGAGGAAGGAAAAGCAGCAGATCTGGTGATTTTTGATCCGGAAGAAACCTGGAAGGTTCAGAATTTTGCATCGAAGTCTTCGAATTCTCCTTTTATTGGAGAAGAGCTTCCGGGAGTGGTACATGCGACGATCTGCAGCGGACAGATCGTGTATCGGAAGTCATAAGAGTTTGACTCACGAGCGAAGAGTTAAGGTAAAAGTAACTATTCAGAACTCCATTCGCAAAATATAAAGAAAGGAAACATTCATCCGATTTTACCATGCAGGTGATCAGGGAATGAAAAGCAATTATGAGTAAAAAGGCAAAACAAACAGCGATTGTGCTTTCCCAGCAGAAGCTGGCAGAGGGGATTTATGATCTGTGGCTTGAAACGGAGCTTGCAAAGGAAGCGGGTGCCGGTCAGTTTATCGGAGTTTATCCGAAAAATGCGGCAACTCTTCTTCCACGTCCGATCAGTATTTGTGAGGTCAATGAGGACAAGACGGCACTACGTCTGGTATACCGGGTGGCAGGAAAGGGCACGAGGGAGTTTTCCTCTTTCGGAAAGGGAGATACGGTAGAAATTCTGGGGATTCTTGGAAATGGATATAAGGTAAAGGAGCTTCTTGCAAAGAACCCGGAATTTACGGAGATTACCCTGTATGGAGGAGGAATCGGGATTCCACCGATGCTGCAACTTGCTAGGGAGCTTGCGGAAGCAGGAAAGAAGCCGTCTGTTTTTATCGGATACCGTGACAGTAATTTGTTCCTGAAAGAGGATTTTGAAAAATACAGCACAGTTTATGTGGCAACCGAGGATGGAAGCGTAGGAACCAGGGGCAATGTCCTTACTGCATTAAAGGAAACCGGCGTGCAGCCATCCGTGATGATGGCGTGCGGGCCGATGATGATGCTCCGGGCCATCAAACAGGAGGCTTCGGAGAGAGTAATTCCGGCATATATTTCGTTGGAAGAGCATATGGCTTGTGGAATCGGAGCCTGTCTTGGATGTGTGTGCAAGACAACGAAAAAGGACGAGCATTCACAGGTTCATAATGCAAGAATCTGTACAGAGGGACCTGTATTTCTGGCTGAGGAGGTTGAGATTTGATGAATACAAATGTAACAATCGCAGGAGTAACCTTTAAAAATCCGGTGATGACTGCATCGGGAACGTTTGGCTCCGGTATGGAATATGGGGATTTCGTAGATTTGAACCGTCTGGGAGCCGTTGTGACAAAGGGAGTTGCCAATGTACCGTGGCTCGGCAATCCGACACCGCGTGTAACGGAGGTTTACGGTGGAATGCTGAATGCCATCGGGTTACAGAATCCGGGAATTGATGTGTTTTTAAAGCGGGATCTTCTCTTTTTGCAGCAGTATGATACGAAGATCATCGTGAATGTCTGTGGAAAAACCGTGGAAGATTATCTGGAGGTTGTGGAAAAGTTAAATGACAGTGCGGCAGATATGCTGGAGATTAATGTGTCCTGCCCGAATGTCAAGGAGGGTGCGATTGCCTTTGGGCAGAAGGCAGACTGTCTGTTTGATATTACTTCGAAGATTAAAAATGTGGCAAAGAAGCCGATTATTATGAAGCTGAGTCCGAATGTAACGGATATTACCGAGATGGCAAAGGCAGCAGAGGCAGCAGGTGCAGATGCCATTTCCCTGATTAATACAATCACAGGCATGAAGATCGACATTCATAGAAGAACCTTTGCACTGGCGAACAAGACAGGCGGCATGTCCGGTCCTGCAATCAAGCCGGTTGCGGTTCGTATGGTTTATCAGGCTTCCCACGCAGTCAAAATCCCGGTGATTGGTATGGGCGGCATTGCGACAGCCGAGGATGCGATCGAATTCCTGCTTGCCGGAGCGACAGCTGTTTCCGTTGGGGCGGTGAACTTTATGAATCCGTATGCAACCGTTGAGATTGTAGAAGGAATTGAACAATATATGACAAAGTATGGCGTAGAAGACATTCAGGAGCTGATTGGAGCTGTGAATTAAAAGGAATAAACAACCCTCCGTAGGAATACAATGTGAATAAGTAAACCTACGGAGGGATTTTTATGGAGCTTCAAAAGCGTTCCTTACATATGGAGGGTCCAAGGCTTCATGCGTCGAAGCAGGTTGTGCTGGAAGACAATGTGATCATTCCGGACACCAATAAAGATGCGGATAAACTTCTTTTGGATAGAGGAAAAATTACGATAGAGGAGGTCAATTCTTTTGAAGATGCAGTAACTGTTAAGGGAAAACTGCATTTCCGGGTATTGTATCTGACAGAAGGAGATAGGGACGGAATTCCGGTTTCCCAGATGGAGGGCAGCATTCCGTTTGAAGAAAAGCTGCAGATGGAAGGACTTCATGCAGGAGAGCATGTACATGTAAAGGCGGTTTTGGAGGAGCTTGGAATCTCCCTGATTAATTCGAGAAAACTCAGTGTGCGGGCGATTATCGTTTTTCATGCAATGCGTGAAGAAATGATGGAAGAGGACATTCCGGTTGCGTTATCGGGTGACGAACAGGTGGAATATCGACGGAGATCTGTGGAAATGGCAACGCTTGCGATGAAGAACCAGGATATCTTCCCGATTAAGGAAGAGATTGAAATTCCGGGAAGCTTTCCGAATATCAGAAGTCTGGTATATTGGGATGCAGAGCCTGTGAATCTGGATTTCCGGATTTTGGATGATAAAATTGCGGTGCAGGGGGAATTGAAGGTGTTCTGCATGTATGCAGGAGACGGAGAAAAGGAGGAGCTTTATCATTATGAGACGGCAGTGCCTTTTTCTGGAAGTGTGGAGTGTCCCGGCTGCCGTGAGGGAATGATCCCGGTGATCGAATATGAAGTAGAAAACTGTGAGCTGTCCATCCGGCCGGATTATGACGGTGAAGAGCGGATTCTTTTTGCAGACCTGGGAATCCGGATATTCTATTGCATTTACGAAGAAGAAAATGTGGAGATGATCGGAGATGTATATGGGGTATCCAATGAGGTAGAGGAAAGCTGTAAGCCCATTACTTTCCGAAGACTCTTGACGAGAGCAAATGGAAAATGCAAGGTATCCGAACATTTTAAGGTGGGTCAGGAAGGTGCCAGCATTTACCGGGTGATTCATACCGCCGGAGATCTGATTTTAGAAGAGCAGGAAGAAACAGAGAGTGGAATCCGGCTTAGCGGTCAGATCCAGCTGCGGATTCTGTATGAAGATAGTAATGAGGATAAGCGGTTCGGAGTGATCCACGGGGAAGTTCCGTTTGAGTACCTTTTAGAAGCAGAAGGAATGATGCCGGGAATGCTCAGCTTCGTGCAGCCACAAATGGAGCAGATTGCCGTATCGGTGATTGATACGGACGAAGTGGATGTAAAATGTGTGATTTTATTCCGTGGGGATCTTTTTGCAACCTGGGAGGAACAGGTGGCAGAGCAGATTACGCTTTCTCCGCTGGATTTGGAGAAGCAGTCGGCGCTTCCGGGAATTGCGGTCTACCGGATGAAGGACGGGGAGAGTCTGTGGGATATCGGAAAGCGGTATTATGTCCCGATTGAAACCCTGATGCAGACGAATAACCTGACCTCACAGGAGGTCCGTCCGGGGGAGAAAATATTGATTGTAAAATAGTGATTGAAAGAGGAACTCCTGATTTTAATAAATTTTTAGAATCAGGGGTTTACTTTTTGTCCCATCAGGCCGATGATATAGATGAGATAAGTAGTATTATCACTATTTTGAAACCAGGGAGGGACTTTCAATGAGTGTAAATGGAATTACATCTGGTTCAGAAGCATACAGTACCTATACAACAGCTTCTGCCAAATCAACAACCGCAACAACCACAGACACAGAAAAGAAAACAAATACAACAACCGAAGCCGGTGCCGTATATGAGCCTTCTAAGGAGGCTGCAACAGCTTCTACGAAAAAGACCTACAAGCCGGATACTGCAACCATCGCAAAGCTGAAAGCAGATGCGGATGCAAGAACCGAGCAGCTTCGCAGTCTTGTAGAAAAGATGATGACCAAGCAGGGAGAAGTCTATGGTAAGGCGAATGATATCTGGAGTGTATTATCCAGTGGAAATTTCACCGTAGATGCTGCTACCAAAGCACAGGCACAGGCTGATATTGCTGACGATGGTTATTGGGGCGTTTCCCAGACATCCAGCCGTATTCTTGACTTTGCGACTGCTTTAACAGGCGGTGATCCGAGCAAGATCGAAGCGATGCGTGATGCATTTAAGAAAGGCTATGCACAGGCTGAGAAGACCTGGGGCGGTAAGCTTCCGGAGATTTCCCAGAAGACCTATGATGCCGTTATGGAAGGTTTTGATAAGCTTGCCAAAGAAGCAGGACTTGATACCTCGAACTAAATGGCAGGATGCAGATTTTATGTTGAATAAGTGTAACTATTCAGTACAGGTCGAAGCATTTGCTGCTGAGACCGTAAGAACATGAT
>CAVERH010000052.1:0-21189 GCA_963618065.1 bacterium | reverse complement strand
AGAGGTTTACCGTATAGTGAACCAATAAGCTTAACTAAGTGACATTGGTTCTGAACAGTTACTTATATTTTTAAATTAGAATCTATCAAAAGGGATTAATAAAGAAAAATAGAAAGCAGTGTTTCTGTCAAAGGATGGAAATGCAGCTTTGGTTTTACTGGTGAAACCAGTGAAATGACAGGAGTTTGAATAGATTGTTGTTAAAATGGTGTGTGAATTTGTTGCAGCCAGAGTATACTAAATGTATAATATTTTTAAGGAACATATACAGTGTTTTCCAAATCGCAGAAAGTGGAGAAGCGAGCGTCTAAAGAAGGATAGATGCAGATGATACTGGCTTACAGAAAGCAGACTGCAGGTAGGATTCTTTCTAAAATTATGGGTGAACTAAGGGATCTTCAAAATAATTCGAATAAAGACAACCACAATGGAAAAGATTTTAAAGGAGGTATAACTTATGTTAGCAGCAGTAAAGGGAATTGTACAGGGTAACACAGTTGTTATTGAAGATGAAGATATTAGAGATTATGACGGAGCAGAAGTTATTGTTACGTTGTTAAATTATCCACAGAGAAAAGAAAAGAAAGCACCTGTTGATTGGGATAGTTTTGTTATTCCAAGCGAAAGAGGACAACATGTAGATGAATACATGAAGGAGATGCGTGAAAATGACAGATTATAAAAAGGCATTTGTTGATACTGCTCCATTCGTATACTTCATTGAAAAGAATGAAAATAACCCACAGTATTATGAGAAGGTGAAGAAATTTTTTAGTAATGGATATGAGGCAGATAAAAAGTTTGTAACTTCTGTAATCACAATGGAAGAATATTTTGTATTTCCATATAGAAACAAACGGTATTCATTTATTGATATGTTTGATAGGCTTGTTGAAACTATTGATATGGAAATTGTGGAAATAAATTCTGAGATTGCTAAAAAGGCAGCTCAGATCAGAGCAGAATATAAAGGCTTTAAGGCTATGGATGCAATCCAGTTAGCAGTTGCATGTCTTACTAAGTGTGATTTATTTTTGACAAATGATAAGCAGTTAAGACAATTCAAGGAAGTAAAGTGTGTTACAGTTGATGAACTGGAATAATAAAGTACCAGCGGATGTTGGAAAGGAGTTATTCCTTATGATGAGTTTGAAGGTATACAACGTTCCGGAGTACGAGATGGAACAGATTGTTCAGTTTGTGGGGGAGACCGGACATCCGATCGATTTTCGAACAGGTCATGCAGGAGCTGTTCAGGGAACTGGCAATGCACCTTGAATTTTCTCTTGCCGGGCTTGAAGAAGAAAGGAGAGAGGAAAACACAACACAAATATAGCATAGTGTATCAGTGTATTTAGAAAGCAACAGGGAATCAGAAACAAATTTGTGAAAAGGAGAGCAACAGAAGAGCAGATTCGTCAACAGTGCTGGGCACGCGAGGATTACTATCGGGCAATGAGAGCATATAATAAGGATATAGCTGATCTGAAGAGTAAAATTTCCAAGAAAGATCAGCAGCTTATGGAAAAGGATGGAAATGCAGCTTTTGTTCATTGGCATCACACCTTCCCTTCCTGAAACTTCGCCATCCACACAGACACAACACCACCGGCAGCTAAGCACAGGAGGTTGATGATGCAGCTTTTTAATGATGTGGTGAAGCTGCCAAAGGGAATGATTATGGCGGTTGCAGCCATAACAATTCCGACAATCGCGTGAAAGGCAATGGAGTAATGCTTTTCAAATAAGGAATTGATGAAGCGTGAAAGAACGAGAATCGTAATTCCCCCACCGATTCCACCGGGGATGAGAACGGCAGTGGATAAATGTCCGATTCCGTCAATGAATGGAGTATAAAGTCCGAGCGGCATAAGGAGTGTAGAAAAGCTCATGCCGGGAGCGATAATGCTTAACGCAAGACAGAAGCCACAGAACAGATACCATTTGAAATCCGGGACAATGGTAATCGCGCAGCGCTGCAGACCGGTTAGCAGTACGAAAATAAAGACAACTGCACAGAAAAAGGAAACATAAGCTCCTCTGGAGCGTCCCTCTTTTCCGGCTTCTTCCCAGAGGGAGGGCAGCATCCCGATAATCAGCCCCACAAAAAGGCATACGGAAGGGGCGGGATACCGGTTTAAGAAGAAGGCAAGGACATTGGCAACACCAAGAAAGCCGAGGAGGTATCCCAGCAGATAAGGAAATAATTTGGGAAAATGGGTACGGAAGTTTTTCTTAGGATCGGCAAGCAGCTCCATAACAGGACGGTACACGCCAAAGATCACACTTAAAACCCCGCCGGAGATTCCGGGAAGTACCGCACCTAAGCCAATAAGGGCACCCTGTAACAAGGCCGAGAAGAATTTCTGATGTTTCATAAACAGACTCCTCTTGATATACTGTTATTAAAATCATAATGGGTAATTTCTATATCTTTAAACAAAAAGGTATGTCTTTTAATCATTCCAACTCATTTTAAATATATGACACAGGTGTTATAAATATGAGTCGGTATACTAAGGGATGTTAAGACTATTGCCATAGAAAGAAGGAAATATGAGAGACATATTTATTGAAGATAATATTTTATATCTTGGGAATGTATGTAATACCGAGCCGGTAGACGTAAAATCTATTAAAGTGCTGAAATGTCTGGACTAAAGAATACGACAATTTCTCCGATATAAAAAACAAGGGAATCAAATATATTTCTCAGACAAGCCGGTTGGTGTAGGCCGCACCGATGGCACAATAACGACAGACCACGGATGGTATTTAAGAAGGGATTCTGAAATAGCGTCCGTTTTTATTTTTCTGCTCTATTCTTTCGGGGGCAGGCAGGTAAATCATTTTTCGTGCAAAAAATGGGGCTGTTTACTTATATTACAAGGAGGTATGAATGAGAATCAATTCCGCTACAATAGGAATGGAATCCGAAAGAACTTATTCGACAACACACGCACGGGTAAGTCGTTTAACAAGATTTAGTGGCAGACAGAGCATTATGGATGGATCCGGAACTTTGTTTGGCGGTTTCCTGCAGACCGATGGTGAAAATGCAGAACAAAGTAAGGAGAAAAAGGGTGTCGGGAACGAATCTCTTGCGGATATTCAGGGGCGTATGACGAATACGCGGCTTAGCAGCCAGGCAATCTCCGATATGGACGATATCCGTGAACAGATGCGGCAGCTACGGGAATCCTGTCTGCGGTATCTGATGCAGATTTTTTTCCCGGATAAGTACAAGGCAGACAGCTTTGAGACCACTGAGGAGACGGGAAATACGCAGCAGCTGGGAGTAACCACATTGTTACCGCAGCTTGCCACGGTGAACAGCGTACGCCTCACGAATCAGTATTATTTTGAGGAGTCCGAAAGCACATCCTTTACGACAAAAGGCACCGTGAGGACCGAAGACGGAAGAGAGATTGACTTTAATCTTAATCTGAATATGAGCCGCAGCTTCATGGAATACTACGAGGAAGAGATTGACTTTGAACAGCTTACACTTTGCGATCCCCTTGTCATTAACCTTGAGGGAAATGTGGCACAGGTGTCCGATCAGACCTTTTTCTTCGATATTGACTGTGATGGCGTAGAGGATGAAATCAGCAAATTGATCGCCGGAAGCGGATTCCTTGCCCTTGATAAAAACGGTGACGGCATCATCAACGATGGATCCGAGCTTTTTGGCACACAGTCCGGTAATGGTTTTGCAGACCTTGCACAGTACGATTCCGACGGAAACGGATTCATTGATGAAAATGATGAAATTTTCGACAAGCTGAAAATCTGGTGCATGGATGAAAATGGACAGCCCCACCTTTATTTTTTGAAGGAAAAGGGTGTGGGAGCGATCGGGCTGATGCACACCGGAACACAGTATTCATTAACGAATGAAAATAATGAGACGAATGCGGTGATCCGTAATACCGGATTTTTCCTGTTTGAGGATGGAAATGCCGGAACGATACAGCATGTGGATTTTGCCAAGCATGAACAGGCCGTGTAGCCTTAGTCAGGCATCCTTTGGTACATAAAGTTACAACGATTTAATAACGGTTTCTTAAAAGAACCGGCAGGATAAGACAGGTGGTTTTATTCTGCCGGTTTTTATTTTCTTCCGTCCATTGTATAAACTTGTAATTTACGGAAAGACTAGTTGCTAAAGATACATCGCTAGTCATGTGAATTATTTAAGAAAGTGATACAGGAAAGGAAGGAAAAAGATATGAGGCGGAATAGAAGAAGAGGAGCCTTTTCCAAAGAAAAAATTGTAATGGCGGCATCCACAGTGCTGGTGCTTGGTACATTGACCGTAACGGGACTGTGGCTGGGAGCCAGAAATAAAAGCCAGGATGACGGCTATGTGGTCGATTTAAGCACGATTGAGCAGGACATGACAACCGGACTTTCCGAAAAGGAGGATATTCAGTTTGCCGATAATGTGACACAGGATGTTACAACGCAGAATGCACCGACGGATGATCTTGATTATGATCCTTATTTTCAGGAAACCAATTCCGGTAATGTAGAAAACCCGGATACCTCCGGTAGTGACAGTATGTCTGACGGAGCAAGGGAAACCGTAAAGAAGGAAGCAGATACCGAAAATAAGGAGGAAAAGCAGGAAACCGAAACAGGGAATATCGAAAGCAATGATCAGGAAGCGCTTTCAACAGCCATGCAGCCGGCACTGAATTTTACCGATGAGGATACGCTGGTATGGCCCATTTCGGGAAACATTCTGGTGAATTTCAGTATGGATCAGACGATTTATTTCCCGACGCTGGACCAGTATAAATATAACCCTGCCATTGTGATTGAAGCACATGAAGGGGATCTGATCACAGCGGCAGCAGCCGGCAAGGTCACCGGTGTTTATGAAGACCGTGAAATCGGAACGGCTGTTACCATGGATCTTGGAAATGGTTATGAGGTGACCTATGGACAGCTTGATAACATTCTGGTATCCGAGGGCAGCTATGTGGCAAAGGGCGATGTGATTGCACAGGTTGCTTCTCCGACAAAGTATTACAGTGTGGAAGGAACCAATGTTTATTTTAAGCTCACCAAGGACGGTGTTCCGGTCAATCCGATGAGCAAATTAAATTAAGCCGCATCCCCAAACGTATCTTAAGAGACTTTACCTGAATTATAAAAAAAGGTATAATCTATGGGAGAAATCCTATGGAGGAACCGGGATGTTCAGGAAAAAATTAACCATTATGATTCTGGTCTCTATTTTATTAACAGGATGTGGAACCCCGGTGGCAGAGGCAGAGCAGGAAACAGAGGAGACACCTCTTTGGACCATGGAAGAGGATCCGGACTTATCTTATGAGGTTCCGGTAAGTGCTCCGCATATTCTGGTGAACCAACTGGGGTACATAACGCAGAGTTCAAAGATTGCGGTTTTCTGCGGAGCGCAGATGCCGGACCGGTTTGAGGTGATTGATGCGGATACGGGTAAATCGGTATATACCGGTAAGCCGGAAAAACGGGAATCACAGGATTCCTATGGGAATGAAATTGGCTACGGAGATTTTTCGCAGGTGGAGCTTCCGGGAAAATATTATATTGAAGCGCCGCTTTTAGGTGACTCCTATTCGTTTCAGATTGCAGATGGTCTGTATGATGATGTTCTGAAGGAGGCAGTGAAGCAGTACTATTATAACCGGTGTGGGATCACTCTTACGGAAGAATTTGCGGGCAGCAGGGCACACAATGCCTGTCATACCGGACATGCACTTCTTCGGGAAGATATTTCAGTAACCCTGGATGTCAGCGGTGGCTGGCATCAGGACGAAAATGGATCAAAGGATGTGGCGAGAGCTTCGGAAAACGTTGGCATTATGCTGCTTGCTTATGAACTGTTTGGAGAGAGCTTTACGGATACCATGGGTATTCCGGAGAGTGGAAATGGGATTCCGGATCTGCTCGATGAAATCCGTTATGAAATCGACTGGCTTTTGAAGATGCAGGATCAGAAAACCGGAGCCATATACTCCGGAATTACAATATATCCTTCGGCACAGGGAAAATCTGCTGCAATTTATGTAGAGCCTGCTTCAATGGAAGCTGCGCAAAGCTTTGCCATGTGTCTTGCCAGGTTCAGTTATCTTTATCAGAACTATGACCGTGAATATGCAACAGGTTGTCTGCAGTCCGCCGATCGTGCGTGGAAGTATGCGGTTTTGAACGAGGAAACCGATGATGGACAGAATACGTGGAAATTTGCTGCAGCTGCCGAGCTTTACCGTGCTTCCGGAAAGCAGGAATATCGCTATTATCTGGAAATGTGTCTTGCAAAAGAAGGTGAGCAGAACGATCTGCCATATCTTTTGGGGAGCGTTACCTATCTGATGACCAGACAGCCGGTGAAGCAGGAATATTGTTCGGAGAGAATTGCACGGCTTTTGCAGGAGGCGGAGACACTCTCTGCAAAAATGAAGAGGGAACCATTTTATGTATTGGCGAATGAAAACCAGACGAATCAGATGGAGCTTCTGCAGGAAATGCTGCTGATGGCAACGGTCAATTACATAATAACAAATCATGAGTATGAGACCATTATTGAGAACCATCTTCATTATTTTATGGGAAGAAATAAATTGTCCATAAGTTACATAGATGATGTTGGCATCCGGAATTATAAGGATTATAATGAAAGTCTGGGAATTATGAATCAGTTTGATACAGACAGCAGACTCATTTTTATGCTGGGTGAAATTATCAGCAATTATGAATAAACAAGAGCGTATAATGAAAGTACAGCTTTGGAAAGAAGGTAACGCATGAAAATCGTAGTGTTGGCAGGTGGAATCAGTACCGAAAGAGATGTCTCTTTAAGCTCAGGACGCGGCGTTTACAATGCACTGAGGGAGAGAGGACATCAGGTGATTCTGCTCGATGTGTTCTTAGGTTATGAAGGAGATCCGCAGAATATTTTCGACCTGGATCATGACTGGGTAAAGGATGTGGCACCGGTATCGGAGGTGGCGCCGGACATTGAGAAGGTGAAAGCCTTAAGGAAGAAGCCCTCCAATATCTTATTTGGAGATCATGTGATTGAGATCTGCCAGATGGCAGACATTGTCTTTATGGCATTGCATGGAGACTGCGGAGAGAATGGCAAAGTGCAGGCCGTCTTTGATCTGTTTGGCATTAAGTATACAGGAACCGATTCCTTCAGCAGTGCGCTTGCCATGGATAAGTCCATCACCAAGCAGTTATTCCTGCAAAATGGTGTACCGACCCCGAAGAGCCATCTGTTAACCGGCAAAGATGATCCCTATAAGCCGGAATTCCCCTGTGTGGTAAAGGTGAGCGGCGGAGGTTCGAGCGTTGGCGTTTATATTGTACAGAATGAAAAGGAATATACCGATGCGGTACAGGATGCGTTCCGTTATGATGCAAAGGTTCTGGTCGAGCAGTACATCAAGGGACGGGAATTTACTGACTGCGTCATTGATGGAAAACCTTATCCGGTCGTTGAAATTGCACCGGTATCCGGATTTTATGATTATAAGAATAAATATCAGGCAGGCAGCACGGTTGAAACCTGTCCGGCGAAGATCAGCGACGAGCTGACAAAGAAAATACAGGACACTGCACTTAAGGCCTATCAGGTGCTTGGCATCAAGACCTATGCCCGTATGGATGTCCTTATGGATGAAAACGGCGATGTCTACTGTCTCGAAGCTAATACGCTTCCCGGCATGACACCGACAAGCCTCATTCCACAGGAGGCAGCCGCACTTGGAATCAGCTACGGCGAGCTGTGTGAAATGATTATAGAGATTTCTTTAGATAAATATGTATAACTGAATAGTAAAGTCATCAAAGATGGTGAGGCAGAATATGAAAAATTTGACTCTGAAAAATATGGCACAGGCATGTAACGGAATGTTGGTATTACCGGAAGGGATGTCAAGCGAAGAACTGGAACACAAGGAAACCACAGGTGTTGTAATTGATTCCCGGAAGGTGACGAAGGACGGAATGTTTGTGGCAGTAAAGGGAGAGCGTCAGGACGGTCATTCCTTTATCCCGGCGGTGGCACAGGCAGGAGTACTTGGAGTGATCTGTGAAAGAGAGCCGGAAGAGTGTGAGATTCCTTACATTCTTGTGGAGGATTCTCTGACGGCATTCCGGAAGATCGCGGCCTTTTACCGAGAGCAGCTTTCTATTCCCGTTGTCGGAATTACCGGAAGCGTTGGCAAAACGAGCACCAAGGAATTCATTGCTTCTGTTCTGGCACAGAAATTTAAAGTATGCAAGACACAGAAGAATTTCAATAACGAAATCGGACTGCCGATGACCGTGCTGTCGATCCGGCCGGAGGATGAAGCAGCCGTTCTGGAAATGGGAATCAGTGATTTTGGTGAGATGACGCGGCTTACGGAGATTGCAAAGCCGGATTACTGTGTCATCACCAATATCGGGCAGTGTCACCTGGAGAACCTTGGAAGCCGTGAGGGCATTCTGAAAGCCAAGACTGAAATTTTCAAGTCGATGAATCCGGATGGTTATGCTTTCTTAAACGGCGAGGATGATATGCTGACAACGGTAAAGAAACCATGGAAGAATGAGATTATCCGGTTTGGCATGTCAAAGGAAGATGCGGTATATGCGACGGATGTGGTAAATAAAGGTCTGCCTGGTTCGGAAGCCGTTATTCATGTGGCAGATACACAGTTTCCGGTGAAGGTGCCCCTTCCGGGTGTCCACATGGTATTGAATGCGCTGGCAGCGACCGCAGTCGGCTGGAAGCTCGGCCTTACAACGGAACAGATTGCGGAGGGCATTGCACAGGTGCAGGCGGTAGCCGGAAGAAGCCATGTTATCGAGACACCGGATTATATTCTGATCGATGACTGCTACAATGCCAATCCCGTTTCCATGAAGGCGGCGATTGACCTGCTTGGAACGGCCCTGCAGCGTAAGGTGGCAATCCTTGGAGATATGTTTGAGCTTGGTAAGGATGAAGCTGCTTTACATGCACAGATCGGAGAGTATGCCATGACGCATGGGGTGGATGTGCTGATCTGCATCGGAGAGCTTTCGAAGCATATGTATGACCGGGCCGTGGAGACTTCGTCCGGAAAGGAACATGGCAGCCGGGAGATTTGTTATTTTCCGACAAGAGAAGAAGCCATGGAAGAGCTTCCCCGCATTCTCCATACAGGGGATACCGTACTCATTAAGGCTTCCCACAGTATGAAGTTCGAGGAAATCGTTGAGCTGTTACAAAATGAAAAGTCGTAACTGTGAAGGTACTGAACAGCTGCTAAAAGTCTTTATTTACACCGGATACTGCTCTCTTATGGAAGAATAGGTAGAAGCAATGATTTCCTGTGTGTAGGCACCGAGCCGCTTCTGATCCTCCCTGGAGAGATCCCTCGCATAGAACGGTGTTCCATAGTGAATCACGATATTTGCCTTTTTAATCCTCGGAAGGTGATCCTCGAAGATGGCAGAGGTGTTGTATAGGGTTACCGGAACGATCGGACAGCCGGTCTTCGTTGCAATTTTGAAGCAGCCCTCATGGAAGGGAAGAAAGGTTCCTTCTACCTTGTTACGGGTGCCTTCCGGAAAGACGAAAATCGAAATACCGGATTTGATTTTATCAATAGCGGTCAGGATGATCTGCAGTCCCTGCCTGATATCTTCGCGGTCAAGGAAGAGACAGTGCAGATATTTCATCCAGATACTTAAAAGAGGAACTTTCAGAAGTTCCTTTTTTGCAATATATCCGGTAGGACGCGGAACGCGCACGTAGGTTGTAATAATGTCGTAAAAGCTTCTGTGGTTTCCGATATACAGTACAGCCTGATCCTTGGGAACATTTTCTTCCCCGATGACGGTGACCTTCACACCGGAAATGAACAGAACCACGCGGAACGCCCAGTTCACGATCGCAAGGGAACTGCGGTTCTTGATATCCATATTGAATTTCCCGATGATCCATTCAATGAAAAATAACGGAATACTGCAAATTAAAAATAAAGTAACAAACAGTGCTGTGAAAATAAAGCGAAGCATTGTAATTCCTCCATATCAAATGTTCAGGATCCTGTACAAAGATCTTTGTTTAGTATAGCCCAAACGGGGAATCATGACAAGTAAAGAAATAGTCTATTCAGAACGGAAATAAAGGTTCGCATGATATAGAAAAATATGATATGATGTAAGAAGCACAGCAGTGTGAGTCTTAGATATAGAGCAAAGCGAGGTTCCAGAATGGACAAGATAGCTGTTTTAATTCCATGTTATAACGAAGAAAAGACCATTGAGAAGGTAGTGACCGATGCAAGACGCGAACTGCCGGAAGCAGTGGTTTATGTATATGATAATAATTCCACAGACAGGACGGCAGAGCTTGCAGCGAAAGCAGGCGCCGTGGTACACCACGAATATATGCAGGGCAAGGGAAATGTGATCCGCAGAATGTTCCGTGAAATTGATGCCGAGTGCTACATTATGGTAGATGGTGACGATACCTATCCCATGGAGTTTGCAAGGGAGATGGCGGACAAGGTATTGAAGTACAATTCCGATATGGTTGTGGGTGACCGTCTTTCTTCCACTTATTTTGAAGAGAATAAGCGCCCCTTCCACAATATGGGAAATACGCTGGTAAGAGCCAGCATCAACCGGCTGTTCGGCTGTAAAATCAAGGACATTATGACCGGATACCGTGCGTTCAGCTATGGCTTCGTGAAGACCTTCCCGATCCTGTCAAAGGGCTTTGAGATCGAAACGGAAATGACCATTCATGCGGTCTATAACCATATGCAGATTGATAATGTGATCGTAGAATACCGTGACCGTCCGGAGGGAAGCGAATCAAAGCTCAATACCTATTCCGACGGTTTCAAGGTACTGTTTACGATCTTTAAGCTTTATCGTGATTACAAGCCATTTGGATTTTTCAGTATCCTTGCGCTGATTCTGGGATTCTTTGCCGTGGTATTCTTTATTCCGGTTCTTGCAGAATATGTGAAGACCGGACTGGTATTGAAGTTCCCGACCCTGATTGTCTGCGGCTTCGTGGGACTGGCTGCCATTCAGTCCTTCTTTGCAGGACTGATTCTGTCGAATATGGCAATGAAGAACCGCAGAGACTTTGAATATCGTTATACACTCGTCTGCGAAAAAGGACGCCGTATGAAAGGATTTTAGAAGATGAAGAAAGTACTTTCCCGTTGGTATCTGTTGGTGATTGGAGGCTTCCTGTTGGCTGCCATGGCAGTGTTCCTCCTGTGTGGAGAGGACAGTGTCATAGCCGTCCATGACAATCTGGATCTGTTTATTCCACAGCTTCAAATGATGAAAAGCGATCATTCGTTTTTCAGTCATGGCGCTTATGTGAATTTCCTCGGAGGAATCAGTCGTGATACACTGTTCTCCGAGTTCTATATTTATACGATTCTTTTCATGCTGTTGCCGGCGTTCCCGGCATATATTGCAGCATATTTTCTGAAAATTCTGATTGCCATTGCAGGCTCTGTCCTGCTTGGCAGGGAGCTCCTCAGTGAAAAATATAAAAGTCAGCAGGCACTTGTGTGGTTATGCGGCTTTGCCTACGGAATCCTGAATGTCTTTCCGGCATTTGGGATACCTTTTGCGTCCATTCCACTTCTTCTGTTCCTGCTTGTAAAAATTATGCGCAAGCCCTCCTGGGGATTATATGCGGCGTTGTTTTTCTACCCGGTGCTGTCTTATTTTTCCTATTTCGGACTGTTTATTCTGGCGTATATGGCGCTTGCGTTTCTGATCTTATGGATCAGGGACCGGAAATTTCCGGGAAGAATGCTGCTTGCGATTGTTGTGTTATCGGTAGGGTATATCGTGTGCGAATACCGGCTGTTTTATATGATGCTGTTCGAGGATGAGGTGACGATCCGCTCAACGATTGTGGCAGGAAATTATACAATCTCTGAAGCACTTGCCACCATCGGGGATTCCTTTGTAAAGGGCATGTTCCATGCAGAGAGTGTCCACATGTATGTGGTGCTTCCGGTATGTGCCGTTTACTTTTTCTATCTGAATATTTCCTATCTGGTGAAGAAAAATGCAAGAGGTATTTTCCATGACCGGTATAATCTCCTCATGGTTATTCTTGTTTTTAACAGTCTGATCTATGGTATTTATTATCTGGAACCGGTGCGGAACGTGGTGGAGCTTCTGTGTCCGCCACTCACCGGCTGGCAGTTTAACCGGACGATTTTCTTCAATCCTTTCGTGTGGTATGCCGCATTTTTCCTGGTATTGAAGCGGTTGTATGAGAAGGAAAAAAAGAGCCTTCGTGTGGCAGCAAATCTTCTGGCTCTGGCAGCAGTGCTTGTGATTCTTGGAAGCAATACCCGCTATAATGACCTATATCATACCTGCTTCAGCAAGGTCTACGAAATGGTGAAGGGACAGAAAGCGAACGATCTGACCTACCGTGAGTTTTATTCAACGGAGCTTTTTGAAAAGGCAAAGGAGGATATCGGATACTGTGGGCAGTGGTCCGTGGCATACGGCTTTTATCCGGCTATTCTGGAATACAATGATATTGCCACTCTCGATGGTTATCTTGGCTTTTATTCCCAGAATTATAAGGAAGAATTTCGGAAAATGATCGCACCGGCTCTTGACCGGGTGGAGGAGAGCCGGCTGTATTTTGATGAATGGGGAGCGCGGGCTTACCTTTACTCCGGTACGGATCTTTCCATTATTAACAGCTCCCGTACCTATGAGGTGACGGATCATGATTTGTATCTTGATGTGAACCAGTTTAAGCGGCTGGGAGGACGATATATCTTTTCCCGTATCGACCTTGGCAATGCTGAAGAAATAGGGTTTACCCTGATCGGAACCTACACGGATGATGCTTCACCGTACACGCTTTATGTCTATCAGACAACCTCCCGCTACCAGGATGTGGATCATGCCAATCTGACACTGGAAGAGATGAAGCAGACAACCTGCGATATGGACCTGCTGGATGCACAGCTGGCGGAAATGAATGAACTGGCAGCAGAAGCGGGAGAGAATGGGGAAGCTGAGGAGCCGGAGCGTGTGAAGGAATTATTCGGGGATACACTGGATGGAATGGAAAAGCTGTCAACCTGTTATTCTCTTTCACAGCTCACCTACTATCAGAATATTTTTGATGAGGAAAATCAGGAAATCCAGGCAGAGTTTCTCGATGAGTTGGTGGATTACGGGGATCAGTTGAATGTAGCGATCCGGGAGCTTTGTAAATCCCCGTATAAGGATACGATGATTGAGCTGATGAATGCGGCGCAGGTGGAGGCTTATCTGGATTATGAAGAGGTAACGGACGAGGAGAAGGAGCTTACGGCGAAGGAAAACAGTCTGCAACAGGAGTATGAGCAGCTTTCCTCCGAAGAATTCTATTATGAATATGATGGGGAAGAATGGGATATGAGCCGTCTGAATATGGAATCCGATCAGTTGGAGCATGATGCCGTTATTGAGATTTATCAGGGGATCTGTAAGCAGAAGAATGATGCGGTCGGAGAAGTATTTGTGGAGCTTGTGGATGTCCGGAATGAGATTGCGAAGCTGAACGGCTATGACAATTATGCAGAATATGCGTATGATGCGGTTTATGTAAGAGACTATACGCTGAATGAAACCAAAGATCTCTTAAAGGAAATCCGTAAGCAGGTGGTGCCGGTTGTGGCGGATATGAGAGATGCACTTTATGACACGGATTATATGAGATTGTATTCTGAAGGACAGGGGATCGAAAGTACATCGATCATTGAACAGATCGGACCGTATCTGGAAGAAATTGATCCGGAGCTTAAGGATACACAGGAGCATTTTCTTAAGTATCAGCTGTATGATATGGATACCTCACAGAACAAAGCAGGTACGGCTTTTACCATGCGGTTATCCTACTTTATGGATGGCTTTATTTACGGACAGATGTATGACAACTATCTGGACTACTACAATGTGATTCATGAATTCGGTCATTACAATAATATATACCGCAGTGCGGATACCTTTCTGGAATCCTGCAATAACATTGATGTCAGTGAGATTCATTCCCAGGGCATGCAGATGCTGTTTTATGACTATTATGATGTCCTGTTAGGAGAGGACATCGGAGATATTTACGCATTTTATGATGTGTACAGTATGGCAGATAATGTGCTTTCCACAGCTTTAGTTTCGGAGTTTGAGATTTCGGCTTATGAGAATCCGGATATGACACTCGAGGAGCTGAATAAGCTTTATCTGCAGCTTTCCCGGAAGTATGGCATGCAGTATGATTCCCAGATCAGGGAGCTTTATACCTGGTCGGAGATTCCGCATATTTTCACTTCACCGTGCTATTATTTCTCTTACCTTACCTCGGCATTTTCGAGTCTTGATATTCTGACAATGGCAGAGTCCGACCGTCATGAGGCTGTTGAAACGTATATGACGCTCACGACCATTCCGGGATATATGCCGTATTGCTCGGCAGTGGAATATGCGGGGCTGCGCGATATTTTTGAGGATGGTGTGGCACAGGATATTATGGAAGAGACCGCGTCCATTCTTGGAGTAAAAGGATATTAGAACAGACATGAAGATTTTACTTGTGGAAGATGAAAAGCGTATGGCGCAGGCGTTATGCGAGATTCTGCGGCAGGAAAATTATGATGTGGATTATTGTGCGGACGGCATTTCCGGCTTGGAAACCGCACAGACCGGGATTTACGATATCCTGATTCTGGATGTTATGCTTCCGGGAAAAAACGGCTTCGAAATTGCGCGGACATTACGAAAGGACGGAATAAAAACGCCGATCCTGATGCTTACGGCGAAGGCAGAGGTGGATGATAAGGTAACAGGGCTTGACAGCGGTGCGGATGATTATCTCACGAAGCCTTTTATGACGAAGGAGCTTCTGGCGCGTCTCCGCGCACTCGGAAGAAGAAATGTGAATACGCCGGATGGAACCCTGCGGTTTGGGGATATTGAGTTAAACAGCAACACCTGTGAATTATCCTGTGCGACGAACGGGCAGAGTGTGCGTCTGGGAGAAAAGGAATGGCGGATTCTGGAATATCTGATTGCGAACCAGAATCAGATTCTTACAAGAGAACAGCTTGCCGTGAAGATCTGGGGCTATGAGAGCAGTTCGGAATATAACAATGTGGAGGTTTATATGACCTTTACCCGGAAAAAGCTTGCTTTCGTAGAGGCAAAGACAGAAATCAAAGCCGTGCGCGGCGTGGGCTATCAGTTGAGGTACGAGCATGTTTAAAAAATCCAGAATGAAAATTGTATTTTCTATCCTTGCGGTGATTCTGGTTCTTCTGGCAGGAACGCTTGCGATCATCTATGGCACCAGCTATGCACAGGTATCCGCGGATAACCAGCGGATGCTCGAGCAGTATGCACGCCAGTATCATGTGGATTATACGGAGAATCTTTCTCCCGAAAAGGAGAGAGAGCTTATGGAAGAAGCCGTGAAGCCACAGGGAATGGAGGCTCCCCCACCGGAGGTCACCCATAAATTTGATGTATCGACCTTTTATTCCGTGGCATTTGCAGAGGATGGAACTGTACTGCGCCTTGAGAACGAATCGGGAACCTTATATTCGGATGAAATCCTTAAGCAGTATGCGGCAGAGGTTTTACAGGGTGATGCCTTAAGGGGAAGAAAAGGGAATCTTGAGTTCCTGAAAACCGATAAAGAGAATTATACTCTGGTTGCGTTCATTGATAATTCCGTTTTACGCGGAGAAATGGCGATGCTGTTCCGGAATACGCTGATTTTTGGTGGGATTGCGCTGATTGCTGTGCTCGTGGCATCGATCTTTCTGGCACGCCGAATTGTAGCACCTCTGGAAGAAAGCTATGAGAAGCAGCGGCAGTTTATTTCGGATGCGGGACATGAACTGAAAACTCCGGTATCTGTAGTGAGTGCCAATGCAGAGCTTTTGGAGCGGGAGATCGGTGTGAATCCGTGGCTGTCCAATATCCGGTATGAAAATGAACGAATGGGAACGCTGGTTAAGCAGCTTCTGGAGCTTGCCAGAACGGAGAATGTAGCCTTGCAGACGGAACGATTGAATATCAGCCGTCTTGTGGCAGGAGAGGTACTTCCGATGGAAAGCATTGCCTTCGAGCAGGGGCTGGAGCTTTTAAGCGATCTGGAAGAAAACAGATTTGTGGATGGAGACAGCAGCCGTCTGAAACAACTGGTGTCCATTCTGATTGATAATGCGATCAGCCACAGCCATGCAGGCGGTGCAATCACCATCTCACTGCGGGAGGAGCATAATTCGGTACGTTTCTCCGTAGTAAATGAAGGAGAAGAAATCCCGTTAAAGCAAAGAGAGCAGATTTTTGAACGGTTTTACCGGATGGACGCTGCCAGAAGCGGGGAAGGACAGCACTTCGGACTGGGACTTGCTATTGCAAAGGCTATTGTAACCGCCCATAAGGGAAGGATTTCCGTAAGCTGTTATGATGGCAAAGTGGAGTTTGTTGTACTGCTTCCGCAGGCCTGAAGCAGAATCATGTTCTTACGGTCTCAGCAGCAAATGCTTCGACCTGTACTGAATAGTTTAAAAGCTTCAATCTATCTTCAATCTTCTTTGATTAGAATAAGCACATCACAAAGGGAAAAATATAAATCGAATCAAAGGAGTGAACAGAATGAAACGAGTATTAACAATGACCTGTGCAGTTGCAATGGCACTATCCTTAGCAGCCTGCAGCACTGCCAATAGTACAGATAACAGCTTGACGAGCGACACCGTTCAGGACAGTGTAAATAGTGCACTGACATCCAATACGGCATATGCAGGCACAACTGTCGTAGGACAGATTACGGCAATCGACGATACCGGCGTAACCCTTCAGTTGGGAGAGTTGTCCGCAGCGGAAGGAAATGAGTCAGAGGGGCAGAGTGGAGATAATCAGACACCGCCCGAGAAGCCGGAAGGGGAAGCACCGGAAGGAAATGAGCCAGAGGGACAGAGCGGAGACAATCAGACACCCCCGGAGAAACCAGAAGGCGAAGCTCCGGAAGGAAATGAGCCAGAGGGACAGAGTGGAGACAATCAGACACCGCCCGAGAAACCGGAAGGAGAAATGCCGCAGGGAGAGGCTCCGGACGGAAACGGACCACAGAACCAGAGCGGAGACAATCAGACACCCCCGGAGAAACCAGAAGGGGAAACATCGGATGGAAATAAACCGGACGGCAACGTGCCACAGGGAGAAGCACCGGACGGAAACGAGCCGCAGAACCAGAGTGGAGACAATCAGACACCACCGGAAATGCCGGGAGGTGGAATGCAGAGCTTTACCGCAGGAGATACAACCATAACGGTAGATCTTTCGGGTGCAGCGATTACGAAAGACAACAATACCATTACGATAGATGACCTTAGTGAAGATGACATTCTTCAGGTTACATTTGATGAAAATGGAGTCGCAACGGAAGCCACTGTAATTTCTCAATTTGGAGGGCAGGGAGGACCGGGAGGCGGTTCCTTTGGCGGATCCGGTGAAGTGACTCAAGGATCCAGTGCCAACACGATTACCGAAGACGGCACTTATGAAAATCAGACCTATGAATCGACAGGAGACGATGAAAATGCGCTTCGTGTGGATGGGGTAGAAGCAACACTTAATAACATTACCGTAAATAAAAGTGCGGGAGCAACCTCTAACACGGAAAACGGAGACTTCTATGGAGTAAATGCTGCTTTACTGGCTACGGATGGAGCCAATGTATCCATTCAGAATGCAACGGTGACATCCTCTGCACAGAACGGTAACGGCGTATTCAGCTATGGATCCGGAACGGTTGTGAATATTGCAGATTCCACAATTACAACGACAGCAGATAACTCCGGCGGTATCCAGACAACCGGAGGTGGTACAACCAATGCAAGAAACCTGACGATTGAAACCTCCGGCAATTCCTCCGCGGCTATCCGGTCCGACCGTGGCGGTGGAACGGTCAATGTAAATGGCGGAACCTATACCTCCAATGGCTATAATTCCCCGGCCGTTTATTCGACCGCAGCGATTACCGTTTCGGATGCAACACTTACAGCAAACAATTCCGAAGCACTTGTAATCGAAGGAAAGAATTCGATTACCTTGGATAATTGTACGGTATACGGGAATATGAGTGACACGAAGGGAACAAGCTCCGATGAAAATGTCCATAACGTAATGATTTATCAGTCCATGTCCGGAGATGCAGACGTCGGTACGAGCATTTTCTCTATGAGCGGTGGATCCCTTACCTCTAACAATGGAGATCTGTTCTACATTACCAACACTGCCTGCGAGATAGACCTTTCCGGTGTCCGGATTACCAATCACGACAGTGATGCTTACCTGATGAACATTTGTGGAAACTCTGCTTCCCATGGCTGGGGAACGGCAGGTGCAAACGGTGCACAGGTGGTATTTACCGCAGACCAGCAGGAGCTTGATGGTGACATTGTCGTGGATACGATTTCCACCCTTACGATGACCCTGAAAGGAAACAGTACCTTTACCGGAACCATCAACATTGTAGATAATGCACAAAACGGAACCACCGTTTCCGATAATGCAGTCCTTACAATTGAAGCCGGAAGTACCTGGAACCTGACTGGCAACTGTACCATCAGCAGCCTCACCAACAACGGAACCATTAATTTCAATGGATATACGATTACGCTTGCTGATGGAACCATTCTCCGTTAAGTAATAATTACCGGCATTTTGTTGGGATAAAATTAATTACGTTTCCTGCAATCCGGAAGGTCATCTTGGGAATCCTATGGAACCTTCCGGTTTTTCTATTAATAACAGGGCATGGCAATTCCTACTTTTGGGGAAACGTACACAACCGCCCGACAGGGAACATCCATGTTCTTGCCGGGCTAACCCGTGCATCCGTGCACGGGTTTTGTTGTGTGTAATTGCCCTGCCTTGTTATTTAAGAAAAACCTGGAAGAACCCAAAAGGCGTTCCCAAGATGCCACTTCCGGATTTGACAGTAGTAGAACATCCATTATGGTGGTATAATATACATAAAAGGTGATTAGATATTTGTAGAAAGAAAGGTGATGTACATGATTAAAAAGAATAGTAAAGAAGCTTTTCTTGATGTGAGAAATGTTGCATCAACAATGGCTATTGAAGACATGTACGTATCGAAAGATTTTATTAATAAGATGATACTTGTTGCAAGCGGAGAATTGTCATCTGAACAAGTACGTCAAGAGGTAATAAGCCGATATGCCAGACAGTAAATACTGCTAATCGAACTTATTTCACAGCGTAACCCGAATCCGGAAGTGTCATCCAGGGAACGCCTTTGGGGTTCTTCCGGATTTATCATTAACCATACGTTTGAACACAAATCAAACATTTATAATCGAACCTTAATTCAGTTCTCCATTCTTATATCTAGCCACAATATTCTGAATACGTTCATTCGGATTGAGCAGATCACTAATGGACACATCATGATTCCGTGTATCAATCAGATAAGCAATATACTTACTCATATCACAATCAATATACCATTCTCTGCTTAATAATTCCGGAGTCTGATACACCAGATTCGTAGTAAGCACTCCATCGATCAGGCCGCTTTCACCGGAAAATGCAGATTGTTGCAGATGAAGCGAAAGTAACTATAAAAGGTCAAATTCGACAGTAAACATTGGATCTGACAGGTTTGACCTTTTATAATATAGAAATATGAAATAAATATACGTTTTTATCGATACAAGGTATATTGATGTCGGTAATTAAAAATGGAAAATATCTACTAATTACATGTTAAACAAAGGATTTATAGCTTTGCTTGTATCCCCTATTTTTAAAGTGGGTTCATATACGATTTCCCGGTTTCCTATATGAGTATTCTTGATTCGCGAGATTAGGCTTTTTGCAGCCTCGCTGCCAATATATGTAGAGCTCAAAGTCACTATTGTGGGGGTGAGCCAAAATAATTCGCTGTTGATTATATTGCCGTAGGAAACAACAGAAAGCTGTTCGGGAACCTGAATCTGTGCGTTCTTTAAAAATTTGAATGCACCTATTGCCATGGCATTGTTAGCCACAACAATCGCTGTCGGTCTGGGGGATAGTCCGAGAAGATAACGACAGCCGTCCATTCCGTCTATCTCATTGAACAGACTGCCATCATAGCGGTATATATAAGAGTCATCCACTATAATGTTTGCTTCCTCCATAGCACACTTAAACCCTTCTAATCGTTCTTTACCAGTAGAAAATTTGAGATCAGAAGTAATGAGACCGATCTGTCGGTGTCCCAAATCCAGTAAATGCCGCGTTAATAATTTCATGCCCTCAAGATTATTACTTCCGACAAAATCGCCGGAGAATGTATTGGAAATGATTCTTCTGCTTACCAACACAACAGGAACTGTTTGGCTGATATTCTCTATATATTTATCATTCATGCATGTCGTGTTGATGATCAGTCCGTCCACATGATATTCCATGAGTCGCTGAATATGTCTTTTTTCCAATTCCGGATTATCATCCGTATTACACACGATCAGAGAATAATTTTCAGTATTGAGAACACTTTCAATGGCTTTAGCCATGTATGTAAAATGGCTGTTACAAATATTTGAGACAATAAAACCTATCATTTTAGTTTTATTGAGCTTTAAACTTGTTGCCATGGAATTTTGGATATAATTCACATCCTGAATTGCTTTTTTGACCTTGGCAGCCGTGCCGGAACGAACAGTGCCGGTGTTATTGATGACACGTGAAACTGTGGCTGTTGAAACACCTGCTGCCTCTGCCACATCCCTGATTGTTGGTTCATTCATATCCTTTTCCTCATGTTCGTCTGATAATAAGCTGAAAACCATAAATGCATCTTCTTAAATAATATATCAGACATATTTAAAGAAATCAATTGAAAGTAACAAATGTAACAAAAAGTAACAAATGTAAAAATCTACAAAATGAAATGTGCAAAATTGTTGAAAACGACGATTATATATTTGATTATTGACAACAATAATTAGCAAATGTATAATCAAATCAAGAAATGAAAACGTTTACATTTTGAAAAAGATTTATGGGAGAAATAAAGATATGAAAGAAAAAAGAGTTGTTTTATAATGTCATGAAATAAGTAAAAATTTTTGTGTTACAAAAGCT
>CAVERH010000051.1:0-22388 GCA_963618065.1 bacterium | reverse complement strand
GGTAGAACACCAGCCTTCCAAGCTGGATACGTGGGTTCGATTCCCATCACCCGCTTATGCGATAGTGGCGTAGTTGGTAACGCGCGACCTTGCCAAGGTCGAGACCGCGGGTTCGAGCCCCGTCTATCGCTCTTCTGACGAAAGTCAGGCAGGCACATTTGAATACAGATGTGCGGGTGTAGTTCAATGGTAGAACACCAGCCTTCCAAGCTGGATACGTGGGTTCGATTCCCATCACCCGCTTATATGTGTCCATAGCTCAGCTGGATAGAGCAACGGCCTTCTAAGCCGTGGGTCGGGGGTTCGAATCCCTTTGGGCACATTTGAGAGATGGATGAAACCTTTCTCACATATGGTGGGTATGGCGCAGTTGGTTAGCGCGCCAGATTGTGGCTCTGGAGGCCGAGGGTTCGAGTCCCTCTATCCACCTTACCCGGGGTTGTCCCAGGGGACAAGCTTGGTGAGGAACCGGTAGAGCACGGTTCATTTAATGGGCTATCGCCAAGCGGTAAGGCACAGGGTTTTGATCCCTGCATTCGCTGGTTCGAATCCAGCTAGCCCAGCTTATAAATATGGGCCACTAGCTCAGGTGGTAGAGCACTTGACTTTTAATCAAGTTGTCCCGGGTTCGAGTCCCGGGTGGCTCATTATATTTTATTTAACCTAGCGCCGCATATGTAGCGCTTTTATTTTTTTAAAGAAAGGATCCCTATGGAACAGAAAGAAAATAAAATGGGTGTGATGCCCGTCAACAAGCTTTTAATCAGTATGTCCCTGCCAATGATGATTTCCATGCTGGTGCAGGCACTTTATAACATTGTAGACAGTATCTTTGTATCGAGAATTAATGAAAATGCCCTGACAGCAGTTTCACTGGCTTTCCCGCTGCAGTCATTGATGATTGCTCTGGGAACCGGTACGGGAGTCGGAATTAACGCCCTGTTATCGAAGGCTCTTGGCGAGAAGGATTTTGAAAAAGCAGATAAGACCGCAGAGAACGGTGTTTTCCTTGCCCTGGTAAATTATGTGGTATTCTGTCTTGTGGGTATTTTCCTGACGAAGCCCTTTTACTTAAGCCAGACAAAGGATCCTCAGATCGTAGAGTACGGGGTACAGTATTTGCAGATTGTATGCTGCTGTTCCTTTGGTATGTATGCACAGTTTGTATTTGAGCGGCTTCTGCAGTCCACCGGTAAAACCGTTTATACCATGCTTACCCAGAGTTTGGGGGCAGTGATCAATATCATTCTGGATCCGATCTTCATTTTCGGATATTTCGGTGTGCCGAAGATGGGCGTTGCCGGAGCGGCAATTGCGACTGTAATCGGACAGATTCTTGCAGGAACCGTTGCCTGCATCATTAATCTAAAGGCCAATACGGAAATTCATCTGCGGGTGAAGGGCTTCCGTCCGGACGGAAAAATTATCGGACTGATTTATGAAGTGGGTATTCCTTCTATTATTATGCAGTCGATTGGATCGGTCATGACCTATGGTATGAATAAGATACTGCTTGGATTCAGTTCTACGGCAACAGCAGTATTTGGTGTGTATTTCAAGCTCCAGAGCTTTATCTTTATGCCGGTATTCGGACTGAACAACGGTATGGTGCCGATCATCGCTTATAATTATGGTGCGGGTAAACGTGAACGGATGCTGAAGACGTTAAAGCTCAGCATTCTGTATGCCGTGATCCTCATGCTTATCGGTTTCCTGGTATTTCAGATTACACCGGACAGCCTGCTTGGCCTGTTTGATGCGTCAGAAACGATGCTTGCAATCGGACGTCCGGCACTTCGGATTATCAGTATCAGCTTCCTGCTTGCAGGCTTTTCCATTGTATGCGGTTCCATGTTTCAGGCACTTGGAAATGGCGTATACAGTATGCTGGTATCTGTAGCCCGACAGCTGGTTGTATTGCTTCCTGTTGCATACCTGCTTTCCAGAACCGGAAATATCGATATGGTATGGTGGTCCTTTCCGATTGCAGAACTGGTATCCGGCGGACTGACCGTATTCTTCCTTATGAGGATTTACCGGAAGGTGATCGTGCATATCGGTGAACCGGTATAAACGGTATAAAGTAAGGTTAATCAGGTGATATTAATTAGGTGATATTAATTATGAAAATTACATTGACATGTATCTGATGGAATGATAACATAATAAAGTTCCATCAGTTATGCGCGGGTGTGGCGGAATTGGCAGACGCGCTAGATTTAGGTTCTAGTGTCCCCGACGTGCAGGTTCAAGTCCTGTCACCCGCATGAAAAGTCTAGTGTTTACTGGGCTTTTTATTTTTGTACTGCAATAAAACTTATCCCAGACTTATTTGACGAAAGGCACAAAATATAGTATCCTTAAATTAATGGAAATTTGTGGGAGGTACGGGTATGATTTCAAAAATTTTGGGGAATTATCTTATTAGTAAGGGGAAGCTTACCTCGGAGCAGCTGGACAATGTTTTGGAAGAGATGACCAGGGTTCGTGTGAAGCTAGGTCTGATCGCTGTGGCAGAAGGAATGATTACACAGGAACAGGCAGATAAGATCAACCGGCTGCAGGCGGTTATGGATAAGCGTTTTGGTGATATTGCAGTCATTAAGGGTTATCTTACGGAGAAACAGGTGGATGAACTGTTAAGACTTCAGGGAAATCCCTATCTTGCCTTTGCCCAGGCTCTTGAGAATCTGAAGCTGATGAAGATTACAGAGCTGGATGATATGGTGAGAGAGTATCAGGCAGAGAATGAATTTACGAATTCCAGTATGGAAGATTTGAAGAGTGATGATGTGGATCGTGTGTTACCACTGTTTTTGCCGCCGGATGCAGCAGAATATCTGGATATGGCGGGTGTGGTACTCCGAACCATGATGCGATGTGTAGATAATAATGTCATGCCGATGAAGGCATATTTTGCTAAACAGTACCTTGCAGATAACGGTGCGATGCAGCTGGCAGAGGGTGAGAAGCCGGTCACCTGTGCTTTTGCAGGAAACGGACAGGCACTTTTACCGACTGCCTCCTGTTTTGGACATGAAGAGTTCGAAAAGGTGGATGAGGACGCACTGGATGCAGTAGCAGAGCTGATCAACTGTATTAATGGTCTGTATGCATCCGATATGAGCCAGCAGAGAATTGAAATGGAATTATGTCCTCCGGAATTTTCTGTTTCCATCAGCGGATTTTACAGTGAGAAGATGCTGGTGTTTCCGATTGAAGTATATGGAGAGACCGTACAAGTGCTTATTACGATAGGCAACAGACTTGAAATGCGATAGAGAAAACAGGAGGAGAATAAGAAATGGGAAAGATACTGATCGTAGATGACTCCAGAACATCCCGCAAGATGCTGAGAGAGATTTTGGAGGGTATGGGACATGAAATCGCCGGAGAGGCAACGAACGGTGAGGAAGGTTATATTATGTATAAGGAACTTAATCCGGATCTTGTAACTCTGGATATTACCATGCCGAAGATGGATGGTATCGAGGCGCTGATGCTGATTAAGAAATATAACGAGAATGCAGAGGCCGTAATGATTACAGCGGCAGGGCAGAAGGAAAAGATGATTCAGGCAGTTAAGTACGGAGCATCCGAGTTTATCACGAAGCCTTATGAGCGCGAAGAAGTAGAGGGTATCATTGCACAGATTCTGGATTGATTTTCCATAGGATACGGAATGAAAAGGAAAGGTCCTCAGGATCTTTCCTTTTTAGCAAAAGGGAGACTGTAACAGATGATGCAGGAAATAAGTGTATTGCGGGAACTGAATATGGTGTCGGTAACGATACGGCTTCTGCTTGCACTGGCTGCAGGAACGCTGATAGGAATTGACCGTGGAATGAAGCGGCGCGGAGCCGGAATTAAAACACATGTGCTGGTCTGTCTTGGTGCGACACTGGTGATGATGACCGGACAGTATACATTTAATTATTTTGGTCAGGGACACGATGTGAGCCGCCTTGGTGCGCAGGTGATCAGCGGAGTCGGTTTTCTGGGAGTCGGTACGATCATTGTAACAGGCCGGAATCAGGTAAGAGGACTTACCACGGCGGCGGGACTTTGGGCATGTGCCTGTATCGGGCTTGCATTGGGAATTGGCTTTTATGAAGGAGCCTTTGTTATGCTTCTGCTTGTGCTGCTTACCTTTGTAGGACTTGCACGGCTTGACCGGTATGTTTATACCCACTCCCGCGTTCTGGAGCTTTATATCGAAGTGGACAGTGCCAAGAGTATTGTCGAACTGCGAAAGCAGCTCCGTAAAATGGATCTGAGGATTGCCGGTTTTGAAACCATGGAGACGATGATTAAGGGAGATGACACGACCGTGATGACCAGCATTGAGCTTACGGGTCCCCATATGCATGATTCGACCATACAGGCAATACGGAATATCGAGGGTGTTGTTTATGTTGAGGAGCTGTAGGAGGATGAGTGCTTTTGGCTTGCATTACGGACATAAATGAGCTATTCTTTTTAAGAAACAGATGAGAAGAGCATCGTAACTGTGAAGGTGGTGAACGGTTACAGGGCAGGATCATTTAGCGACAGTAAATATTATGGTTTGAGTTATTGATTGAGGAGGAGATTATGGCAGGACAGACGAATTTACAGAAGGATGTGCTGGTTTTGAATATGGAGCAGCAGCTTTCTGAAATTGCACAGAGTATGTTTGATAAGAAAATTGCAGAGCTGACCGATCAGGAACTGTATTATGTAGTTCTTATTCTCACGAAAAGACTTATGAAGGTTTCTGACGAGAATGAAGGAGAGAAGAAGGTATATTATATTTCCGCTGAGTTCTTAATCGGTAAGCTGCTTTCCAATAACCTGATCAATCTTGGGGTCTATGACAAAATGTCAGAGATTCTTAGTAAATATGGAAAGAAGCTTTCTGTTATTGAAGAATTCGAGCCCGAACCTTCCCTTGGAAATGGCGGACTGGGAAGACTGGCAGCCTGCTTTATGGATTCTATTGCAACACTTGGATTACCGGGCGAGGGCATTGGTTTAAACTATCATTTTGGTCTGTTTAAACAGGTATACTTCGACAAATTACAGTGTGCGGAGAAGAATGAATGGATGGAGAAGGAATCCTGGCTTACCAGAACGGATATTTCCTTTGATGTGTTCTTTGGCAGGAAAAAGGTCGTTTCCAGACTCTATGACATTGATGTTCCTGGATATGACAGTGGTGTCAACAAACTCCGTCTGTTCGATATTGAAAGTGTAGATGAAGATCTGATAAAGAAGGGCATTGATTTTGATAAGGAAGCCATTGAGAAGAACCTGACCTTATTCCTTTATCCGGATGATTCGGATGAGGCGGGCAATCTGCTTCGTATTTATCAGCAGTATTTCATGGTATGCAATGCGGCACAGCTCATTTTGCATGAGATGAAAGAGAAGAAATACGACCTGCGTAAAATGTATAACCATGCAGTGATTCAGATCAATGATACCCATCCTACCATGATTATTCCGGAGCTGATCCGTATTCTGGTTGAGGAAAAGGCATTTACCATGGACGAAGCCATTGAGGTGGTAAGCAAGTGCTGTGCGTACACGAATCATACCATTCTTGCAGAGGCGCTGGAGAAGTGGCCGTTAAAATATCTGGAGAAGGTTGTTCCGCAGCTTGTTCCTTATATTAAGGAGCTGGATAAGAGAGTGGCTGCGAGGTACAAGGATCCTAAGGTACAGATTATTGACAAGGATGGCAGGGTGCATATGGCACACATTGACATTCATTACGGATTTTCTGTAAACGGTGTCGCAGCCATCCATACTGAGATTTTGAAGAATACAGAATTAAATGCGTTTTATAAGCTGTATCCGGAGAAATTTAATAATAAGACGAACGGTATTACCTTCCGCCGCTGGCTGATGAGCTGTAACCGTGAACTGTCCACTTACCTTGCACAGACAATCGGGGATGGCTTTAAGAAGGATGCCGATAAGCTGGAAAAGCTTCTGGAATTTAAGGATAATCCGGATATCCTTAATCAGATTGCACAGATCAAGATGAACCGTAAGCAGGAGCTGGTTGCCTACGTGAAGGAAACCGAGGGAGTGACCTTAAATCCGGATTCCATCTTTGATATTCAGATTAAGCGTCTCCATGAGTATAAGCGTCAGCAGATGAATGCCTTATACATTATTCATAAATATCTGGAGATTAAAGCCGGTAAGAAGCCGGTTCGTCCGATTACCTTTATTTTCGGAGGTAAGGCTGCGCCGGCCTATATCATTGCGCAGGACATCATTCATTTACTGCTGGTATTACAGGAAATTGTGAATAACGATCCGGATGTAAACCGGTATATGACGGTTCTGATGGTTGAAAACTATAACGTAACCTATGCGGAGAAGCTGATTCCGGCATGTGATATTTCCGAGCAGATTTCCCTTGCATCCAAGGAAGCTTCCGGAACCGGAAACATGAAGTTTATGCTGAATGGCGCTGTGACGCTTGGAACCTCCGATGGTGCGAATGTAGAGATTAACGAGCTGGTTGGTGATGATAATATTTACATCTTTGGGGCGAAGTCCGAAGAGGTTATTGAACATTATGCCAAGGCAGATTATGTATCAAAGGATTATTATAAGAAGAGTCCGGTGATTAAGGAAGCAGTTGACTTTATCGTCGGAAAGCAGGCACTTGCGGTCGGACATAAGGAAAATCTGGAGCGTCTTTACAAGGAGCTTCTGAATAAGGACTGGTTCATGACGCTGCTTGATCTGGAAGCTTATATCAAGGAAAAGGATAAGGCATTCGCAGATTATGAGGATCGTATGAAATGGAAGAAGATGATGCTGGTAAATATTGCCAGGGCAGGCTTCTTCTCATCGGATCGAACGATTGCCGAATACAACCGTGATATCTGGAAATTGAAATAAACAATGGTGTTTATATATGCTTCAGAAGAAAACAGACAAAAGAACGAATGGAATAAAATATGAAAAAGACAATAATTGTAATGCCTGTTGCGAATGAAGAAAGTACGATGGGGCAGATTCTGGATGAAATTCTGGAGCTGCCCTATGACCGTTTATACATATATCCAGTTATTGACGATTATTCCAGAGATCGTACAGAAGCAATTATTCGAGAGAGAGAAAAGCGCAGCGATAAGGTAAAATGCATCTATTACAAAGAATCAACCGGTGTGATCAGCTGTTATCTGGAAGGTTTCCGAAGGGCTCTTGCAGATGGTGCGGAGCAGATACTTGAAATGGATGGGGGCTTAAGCCACTTACCCTCTGAAATTCCGCAATTTCTGGAAAAGCTGGATGAGGGATATGAATGTGTCTGGGGCTCACGCTTTATGAAAGGCGGCTCCATGAGGGAACAGCCTCTGTACCGGAGAGTTTTAAGCGGAGGAGGAACCCTGCTTTCCAATCTGGTACTGGGAACGCGGCTTAAGGATATGACCAGTGGATTTGAAGCTTTTCAAAGGGAGATTCTGGAAAACATGAATCTTGAAAATTTCCTTTCTACCGGACATATGTATCAGACGGAGATGCGTTATTATTGCAGAAACCGCAGAACGATAGAGGTTCCGATTCATTATGTGGGAAATGCCTCCAGCCTGAAAGGAAGCTCTGTGGTGGAAGCTTTGAAAATATTATTTATGCTGAAGAAGAATGAAAAAAACATATGGAAAAAGTAAAGTATTTAATTCTGGGTGCAGGTCCTGCGGGACTTACCTTTGCAAACCGGTTAAAGCAGCTTGGTGAAGATTCCTTTCTGGTAGTGGAGAAGGAAAATGAAGCAGGAGGACTTTGCAGATCATGTCAGGTGGATGGAAGTCCGTTCGATATAGGAGGCGGTCATTTTCTGGATGTCAGACGGCCTTTGGTGAATGAGTTCCTGTTCCGGTTTATGCCGGAAGAGGAATGGAAGCGGTTTGACCGTGACAGCCGGATTGTAATTGGGGAAAGACAGATCAGCCATCCGTTGGAGGCGAATATATGGCAGCTGGAACCGGAGGATCAGGTTCAGGTGCTTTCTTCAATTGCCAGAGCCGGATGCAATAGTGACAAGCCGAAGCCGGAAAGGTTTCGTGACTGGATTACGTGGAAACTGGGAGACCGGATAGCCGGGATGTATATGCTCCCCTATAATCGCAAGATGTTTGCGGATGAACTGAACGAGCTGGGAATATACTGGCTTGATAAGCTCCCCGATGTAAGCTTTGAGGATACGCTGCGCTCCTGCCTTACTCATAAGGCTTATGGACAGCAGCCGGGACATGCGTCCTTTTATTATCCGAAAAAGTATGGTTATGGAGAACTGTGGCTCCGTATGGCAGAAGAGATTGAAGGTCATGTAAAGTATGGAACAGAGGTCATTGAGCTGGATCTTCATCACAGCAGAATCAGAATGTCGGATGGAGAGTATTGTGAAGCGGAAAAGATCATAACAACCATTCCGTGGAACAGTCTTTGGAAGATCGCCGGTTTACCGGAGGATTTACAAAACGAGGTAAAAATGCTGAAGCATAGCTCGATTGAAACCAGATATATCAGTGATGATCTGCAGACGGATGCACAGTGGCTCTATATTCCGGATGAGCAAAAACCCTTTCATCGTATTCTGGTGCGGCATAATTTCTGTCAGGGAAGCAGGGGATACTGGCTGGAAACAAGGAAAGAACGGGTTTCCATGTATCAGGAGCAGGCAGTATTTACCTATATGAACGAATATGCATACCCGTTAAATACCATCAATAAGCCCAGGATTATGAAGCGGCTGCTCGACTTTACTTCCGAAAGAAAGGTTTATGGTCTTGGAAGATGGGGAGAGCATTGCCACTATAATTCCGATGTGGTAGTTGATCTGGCAATGAAACTTTCGGAGAAGATTAGTCATGAATAAAGGAAATTGGATTAAAAAGCTGATAGGAAGTATATTTGGATTGCTCGTTTTTGCGGCGGTCATGCTTGTACTTACCCATACGGCACAGAATAGTGTTGCCACAACGCAGCTTCTTCCGACAATTAATCCGGATCCTGTCTATGTGGAATGCCCGGCGGGAGAGGAAAGGGAGATTACCTGGAAGGTTAAGGAGGATTTTTCCGTCAATGGCTTTGCGCTTCTTCTGGTTAATGTTTCTTCGGAAAGTCAGGGAACCTTCCGTATGAAAATCTGGAATTCTGATAAGGAGCTTATTTTTAATGATTCACTTGCAGTAAATGAAATTGAGCCGGGTAAGTGGACGGTTTTGCCGGCGGAGCTTTCGTTTCAGGCCGGGGAAGAGTATCGGATTGTTATCGAGGCGGATGCAAGTGATCCTTATTTCATGCAGGTGCCGGATGGCTGGGGAGAAAATCTTCCTTTTGAAGAAACGGTATGGGAGAATGGAGAGGCCCTTTCCTGCGGAATTTCTGTCGGAATAGAGAAGGTCGAACCCGTGCGGGTAACTTACGGAGACATTTTCTACTATTCCATTCCTGTGAGTATTCTGCTTCTGATTGTATATTTATTGCTCATATGGGTGGGAAAGGAACGGCTGCTTCAATTTGCCCGAAGAATTCCTTTCAGGGAATGGATCGGAAAATACGGAAGTGACATTTTCCTGATTCTGTTATTCGGAATGGTTTGTATATTGATCTATTCCAAAGCATATCTGAATGGAATTTATATATCCGCTGATTCCACAGGCTATCTGGAAGAAGCGGAAAACCTCGTGCAGGGCAATGGTTTTCAATATGACGGACTTGCCGGATATCGCTCCTGGTTTGCCAACTGGCCTGTTCTTTACCCGGCATGTATTGCAGCGGTAATGCTTGTCACGAAGGTAAATGCGTATCTGGCTTCCAAAATACTGGCCATGCTGATTGCGGGCCTTCTGCTTATTCTGATGCGTGTATGCTTTCGAAAGGATGCGTGGATTTATGCACTGTGTCTTACGAATACTGGCTTTCTTGAGCTATGCTATTATACGTGGAGTGAAGTTCCCTTTATTCTGTTTTTGTTTGGATTCGGTCTTGTGCTTGCCCGGATTCTGAAGGAAGCTCATCCCGGTGTGAAGTGGTATATTCTGCTGGGTATTATGGGGGTATGCTCCTTCCTGACCAGATATTTTGGAATTTATGTATGGATTGTTACCGGGGTGTATATTTGTGCATTATTATGGAAGTATTATAAAGAGCGGGAAAAATCCGATTTGCGCAAGGCAGTTTGTCTTGGAATAACGGCGGTTGTTTCAGGTATTCTGAGCGTAGGATATCTGATGATGAACAAGATCATGAATGGAATGGCCTCCGGAGTAAGCAGAACAATGTGGTGGGATGATTTCCGGACACTGACAGATGATTTGATCCAAAGTCTGCTGACAGAATTCTTTCATATATTTTCATTACAGATACCGGAGTATATGGATAATTTCCCATATAAAATCAAGCTGTTTGTGGTTTGGATGCTGATCATTTGTCTGACTACCCTGATCATTAAGCGGTGTAAGCGCTTTTCACTTCAGTCAGTAATGATTACCATGGCGGTAATTTATTATGGCGTATTTATTGCCATCCGTTATGTGTCATCTATGGATACCTTTTATTTCCGGTTCTTTGAGCCGGCTACCTTCCTGTTGTGTATCGGTGTGATAGGATTGCTCCTGCCTGATTTAAGGAGCGGAAGTAAAGCTTATCTCTTCGGTGGGGCTGTGAGCGTCTGTGTGATTCTGTCGATATGGTCTGTCCTTGACAGAGGGGAATTGTCGGTTCAGCAGCCGTATTATGAGGCAGTTACCGAACAATGGGAACAGGCTTACGCAGAGATTCCACAGAAATCCGTAATTATCTTTAATGATATCGACTACCGGTCTTCCTGGTACCGTCCGGATGTGGTGGATGGAACCATAACCCCACAGGACACAAAAGAGAGCGTGAAGCAAGCCTATTATGGATCGGAATATTTATGTATCCGCAGAGCATTTGTTGAAGAAATGCTTTCTTCCGGTGAATACAATAAGGAGATTCAGGACTGGCTGTCACAGGGCCTGAAGGATGGCACAGAGGATCAGAAATTTATTGTCCTGCCTTTACAGTAAAAGGAACGGATCAATTGGCAGGGAAATCTCCCGATTTTGTTTGTGATAAGATGATCGTATCGATTCAGGACGGAGGCAGACCATGTATCAGTATCAGACAAGAATTCGTTACAGTGAGCTGGATGAGTCCGGGCATTTGAAGCCGGAAGCATTGCTGGATTATTTTCAGGATTGTTCTACGTTTCAGTCCGAGGATCTTGGCATTGGAATCGGATATTTGAAGGAACGGAATATGGTGTGGGTGCTTAGCAGCTGGCAGATCGTAGCAGAAAGGTATCCGCTGCTTGGAGAGACGGTGACGGTTGGAACACAGCCGTATGAGTTCCGTAGCTTTATGGGATTCCGAAACTTCGTGATGGAGGATGAAGCCGGAAACCGGATTGCTTATGCGAATTCGCTGTTCAGTCTGATTGATATTGAGACAGCGCATCCCATGAGACCGACGGAAGAGATGCTTGAAAAATATGTTCTTGGTGAAAAGATAGAGATGGACTATGCGCCAAGAAAGATTGCAATTCCGGATGGGTCAGTAAAGGGTGAGGAGATCCTGATTCTGCCGCATCATCTGGATGTGAACCATCATGTGAATAATGGGCAGTATGTACGGATTGCCATGGATTGTGTCCCTAAGGGATCTAAGATCCATCAGCTTCGTGTAGAATATAAGAAGCAGGTGAGACTCCATGAAGTACTGGTTCCTTATGTGGCGCATACAGAGATGGGAGCCTATGTCGTGGTACTGAAGAACCGGGAAGACGAGGTCTGCTGTGTGGTGGAGCTTTCCTGTGCGATATAAAAAATTATGGATTATGATAGAGCATATATAAAGGGATTCTTCAAAAGCGAAATGCAGATGAAGGATCTTTTTATTTGCAAAAAAATGTAGTAAAAGACGAAAAATCTGTTTAAATTTTCGCCCGAATCGGTTTATGATAAAGACAGAATATGATGGGAGGAACTTTAGAATGAAATTGAAGAATAAGATCATTCTTGCTTTGACGGTTATATTATGTCTGAGTGGTGGGATTATCACAGGCATTTGGTATCATGCCAGTAACAGACTGACAGAAGATTATCTGTCTAATGTTTCAGAAAGTTCAATGAAAGATGCTTATCATGCTTTTGAATATTTATTAACAGATACTTCTTATATGGCTGCAATGATTTCAGGGAACCAGAAGAATATTATCAAACCGGTACAGGAGTTGAATACAAAAAAACTGAAAACATATCATCAGTGGAATCAGGTTTATCTAAATAACCGGAGAACAATTCTGGAATATGTAAACAGTATTGATGGATATAAGTATTACATTGCAGGAATTTCGATTGCAGCGAATGAAGAGTGCATTTTTTCTGCAAATCATATTGTTCAACAGGATAAGAACCTCTACCAGAAAATATTATTGTTGGATCAGGACAAAATGAAACGCTCCATCATTATGATGGAGCCTATGCATATGGAGGGACTAAAATCGACTGTTTCAAGTGATTATGTGGTTCCGGCAGTAAGGGCAATTATTGATGACCAGGATGAAATTATAGGTTATGTAATCATTTATTTTGATTACGGGGTTATTGATCAGATGTTCTCGGCCAATTTGCCACAGGGAAGCTATTTTGAGGTTACTAATGATCAGAATGCCAAAATATATGCAAGTAGTGAACAGCCGGTTGCTGTAAATACAGCAGGATATGTATCAAATACCTTTTATGCGGAAAATGTAGGGTGGACATTTCGGATGTCTATCCCCAGTCAATATTATATTTCAGGTATTCAGAAAACAACTCTATTAACAGGACTGGCCATTGTTGCGATAATTTTATTTTCTTCGGTTATGTTAGCATTACTTGTTTCTAACCTGACAACAGAAATCACCGTGCTGAGAGATAAGATGGACGAGGTATCGTCCGGGAATTTAGCGGTCCGATATGAAGTAAAGCAGCATGATGAAATTGGACAAATGGGGAATACCTTTAATGAAATGGTGATGCGTATATCGGAATTGATGGATAAGGTTGCTTTGGAAGAAAAACAAAAGCGTGTAGCAGAGATGGCATTTTTACAGGCACAGATTAATCCGCATTTCGTTTCGAATGTATTAAATAATGTAGTATGGATGGCCAAAATACAACATGCAGACAATATTGTTCCTTTAGTAAATTCCTTAAATTATCTACTGCGTGCTGTAATTCATCAGGAGAATGAGTTTATTTGTCTGAAAAATGAATTGGAGTATGTGGATAATTATCTGGTTATTATGGAATATAGTGGAAGCTATGATTTTACGGTTGAAAGAGAGATTGACGAGAGAACATTGGACTTCTATATTCCAAGATTTATTGTACAACCGATTATTGAAAATGCAATTTGTCATGGAATTCAGTATGACTTATCCAAACAGGGAATGATCAGGATTTCGTCTTTTGTGTTGAATGATCATTGGGAGATCTGGGTTGAAGATAATGGTAATGGGATGAGTCAGGAAGAGATAGATCATATTTTAAATAATGCAGTAAAAAACAAGAAATCCTTTAATGGGGTCGGGGTGGCTAACGTGAATGAAAGAATCCGGATGTGCTTCGGACCCCAATACGGACTTCGGTACGAAAGCGAGAAGGGAAAATTCACAAAATGTATTTTCAGATTTCCTATTCTAACGGAGGTGGAGATAGATGGAAAAGATCAAACTGGTTATAGTAGATGATGAATTAACAAGTCGTAATGCATTAAAAAAGTATTTGGAGAATAGTGAAATATATGAAGTTATTGCAGATTTTCAAAATGGAAAAACAGCTTTGGAATGGCTACGGACCAACAGTGTGGATATATTGTTGTGTGACATGCAGATGCCGGAAATGAATGGCGTTGAATTAATGAGAAATATACATATTATTGATGAATACCTGCCAGTGATCGCGATTAGTGGATTCGATGATTTTAATTTTGTCAGAGGAAGTCTTGTGAATGGTGCAGCTAATTATCTGTTAAAACATGAATTGTCAAAGGAATATCTATTACATGTTTTGGATCAGGTGCGTGAGCAGTACAGGATTGTTCCGAAAGGAAAAACAATATATCGCAAAAAGGGATTTATTATACATGACAGCTCTTCTTTTCGGGCAGAAGAGATCCGGCATATGGTAGAAGAGGAAAAAATTGATTTTAGCTGTAGTAATATCTGTAGTATTGCAGTCAGTCCGGACTATAAGATTCATGACGAGATGAACTTTCTGGAATATTGCCAGGACATTAGTAAAGCTGTGATTGATATTACGAGCCAGATTCTGGGGGAAAATTATCCCTATATTGTTTATATCAGCAGTGAATATCATTTGAATTTTATGATTTCGTTTGCTGACGAAAAGAGCTTATTGTTTATTATGAATACGATGAATAATCTGGCGAGAAGATTGCAGCGGCAGGCAATCAGGATGCTGGATATTACATTATCCATTGTTTGTGGGGATGTACATGCAAACCTGGAAGAGGCAATGGAGGAAGAACCTACCATAGAAAAATTATTAAATGATAAATTTTATTTGGGAGAGAACCGGATCGCATATACTTCGGTTGTGAAACCATTAATTTATACTCAAATTCCAATACCTGAAAAATATTGGGAGCAGTTAGAGTTTGAATTAAGTAACCAGATGGAAGGATATATTGATACTATTTATGAAATGTTGAATTATATGGAAAAGCAGCAGGTTGATAAACAACTGGCAATCCAAAGTGTAAAGCGGATACTTGAGATCATGTCTTTATATGGATATATCGATAAGGATCAGGAAACGAGATTTCTGGAACAGATGTCATATATGGAAGTATACGGAAAGATTCGCACAATGATTGTAGATATTCTTCATCGAAAAGCGCAGGACCAGCAGAAAAAGGATAAGACGCAATATTCTGTAAATATTACAAGGGTCATGGAATATTTAAAAAAGAATTATGCTCAGGATATCTCTCTTGAGGATTGTGCGGAACTGGTTGGCTGCAGTTACACAACGTTAAGCAAGGAATTCAGGAAAGAAACGGGAATGCGTTTCGTGGAGTACTTAAATCAGCAGCGTGTAAATAAAGCCAAGAGTCTTTTGATTCGGAATGATGTTTCGATGAAAGAGATTGTGGAAAGTGCAGGATTTCGAAATTACAATTACTTTTTTAAAGTATTTAAGGAAATGGTGGGAGTAACACCATCCGAATTTGCAACAAAAAAATAGAGTAAATTCCAAAAATGTATCATCTTTTTTATTTTTATGATTTCTATAATAGAATCATGGAGGTGATCGTGATGAATCATTTAGGAAAGAAAAAAGCATGGACAGCCTATCTTTATATTTTACCAATGATGGTGCTGTCTTTTGCCTTGGTGTATTTCTGCATCATTGAGACGGTTGTGGTAAGCTTTACGGATTGGGATGGAATGACCGATGCGTTCCACTGGGTAGGAATGAAGAATTACTTAAAAATGTTAAAAGACAAGGTATTCTGGACTTCAGTGGTAAATAATCTGATCTTTTTTGCGGGGACGGTTTTTGTACAGGCGTTTGTAGGATTTATACTGGCCGTTCTCCTGAAGAAAAAGCTATGGGGATCCAATGTATTTAAGGCTGTTTATTTTATGCCCATAGCAATGGCAACATCCATTATAACGGCTATCTTCCGAATTATTATGGACCCGACAAATGGAGCACTGAATCAGTTTTTCCGGGCTATACATCTGAATGGTCTTGCATTGAACTGGCTGGGAGATCCTAAGATAGCTCTGCTTTCTGTAATTATTGTGAATATATTTCAATGGATGGGATTTTCGATGATTACTTATTATGCAGGTTTGATGAGTCTTCCGGATGATGTTTATGAGGCTGCAAAGATTGATGGAGCAGGTTTTTGGAAGACAACATTTGCAGTAACACTGCCGATGCTGAAGGGTACAACAAATGTGTTGATTATACTTGGAATTGTGGGATCGTTAAAAACATTTGACATTGTAAAGCTGTTAACAGGTGGTGGACCAGGGCGGTCAACAACGGTTATGAACACATATCTGTATGAAAAAGCATTTAAAGATTTTAATGCCGGAGGGGCAGCATCCATTGGTGTTTCCATTCTCATTATTGCAATGATTATGTCATTTTTACAGATTAAGCTTGGAAAGGAGGACTAGAGACCATGAAGAAGCGTATTAGAAGTACCGTAGGAACATATCTGATTCTTATCTTTTTTGCAGCAATATGGATTTTACCATTGATTATTGCGGTTACCAAATCTTTTACCATTAACGGATTGGGAAACTATCAGTATGTATTAACCTATGAGAAAATCAGTTATTTCCGTGTGATTTTTAACAGTATGTTCATTGGAATCACAACTTCGGTAACCGTAACAGTCATTACAGCACTGGCGGCATTTGCATTTTCTAAGATGCATTTTCCGGGAGGTAAGATGATTTACGGAGCGATTCTTGCATGTCTTGCTGTTCCGGTGGCAGCAGTTACCAGCCCATTGTTTTCAACGATTAAAAATTTAGGACTTATCGACAAACATTTTGGAGTGATTTTGCCGCTTGTTGCATTTAATGCACCTATGATGCTGCTGATGATTAAAAATTATTTTGATACGATTCCGGATGAATTGATTGAAAGCGCAAGAATTGATGGAGCCAATTCCTTTTGTATATGGAGAAAATTTATGGTACCTCTTAGTGTGCCTATGATCGCTAATGTTCTGGTTCTGACCTTTATTTATTCATGGAATGATTATCTTGTTCCACTGTTGGTAATGAGAAGTGAAGAAAATTATCCGGTCACACTGGCCGCACAATATTTTATGTCAAGTACCTATCAAAGCCCTGTGGATGTGGCGAGAATCTATGCGGTTATGATTTTACTGGCACTTCCATCTATATTGGTATATCTGGCCAGTCAGAAGTTTTTGGTTGCGGGAATTACTGCAGGCGCGGTGAAAGGATAACAGGGATATGGAAAGAAGAGAAGAATATTATTGTAATCCTGTGCCCTTCACAGATGGGCACAGGCACACCAATCCGGATCCGTATGTCATTAAATGGTGTGGTAAATATTATTGCTATGCAACAGATGAGTATGGCGTTAAAGTAAGCTGTTCAGAAAATCTTGTGTACTGGGAAGACCACGGATACGCCTTAAAGGAGGATGCATACAGGGACTATTGGGCTCCTTCGGTATTGTATTGGAATGGAACATTCTATATGTATTATTCCAATCACTTAAAAGAAGAGAATGATGTGCATCAGGAATGGCTTAAGTTGGCGGTCAGTGATACACCGGTTGGACCATTTATTTATAAGAAGACCTTTTTCCGTAAATTCTCAATTGATTCACATCCGGTTATATGGAATCAGGAATTATATATGTTTTATTCGGTAAATGATTGGATTGGCAATCAAAGTGAAATTGCAGGAACAGTAATTATGCTTGATAAGATGGATTCACCGGAAGAATTCAGTGAAAATCCTGTTCCGGTATTGCTTCCAAGCCTGAAACAGGAGATTTTTATGCAGAATCGTTTTGGGGATGGAAGGGATTGGTACACAATAGAGGGAGCAGCTACAGTTGAACATGGTGCTTATAGCTACCTGACCTATTCAGCAAATGCTTATGTGAATGTGGATTATTTTGTCGGAACGGCTGTTGCATTAAAAAAACAGCGTTTGGAAGACATGCGATGGGAAAAGTATCCTTCCAGTGACAAGTGGTATCCTTTGCTTCGGAAGAATGAGAAAGTAGAGGGAACGGGACATAATACAATTGTTAAAGCACCCAATATGGTAGATGACTGGATCGTATATCATGGAAGAAAAGCGGAAGAAAAGCTGATAGAGGGTATGGAGCAGCGTGAAATGCGGATTGATCCATTATACTTTAATGGGGAACAGATGATTTGCGAAGGCCCTTCACAAGAGCAGAGAACAGCGCCCCAAAGGGCTGATCTTCGGGTGGTGGATTTGCAGAATGCGACAGAGGTCTGGTTAGGAGAAACTGAAAAATATTACTATTCAGAGTTCTGGATTTCAGCCTCAAATTGTCATACAGGATGCCGTTATTCCATATATCTATGTTGGCTAAATAAGGAAAATCATGTAAGACTGGAGTTTAATAGCGGAAGAGCATCGGTAAAGCTGCTGGAATGTTCCAATTATGTAGAAGAAGTGTTAAGTGAAGTAAGGTTAAGCAAAGAATTTGACTACACTAAGCCTTATATGATTTCTGTCAGACGGATTGGTAAGGATTTTGAGATTATCATAAATCAGCGGCAAAGTTTGAATGGAGTTTTACATAATGATATTTTTTATGATAAGAGTAAAATAGGTATCATAACTTACTTTTCCAATGTGACGATTCATAGCTTTGAACTAAAAAATACAATGAGCTTACATGGAAATCAGCTTCGTTATCTTACAGGCAATTATGACTCTAAGACGATTGCAGAGATTAAAGAAGATAGACTGCTTTCTGGACAAAGGGAAGTGCTGCTGCTGAGTAAGAAAGAACAGGATCCATTTTTCACAGAAGAATTTCAGTTAGTGCCATCCGGACAGAAGAATGGTCTTAGTATTTTCTGGAATGATAAGGAATATCAACTTGTGGAAAATGCATTAAAACCATATTCTTTATATTGTTTTGCAGATGGTGAGACGCTTTCTTTTATGGCAGATGGAAAACGAATATCTGATTTGGAATGTAAAATTAGCGAAGAGCAGGACTTTAAAATCAGGTTATTTCATACGGGAATCCGACATTATCAGTATACAAAAAAATGAACTATTTGGAAAAAATGTAGAGTCCTTAAGCACATAAAAAAGACTAACATAGAATTATCAAAAGAACGAACAGCACAAGGAGGAAGAGCTGATGAAAAAAAGAATGAAAAAGTTACTTGCATTAGTTATGGCAACGGCAATGACCTTAACAATAGCAGGATGTGGAGGAACCACAGCCAGTACGGATCAGGAGCCGGAAGCAGCAGATACTGTTGAAACCACAACAACAGAAACGACAGAAACTACGGATGCTTCAGAGACATCAACATCAGAGGAAGATGTAACATTAACATTTTGGTCATGGCTGCCGACAAATGATCAGTCAGAGGAAATGATTGCAGGATTTGAAAGTGAAAATCCCGGTATTAAGATTGAGTATATCAGAACAGAGCAGGAAGATTTTTTTGAAAAGCTTCAGGTTGCAATGGCTTCCGGAACGGGACCGGATCTTTATGGAATGACAACGGGATCAATGATGGAACAGTATGCAAAGTTTTCGGTTGACATGAAGGAAGCGGCAGATACATACTGGCCCGAGTGGAAAGATAACATTAATCAGAATGCAGTAGAACAGTGTACAACGGAAGATGGAACCGTAGCTGGTATGCCGTTATTGATTGCCGGTATGACAACATTGATGTACAACAAAACCTTGATGGATGAATGTGGAATTGAAAAAGTACCGACAACATATGAAGAACTTTTAGATGCAGCTGCAAAAGCCAAGGCAAAAGGATATGTCTGTGTGGCAGCAGGGGCAGCAGATGATTGGATTAATTCCGACTGGTTTATTCAGGCATCAAATGAATTTGAAGAAGGCGCTGTTTATGAGGCAGAGGCTGGAGAACGTGAATGGACAGATCAGTGTTTTGTAGATACGATGAATGCCTGGAAAAAGTTATTTACCGATGGCGTATTTGAAGATGGAGCATTAGGTGTTGCTACTTACCCGGATGCCAGAGACCAGTACTTCTTTGCAAGAAAAGCAGTATTTTTCATGACCGGATCATGGCATTTAGGACCTACCTCTCCTTCAAACTCTGAAATTCAGGGAACAGAAATTGGAAATCAGGGAGATGTGATTGGTATGGAACCCTTCCCGTCCGTATCAGAAAGTGGCGCACAGCTTGCAACTTCCGGTGTTGATGTTATGATTTGCATGAATAAAGATTGCGAGCAGCAGGAAGCGGCAATGAAGTTTATTGAATATCTCTCAAACGGAGCAGGACAGCAGTACTGGGTAAATTACTTACAGGGATCGCCTGTTTCCAACAACATTTCATACACAGGTGCAATTGACGGAGAATTACAACAGCAGTCTATTGATAATGTAAATAACTATGTAGCAGGAGCAGCAGGAAGCAGAAAACTGTCCAATAGCGAAATTGAAACTGCAATTCAGGTTGCTATGCAGAATGTGGCTGCCGGAGCAGATCCTTTAACAGAACTTCAAGGCGTACAGGACATTGCAGATGCGCAATAATTTACGGATGAAGTCAGAATATAAGTAAATCATACAATAGGAAACCCCACTTCTTTTCCACCATTAGATAAAGAAGTGGGGTTTTTGGGGCATAGGTGTTTTTCTTGACTTTTGAATGATTGTTGAAGTATGCTACTTAATGAGAAAATAGAATAAATAAGAAAATGATTTTGAGCAGCATCCTATACGAAAGCAGGGGATTGGAAATATGATTACATTGAATGATTATCTGTATTCTGGGGATACCGTTCTGCGTATCCTGCAGAAATACATGGAGGATCTGCGGAAGGAAGCAAAGAAAACGCATAACGAAATTGATCTGGCGCATTGTAACTTTCTGATTCAGATTATGGAATTATTGGAGCACAATGACTTCCTGACGGCACAGTCCCAGAAGATCCGGGAATTTTATAAATATATGGCCAAAGAATATCCGTATCTTTCTTTTACCTTTAAAGGGAGAATCAAGTCTCTGATCCGTGCGGAAGAGAAGTTCAATGGATATGTGGTGGAATATATTTACGATTACTACACGAAGTATCATGAATATCCTTCGATGCTGGAACTGAAGGAAAAGCTGAACTGCTTCCGGGATCTGATTGCATACCGGATTGTGGTATCGATGCCGCGGTGTCATTTAAAGAATCCGTCAGAGCGTGAGAAGGAAGAAATCCAGCATCTTTATGAAATTGCGAATGTGCTTCCGGGTTTCCTGGAGGAGAGGGGCTTTACCGTGGAACCGACCGGAGGAGTCAAGGAAAGCCGTTCTCCGTTATTATTGGATGAGGTTCGTCCCTATTACCGGGATTATATTGAAGGAGAAGGTTCGGGTAATTACCGTTCCCTTCATATTACCTTTTACGATAACAGCGCAAGATGTTATATGGAAATGCAGCTCCGTACGAAGGAAATGGATGATATTGCAGAGATCGGTTCTGCCAATCATCAGGCGTATGAAAAGCGTCAGGAAGAGTCCCGTGCCAGAAGGGATGCGATTCCGGAGGGAGAATGCATTTACTTTGATGAGGCATACGAGCGCGGCATGCGTTTGCAGAGGCTGGATTTAGCTGACGTGGATGTCAATATGTTTGCAGCCATGAGCAACACCCTTATGAATGACGGGTGTGGCTTATTCCGTGGCCGGCTGATTTTGCCGTATGAACACTTATCACGGTTCCAGAATGATCTGATTGATTAACAAGAAAGGTGACAGGGATGTCAGAAATAACCAAGAGAGCATTGGAGCAGTCCTTAAAGAATTTACTGCTGAAAAAGCCGTTAAATAAAATTACAATTAATGATATTGCGGAGGATTGCGGAATCAACCGCATGACATTTTACTATCATTTTAAGGATATTTATGATCTGGTGGAATGGTCGTGCCTTGAGGATGCCCAGAAAGCATTGAAGGAAAAAAAGACCTATGATACCTGGCAGGAGGGACTGCTGCAGATCTTTTATGCGGTGCGTGAGAACAAGCCCTTCATTATGAATGTGTACCATTGTGTGGACCGGGCACAGGTTGAGAAGTATCTGACGCCGCTTACGGACGGGCTGCTGATGGGCGTTATTGAAGAAAAGTCGAAGGGAGTGCAGGTGCGCAGCGAGGATAAGGAGTTTACGGCAAGAGTCTTTTCCTATTGCTTTATCGGAATCATGCTCGACTGGGTAAGGGATGACATGAAGGAGGATCCGGAAGTCATCGTGGACAAGCTTGCACTGGTTTTAAAGGACTCTGTGACACATGCGATTGAGCGGATGAAGATATGACATTCCTTCAGGAAATACATCAAAACGGCTGATTTGATAAAATTTTATACAATGTGAAGACCTCTGATAAAAGTTTTATCAGGGGTCTTTTTATGTTTATAGCAAAAGATTCGGGGCAAACCTATAATAAGCACATAACAAAGAGATGCAGTAAAGAAAAAAACCTTTTACTGTAGATGGAAATGTACAGACACAAAAGCTTAAAAGAGGAGATTATTAAGGAGGTAATTGTTATGTATTATTCAGCAGGAACTTATGAATCCTTTG
>CAVERH010000050.1:0-22484 GCA_963618065.1 bacterium | reverse complement strand
ATGCGATCTGGATTGGCAGGATTGCAGGTGGATTCTTTACTTTGAGGTATTCTATAAGTCTCTCATGTGGTCTATATCGGAATCCGATGTTATGTGAAAGACTGGCTGGAAGAACGGGGATATTATTAAAATTTAATTTTTTAACTGCTATTACTTATATTTACTTTCGTGCTAATGTGTATTATCATATTAGCATGAAAGGAGAAAATATATGACTCAGTTTGAAAAATTAGATTTGTTGTTGCGTGAATGTGGAGGGACAATTCAGACATTTCAAGTTCTAAATAATGGAATTAGTAAGTCTGTGTTTTATGCATATGTGAAGGAACGAGGATTAGAACAAGCTGCTCATGGTGTGTATGTATCGCCGGATACGTGGACAGATGCAATGTACCTTTTGCATTTACGCTGTGGTCAAGCTGTATTTTCTCATGAAACTGCATTGTTTTTTCATGACTTAACGGACAGAGAGCCTTTGAAATACACCATAACAGTAAGAACTGGATATAATCCAAGTCGTTTGCAGGAAGACGGTTTTCAAGTGTATACAGTAAAAAAGGATTTACATGAAATAGGAATCATAGCTATGCAGACATCATTCGGACATTCCGTTCCCGTTTATGACATGGAGAGAACAATTTGTGATCTGCTTCGTAGCAGAAAAAATGTTGAAATGCAGGTCTTTCAAGACGCATTGAAACAATATGCAAAACGTAAGGATAAAAACTTACGGATGCTTATGAAATACGCAGCTATGTTTCATGTTGAAAACATACTTAGACCATATTTGGAGGTGTTACTTTAGATGATAACAACGGCAAGACAATTAAAGGATTTGATTCGTAACCTGTCAAAGAAAAAATCCGCAGATGCACAGATTTTGATGCGGAATTATATGATGGAACGTTTTTTAGAACGAATTTCTTTATCAGAGTATAAAAACCAGTTTATATTAAAAGGTGGAATGCTTGTGGCGGCAATGGTTGGTCTGGATGCCAGAGCTACTATGGATCTGGATGCTACCATAAAAGGCACTAATGTTAGCGTGGAGGATGTAGAAATGATTATATCCCAAATTATATCAATTCCACTGGACGATGGTGTTTCATTTCGGGTCAAACGGATATCGGAAATCATGGAAGAAGCAGATTATCCTGGTGTTCGTGTAAGCATGGAAACGAAATTTGATGGTGTAATCACACCATTAAAGATTGATATTTCTACAGGGGATGTAATTACACCAAGAGAAATCAAGTACAAATTTAATCTTATGCTTGAAGACCGCACAATTGAGGTATGGGCATATAATCTGGAAACGGTATTGGCTGAAAAACTGGAAACTGTTATTAGTCGAAACGTTACAAATACACGAATGAGAGATTTTTATGATATTTATATTTTACAAAAGTTGTATGGAGAACAACTCCAAAAACAAGTTTTATGGACTGCACTTGTGGCTACAGCCAAAAAAAGGGGAACATTAGACATGATAGAAGCTGAGGACATAAGAGAAATATTTGACGAAATTGAATCAAGTCCGGTTATGGAGACCTTATGGAAAGCTTATCAAAAAAATTATACTTACGCTGCTGACATTTCATGGCATAGTGTTACGGAATCAATCCAAATACTATATGAAGATCTACATGAATAACAGGATGTATCAAGGGCAGCAGAGTCTGTCCAAAGGTGTGGCGGTAGATACGGCGAGATACCATATGGAAGTGGACGGACGGGAACTGGACATACACACAGGTGCCGATGGATGGTGGGGAAGTTTTACAGAGTTTTACCGTATGGATGGTAACAGGAAGATTTCCGATGCGGCAATCCTCAGTATCTATGTGCCAGACGAGACAGATTTTACATGGATGAGACAAAATGCCCGTTATCTTTTCGGAGAACTGCAGCCGATCAATAAAAATAAAAAAAGATCGAACCGGGAAGCAAGATAGAAGTTGTTGCTGTCTGCCAATTTCTCTGCCGTATTTTTGTAAGATGTAGTGGATAGCTTTCTTTCCCGGCAGCAGGTATTGTTCCGTAGTGAATAAGGCTGTGCCGCAAGAAGGGCGAGAAAAGACCATGCAGGAAAAATTGGATGCATTATGGCTGGAGATATTTGAACCGCAAATAGACGGAAAAGTCGTATCCTATTTAAATGATTGCCATCCAGTGTATACAAAATTGAGAAGCATACAGGAGGAACTGACCGAGATGTATCCATCAATTATACCGCTGGAAATCGGCGATGAGGAGATGATATTAAGCAAAGAGGAACATCAGGCATTCAGGGAGTACATGGACAATCGTGAACATCGTCAAAGCTGAGATCGGAGCCAGTAACGGGCAGAAGTACTGGAGCTGGTATGGGTTCGGTTCCTATCAGGAATGGTGTGCCTGTTTTGTCAGCTGGTGTGGAGAACAGGCAGGGCTGATTGAGAATGGAACGATGCCGAGATTTTCTCTGTGTTCGGATGGAATGTCGTGGTTCCAGAGCCATGGAAGGTGGCAGGCGGCAGGAGGTACGCCCACAGCGGGATCGTTGGTGTTCTTTGACTGGGGAAGTGATGGCGTGCCGGATCATGTGGCGATCGTGGAGAAATGTGAGGATGGGATTGTTTATACTGTAGAAGGCAATACAATTACGAGAGTGAATGGAGAGAGTGTCCGGGGAGTGTGGTAGCATCAGTATCCAATCAGTGTTCAATATATCATGGGATATGGGAAATAACAAATTATTATAGAAGAAATTTGGAAAATAAATCAGAATTACAGATTTTTGTTAACATTCCATTAACAATACTGCTGTATAATCAGGAAAAACAATAGGAGGTACCTGACCTTATGATCCATATACTTGTTGTTGAAGATGATAAAGATTTAAATAAAGCAGTATGCCGCTATCTCAACGATCATAATTACCAGACTACAGGTGTTCTGCGTGCGGCAGAGGCATTTGACCAGATGTATAGTGTACATTTTGACCTGATCATTTCGGATAAGAGTTGAAAAACATATTTGACAACCATGCAGATCGTTGCTAAAATATAAAACTAACAGTATTAGGTAATGGAGGCGATCATGGACTATAAAAGTTTGGCGGCAGAACTTTTGGACATCCGTATGGAGTGGGCGCAGGTACCTTTGAACCGCAGATTATCCAGACTTTCCAGAGGAGAATTGTTTGTCCTGAATTATCTCGATATTCACGGCGGATTTTCCTATCCGAAAGAGTTGAGTATGGAAATGCAGGTGAGTACAGCCAGAGTGGCGGCGCTTCTGAAGCACATGGAGATGAAGGAATGGATCGGCAGATCTGCCAGCGCACAGGATAACCGGCAGGTGGTTGTGGAACTGCTGGAAAAGGGGCGGGCTGAGATTGAACAGAAAAGGGAGGAGGCCCTGCAGGATACAGCCGGGCTTTTGGAATTTCTTGGTGAAGAGGATGCCGTGGCTTTTCTGCGTATCCAGAGGAAGATCATTAAAGAATATCTGCCGGATTGAAAAACTACAGTTACAGGCTGTAGTTTTTCTTACGACATATAGCTAATACTGTTAGATATTATATTAGGAGGCATGAATATGAAAGCAAAATCATCTAAAGGGAAAACTATGATGTTCTTCATCTTAATGTTGGGAATGATCGTCACTTCGATGACGACTACTGCGATCAGCAACGCACTCCCCGTCATTATGTCGGATATGAATATCGGTGCTGGAACTGCACAGTGGCTGACCAGCGGTTTTACTCTTGCGGCAGGCATCATGATCCCTGCTACTGCATTTCTGATCCGCCGCTATCCAAACAAAAATATATTTCTTGGGGCGATGATCCTCTATGGGGCAGGCTCGCTTCTGGCGGCGGTATCACCGGGATTTGTCCCGCTTCTTGCCGGAAGAGTCCTGCAGGGGTGCGGATGCGGGATACTGATGTCTTTTGTGCAGGTTGTGATCCTTGCCATGTATCCAAAAGAGAAACATGGACTGGGCGAAGAAGAACGGGTTCACGGCTCTGCGATCATGGCAACTCTTCGGCAGATCGCAGGGGCAGTGGGTTCAGCAATGGGCGTAGCCGTTATGACAATGGTGGCTTCCCGCTTTGCGTCTCTTGGACAGCCGGAGGCAGGCTTCCGTGGAATCGCTGCCTCCTATATCTGCCTGTTTGTGATCAGCATGATCGGACTGGCGGTTGCAGTGACAAATGTAAAGAAATCAGCCAATTCCTAATGTTTCTGTTCCCGGTATTCACCCGGAGACATTCCCGTATGTTTCCGGAAAATATCGCCGAAATAGCTTTGAGAGCGGAAACCAAGCTGACCGGCAATGTCCTGGATATGGTCATTGCCGGAGATCAGCAGTTCTTTTGCACGTTCTATTTTCTGAAGGGTGATATATTCACTGACTGTCATCCCCATTTCCTTTTTAAACTTTCGTGAAAGCCAGCTCTCTGAATAACCAATATAATCACACAGAGCTGGAAAGTCTATTTTTTCTTCTATATGAAGCTGGATATACTGGCAGCATTGCTGAATCTGGGATGAGCAGGAAGAATGCTTGCTCTGGTGGACCCTGCGGATAAAGTCTCCCAGCATTGAGTCGTTGACCTCCGCCAGTTCTGAGACCGAATTACAGGATTCCACACTTAAGATATATTTATCACTGATCGCATAGGCGATATCCGGAGAAAGGCCGCCCCGGATAGCAGCACGTGTACAGGAAGATATAAATGCGATCACCAGATTTTTCAGATGACGCAGGGAATTCCCTTTCCCCAGATCCGCAGCCGGATCCGCACGGACGGTAAGCTTTCCTGCCTGGTTTTGATAATCCAGGTTTCCTTCTTCCACAAGCCGCATGAGCTTTTGTTCCATAGCCCATGTGCCGTAAGAACTGGGAGAGGGCTCTTCCGGTTTATTGTGATGCTGAGAAGGTGAAGCGGAAGAATAGACAAAATCACTGATGGACAGTTTCTGCCCCGTAATGCAGAAATGAAGCATAAGTCCATATTCCAGCAGACGGGTAAGTGGAAGGATAGGGATGTCCGCAAGTGTTTGGGAAACTTCCATACGCAGAGAAACGGAAAGGTTCAGTTTGCGTGCGATAGCTGCCTCAATATCATGGAGTGATACATCGGAAATAAAAGCAGGACCGATCACATGATAATAAAGCGGGATACTGTTGCTGTCCTTTTCCAGATCAACGATCCATGTAAATCCAAGGTCAGCGGACAAAACAACAGGAAGAAAATCTGATTCGGCTTTTAAAGATTTCAACTGACTGGCTTCCATCTGGAATAAAAGCTCCATAATCTGGACGCTCGGACTGTTTGTGTACAGACAGGACAGATTCATATCATAGGTCCAGAAGTAAAGGTTGTGTCCGCATGTGATCAATTCCCGGTAAAGACGAAGATTGCGTTCTGCATTTTCTGCCATATTATTGTTCCTCCATCAGATATTCTGCCAGATATTTGTAATCTTCCGGACAGGAGCATACTACTTTTCCGTTTGCCGTAAGTTCTGGTTTGGAAACGGCGACGGCAAAAATAAACTGAGACAGAGTAGATTTGAGATTTAAAAGGTCGCCGTCTGGTGTGGTGAAGACGACTTCACCGGAGCAGGACCGGACTTTATTCAGGAAATCCTGAAAAGAGATATCTGGTTTCATTTTCATAAAGAACAACTTCCTCCTTCTATATTTGTTGAGATGTATTCTATCACAGATGAAAAAGAAAAAATATAACTATATTGCCTTTCTTATCTGTATATTGTCCTAATTGAAATTAAGACAATACAGAGATATAAAAGACAATTAAATAATAACACATTCTAAGCAAGATGACTATAATCAGAGCCAGATGATGCGAAGCGCAAAAGCATATCGAAGTCAACGAATGTCGGAATAAGTTGAAGGAGGAAATATCTGATGGAGAGAACAGGTATAAAAAAACAGGATCCAAACCATCTGGGATTCGGCCGTCTTCTTGCATGGAAAAGCTCAGACGTTTCACAGGGGTGGGTCAGTATCTTAATGCTGAATTTTTTATCTATGTATGCCAGTGATATGCTGGGAGTAAATATTGGGGTTGTGGGAAGTCTTCTCATGTTCAGTAAGATCGTGGATGCGATTACAGATCTGCTTGCCGGATGGCTGGTAGACAACACCCATACCCGCTGGGGAAAAGGGCGACCTTACGAATTATGTATCGTAGGGATGACAGTATGTACCGTACTGCTCTTTTCGGCAAGTCCTAAGTGGAGTATGGTCATAAAATGCGTATGGATATTTTTGATGTATACATTGATATTTTCTATTTTTTCCACACTGAGAGCCGCAGGAGGAATTCCATATACAATCCGTCATTTCAGCAATAACCGGATCCTGATCGAGAAAATGTCTTCTTTTGGGGGAATTATCGTGATCATGGGATCACTTATAGTTAGCGCAAGTTTTCCGGTTCTTGTGTCAACATTTGCCGACTCGGCATCCGGCTGGCAGTTATGCGTCCTTATTGTGATGATCCCGGCAACGATCATCGGACTGCTCCGCTTCTTCATATGTAAAGAAGACCCGGCTGTGGAAGAGACGGAGTCTAACAAGCCTTTGAAGATTAAAGAAGTCCTGAAAATGTTCCGGAAGAATAAATATGTGTGGGTCTATGCATTGATCATGCTCTGCTATAACATCCTGACAAATCTGGCGGTTGGCTCCTATTTCTTTAAATGGGTGATCGGAGATATAGCTATGATGGGAGTTACCTCACTCTTTGGTGTAGTCCTTCTGCCTCTGATGTTTTTCTTCCCGAAGATTATAGAAAAAGTGGGAAGTATGTGCAAAATGATCGCAGCTTTCTGCGTTGTCAGTATCGTGGGCTACCTGATCTGTTTCCTTTCAGGGGATTTTGTTCCGGGAGTTCTGATCGGCTTCCTTCTGGGACAGTTTGCATCTTTGCCTCTGACATATTACGGAATCCTTTTTATCATGAATGTCTGCACCTATAATGAAATGATAGGCCTGCAGAGAATGGAAGCGTCTTCCAACAGTATGAGCAACTTCATGTCTAAGATCGGAGCTGCTCTCGGCTCATGGATCACAGGTCTTCTCCTGATGAGCGCCGGGTATGTTTCAGCAGAAGGGGTGACATCACAGCCGGCGAGCGCACTGCTTATGATCCGTGTGGATTATGCCCTGATCCCTGCGATCATGTTTGCGATTATTCTCGTTTGTTGCCTTGCCTTCTCAAAACTGGAAGTAAGGGCCCGGGAGTGGGAAAAATCTAAAGAGAATGCAGCACAGTAGCTGTGTGACAGATTGCGTATAGAAATAACAGAAAGTGTATATTTTGCAGTGAATACTCATGGTATTTTACAAAAAAACGAAAGGAGATCAGCTGTGGATATTGAGAAGATTTTATCTGAGATGACACTGGAGGAAAAGGCAGGACTTTGCTCCGGCCATGACTACTGGCATACGAAAAGCGTAGAGCGCCTGGACGTGCCGTCCATGATGATGTGCGACGGACCTCACGGACTGCGTAAGCAGAAAGGAGAGGGAGACCACCTGGGAATCAATGAAAGCATCCAGACTGTCTGCTATCCCTCCGCAAGCGCACTTGCATCCAGCTTTGACAGACAGGTTCTGGATGAACTGGGAACAGCTTTGGGTGAGGAATGTCAGGCAGAAGACGTAGGGATGCTCCTTGGGCCGGGCATAAATATCAAGCGCAGTCCTCTGTGCGGCCGTAACTTTGAATATTTTTCCGAAGATCCATACCTGTCCGGTGAACTTGGATGCGCCTATGTACAGAGCCTTCAGGCACAGGGGGTAGCGGCCTGTGTGAAACATTTTGCAGCTAACAATCAGGAAACCCGCAGGATGTCCGGAAGCAGCGAGGTGGACGAGAGGACGCTGAATGAAATTTATTTTCCGGCTTTTGAGTCTATTGTAAAGAAAGGCGGAACCAGAGGCGTTATGTGTTCCTATAATGCGATCAATGGGACGTTTTCAGCCGAAAATAAAGAACTTCTCACAGAGACACTGCGCCGGAAATGGGGCTATGAAGGAATGGTAGTCACAGACTGGGGCGCAGTAAAGGATCGGGTCAAAGGTCTCGAAGCAGGTCTGGATCTTGAGATGCCCGGAGGTCCGGGAACACAGGATCAGAAAATCGTGGAAGCAGTGCAAAGCGGAGCTTTGGACGAGAAAGTGCTGGATGAGGCAGTGCGTAATATCCTGAAGCTGGTGGATGATTATAGGAAAGAACGCAGACCGAAGACAAAGGCAGACCGCACAAAATACGAAGCGTTAAGCAGCAGCCTGGCCCAGAGATGCGCAGTACTCCTGAAAAATGAAGGAATCCTTCCCCTTGACAAAGAAGACGACATTGTCTTCATCGGGGAATTTGCGAAAAAGCCAAGATACCAGGGAGCCGGAAGCAGCCACATCAATGTGGTTCATCCGATGGGCGCACTTGAAGCAGTGCAGACCGCCGGGCTGACTGTGGAATATGCGGAAGGATATCGTGTCCACGAAGACGATCAGACAGAGGCGCTGATCGCAGAAGCAGTTGAAAAAGCCGCAAAAGCAAAAACAGCGGTTATTTTTGCAGGTCTGCCGGACAGCTTTGAGACAGAAGGCGTTGACCGGGATACCCTTTCCATGCCGGACAATCAGAATGCATTGATCCGTGCCGTGGCAAAAGTCCAGCCCAATACGGTAGTTGTGCTTCATGGGGGAAGCTGTATGGAACTGCCTTGGATCGACCAGGTGCCGGGAGTGCTGCTGATGCATCTGGGCGGACAGAGAGTAGGAGAGGCGGCAGTAAAGCTGTTGTTTGGAGAGGCAAATCCCGGAGGGCGGCTTGCTGAGACGTGGCCGGTCAAGCTGTCAGATAATCCCAGCTATCTGAACTTCCCCGGAGAAGACGGAGTTGTCCAGTACAGAGAGGGGATTTTTGTAGGCTACCGCTATTATGATAAAAAAGAAATGCAGGTATTGTTCCCGTTTGGCTATGGATTAAGCTATACAACATTCGATTACAGCAGCCTGATCCTGGACAAAGAGGAGATGAAAGATACAGATCAGCTGACAGTCCGGTGTACGGTGACAAATACCGGAACACGCAGAGGAAGCGAAGTAGTGCAGCTCTATATAAAAAATGCGTCAGGGAACTTCATCCGTCCGATCCGGGAATTAAGAGGCTTTGAGAAAGTGGAACTGGAACCCGGAGAAAGCAGGGAGATTTCCTTTACACTGGATAAGCGCGCTTTCGCATTTTACGATACGGCGATCCACGACTGGTATGTGGAGAGCGGAATCTATGAAGTGGAGATCGGGGCATCCAGCAGGGATATCAGGCTGAACGGTAAAGTGACAGTTCAGGGTACGGTGGAAAGACCCTTCCACTACACAAAAGAATCTACAGTGGGCGATCTTCTGAAATCTGCAAAAGGAAGAGCTTTTCTGCAGAATATCATGCAGAAAAACGGCGGAGATAAAGGAATCGCAGAGGCGGAAGAAGATAACCTGAAAAATATGGGCGAAGGCAGCGAGAAAATGGTGCAGAGCATGATGTTTGAGATGCCCCTTCAGTCTATCGTGACATTCGGAAGGATGACAGAGGAAGAATTGGACGGTCTGCTGAATATGCTGAACAGCTGAGAAAAGGAGGAAGATGAATCATGGCTTTTCCAAAAGACTTTTTATGGGGAGCCGCCAGCGCGGCGGCTCAGATCGAGGGAGCATGGGATGAGGACGGGCGTACCCCCAGCGTATGGGATACAATGCCTGACTGGAAAGTAAATAAAAACGAAAATCCACACACGGCCTGTGACCATTACCATCATTGGAAAGAAGATGTGGAGATCATGAAAAATATGGGGCTGAAGGCATACCGGTTTTCCATCAGCTGGAGCCGTGTGATCCCGGAAAAAGGGATTGTAAATCCGAAAGGCATGGAATTTTACTGTAATCTGATCGATGCGCTGACAGAAGCGGGCATTGAGCCGATGATCACACTGTATCACAGCGACCTGCCCCAGTGGGTCTATGATAACGGAGGCTGGTCGAATCCGGAAACAGTGGAAGACTTTGCATTTTATGCAAAGACTATGGTGGCAAGCTTCTCGCAGAAGGTTACTTACTGGTTTACGATGAACGAGACCCAGTGTATGCTGCCGGATTATGTAGAGATGAGCGGAAAGGATGAGAACCAGGCATATCGTCTCATGCTGCTGGCTCACGGCCGGGCGGTGCAGGAGATGAGGGCTGCAGCGAAGCGCCCCCTGAAAATCGGAATGGTAGTTATGGGGATGACGGTCGAAGCCCTGCCGGGCGTCATTCCGGAGCAGGCAGCCGCAGACATGACTTTCTCCGATATGGGCGGCTTTATGACGATGGTGAGATGGACAGATCCGATCCTGCTGGGGCAGGTGCCGGATAGTATGAAAGAAGTTCTCTCAGAAGAAGATATGAAGACCATCTTCCAATCGTTGGATCTTTTCTGTGCCAATATTTACGGCTCGGCTAATTTCTTTGATACGCAGGGAAGGGAGAATCCCCTGTCTTACCCGGGAATCCCCAAGTCCCATATCGGAATGCCGATCCGGCCGGAATGTATCTATTACCTGACGAAATTCGCATGGGAGCGCTATCATCTTCCGGTACTGATCACTGAGAACGGTTTCTCTAATATTGATTTTGTCATGATGGATGAAAAGGTACATGATCCTCAGAGAATTGATTATATCCACCGCTACCTTCTGGCTCTGGAAAAAGCTGTGGAAGAAGGAATCCCCGTGGAAGGATATCTGTACTGGTCCATTATGGATAATTTTGAATGGCTGAAGGGATACGACCTGCGGTTCGGTCTTGTGTACATCGACTATCCTACCCAGAAACGTATTCTGAAGGATTCTGCTTATTACTATAAAGAAATCATCGCTTCCAACGGTGAGATTCTCAGGGAGGAATAACCATGAAGAAATACGATGCGATCCATCCGGGAAAACCGTGGTATGACACCCACGGGCGGAGAATCCAGGCACACGGAGCTTCCGTCTATTATGAAGACGGCGTTTACTACTGGATTGGAGAAAATAAGCAATTTACAAAAAAAGGAACAAAAATATGGAGCTGGGGAGTGAAATGCTATTCTTCCACAGACTTGTGCAACTGGCGGGATGAAGGGCTGATCATCCCACCCGTTCCATGGGATAAAAAATCACCGCTGTACCCGAACCGCAGGCTGGACCGGCCCCATGTGATCCACAATCCCGCAACAGGAAAATACGTGGCATGGCTTAAATATTGCGACAGATCCGAGTTCGCTATTTTGACTGCAGACGCACTGCTTGGACCGTATACTCTGGTCAATCCTTCTTATCAGGTATACGGGAGAAAATGCGGAGATTTTGATCTTGCACTGGATGAAAAGACCGGGGACGGATACCTCTTTGTAGAAGTAGACCATAAAGACTGTATCGTCTGTAGGCTGAACCATGATTTTACGGCTGCGGGTGAGGAATATAAAAATATCTATGAAAATATCGATCCGCCCCTTACAAGAGAAGGGATATCCCACATGCAGAGAAATGGGAAACACTACATTTTCTCTTCCGGAATGACCGGATATACGCCAAATCCCAGTGAAGTAGCTGTTGCAGACGACTGGATGGGACCTTATACCGTACAGGGGGATCCCCATGTAAATGACGAGAGCAGCGCAAGCTTTAACAGCCAGATCTCATTTATCTTTCAGGTAGCGGATCAGGATCTCTATATCGCTGTGGCGGACCGCTGGATTCCGGGAGACCTGATGACGGCAGAAAAATATGATGTTCTGTGCAGAACGATCGGAGGCCGTTATGACAAAAGCCTGAAATCAACTTCAGCGGAAAAGAGGCTGATGATGAAAATGATGATGCAGGATGTAGATACATCTGTAGCAGACTATGTATGGCTCCCTATCCGCTTTGAAGGGGATACAGCAAAGATTGACTGGCACGAAAGTTGGAGGCCGGAGGATTTTATATGAGAAACTTTGATGAATTGAGAGAATTGTTTATCCAGACAGACACGCCGTTCAAGGAAGGAGCGGCTGATGTGTTCAGCCAAAGTTTTCGGTTGCCCGCCGTGAAAAAGGCAAGCCTGATCATTACCGCACTGGGAATCTATGAGGCGGAGCTGAATGGGAAAAAAGTGGGGGATCTGCTCCTCACACCGGGATATACTTATTATCCGAGACAGCTTCAGGTGCAGGTCTATGACGTGACAGACGCTCTTGCCGAAGGGGAAAACGAACTGCGCATCTTTCTGGGGCAGGGCTGGTACTGCGGACGCTACACGTATGATAACAAATGTCAGATTTATGGAGAACATGCTGCGGCATCCTGGATTCTGGAAGCAGAGACAGAAGAGGGAACCCTGCGTATAACAAGCAGGGACAGCTCTGTGGAAACAATGGAGAGTCCTTATAAATATGCGGGAATCTACGATGGAGAAATTTATCAGGGAGGTACCCTGAGAAAAGGAACAGATAAGGTGGTTCCGTATACCGGAAAGCTGCCGGAAGTACTGGAGGAGGGAATTCTCTATACAAAAGTACAGGAGAAGATCCCGGTTCAATCAGCACAGAAAGTAAAAGATGTGACGATTCTGGATTTCGGACAGAATTTTGCCGGTTTTGTGGAAATCAATCCTGCCTGTATGGATGGGAAGGAATTGAAGCTGAGGCACGGAGAGATCCTGAACAGTGATGGAAGTCTTTATACCGTGAATCTGCGGAAAGCAAAGCAGGAGATCGTATACCTGAAAGGCGATACGGAAGAAAAATACCGCCCCAGATTTACCTTTATGGGATTCCGTTATGTGGAATTGTCCGGTGTGGAATATAAGCCGGGGCTGGTGACAGCCTATGCGATCCACAGCGATATGAAGAGAACCGGATTCTTTTCCTGCGGGAACCGGAAAGTGAACCAGCTCTATTCCAACCAGATCTGGGGTCAGAAGAGCAACTATCTGGAAGTCCCCACGGACTGTCCGCAGAGAGATGAGAGGATGGGATATACCGGAGACTGCCATGTATTTGCCCTGACAGGAGCCTATAACTACGACACAGAAGCGTTTTTATCGAAATTTTTAAAAGATATCCGTTATACACAGATGGATAATTCGGAAGGCTATGTGGCTGGAGTGGTTCCGGCGCTGGGGCCGGAAGGCATTGGGTTTATGAATATGCTTGGCTGGGGCAATGCGGTGACGATCCTGCCCTGGATGATGTGGCAGCAATTCGGAACTGTGAACTATCTGAAAGAACAGTATGAAAGCATGCGCCTGCATGTAGAGTGTGAGATCCGTCATTTTGGAAAAGGCTTAATGGGAAAGAAGGAGCTATGGGTATCCCCGGGACTGGGAGACTGGCTGGCACCGGGGAAAGATGCCGCATATATGGCGATGCATAACGGCCCGGTATCCAATGCATTTGTGGTCAATGACCTGAGGATTCTGTCAGATACAGCTTCCATGCTTGGGAAAACAGAAGATACGGACAGATACCGTATACAGCTGGAGAAGACTACTGCGTCTTATATCCGTCATTTTATAAAAAAGGACGGCACTATGAAAGACAATTATCAGGGAGCTTATATCATGGCTTTGGCTCTTGTCCTGCCGAAGGGAGAATTGTGGGACAGATGTTTCGCCAAACTTCTGGAAAAACTGGATCAGGAAGGTATGCAGACAGGATTTTTCTCTACGGCAAGACTCCTTCCTCTGCTGGCGGATAACGGAAGGGCGGACAAAGCATTTGACCTGCTCTTTAATGAGCAGTGCCCTGGCTGGCTTTATCAGGTCAACTGCGGTGCGACTACCACATGGGAGAGATGGGATGCCCTCCGGCCGGACGGGACAGTGAATGAAGATAAAGTAAATAAGAAAAGTGATGATAACATGGTTTCCTTTAATCATTATGCATTTGGAAGCGTTGGCGAGTTTTACTACCGGTACATACTGGGAATACAGCCGGCGGAGCCGCGATACCGGAAGATCCGTCTGAAACCGTTCTTTGACGCACGCCTTGGACATGTAGAAGGAAGTTATCTGAGCCGTGAGGGAGAAATCAAAGTGGCATGGCAGATGGAAGGCGAACAGGCATCACTGCAGGTTACAGTTCCAGCAGATACCGATCTGCTGCTTCCGGACGGGCGAACAGAATTTTTAACAGCAGGAAGCTATGAATACGAAATCAAATTGAGGTGAGAGACAATGAAGAAACAGGCGTTTAATCCATATCTGCCGAGTTATGAATATGTGCCAGATGGTGAACCCAGAATATTCGGCGACCGGATCTATGTTTATGGAAGCCATGACCGTTTTAACGGCCCGGACTTTTGCGTCAATGACTATGTGTGCTGGTCAGCCCCGCTTGATGATCTGGGAGACTGGCAGTATGAAGGTGTGATCTACCGGGCGGATCAGGATCCGAAGAATAAGGAAAAAGAAATGCATATGAATGCGCCGGATGTGGTGCAGGGCCCGGATGGAAGATATTATCTGTATTATCAGCTTCACCGCCTGACCAGTACAGCGGTTGCGGTATGCGATTCTCCGGCAGGCAAGTATGAGTTTTACGGATATGTAGAGAAAAATGGAGTTCCGTACGGAGAGACAAAGGGAGATGCCTATGCCTTTGATCCCGGTGTGCTGGTAGACGATGACGGAAGAATATGGCTTTATATCGGATTTTCCCCGGCACCGGGTCTACTAAAAAAACTGATGAAAATGCGCGGGAATGAAGTGGAAGGCGGATACTGTATAGAACTAGAAAAGGATATGAAGACAGTAAAAGGGGAGACCAAAATGGTGGTACCGGGACCTGCCGTAGCCGAAGGAACGCCTTATGCAGGACATGGGTTTTATGAGGCAAGTTCACCCAGAAAAATAGAAGGGAAATATTATCTCGTTTATTCTTCTGTCCTGAGCCATGAACTGTGCTATGCGGTGAGTGATTTTCCCAATAAAGGATTCGTATACGGAGGCACGCTGGTCAGCATCGGTGACATCGGTTATCAGGGAAGGACAAAACCGGATAATTACACCGGGAATACCCATGGCGGCATGGTAAAAATAAAGGATCAGTGGTATATCTTCTACCACAGACAGACAAATAAGCAGAAATGCGCAAGGCAGGGATGTGCGGAAAAGATTACGATCCGCCCGGACGGATCGATCCCCCAGGTCGAGATGACAAGCTGCGGCCTGAACGACGGACCTCTCGCAGGTACAGGAAGGTATGAGGCAAGGATTGCCTGCAACCTCTACAGCGCCCATGGAACTTTTGCCTATGAGAAGACCCGTGAAAAAGATAAGAAAGGTCTGCATCCGTACTTTACCCAGACCGGAGAAGACCGTGAAAAAGATCCGGATCAGTACATCGCAAATTTAAGAAGAGGAAGTACTGCCGGTTTTAAGTACTTTGAACTTCAGGAACCGGAAAGTATTACTTTGCGGGTGCGCAGTAAGAGTGATGGCATTATGGAAGTACGCACCAGTGAAGGAGGAGCATGCATAGCAAGGATTGAAGTGAAAGCATCAGAAGAATGGACAGCAGCTTCCGGCACGTTGGAAAAAGCAGAGGGAATCCTGCCGCTCTACTTTACATGGCAGGGAGAAGGGGGCTGCGATTTCGACAGATTCACGTTGAATTAGAAAAGGTGGGAAGATGGGAAAAATATCGGTTGATAAATGTTTTTTTGGAATATTTATATCTGACTTATTGGGTGGAATGCAGGGTCTATGACAGAGACAATACACTATTGCAGTATATAGGAAAGACAGATGAAGAGAAAAACAGTTTCAGCCCGGCGCATTCCTGGATAACAATGATAAACTGCTGCTTTTCGGCCCAGCAGCATGGAGCAGTCCGGGCATAGAAAATATGTTTGACTTTAAAAAAGAATACGGCTTTTCTCTCAGAGAGACAGAAATACCTGTAAGATCCTATGAACAAATAGTTAATATGCTTGCTCTTGCGTATATTCAGGTGAAACAGGAGATAGTAGATGACAGCATGATGCTGAACAAGCGGATTTGCAAAAGCAGTTGAAGCAGCCAGAGAGGCGGATGTGGTCATCGTCACTGGAGGCGGAAAGTATGGCTGCGGCAGATGTGCTTTTCGGTGATTATAATCCTGCCGGGCGACTTCCGGTAACTGCTGTGAAAGACGAAGGACAGATCCCGCTTTACGCTTCTCAGAGAAACGGGAGCGGATATATGGGCGGAAACGGAATGGTCATCAGCAAATATGTGGAAGGCGTAAAAGAACCGGCCTACTACTTTGGAGAGGGAAAAAGTTATTCTCAGTTCCGATACGATGATCTGGAAGTATCGGAGCACACGTCATCTGAAGGCATGGTATTCATATCCTGTACGGTTGAGAATGTGAGCAGCCGGGACGGAGAAGAGGTCGTGCAGCTTTATGTGACAGATGAGCTGGCGTCTATGCTGAGACCAGCGCAGGAACTGGCCGGATTCTACAGGGTGGCATTGAGAGCAGGAGAGAGAAAGCAGATACATTTTTCTGTAAGAGCTGATCAATTTGCCTTTTTGGATAAAGATATGAGATGGATCGTAGAAGCCGGAGATATGACAGTCAGGATAGGCGGAGCATCCAGTGATATCCGTCTTACCGGAAGTTTTTGTATCACAGATACAGCGTACATTGAGGGAAGAAAAAGAGGCTTCTTTGCCACAGCGTGGGAGACGGAAGCATAACAGGGAATGGAGGAAATGAGATGAGTTTTTATACATCCGGAAAATTATTTTCATCAAAAAGAATGGATTCAAAGATCCACTCGGCAAATGTACAGAATAAAGAACGCTGGATCGGATTCTTTCTTGGACCCGGCGGAGTTATTATGCTCAATGCCATCATGGGACAATATCTGAATGTGTACTGGACAGATGTGGCAAAGGTCAATGGAATTGCAGGTGGGGCATTTATCCTGATTTTTCCGATTATTTCAAAGATTGTTGATGCGATCACAAATATTATTATGGGACGCATTATAGATACTACTAAGAGCCGACAGGGGAAAGCAAGGCCGTGGCTGATTTTTGCAGCTCCGATCCTGCTGATCAGCGCCATTTTAAGTTTTTCCATTCCAAATGCGAGCCCTACTGTACAGGCCATCTGGATCGTATTCAGTTATAACCTGTATTATTCCATCGGCTATACGATTTACTATATGAGCCATATGATGCTGGTTCCGCTTTCTACAAGGAATTCCAAACAACGTGACGGTGTGGCTATGCTGTCCAATATGGCTTTGAGTATCATTCCCGGCTTCTTCGTGGCGATGCTCTTTCCGATGCTGGTACTTCCGGCACTGGGGGTAGATGCGGCAAAATGGCGCCTGATGAGCGTTCTGTTTTCGATTATAATGCTTCCCTGCATTATGCTCGAGTACTTTTTTACAAAAGAAAGAGTTACGGAAGAAACTGCTGACATCGAAGACGCTCAAAAAGTGTCCTTTATGGATCAGTTAAAAGCATGTCTTAAGAGTAAATACTGGGTAATTTTTATGATTGCATATATTGTGATCCAGATTGCTACTAATATACAGAACAGCAGCCTGCTGTACTACTGCAACTGGGTACTCGGTACATATAATGATGGTATAACAATGCCAATCGTATCAGCGATCGGTAATTTCCCTCTGGGAATCGGTATTGTCATAATGTGGCCCTTGGTAAAGAAATTCGGTAAACGGACAGTGATGGAAGTGGGATTGGCAATTGCGGTTATAGCGGGTCTTGCTTTTTGCCTGAAACCGGACAATATGACATGGATCCTCGTGATGATGGTGATCCGTGCTTTTGGAGCACTGCCGATTACTTATATCGTGACCGCAATGCTGGCAGATGCGTTGGATCATGTGGAATGGCAGGCAGGCTTCCGTGTGGATGGTATTTCAATGTCAATCTACACAATCATCTTTACAGTAACTGCCGGGATCGCACAGGGAGTCTTCAATATGGGACTGAATCTGGCAGGATATGTTCCGCCGGCAGCGGACGGATCATGGGTAGAGCAGACGCAGACAGTAAAGAATTTCTTCGTATTTGGATATCAGGGACTGTTTGCTATCTGCATGCTGATCGTATTTATTCTGTTTTGGTTCTGGAAACTGGATAAAGAGCTCCCCAAAATCCGGGCAGATATTGTGAGCAGACACAAAGCAGAGGCAGCCGCACAGGGAAAAGTATGGCTTTCACCGGAAGAACAGGCTGCAATAGAGCAGAAGGAAAATGATAAGATAGCAGAAGAAAACCGGATTAAAGAATTGAAAGAAAAATGCAGGAAGAAGGGGCTGAATTTCGAGGAAGAAGAGGCTAAATATCAGGAAAAGCTGAAAGTAAAAAGGGAAAAGGAAGAAGCCAAACAAGCGAAAAAGAAGAAAAAATAAGCTTCTTAATTTATGATTTTTCCACATTAACAGACCATTAACAATCCATTATTATTTGCTGAATATTTGAGAGATATCCTTTAACCAGATTAAGGAAAAGACAAACAGAAAGAGAGGATAATAGTTATGAAGAAAACAATTTATTTAGTAACCGGAGCGGCAGGATTTCTGGGGAGCCATATATGCGATGAACTGTTGGAAAGGGGCGACAGGGTAAGAGCTTTGGTACTTCCGGGTGACAAATCTGTAAAGTATGTACCTGAAGAAGTGGAAATCGTAGAGGGAGATCTCTGTGATATGGAATCATTGGAGAGATTCTTTACAGTGGCACCCCAGGAGGAAACGATAGTGATCCACTGTGCAAGTATGGTGACAACAAACGCAGAATTTAACCAGATGCTGATGGACGTCAATGTGGGCGGGACAAAAAACATGATCGAACAGTGCCTGAAGCATCCGGAGTGCAAGAAAATGGTTTATGTCAGTTCGACGGGGGCAATCCCAGAACTTCCGAAAGGAATGGTGATACGTGAGACGGATCAGTTTACTCCGATCAACGAGAAGACGCAGGTGGGCTGCTACAGCCAGTCTAAAGCGCTTGCAACGCAGGAAGTACTGGACGCCTGCCGGGAACGGGGATTAAAAGCCTGTGTCGTGCATCCCAGCGGTATTCTGGGACCCAAAGATTATGCGATCAGTGAAACGACCGGAACCATCATCAAGATCATGAATGGGGAAATGCCGGTAGGTATGGGCGGCTCTTTTAATCTCTGCGATGTGCGTGACTTGGCTCATGGATGCGTAGGAGCGGCAGATAAAGGCAGAGTCGGCGAATGTTATATTCTTGGAAATAAAGAAGTGACACTCAAGAAAATGTGCCGGATGCTCCATGAGGCCAGCGGCTGCAAGACTCCGTTTTTCTACGTCCCGATCAGTATGGCTTATAAGCTGGCCGGGCAGATGGAAAAAAAGGCGAAGAAAACGGGAGAAAAGCCTATGATGACAAATTTTGCAGTTTACAACCTTGCCAGAAATAATCATTTCGACTACTCAAAAGCAGAGCAGGAGCTCGGATATCATACAAGACCGTATGAAGAGACTCTGAGAGATGAAGCGCAATGGCTGAAAGAAGAAGGATTTCTTGAGAAAAAAGCAACGGCATAATGTGGGAAAGGAAAAAGATAGATATGATTCAGAATGAAACAGGTAAGAAAGTGTGTGTTATAACCGGCGGAGGAAGCGGGATGGGGCTGGAGACAGCTAAGATCATGGGAAAAACCCACTATGTGATCATCTGCGGAAGAACAGTGCAGAAACTGGAAAAAGCGGTACAGGAGATGCAGGAAGAAGGGATTGCCTGTGAAGCATTTCCATGTGACGTGTCTGATATTCAGTCAGTCCGCAGGCTGGCGGTTCACGCCTTGTCAAAGGGATGCGTGCAGGCAGTGATCCATGCGGCAGGAATGAGTCCGCATATGGGGAGTGCAGAGCAGATCATGGCGACAAACGCACTGGGAACGGTCTATATGAATTCTGAATTTTCCAAAGTTATGGAAGCGGGAAGCTGCATCCTGGATGTCTCCTCAATGTCTGCTTATCTTACACCGAAGATCGTTATGCCGAGAAAGCTGTACCGGTATGCTCTGGAAGATGCGGAGATTTTTTCACGCAAGATCAATCACCGTTTAAAGATGCTCCCCAAATCCGTACGGCCGGGAGTAGCATACGGTGTATCAAAAGATTTTGTGATCTGGTATTCAAAGAAGACTGCACTTTTATATGGAGAGAAAGGCATACGTGTAGTGTGCGTGTCCCCCGGTAATTTTGAGACGCCTATGGGGAAACTGGAAGGGGAGGAAGCTGACAAATTTACGAAATATTCAGCATTGAAACGCTTTGGCAGGCCAGAAGAGATCGCCTTTCTTTTTGCCTCGATCGTAGATGAGAGGAACAGTTACCTGACCGGATTAGATATTATCTGCGATGGCGGTGTGATTGCCTCCGGGGTATCGGCAATGGCGTCATAATATAATTGGAAATATAAAAATACAAAAGAAAACAAGGAGAAGTTTTATGATTAGAAATCCGATTATTCCAGGTTTTAATCCGGATCCCTGTATCTGCCGGAAGAACGATGATTACTATATTGCGGTTTCTTCTTTTGAATGGTTTCCAGGAATACCAATTTATCATTCAAGAGATATGAAGAACTGGGAATTATATTCCCATGCTCTCCAGAATGCGGAAAATCCGAATCTGAAGAAACTGCCAAGCGCAAAAGGGATATGGGCGCCATGTCTGACATATTGTGAAGCGGATGACCTGTTCTATATTGTCTATGGTGTTATGAACTCTATGAATGCCAGATATTTTGACGTTGATAATTTCCTCATCACTGCGAAAGACCTCAGAGGACCGTGGAGCGAACCGGTTTATCTGCATTCAACCGGATTTGATGCGTCTATGTTCCACGATGATGACGGGAAGAAATATATTGTTGCGCTGGAATGGGAGACAAGAACAGAATATGAAAAGCCGGGAGCTATCAATATCATAGAATATGATCCGCTCAGTCAAAAAGTAATCGGGATGCCAAAGCGCTTTTGGCGAGGAGGAACAGACAGGGGATGTATTGAGGCTCCCCATCTGACAAAACACGGGGATTATTATTATATTATGTGTGCGGAAGGAGGAACCGGATACTATCATAGTGTAACGATGGGGCGGTCACAGAATGTATGGGGACCTTATGAAGCAGATCCGGAGAACCCCATTCTTACTTCCTGTCCTGAGAATCATAGTGAGAGGGCAGACTGGGATCATTTAAAACCGCATTACTACAATCCTGAAAGTAAATTACAAAAATCAGGGCATGCAAGCTATATAGATCTTCCAAATGGAGAAACGTGGCTTGTCCATCTTGTGTCGAGACCATTCGTTCCGGAACTTCGCTGTACTCTGGGAAGGGAAACAGCAATCCAAGGAATGAAATGGACAGAAGACGGCTGGCTCCGGCTGGAAGCTGGCGGTAACCTTGCCCGTGAATTTGTGCAGGAGAGTATGCTCTCGGAGGTTCCCATACCAGCATTGCCGGAGTTTGATGATTTTGATTCAGAAAACCTGAATATAGGGTATTATGCACCCAGAATAGATCCGGCGGATTTTGTGGATCTGAAATCACGGCCTGGCTGGGCAAGGCTGCGGGGACAGGAATCCGGCTGTTCTTTGAATAAAGTGAGCATACTGGCCAGAAAGCTCACCAGTGTGAAGGCTTCAGCCACAACAAAAGTAGATTTTACCCCGCTGAGCTATCAGCATACAGCCGGCCTTATTTTATATTACGATAATATGAATTTTATCTACCTGTATAAATATTACAGTGAAACTCTGAAACATGAAGCAATCGCTGTAATGCAGCTGGATAATGGAGTTAAAACAGAATTTCATAGTACCAGAACTTATGTGGAAACAGGGAAATATATCTGGATGCGTATTGAAATCGATGGACGCAGATCACAATTCAGCTGGTCTTTGGATGGAAAAGAATATTCAGTAATCGGTCCGGCATTTGATACAACAAAATTTTCTGATGAATACTCAGAATTTGGGGAATTCACAGGTACATTTGTAGGAATTACCTGTGGCGATCGTATGATGCACAGCCATACGGCAGACTTTGACTTTTTTAGCTATCAGGCAGATGTTACAGCTGATATACAGTAAATGAAAGGCTATATTATATCAATAACAGGCAGTTCCGTTTTATCACGAAGCTCTTTGAATACATAGAGTCATTCTACAATCGAAAAAGGCGCCATGGTGCTCTTGATTACAAGACACCATACATATGGTATAGTTATTTGGACGTTAAAAGATTTCCAAGGAATCTTCTGCATCTACCCACATCTGCAAATTTCCATCAAGATATAATCTTGCATATTCAAGAGGATCATCAATGGCGAGTGCGTTTAATGCACAGTCTGATCCGGGTGTAGTCTTTAAATTCTTTTCAGCTTCCCA
>CAVERH010000049.1:0-22691 GCA_963618065.1 bacterium | reverse complement strand
GTATGTGTAGAAAAGGATAGATAAAAGGCGGAGAACAATTAGTTCTCCGCCTTAATGCTTCTTCGTTATATTAAGTGAGTCCTGACAAAGCTGAAATACATGATTACCTTACAGGGCTTCTACGGTAGCGCCAATCTCATTGGCAAAGAACAGGTATCCATAGAAGTAGTCCTGATCTTCTAATAATTTGGTATAATCCTTACCTGCCGGAATCGTCATCCTGTATTTCACCTGCTGGTACTCGAAATTGATTACTGTTGTAACGTCATTTCTTTCCTGTAGCTTCTTGATGAGATAATCGGAAATGGTATAAAGCTTTCCGGAATCGAAGGATACAGTTCCGTTCTCTGCAGCATTCTTGATCTGTCCATACAGACCCTTAACGAATACCTGGCTGGCCGGAATAACGCTGCGTCCCTCCACTGCACCGCATTCGCATCTTAATTCCTCTAAACCATCCTGTTCCGTGGTCACTTCCTGTACAGTCGTCCATACGAAGTTGTGAGTGTGAGGAGTGGAAGGAGTAGAAGCGGACTCAGTTGCTGTTGAGGAAGAGCCCCCTTTCAGGGTGACAGACACATTACATTGTTTTCCTTCATTATATGGTATGTAAGTAATTAGGGGTTCATTATCATTTACCATATCTCCTGTATAAGAAGAAAAAAGCTTCAGCTGGTCTGGAGTATAACTCGTCCTTTTTTCCTCGCTTATATAACCAGCTATTTCGGACCTCAGGGAGCCGACAGTATTATTCTTGAGATACTCCTCTGACACTGGCAAAGAAGTCATATCAAGACCGAAATCCGGAAAGGTAAATATAATAGTCATGGTATTCTCATCAGCATGTACATTCATGCTACTGATAGGACTGAACAGAAACAGTCCAAGGATTAATACAGTCGACAGCAACTGTGATATGATTCTTTTTCTACACTTTATAAATGTTCCTTTCTCTTTTGATTCGTACTTCATTATCATTTCCTCCTTGCGTTATGCATATATTCAGCTTCGTAGAAGCCGATGATTTATTGTAGCATAAACGGGGGGGCGTTCAAGATAGAATGTTAAACTGTTAAGAAGTTTTATGGATTTTACGGACAGAATGGTTACTGTTCACACAGCAGCCATGCCCATTCATAAGCTGCCGGATGGTATGGGGTTGTATTTTCCCTGGAATTGTGTTATATAGGGCATGAAACTTAATTATGACAGAACATCCAGGGATTCCACCTGCTTTATCCAGATGGGTATCCGCCATGGAAGGAAAGGAAATACCTATGAATAAAATAAACACTCCTTTGGACTTAAAAAGCATGAAAATTACGGATCCTTTCTGGAAAAAGGAGATGGAGCTGGTAAGGAAAGAGGTCATTCCTTATCAGTGGGAAGCATTAAATGACAGGATAGAGGATGCGGCTCCCAGTTATTGTATGCGGAATTTCAAGGTTGCAGGAAAGCTGAATCGGGAAAGACGGAGGCAGGGAGAGGCATTTGAAGAACCGAAATATACCTTCCGTGGGTTTGAATCCCTTCCGGAGGATCCGGAGCAGCTGGAGGACCGGTTCTATGGATTTGTATTTCAGGACAGTGATTTTTCAAAATGGATAGAAGCAGTTGCTTATTCCCTGACACAGCATCCGGATCCGGAGCTTGAAAAGATTGCAGACGATGCGATTGATCTTGTCTGCGCGGCACAGCAGGATGACGGTTATCTGGATACCTACTATATAATTAATGGAAAAGATAAAATTTTTACCAATCTGAAGGATCATCACGAGCTTTATTGCTTCGGCCATCTGACAGAGGGCGCGGTTGCTTATTACCAGGCAACCGGGAAGGATAAGCTGTTAAAAGCCGCAGAGCGTTTCGCTGGCTGTGTTGCGGATTATTTCGGTGAAGAGGAGGGAAGGTGCAAGGGTTATCCGGGACATGAAATTGCAGAGATGGCGCTGGTGCGCCTGTATGAAGTAACAGGAGAAGAGCGCTATCTTCGTTTAAGTGAGTTTTTCATTAATCAGAGAGGAACAAAGCCTTATTACTTTGATATGGAGCAGAGCCTGAAGCCTGCGGAGAAAGAAAAGGATGAATTGCGTTATCAATATCATCAGGCACATTTACCGGTTCGTCAGCAGGACGAGGCAGTGGGACATGCGGTACGTGCTGTTTATCTTTATTCCGGAATGGCAGATATTGCAAGGCTGACCGGAGATGAATCCCTGCAGGAAGCCTGTGAAAAGCTTTGGGACAATATTGTGAATCAGAAAATGTATCTTACGGGAGGAATTGGCGGAACACATATTGGTGAGGCTTTTTCCTTTGCGTATGATCTGCCGAACGATACGGCCTACGCGGAAACCTGTGCATCAATCGGACTTGTTTTCTTTGCAAGAAGAATGCTGGAGATTACGCCGGAAGCAAAATATGCGGATGTCATGGAACGTGCTTTATATAATGGCATTTTAAGTGGCATGGCATTGGATGGAAAGAGCTTTTTCTATGTAAATCCTCTGGAAGTAAATCCGGAGAGCTGTCACAAGGATGAGCGGAAATTCCATGTGAAGCCGGTAAGGCAGAAATGGTTTGGCTGTGCCTGCTGCCCTCCGAACATTGCGCGGTTATTGAGCTCCATCGGCTCTTATGCGTATACGGAGAATGCGGATACCCTTTTTGTACATCTATATATGGGAAGTATTCTGACAAAGAAAATAAAGGATCAGGAGGTGGATGTACAGCTTCAGTCCGAATTCCCCTGGAATGGAAAAGTAACAATTACAGTCCGGGCAAAGGGAACAGACTTCAAACTGGCATTACGGGTTCCCGGCTGGTGTGATTCGTTTACCCTGCAGTATGATGATCAGGTGATCAAGGGATCCGTAATGGAACACAGGATGAGGTTAGATGGAGATCTCCGGAGAATCCAAATACAAGATGGTTATTTATACATTAGTGAATTTGATCGGGAAGAGGAAGCTTTTACACTGGATTTCCCGATGGAACCAAAATGGATTGTGGCAAACCCGGTCGTACGGGAGGATGCCGGCAAGGCAGCACTGCAAAGGGGACCCGTTGTATATTGTCTGGAAGAAAGGGACAATGGTGCAGACCTTCATCTGCTTTCTGTTGATCCGACGAAGCAGCCGGTTTCCTGTCCGATGAAGATTCAGAAGGAAGAAGTCATTGCATTAAAGGCGCAGGGATTCCGTGAGATTTCAGACCCATCGGAATTTGAAAATCACGGTCACAGCCTGTATACGGAATATCATGCTGCGGATCCAGAACCGATAGAATTAGTCTATATTCCTTATTATACCTGGGCAAATCGTGGAGAAAACGAAATGCAGGTGTGGACACGGTTCAAAGGCTAAATTATACTAATAATGACATAAAAATTTTGATTTATAATTAAAATTACTTAAATTAAGTTAAATTATTTTTGAAGAGTGATTTTTTTTGAAAACATACACGAAAACTGTCTGATTTCAGTTGTAAAATTTGTAAAAATCTCCTATAATAATAGCAATATTGGATACGGTATGAAGGGAGGCTGCACGTGATGAAAAAAGGTGCGAAAGACAAAAAGTTTTTCAATCTGAAGAAGGCTTCATCAGATACGAAAATAAATGAGACAGCAAATGAGGTTGATGTAATGTCACCTTCTGAAGACACGCTTGCTGAACATGACAAGAAGAAAAAGGGCTTTGATTTTTCAAGGTTCAGAAAGAAGAAAAAAGAAAGAGAACAGCAGGTGGAAGAGGGTCTTACGGAAGTGAAGGCCAAGGGTAAAAAGATCAAGAACGATCTTGAGAAAGCCCAGAAGGAGGTTCATGAGGATGTAAAGGACAGCGTCAGGCAGAAGAAGGATTCTAACCTGAAATTTGGTATTTTCGGTCTTCGCAGTAAAATTTATCTGTGCTTCCTTGTTCCGATTGTGTTTATGATCGTGGTAGGTATTGTTTCCTACCGATATGCAGAGGACGGACTGAGTGAGAAATACATGGAGTCCACCCAGCAGACAGCGAACATGGCAACCGATTATATGGATGTGAGCTGTTCCGGTATTAAGTCCGAAGCGTTACAGTATGCTTTTGACGGTGACCTCGAGAAATATTTCCTTGGACTGATGGGCAAGTCCGCAATTGAAAAGGCGAACTATTACAGTGACACCAGAGTAAAGCTGGCAGCGTCACAGATGGCGGATTCTTTTATCAATGATATCCATGTAATTACCATGCCCGGCAATAACTGCCTGACAACGAAAACGGCTGACAAAATCGATGGCTTTTATAAGGATCTTCTTTCGGAAATCCAGGAGATGTCAACGGATGCATCCGGTGTCAAAAAGTGGATCAGTCACCATGATACAATTGATGAAACACTTGGTACGAACAGTGATGATTATTTTGTTTCCTATGCGCTGCAGTCAAGCCAGAAGATGGGATATATTGTAATTGATGTAAACAGCGATGCGGTTCGTGAGCTGTTAAGCGGTATGGATTTAGGAACCGGAAGTATTATCGGGTTTGTAACGGATGATGGGAAAGAGATTATCTGTACCAGGGATGACGAGGATCAGGTTGTTTTCTTTGACGAAGCTGTTTTCCCGGATCAGGACTTTTATGTTGAAAGCTCCGGCAGCGAGGAATTAGCCGGAAATATGGAAGTAAAATACAATGGAAAGCATTATCTCTATATCTATAGCCGCAGTGCAGAAACCGGTATTACCTTCTGTTCTTTGATTCCGTCCAGTGTAGTAACCGGACAGGCAGAGAAGATTAAGAATATTACCATTGCTTTCGTGATTATTGCATGTATCATTTCCTTACTGATCGGTTCCGTGATTGCACAGGGAATTTTAAGAAACATGAGAAGAATTTCCAAGCGTCTGAACCAGGTGGCAGAAGGTGATCTGACCGTTGAGGTAGATGCAAAGGGTCGTGATGAATTCCAGTCTCTTGCAAAGACAGCAACGGATATGGTTCGTAACAATAAGAAGCTTGTTATGAGATTGTCAGGGACGGCTACCCAGCTGGAAGCATCCTCTGATGACGTACATAATGTATCAAACAGCATTAATAATTACTCTTCTGATATTACCAAGGCAATTGATGAGATCAGTATTGGTATGACGAAGCAGGCAGAGCATGCTGAGGAATGTGTCATTAAGACAAACGAGTTGTCTGAAAAGATGAAAGCCATCAGCGATATGGTTGATAAAGCAGAACAGCTCAGTGACAAGACAGAGAAGATGATTCAACAGGGTATGGAAATTGTGGAGGTTCTTTCTACGAGAGCGAAGGAAACCTCTGAAATCACAAACAAGGTTGGCGAAAGTATCAGCCTGTTAAAGAAGGAATCCGAAAGTATTAATGGATTCGCGCAGACCATTAATCAGATTTCCAAGCAGACGAATCTTCTTTCCTTAAATGCCTCCATTGAAGCAGCGAGAGCAGGGGAAGCCGGCAGAGGATTTGCCGTTGTAGCACAGGAAATCCGTAATTTGGCGGATGATTCCAGTGTGGCAGCAGGTGAGATTAAGAACAAGGTTGAGATTATTTCTGCACAGACGATGTCTACGGTAGAGAATGCGAAGAATGCAGAGGAAATGGTTGCATTCCAGCAGGAGGCTGTAAGTCAGGTCATTGATGTATTCGCAGAAATGAATAACCAGATGCAGGATCTTTTCGCAAACTTAAAAGAGATTGGTAATTGCACTGCTTCGGCTGATGTGGATAGAAACGAAACAATTGATGCGGTCGAGAATATTTCTGCTATCATTGAAGAGACCGCAAGCAGCTCTTCGCTTGTTTATGATATGGCCTTAGAGCTTTTGAATAATGTTGAGAAGCTGACACACACCGCGGCAGTTCTGGATGACAACATGAACGGTCTGAAAACGGAAATTAATGCCTTTACGATCGAGTAATTCGGTGATAAGATAAATTTGTAACAGCAGCTATGCAAATGACAGGTCCGCTATATTAGCGGACCTGTTTTGGGATTACCAGCTAACGAAGCTGATTGTGGATCATGATGTGCGTTTCCGCGAAAAAATTGCAACAAAGGTTTACGAGATAGAAAAAGGTTGAACGGATTCAGAACATGTTGTATGGTAATTACAAGGCAACTATTTTAAGCAGTATAAGGAAGAAAACGATGTTTTACCCTGATAAAGAAATTATTCTGGCTTCGGGCTCACCGCGGCGAAAGGAATTACTGGAACGGATCGGAATTCCGTTTCGGGTGATCAAGAGCGAATGTGAAGAGCTTACAACGAAGACAGAGCCATGTGAAGTCGTGATGGAATTATCACAGCAAAAGGCTTTGGATGTGTATTCGAAATTAAATGAAACAGAGCGGAAGGGCAGGCTGGTTCTGGGAGCCGATACGATTGTTTCCATTCACGGAAAGATTCTCGGAAAGCCAAAGAATGAACAGGATGCCATTTCCATGCTGCAGGAGCTGAGTGGGAGGATTCACCATGTTTATACCGGCGTTACGTTCTTATGGGAGGATCCGTCAGGTCAGATGCAGCGGAATACATTTTATGAGGATACGGAAGTCGAAATGTATCCGATGAGTATGCAGGAGATTGAGAATTACGTGGCAACCGGTGAACCGATGGACAAGGCCGGAGCCTATGCTATTCAGGGAGTCTGTGTGATTTATATTAAGGAAATCCGCGGAGAGTACAGCAATGTAGTAGGACTTCCGGTGGCAAGACTTTACCATGAAATAAACGATATGATAGCCAGTCTGCATAATCTGACAATTTAAGATAGCTGAACTGTTATGCAAGGAATGGATGATAGGAGATGGAAAATGAGCTATTTACGGATACGTGCGGCTTCTGTAGAGGATGCCGCAGAATTACTGGAAATCTACAGACCCTATGTGGAGCATACGGCAATTACCTTTGAATATGATGTGCCGTCTGTGGAAGAATTTGCATCACGTATTACCAATACTCTGCAGAAATATCCTTATCTTGTGGCAGAGTACGAGGGCAGACTGATCGGATATGCCTATGCCGGTGCGTTTAAAGAACGTGCTGCCTATGACTGGAGCATTGAGACGTCCGTGTATGTGCGTGAGGATATGAAACGGATGGGCGTTGGAAGGGCATTATATGCTGTGCTGGAGGAATGTCTCCGTAAGCAGCATATCCTGAATGTGAATGCCTGCATCGGTTATCCGGAGGAAGAGGATGAACATCTGAATGCAGACAGCGTGCGTTTTCACAAGAAAATGGGTTATTCGATGGTGGGAGAATTCCATCGGTGCGGATATAAGTTCGGAACCTGGTACAATATGGTCTGGATGGAGAAGCTGCTTGGTGAGCATTCCCCGGAGCCGCTTCCGGTTATTTCTTTCCGTGCGGATATGATTCCGTAAAGAATCAATAGATACATACAGAGCAATTTAAAAGCACTATGGCAGCTATCTGGTGGATAAGAATCATAATAGCTGCAACAACATCAATGATAAAATTTCAGAAAAGAAAGAACTGTGCATCAAAACAGTTAAGGGAGACAGAACATGGCACATATTGAGAAATGGATTAACATTGAAGAAAATGGAATTTATCTTGTTTTCGGCGTGACCGAAGAAAATCAGTTAAAATTCCTTCATTTTTCTTCCAAACCGTTTGAAGGGCTTGATGAGAGCGAATTATTCATGAAAGAGGGCTTCCAGCTTGTCCAGGTGAACTTCTCCGGTTATAACCGGCCTTATGAGAAGCATGGAAATAAGCACATTGTAACCGCACCCGGCTATCTGCTTACCTTTGTGGATCTGAAGGACGAGCGTAATGAGACTGGACGTAAGCTTACCTTTATCCAGAAGGATGAGATGACCGGAGCCAAGGTCATTACCTATTGGCAGTTCTATCAGGGAACTTCCGTGATCCGCATGTACAATGAAGTCATTAATGAAGGCTCCGAAGAACAGACCTTGGAGTACCTTTCCTCCTTCTATTATCTTGGAATTGAAAAGGAAGGAAAATTAAGCTCGGATGATAAGATGAGTCTTACCTATGCCTGTCACGGATGGCAGAAGGAAATGAATTTTCGGACAAATACCTTCCCGGAGCTTGGATTCGGACAGACCCAGCCGACTGTATATCAGAGAACATCGGTTACCTTTGAACTGACAAATACCGGAAACTGGTCTACGAAGAAATACCTGCCGATGGGATATCTTGAAAATTCCGAAGCCGATACTTCTCTTTTTTGGCAGATTGAGCATAATGGCTCCTGGCATGCAGAAATCAGTGACGTGAACAATCATTTTTATGTGGCACTGAGCGGTCCGACCGAAGTACAATCCCACTGGTTCAAGCAGTTAAAGCCCGGTGAAAGCTTTACCTCGGTTCCGGTTGCGGTTGGTGTATCGGAAGGCTGCTTTGATACGGCAATGGGAGAGCTTACGAAATACCGTCGTATGATCCGCCGTCCGAATAAGGATAATGAGAACCTTCCGGTTATTTTTAATGATTATATGAACTGTCTGTTCGGCGATCCGACAACGGAAAAGGAGCTTCCACTGATTGATGCGGCAGCAGCCATGGGCTGTGAGTATTATGTCATTGATGCGGGCTGGTATGCGCCCGGTGAATGGTGGGACAGCGTTGGTGAATGGCAGCAGTGTTATGAGCGTTTCCCGAACGGCATCGAGGAGGTAACCAATTATATCCGTGAAAAGGGTATGGTTCCCGGCGTATGGTTAGAGCTGGAGGTTATGGGAATCAACTGCGAGAAGGCAAAGAGTGTTCCGGATGACTGGTTCTTTATCCGTCATGGAAAGAGGGTCTATGACCGCAGCAGATATCAGCTTGACTTCCGTAATCCGGCAGTCATTGATCATGTGAATGAAGTCATTGACCGCGTGGTGAATCAGTATGGTGTCGGCTATATCAAGATGGATTATAATATTGAGCCGGGAATTGGTACAGAGCTTTATGCGGACAGTGTCGGACAGGGTATGTTAGAGCATGAAAGAGCATATTTACAATGGCTCGATGGCGTATTTGCGAAGTATCCGGAGCTTGTGATTGAGAACTGCTCCAGCGGCGGCCTGCGTACGGATTATGCAATGCTTGCAAGATACAGCATTCAGTCCACCTCCGATCAGGAGGATTATCGGAATTATGCAACGATCGCAGCAAATGCCGGTGCCGGACTGACTCCGGAGCAGGCAGCGATCTGGTCCTATCCGCTTAAGGATGGTGACGAGGAAGAGACGATCTACAATATGGTCAATGCACTTCTGCTCCGTATCCACCAGAGCGGTCATCTGGCACAGCTTTCCAAAGAGCGTCATGCATTGGTGAAGGAAGGCATTGCATATTATAAGGCGATTCGTCAGGATATTAAAAAGGCGCTTCCTGCATGGCCGAACGGCTTTGCAACGAGTCTCGACCATTTCCTGTGTGCCGGATGGAAGGTAGATGGCAAGAGTTATCTGGCAGTATGGAGAAGATATGGGGAAGCTGCAGAATATGATATTCCGCTTACCAGGCTTACCGATGGAAAACCGGTTAAGGAGGTAAAGCTTGCTTATCCGAAGGAGACCTTAAAAGAGCATATTGCTTATGAGGTACGGGATGACAAGCTGCATGTGACCTTCACTGAGCCGGTTATGGCAAGAATTTTTGAGGTTATGTAATTATTCCGTAACTACTCTGAATAGTTATCCGTAACTTTATAATTGCGATACAAAATCTGGATTATAAAAAACAGTAACTAACAAAAATACACGAATATAAGAGGGGAGAGAATATGAACAAGAAGCAAAACCTGTTTCGGAGACTGACGGCTGTGATGCTGCTGGTTCTGGTGATGGCATTCAGTGCCCAGACCACGGCAAAGGCCGGATTCGGCGATTTTAATGATTATGACAGTAGCAGTGACTGGGACAGCGGCGGAAGCTGGGACTCGGATTATGACTGGGGGAGCAGTGACTACAGTTATAGCTCGGATGGCGATTCCGGCGAATGGAGTCTTGAAGGATTTGTATGTGTTCTGGTGATTGTTGTTTTTATTATTATTTTTAATATGATTACAGAACGATTCAAGTCTAAAAACAAAAAGTCTTCAAGTGCTGCACAGAGACAGGTACAATCCCGTTCACAGGCTCCGGCACCGGCAGACAAAACAGATGAAATCAGCAATCAGATCAAGGAAACAGATCCGTTATTTACAGCACAGGATTTCCTTTCCTTTGCAGGCGATGTTTATATGGATATTCAGAGTGCATGGGAGAAGCGTGATCTGACACCGGTACGTGCGGTACTTCATCAGAATCTGTACCAGCAGACAGAAAAACAGATTCAGAAAAAAATTGAGGATGGTATAGTTAATCATTTAGAGAGAATCAGCGTGAACAAATCCTATCTGATGTCATACCATAAGGATGAGAAGTATGAATATCTGGATGTTTATCTGGCGGCCAGTATGATTGATTATCAGGTAAAGGAAGCTACAGGGGAAATTCTCTTTGGCGATAAGACGACCAGATGGAACATGCAGTACAAGATGACCTTTATGAGATCTGTAGGAAGCCTTACCAGGGATGCAAAGGATAAGGAAAAGGGTCTGGTATGTCCGAATTGTGGAGCACCGCTTACAGGAACCTCCTTCGGCAAGTGTGAGTATTGCGGAAGTATTGTTACAACAGGAGCTTACGACTGGGTATTATCCGCCTTTACTGCAATCAAGAAATAAGTTGGCAAAATTTTTTGTTGACAATTTTCATAAAAGGATTTATTGTTATTAACAACAAATGAATAGTGCTTCAAACCTATGAGAAAGAGAAGTAGGCTTTTGAGACTATCACAGAGAGCTGCCGGATGGTGGAAGGCAGTATAGGAGCAATTGCTGAATGGGCTTTCGAGGACGGTCCGAATTAACAGTAGGCACCGGCGGGACTCGCACCCGTTATCATGGCGACATGTATGATAGTGCATGGAGAAGAGGATGAAAGAAGTCATTCGTAATAAAGCTTTCATCGAAATTGAGTGGCACCGCGTTAATTGATTATTACCGCCTCAAGTTAATCTTGAGGCGGATTTTTATTGTGTGCAAAAGAAAAACAAGCGGCTCCGAAGGAGACATTTGTTTTTCTTGCACCAATAACGAACATGCGTCTGACTTTAGTCAGACGGAGAGTGCGAAGCACGGGCATGTGAGTATATAAACCGGTCTCAAAACTATCAGAACGATATCATTTATATTTAAGAGCGCTTGAAAGCGTAGAGAGGAGTAACTTTATGAAGAAACAGTTATTAGCAGCGGTTCTTTCCGCAGCCATGATTTTAGGACTTACCGCATGTGGAGGCACCGCCACACAGGCTTCGGCAGAGGACGCAGCAGTCACAGCTGAAGAAGTAACAGATGCAGCTGAAGAAGCAACGGACGCAGCGGACACTGAAACAGCAGATGCAGCTGGAGATACCACAGCATCCGATATTACTTATACGATTGGTATTTCCCAGTTTGCAGAGCATGGCTCTCTGGATAACTGCCGTGAAGGTTTTCTGGCAGGACTTGCAGAAGAGGGTATTGAAGAAGGCACTAACCTCACCGTTTTATTTGATAATGCACAGGCTGATACCGGAACAGCAAGTACGATTTCCGACAATTATGTTTCCAAGAAGGTAAACTTAATCTGTGCCATTGCAACACCGAGTGCAATGAGTGCTTATAATTCTACAATGAATACCGACATTCCGGTAATCTATACTGCAGTATCCGATCCGGTTGGAGCAGGTCTTGCAAATGAAGATGGCAGCCCGGTTGGAAATATTACCGGAACATCCGATGCGCTTGCTGTAGATGCACAGCTTGAGATGATCCGTAAGATTCTTCCGGATGCAAAGAAAATCGGTATCATTTATACTACAAGTGAAGCAAACTCCGTAAGCACCATTGCGCAGTACAAGGAAGCTGCCGGTAACTACGGATTTGAAATTGTCGATTCCGGTATTAATACCATCGCCGATGTTGATCTGGCGGCAGCCGATCTGGTCACAAAGGTAGATTGTATCACCAATCTTACGGATAACACCGTTGTATCCGCACTTCAGACCGTAATTGCAAAAGCAACGGATGCAGGAATTCCGGTATTTGGTTCAGAGGTTGAACAGGTTAAGGCAGGCTGTGTTGCTTCCATGGGTCTTGAATATTATGAATTAGGAAAGCAGACCGGTCATATGGCAGCAAAGGTATTAAAGGGTGAAGCAAAAGCATCCGAAATGAATTATGAAGTAATTACAGAGCCCAGCCTTTATATCAATACGGCAGCAGCAGATAAGGTAAACCTTGCATTAGATGATGATTTTGTAGCATCCGCTTATGAGAAATTTGATGAAATTGTTGTAGAGTAATCACAGATTGTTTTGGGAGGAAGTAACGTGTCGCTATTATTAAGTGTATTTGAACAGGGTATGATTTATGCCATCATGGCTCTGGGTGTTTATATTACCTATAAGATATTGGATTTTCCGGATATGACGGTAGATGGAAGCTTTCCAATGGGAGCTGCGATTACCTGTATTCTGATTTCAAATGGAGTGAATCCGATATTGACCCTGCCGGTTAGTTTTATATGCGGAATTGTTGTTGGAATTCTGACGGGTATCATCCATGTAAGGCTGAAAGTAAGGGATCTTTTGTCCGGTGTTATTATGATGACGGCTCTCTATACCGTAAACCTAAGAATAGCGGGACGTGCGAACCTTCCGATTTATACAAATGAAACGATTTTTGATAATACTCTTGTGAATGCAATTTTTCCGGAGGTACTCCGGCCGTACCAGACCGTAATCATTATTCTGGTACTTATCCTGATTGTAAAGTATCTGTTGGATGCATATCTTCGTACGAAGTCAGGCTTCCTGCTTCAGGCGGTAGGGGATAATGATGTGCTTGTTACCTCTCTTGGTAAGGATAAGGGATTTGTGAAAATCACCGGCCTTGCAATTGCCAATGGTCTGGTTGCCTTAAGCGGCTGCATTTATGCACAGCAGCAACGATATTTTGATGTGTCAATGGGAACCGGAACCGTCGTGATCGGACTTGCAAGTGTCATTATCGGAACCAGTGCATTTAAAAAAATCACTTTTATGCGGATAACCAGCAGCGTTGTGATTGGTTCCATTATTTATAAGGGCTGTGTAGCGCTGGCTCTGCGTCTGGGACTTCCCTCAACAGATCTTAAGCTGATTACGGCAGTGCTTTTCCTGGTAATTCTGGTTATCAGCAGGGATCGCAATAAAAGCGCCAAAATTAAAGAAAAGGCATCTGATTACAGGAGTCAGACAAAACAGGGAGGTACGGAAGCATGATAGAGTTAAAGAATATTCATAAATATTATAATCCCGGTTCCGTAAACGAGCTTTGCCTGTTTCAGGACTTTTCTCTTAATATTCCGGACAGGGATTTCGTAGCGGTAGTCGGAAGTAACGGCTCCGGTAAAACATCTCTGCTCAATATTATCTGCGGAACCATACCGATTGATTCCGGGGACATTATCGTGAATGGAACCTCTATCGTTGGGAAAAAGGATTTTCTGCGTTATAGAAATATTGGCCGGGTTTATCAGGACCCCTCCAAGGGTACCTGTCCTTCCATGACGATTCTGGAGAATCTGTCTCTTGCAGATAATAAAGGAAAGCCTTATAACCTTGGAAAAGGTGTGAATAAGGCAAGGATTGAACAGTACAGGGAGCTTTTAAAGAAGCTGAACCTTGGACTGGAGGATAAGCTGTATACGCAGGTAGGCTCCTTATCCGGCGGACAGCGTCAGGCACTGGCATTACTCATGTCAACAATGACACCGATTGAGTTCCTGATTCTGGATGAGCATACTGCAGCACTTGATCCCAAGACGGCAGACCTTATTATGGAGCTTACGGATCAGATCGTTAAGGAGAAGAGGGTTACTACCATTATGGTCACTCACAATCTCCGTTATGCAGTGGAATACGGCAACCGCCTTATCATGATGCATCAGGGCGAGGCGATTATCGATAAGTCCGGTGAAGAAAAGGAGGCACTATCCACAGAGGATATTATGAGCACATTTAATAAGATCAGCGTAGAATGTGGTAATTAACAGTTCCTCTCTACCTTCTGAACTGCATATTATACAGATCCGCATAGATTCCGTTTTTCGCAAGCAGTTCTTCATGGTTTCCGCTTTCCGCGATACCAATTTCCGTAAGGACTAAAATACGTTCTGCATTTCGAATGGTAGATAATCGATGTGCAATTACAAGAGTGGTACGATTCTTTGCAAGCTTTTCCAGAGATTCCTGTACCACTTTTTCACTTTCATTATCGAGTGCGGAAGTGGCTTCATCAAAAATAAGGATCGGGGGATTCTTTAAGAAAACCCTGGCAATGGACAGCCGCTGCTTCTGGCCGCCGGAAAGCTTGATTCCACGCTGACCGATATAGGTATCATATCCATCAGGAAGATTCATAATAAATTCATGGGCATTGGCATTGCGGGCAGCGAGGACGATCTCTTCATCCGATGCGTCCGGGCGGCCGTAGCGGATATTATCCATTACGGTACCGGCAAAGAGATAAACATCCTGCTGGACAATACCGATATTGTTGCGCAGACTCCGCATCGTGAAATCACGGATATCCCGCCCATCAATGAGAATCTGTCCATCTGTGACTTCATAAAACCGGGGAATCAGACTGCATAGGGTAGATTTTCCGACACCCGAGGTTCCGACAAGCGCAATATATTCGCCTTCTTTAATATGTAGATTAATATGGGAAAGAACAGCCTCTGTAGTATCCTCATATTGGAAACTGACATCCTGAAAGGTAATTTCTCCTTTGGCATTCTTTAGCTCAATTGCCCTGGGACGATCTGTAATATCCGGACAAACATTCAGTATTTCAAGGAATCTGGTATATCCGGAGGCACCATTCTGGAACTGCTCGGTAAAGCTGATGAGCTTCTTGATCGGCTCGGTAAAATTGTTAATATAAAGCAGGAACGTGATCAGATCCGTAACCGAGATGATGGATCGGGTAATGAAGAAAGCACCGGATGCGATAACAATTACATTGATCAGGGTTGTAAATGCACCGAGCCCGGAGTTATAAAGCCCCATATATCGATAGCTTTCTCTTTTGCTTTCTACAAAGCGGTCATTTCCCTTTTTGAATTTTGAGAGCTCAATATCTTCATTAGCAAATGATTTTACAACACGGATTCCGGACAGATTATCTTCAATCTGTGCATTGATATCTGCAATACGCGCACGATTTTTCACAAAGGCCTTTTTCATTTTAATATTGAAATAAAAGGCATAAAGAAGCATAATAGGTACAATGGCAAATGCAATCAGGGCAAGCTGCCAGTGAATGGATAACAGAATGCTGAAGGAGCCGATCAGCTTAATGATGGAAATAACAATATCCTCAGGACCATGGTGGTAAAGCTCACTGATTTCAAACAAATCGTTGGTAACACGGCTCATGAGCTGCCCGACCTTCTGATTATCAAAGAAACTGAAGGAAAGCTTCTGATAATGGGAGAAAATTTCATTGCGCATATCGTATTCCATTTTGGCACCCATAATATGACCGTAATAGGCAATGAAATAGTTGCAGTAGAATTCAAGGGCGATCAGTGCCAGCATTAGCAGTGCCAGCTTTAAGATAAGCTGCAGAGCTTCATCTGCATTACGATAGATGACATCACTTGTAATATATCGTATAATAAGAGGCAGTATGAGAGTAACACCTGCACCGATGCAGGCAAACAGCATGTCGGAGAAGAAAAGCTTCTTATATGGCTTATAATAAGAAAAGAATTTCTTCCAGAAGTGTTTTTTACTGATGGAATTTGTAGTTTCGTTTGTATTTGTAGTTTTCATAGGAGTTAGTCTAGCACAGAAAAAAAAGGAAATCAATGAATTATATTGTACTTGATTTAGAATGGAATCAGAGTAATACCGGTGATGAAGAGGAAGTAAAGCAGATCCCTTTTGAGATCATTGACTTTGGAGCAATCAAGCTGAATAATCAGGATGAAATGATTGATGAATTCAATCAGCTAGTGAAGCCGCAGGTTTATCAGCATATGCATCATATCACCAGCAGGATTATTCATCTTCATATGAAGGATTTGCAGAAGGGTCGTTCTTTTCCGGAGGTCATGCAGGAGTTCCTTGACTGGTGTGGAGAGGATTATATTTTCTGTACCTGGGGACCATTGGATCTGTTTGAGCTGCAGAGGAATATGAAATATTATCATATGGAGCCGTTAGCCTCTGCGCCGATCCGTTTTTTAGATGTGCAGAAGCTGTTCAGTATCCAGTATGAGGATCGTAAGCTGCGCCGGAACCTTGAATTTGCCATTGATTTCCTTCATATTGAGAAGGATATTCCATTTCACCGTGCGTTCAGCGATGCGTATTATACCGCCAGGATTCTTGCCAAAATTGATCCGGAGGTTCGCACAAATTATTCCTTTGACACCTATATTCTTCCAAAGACTCATGAGGAAGAGCTCCATGTGCTTTTTCCGGATTATATGAAGTATATTTCCCGGGAGTTTGAGGATAAGCAGGAGGCTCTGACGGATCACGAGGTCATCAGCACGAAATGCTATCTTTGTCATAAGAACCTGCGAAAGAAGCTCCGCTGGTTTACGCCGAACGGGAAGCATTATTACAGTGTTTCCGAATGCCCGGTACATGGCCTCATGAAGTCCAAGATCCGAATCCGTAAGTCGGAGGATGATAAGATCTATGTTGTGAAGACTTCGAAGTTCATTACGAGTGAAGAAAGTGACCGGCTTGCAGAGAAGAGAAAAACTGCGAAGGAGCATCATAAGAAAAATAAGTAAAAAGTAAAATAAATAAAAACCGAAACAGAAGCTGATATGATAAGAGAAAGAGGACCTAGAAATGAGGTCCTCTGTTTGATTTCCGGGTGCGCCTCCTGTAATGCTTCCGCCTCATATCATCAAACAGGTTGTAATTGATAAACACAGAATGAATCAGGCTGATGAGGATTGCCAGCAGAGCAAGTCCGAGAATCCAGATTATCAGATAAAATACATTGATAATGATGTCATCTCCCATAAGCTCTACCGGGCACAACGGAAAGAAAATCCGCTTCTCGGGTGCGGCCGTATACTCTTCCGTATTAAGTAAATCTACTGTGGCTGATCCTAAATAAGCACCATGATAGCTGTAATGGATTATGGCAATTTCCTGATCGTTATCCGTATCATAAGAAACTTCCGAATCAAGGTCTGCAAAGGTGACCGTCTTTGGCATAATCAGACAGCTGCTTTCATTTAGTCCAAGAAGCTGTGCAGAATTTCCTAAAATATCCGTGGAATTATGAAAGAAGCTTGAACTCTTAATCGAGTACTTTGTTTCATTCTCTGCAATATTTACAGGAGCAAAGTTCGTAAATCCATAATCAAACAGCTTCACGGTATCATAAAACTGATTCGGTGATTCTTCCTTTAAGATGACACAGATCAGGCGCATATCATTTCTTTCCGCGCAGGTGACAAGAGTCTGTCTGGCCTGCTCAGTGTATCCGGTTTTACCTCCTTTAATTCCTTCATAAGCAATTTCTCCGGAAATAAGCTGGTGCTTGTTACGGATATAGAAGTCATCCGGCTGGGTTGCGGTTGCTTCGAAATGATAACTTCCGGTATTGCCAATTTTCGCAAGCTGTTCATTCCGGAAAAAGGCACTGGCAATCAGGGCTAAATCATGCGCCGTGGTGTAATGATTTTCATTATGCAGACCATGCGGATTCACAAAATGGGAATTGGTACAGCCCAGTTCTGCCGCTTTTTCGTTCATCATGTCCGCAAAAGCATCAATCGAGCCTGCAATGTGCTCGGCAACCGCATTTGCCACCTCGTTTGCGGATCCCACAAGAATGCCATACAGACATTCGCGCAGCGTCATGGATTGTCCGGGATCAATACCGATGTTGGAGCTTCCGGATTCAAGGCTGAATACGGCATCGTGCGAAAAGGTAATGACTTCATCCATGGAGCAGTTCTCAACAGCGATCAGGCAGGTAAGAATCTTGGTGGTACTTGCAGGGTAGAGCTTTTCGTCCATATTTTTGGCATAAAGAACCGTACCGGTATTGGCTTCCAGCAGATAAGCCGCCTCTGCACCAAGCTCCGGTCCGATCGGCCAGTTGTCAATTTCATTGGTCAAAACGGGAAGGGACTTGCGTGCCTCTGCCTCCTCATTATAATCGGCAGAGGAAGAAGGGGCTGCCAGAGCAGTCATAGAATATGAAATTAACAATCCCAGTATAAGCAGGAAAGTAAGAAAGCGTTTCATGCAAAAACTCCTTAACTGATTCATACGATTATCTGTTCAGGACAGACATACTATTATCATACATCATTTCCGGATTTATATGAAGCTATTATTTTGTTCGGTAAATATCCGGCTGTAGTGTAAGCAGTAACCAACCATTTTCAGGGAATAGAGTTCTGTATCGTTGTTGTTATTTTAGTGGGTGTAAAAATTTTGTAAAAGTTTACTGTTACAGGGGATTTTGGCTTGACAAAGGACGACAAGATATGATAGAAAATATAAGTCTTAAACAAATATTAATAATATATTAAGAAAACATAAAACAACCACTTACCGCAAACAAAGAAGTCTGTGGCAAAGGAGTGGTATTTTTTATGTGAAGAAGGAGGAGAAAAATGGCTCAGATATTAGCAGTAATCATTTTTGTCGCAATGTTTGCACTGATCGTGTCTGAAAAGATCGAGCGCCATATCGTAACACTGGTATGCGGTCTTCTGGTTCTGGTTCTGGTATTCGGAATCGCAATGCACAGTCCGGGTGCAATATGGGAAACGCTGAATCTTCGAACGATCTTTACGTTAAGCTTCTGGTATCCGGCAGGTCAGGGAAGCGAGGCCTCTGCAGGAATTAACTGGGAGACCATCATCTTTATTGCCGGTATGATGATTATGGTAGAGGGAATGGGAAATGCCGGATTTTTCCGCTGGCTGTGTATGCGGATTGCCAAGGCAGTCAAGTATAAGACCGTTCCGATTTTTATAACCTTTATGCTGATGGCAAGCTTTTTGTCTATGTTCATTGACAGTATTACCGTTATTCTGTTCCTTGCAGCAGTTACCGTGGAGCTCGCACAGCTCTTGAAATTTAATCCGGTTCCGCTGATTCTTTCAGAGATCTTTTGTGCAAACCTAGGTGGATCCGCAACGATGTGCGGAGATCCCCCAAACATTATTATCGGAACATCCTTAGGATTTTCTTTTGCCGATTTTATCACTAATACAGGTGCGATTGCAGGAATCTGCCTGATTTTGTCTATTGTATATTTTTATGTGATTTTCCACAAGCAGCTGGTTCAGAAGGAAGCTTTGGATGTTACAAGCTTTCCGGAGCCTAAGGAGGCTATCACAAGCAAGAGTAAATTTACGGTCAGCTGTGTGATTTTTGCCTGCGCAGTGGTGCTTCTGGTTACCCATGCCCAGACTGGTTTAAGTGTTGCATTTATCGGATTATTTATTGCTGTTATAACCTTGATTACTTCCGGAAAAGACAGTATGATATTATTAAAGAAGGTAGATTATAAGACACTGTTGTTCTTTGTGGGACTGTTCATTGTAGTAGGTGGTCTGGAGCAGACAGGAATTCTGGAGCTTATTGCACAGTTCATCGGAAATATCAGCGGTGGTAATGCGAAGCTCATGATTGCCATTATTATCTGGGTATCTGCATTTGCCAGTGCATTTATTGACAACATTCCTTTTGCTGCAACAATGATTCCGGTTATTAAGAGTCTGGCAGCAATGGAAGGTGTGGATATATCTACCCTCGCATGGGCGTTATCTATGGGCACAGATATCGGAGGAAGTGCTACCCCGATCGGTGCATCTGCAAATGTAGTCGGTACTGCAGTGGCAGCGAAAGAGGGCTATCCTATCGGATGGGGTAAGTATTGTAAGTCTATGGCACCTGCAACTGTTCTGGTAGTTCTGGTTTCCATGATTATTATCTTTGTCAGATATCTGTAAAAGAGTTGGAAGGATAAGGAGGAATAGCAATGGCAGAACAGATTATTATTTCCGTCAGCCGCGAGTTCGGAAGCGGCGGTCATGAAATTGCTGAGAAGCTTGCTGAAAGCTTTGGTATCAAGCTGTATGACAAGAACATTTTACAGAATATTGCACAGGCAAAGAATGTAGATGTTGAGAATTATGAGAAATACGATGAGGTTCCCAGAAAAATTGTCTTTTCCAGAACCGTTAAGGGTCTTTCGAATTCAATGGAAGAAAATATTGCACAGATGCAGTTCCGTTATCTGGAGGATAAGGCGAACGCAGGAGAATCCTTTGTTGTAGTAGGACGTTGTGCTGAAACCATGCTTAAGTATCATCCGGCACTTGTATCCGTTTTCGTGCTGAGTGACTGGGAAGCTAAGGTTGAGCGTGTTATGAGGATTTATGAGTTAAGCAAGGAAGAGGCTGAAAGCTTTATCTACCGTAATGACCGCAAACGTAAGGAATATCATAACTATTACTGCAAGATCAAATGGGGCGATTCCAGAAACTATGATATCTCGGTTAACAGCAGCCGACTTGGCGAGGAAGAGACCGTGCTGATGCTTAAGGATTACATTGACAAGAGAATCGCACACAGGGCTAAGAAATCATGAGATTAAGGAATATTGCAGGTTCCAGGGATGTGATTGCAGAAAGTGAATGGGTGATTCAGGATCCCTGTTCACAGAAGGGCAGATGGAATGAGGTCTTTGGTAATGACCATCCTATCCGTATCGAGATCGGTATGGGAAAAGGAAAATTCCTTCATGAAATGGCGAAGGAAAATCCGGAGATCAATTACGTAGGTATTGAGAAGTATTCCAGTGTTCTGCTCCGCGCCATTCAGAAGATGGAAGCCGATCCGCTTCCTAATCTGCGGTTCATCCGCATGGATGCAGAAGAGATCTGTGAGGTGTTCGCAGCACAGGAAATAGACCGGATTTATCTGAACTTCTCGGATCCGTGGCCGAAGGACCGGCATGCGAAACGACGTCTTCCGTCCAGAGAGTTTTTGAAACGTTATGATACCTTTTTAAAGAAGAATGGTATTCTGGAATTTAAGACGGATAATCGACCATTGTTTGATTTTGCGGTGGAGGAGCTGCCTTTTGCGGGATGGGAACCGATCATAATTACTTATGATCTGCATCATGATGAAGAACTGGTGAAAGGGAACATTATGACGGAATATGAAGAGAAATTTTCTGCCATGGGAAACCCGATCTGCAAATATATTATTCATCGTACGAATAATTAAAAAACAACCATTGACAATTGTTCCTAAAAAAGGTATGATTGTCAATGGTTCATATAACGGCGTGTGGCTCAGCTTGGTAGAGCGCTACGTTCGGGACGTAGAGGCCGCAGGTTCGAATCCTGTCACGCCGACGATAAAATATAAGCAGCTTCTTCATAAATTATGAAGGAGCTGTTTTTATAGATATGCAAGGAAATAATGCTATTGCAGCTTTGAGGAAATATCTTTATAATCAGATCAGGTGCTACCATATCACGGTAGGCGGTTGCCCTTCATTTATGGAGGGTTATGCCCTCCAATCAAAAGAAAGGAGGGATACCAATGGTTACATATGATGGATTAATACAATTCGGAATATTGATTGTTGCTATTGTAAGTCTTGTTTACAAGATTTCACATAAAAAATAACCGCCCTAGCCCATCAAACTAAGCGGTTATTTTTTAACTACTATTGAGGGCAACCGTCTATCGGTAGCACCCTTTGTATATACATAGTAGCATAGAATACTTTTAAAGTCAAATGTATCAAGTATATTGACTTGGTAACAATAATAGCATATATGAAATTTTTTCAAAAAAGGAAAAACAATATTGAACAATAATTAGAATATATGTATAATATAATTATGAAAGAGATAAATTTTACTTGGGACGAGAATAAAAACGAGATTAACAAGAAAAAGCATGGCTTATCTTTCGAGGAAGCGATAGAAGTGTTTGGAGATGAAAATGCTATCCTGTTCGATGATCCCGACCATTCGATTGAGGAAGATAGATTTCTCATCATTGGGGCAATTAAATCAACGAAAATTTGTATTGTAAGTCATTGCTATCGTGACAACGACAACGTTATCCGTTTGATTTCTGCAAGAGAAGCAACAAAAAACGAAAAAAGAATATATCAGGAAGGGTGGTAAGCATGAGAGAAGAATATGATATTAGAAATTTGAATCCAAGGAAAAACCCATATTCAAATAGGGTAAAAAAACAAGTTACAATAAATCTTGATGGAGAAGTGATTGCATACTTTAAGACTCAGTCGGAAAGTTCGGGTATACCATATCAGACACTTATAAATTTATATTTGTCTGACTGTGTAACATCAAAAAGAGAATTACAGATTTCGTGGAAGTAGTCTATAAATTTGGTATCAAAATTTCTATCAAATTTAGAATTTTTTGACTCCGCATGGATTCGGCGATTTTTATAAAAACAGTTTATTTTCCTTATTTTACGGCGCATTCTAGTGATTTTAAGTATTTATGATTTTACTTAGTTTACATGATGCTTTCCATTCGGGACGTAGAGGCCGCAGATTCGAATCCTGTCACGC
>CAVERH010000048.1:1078-24159 GCA_963618065.1 bacterium | reverse complement strand
ATATAAATCATGGCATATGTCCGCTTGAATGCAAACATTCATCGTCCATATAGCCATAATTTGCATGGCTCTGAATAGTTACAAATAAAGGATATCACAGAAACATGGTTAAAATTTTTAAAAAGATGATGGTGCTTCTTGATGCACGTCAGAAACGAATTATGGTGCTTCAGTTATTTCTGATGCTGATTGGAGCAATTCTTGAAACTGCCGGTATTTCCATGGTAGTTCCGGTAATGCAGGTGGTTCTGGAAGAAAATGCGGTGGCAAAGCACCGTTATCTTCAGGTAATCTGTGAGATTTTTCATATTGATCAGGAGAATACTACGGCCGTCATGGTGTTCGTGATGATGGCTTTGATTCTGATGTTTGTACTTAAGAATGTCTTCCTGTTCTTCCAGCAGAAGTCACAGCTTAAGTTTGTCTATACCAATCAGTTTGCAACCTCAAGACGTATGATGATCAACTTTATGCAGCGCCCGTATGAATATTATCTGAATGCGGATACTTCCGTGATTCAGAGAAGCATTACCTCGGATGTCAATAACATGTACGGACTGATTCTGGCGATGCTGCAGCTTTTCAGTGAAGGGGTCATTTTCGTGGGACTTGTCATTGTGGTGGCATTTATCAGCGGAATCAGGATCACCATTATTGTGGCAGCACTTCTGATTGCAGTTCTTCTGCTTATTATGTTTATTTTAAAGCCGATCATGAAAAAAGCCGGTGTAGAGAATCAGGATTATTACAGCGGTCTTTATAAATGGATTGATCAGTCGGTAATGGGAATCAAGGAAATCAAGATTGCCAATAAGGAAAGCTACTTTATCAATGAATACTCCAAGTGTGGAAATGGCTATGTAAGTGCGGTACAGCGTTATAATCTGTACAATGCCACGCCGCGCCTCCTGATTGAAACCGTAGCAGTAGCCGGAATGATTATCTTTATGATGCTGCAGCTGTTAAACGGCATTGAGGCAAGTGAGGTCATTACCCAGCTGAGTGCACTTGCGGTTGTTGCCATGCGTCTTGTGCCGTGTGCAAACCGGATTAATAACCATCTGACCTCGATTTCCTATTTTGAACCGTTCTTTATGGGAGTCAGCGATCATCTGCAGGATGATATCCGGGATAAGAACGTGAATTATGACGAGGAAGCATACCGTCAGAAGATCGATGTACAGAAGCTGGAGATCAGGGATAAGATTGAATTAAAGGATATTGTTTATAAATATCCCAATACAGAGACGTTGATTTTCGACCATGCGGATATGGTGATTCCCATTGGACAGTCGGTAGGAATTGTGGGTACAACCGGTGCCGGAAAGTCTACCGTTGTGGATATCATGCTCGGACTTTTAAAGCTGCAGCAGGGAGAGATCCTTGCAGATGGCGTAGAGGTCCGCGATCATTACCAGTCCTGGCTCAAAAATGTAGGATATATTCCGCAGAATATCTTTATGATTGATGACACCATCCGTAAGAACGTTGCATTTGGTTATGCGGAGGAAGATATTGATGATGAAAAGGTCTGGGCAGCACTTAGGGAAGCACAGCTTGATGAGTTTGTAAGAAGCCTTCCGGAAGGATTGAATACCGGAATCGGTGAGCGTGGAATCCGTATCTCCGGAGGCCAGAGACAGCGAATCAGCATTGCAAGGGCACTTTTTGAAGATCCGGAGGTGCTGATTATGGACGAGGCAACCTCTGCCCTTGATAATGATACGGAAGCAGCCATCATGGATTCCATTAACCGCCTGCACGGACGGAAGACCATGGTGATTATTGCACACCGCTTACAGACGATTGAAAAGTGCGATATTGTTTATCGCGTCGAAGAGGGCAAGGTGAAGCAAGAGAGATAAAGAGAAGCATTGTAGATGGGAAGGGAAGCCACATGGAAGGAAAAAAACGTCAGGCAGGAATTGAATTATTGCGTATGGTTGCCATGATGATGATTGTTACCATGCATTTTCTGGCAAATTCCGGGAACCTTTTAGACCCGGGCAAAGCGACAGAGCTTCCTGCTGCTTTAGGAACGATCCTTGAAAATCTCTGCCTTGCGGCAGTGAATGCCTATGTGTTTATCAGTGGTTATTTTGGGTATCAGGGATTGTTTCAAGTAAGAAGAGTCCTGCGGTTCCTTTGCCAGATCTGGTTTTACAGCCTACTGATTCCTCTTGTCCTGATGTGTTTGGGAATCGGTACTGGCTTTCAGAATGGCCTTTATGGAATTCTTCCGTACCTGTTCCCGATTGAGACAGAACACTATTGGTTTGCAACCTCGTTCCTGCTATTGATGCTGCTGATGCCCTTTCTGAACCGGGCAGCACAGCAGCTTCCAAAGAAAACGTATCAGACGGCGCTTGTCGTACTCTTTGTATTTTTAAGTGGAATTAAGAGTATTGTACCGGTGGCTTTTGCGACAGACCGATATGGCTATGACCTGACCTGGTTTGTTTTCGTTTATCTTCTTGCAGCCTATGCAGGAAAGTATGATGAAAATGGAATTTTTCACCGGTTTAAAACAAGCAGGGGGAATGCGGCAGTTCTTTTCTTATTGAGTGCAGCAGTCGGAATGGCAATCCAGTTTCTGATGAAGGAGCTGGGCAGCTTCCTGCCTTCGTTACAGAATACCTGTGAATATTATTTTTCTGTGCCGTATCATTACAATACGATTACGGTACTTACGGCAGCAATCGGGCTGTTTTATCTTTTCCGTTCCATACAGCTCCGGGAGGGAAAAGCGGCAGATCTGATCCGGCGGCTGGGCAGCTTATGCTTTGGTATTTATTTACTGCATGAACATATCGATATCCGCGGTAACTGGTATGGGTGGTTGAAAACAATTGTGAATCCTGCCGGAAATACCGGGGTATCTGTCTTTTTTGCAGAATGGATTTTCTGCCTGCTGGTGGTGTGTATTGCAGGCCTGCTGGTAGATTTTGTGAGAGAAAAGGCATTTCATCTGATTGGAAGCAGATTTGATAAGACGGCTTTGGAAAAATGGCTGAAAATCCTGTTTCCGGTCATCCTTGTACTGTTTCCGCTGCTGAAGGTAAATCAGGGGATTGACCTGACGGATACCGCATACAGTCTTGGAAACTATGCGTTCTTTGGAGAAAATACAGTATTATGGACGCTTCTGACGTTTTTATCTAATGTCCTTGGATTTCTCTTTACGAAGCTCCCCTTCGGAGGAACCATGCTTGGCATGAAGGTGTATTCCTCCCTGCTGATCAGTGCCATGGCACTGCTGGGATACCGCTTTTTCAGAACGAAAATGCCGGCGGCCATTGCCTTTCTGGCAGAGTTGGCGGCAGTTGGCATGTGCTGGTGTCCGTCCGTGATTTTGTATAATTATATGACCTATGCGTTATTGCTTGCTGCGGTTATTCTGCTGTTCCGCGGACTGGCGCGGAAGCATCCGGGATGCCTTGTGGCAGCAGGCGTGGTTCTGGGACTCAATACCTTTGTACGCTTCCCCAATAATGGATTGGAAGTGTTATTGATTCTTACTTTATGGTATTATGGTTATTTGAAGAAGAAACCTTTAGCGGAAATTGCGAAAGAAACAGGGCTGTGCACAGCGGGTTATGCAGCTGGCTTCGTGGCAGTTCTTGTGGGCATGATGCTTCTTTACGGAACGGGAACGTTTGGAACCATGATCGAAGGAGTCTTCGGCATGGCAGGTTCAGCATCCGATTATACCTTTGGTGAAATGGTATGGATGATTACCGATGCCTATCTGCACGGGGCAAGATGGATGGCCTATATGTTGCTGTGCATCCTGCCTGGAATTCCTTTTTTTGCGATACAGAAGGATCGTTTTCCACTGCTCCGCAAAGTGGTATATTGTATCTGCATTGTATTTTTGTTTATCGTACTTGGCAGATGGGGTATGTTTAACTTTAAATACTATCAGAAGGAAGCCGCTCTCCAGTGGGGAGTGATTTTCCTGATTCTGTCGCTGGGGATCTGTGTATGGATGTTGTTTAGCAGAATGCAGGACTGCGAATGGAAGCTGATTGCAGCGATGAGCCTTGTTGTGATTCTGATTACACCGCTTGGCAGTAACAATTATGTGTGGCCGGCTTTAAATAACCTGTTCTTTGTGGCCCCGATCACGTTCTGGACCATATACCGTTTCGCAAGATGGGGACGCCCGTACCTGGATGTGACCGGGAAGGTTCCTCTCTTTTCCGTAAAAGCAATGACGATGGCCATGGTAATTGCTTTTCTGATTCAGGCGGTCGGAATTGGTTGTAATTATGTTTTCCTCGATGGGGAAGATGGACGGAAACGGGATACGACAGTAGAAGGAAGCCGGATTCTGCGTGGAATGAAAACCAATGCCGAGAACGCCGAAACACTGGAAGAACTGAATACGTTTATGCTTGAAAATAACACAGAATATCAGAATAAAAAGGTGATTCTGTATGGAAATATTCCCGGATTATCCTATTATCTTCATAAGGCACCTGCCATTTACACGTCATGGGCAGACCTTGATACGAACAGCTATGACCGGCTGGCAGAGGATCTGGATACTTTGAACCAATCGATGACCGAAGCGGATCGTCCGCTTGTCATTTTCCAAGAAGAAATCATGGCACAGGTGCTTGATCTGCAAAGGAACGGCGCCAAAGGAGAGAGCTCCGTCTGGGAACAGAAGCTAATGGCCATTCTGGATTTTATGACAGCAAATGGATACCAGATGGTCTTTGAAAATGAGAAATATGTGGTGTTTGTATAGCTGTAACGCAGAATAGACAATATCAGTAACTGTTCTGAATAATTACCAATATCAAAGGAATGCCGATTTACAGGAGGAGAGAGAAATGATCAAATTTAATGTACCTCCCTACACAGGGAAAGAAATGGATTACATGAAGCAGGCTGTAGAAAGCATGCATATCTGTGGAGATGGTGATTTCACAAAGAAATGCAGCAAATGGATTGAGGAGAAGACAGGAACAAGTAAGTGCCTCTTAACAACATCCTGTACCCATGCGCTGGAAATGGCAGCTCTTCTTTGTGATATTAAGGAAGGCGATGAAGTGATCATGCCGTCCTACACGTTTGTGTCAACCGCAGACGCCTTTGTACTGCGCGGAGCAAAGATTGTGTTTGTGGACATCCGTCCGGACACCATGAATATTGATGAAACCCTGATTGAGGATGCGATAACCGAGAAGACCAAGGCCATTGCCGTGGTACATTATGCAGGTGTTTCCTGTGAAATGGATACGATTCTTGACATTGCAAAGAGTCATCATTTACTTGTGGTAGAGGATGCTGCACAGGGTGTGATGGCAAGCTACAAAGGCAAGGCACTTGGAACGATCGGTGATTTTGGCTGCTTCAGCTTCCATGAAACGAAGAATTACAGCATGGGTGAGGGCGGCGCATTACTCATCCGTGATGAGCATTATGTGGAAGAAGCCGAGATCCTTCGTGAAAAGGGAACGGATCGGAGCAAATATTTCCGTGGACAGGTAGATAAGTACTGTTGGAGAAATTATGGCTCATCTTATCTCCCGAGCGAAATTAATGCGGCATATCTTTATGCACAGCTGGAAATCGCAGATCAGATTAATGAGGTGCGTCTTTCCAGATGGCAGCAGTACTACGATGCATTACTGCCGCTACAGGAAGCCGGAAAGCTTACCCTGCCGGTAGTTCCTAAGGACTGTAAGCAGAACGGTCATATGTTTTATATCAAATGTAAGGATCTGGAGGAACGTACGCGGTTCATTTCCTTTATGAAGGAAAATGAGATTCTCTGTGTATTCCATTATGTACCGCTTCATTCGGCACCTGCCGGACTGAAATTCGGCCGTTTCCATGGGGAGGATCGATATACGACAAAAGAAAGTGAACGCCTTGTGAGACTGCCGATGTTTTATCAGCTGACCGAAGAACAGACGGATTACATTATTTCTAAAGTGAAGGAATTCTATGAAGCTTAAGGAAGTTGTTTCAAAGAGACAAAATTTCATAATTTCTATTGTGTTCCTTCTGATCCCGATGATCGCGCTGGCCTGTCGTTTTGATTATTATTATGATCTGAACGATGATGTCCTGATGAAGGAAATTCTGAGTGGGAATTATACTGGGATACCGGAAGGCCACAACATTCAGATGCTGTGGCTTGTAAGCGCGGCAATCAGTCTGCTTTACCGTATCGTACGGATTGTTCCGTGGTATGGTATTTTTCTGTGTGCCTGCCAGTTTGGGGCATTGTTCCTGATTCTGAACCGGAGCTTTGGAATCTGCACCAGCCGGAAGGCCAAGCTTACGGTAGGACTTGTAGAAACACTGTTGTTCTTTTCCATGATGATGGAACACCTCGTTGCAGTACAGTATACGATTACCTGTACCATGCTGGCTGCCGCTGCGGCATTCTGGTTTCTGACCTCGAAACCACAGAAGGAGCCGGGGCCGTTTATCCGAAGCAATATTCCGGCGATTCTGCTTGTGTTTCTGGCATATCTGATCCGTTCGGAAATGCTTCTTTTAGTACTTCCGATGATCTGTGTCGCAGGTGTTGTGAAGTGGAGCTTTGAAGAAAAGATTTTCACCAAAGAGAACTTCATGAAATATCTTGGCGTGATCGGACTGATTCTGTTAAGCCTCCTGATTGGCGAGGGCACGAACCGGATTGCCTATGGAAGTAAAGAGTGGAAAACCTTTACCACGCTGTTTGATAACCGCACGGAGCTTTATGATTTTCAGAAAATACCTTCCTATCAGGCAAACAAAGAATTTTATGACCGTATTGGAATCAGTGAAAGCGAGCAGATTCTGTTTGATAATTATAATTTCGGAATTGATGAAGAGATTGATGAAACCATCATGGGGCAGATTGCGGATTATGCCGGGGAGCTGAATCAGGAAGCACAGCCCTTTATTCTCAAATTTCAGAAGTATTTTAAACTATATGTGTATCGTTTCTTAGGGGGACCGGCTTCTGCAGGAAGTGATTACCCCTGGAATTACATGACGATACTCCTTTATATTACCGTATTTCTGCTGGCACTGTGCCAGGGCTGGAACACGGAGGATAAGAGACATTACGGAATCTGGAAGCATCGTGTAATGACGGGGCTTTCCGTTCTCTGGAAGCTTTGCTTGCTTTTTGCTGTCCGGAGTGCACTTTGGATGTATATTTTGATGGGAGAACGTTTCCCGGACCGGATTACCCATTCTCTGTATTTTATGGAATTTGTAGTTCTTGCAGGCATTTTGTTTACCCTTATTATGCAAAAGCATGGACATGGCAGAACACAGCTGGTCCGAATGACGATGCTCATTTGTTTCGGACTGTTTTCCATATTGCTTTTGCCGGGAAAGATTGGGAAGGTCGCGCAGGATCAGAAGTACCGTGAACAACAGAACGAACCTTATTTGCAGGTTTATGAGTATTTTGCGAACCATCCGGAGAACTTTTATTTTATGGATGTATATTCTTCGGTGAGTTATTCGGAAAAGATGTTTGTCAATGTGGATAACGGCATTCACAATTATGATATTATGGGGGGCTGGGCGAGCAAGAGTCCTCTTTACCGTAAAAAGCTCAAGGCCTATCAGATCCCTGACATGGAAGAGGGACTACTCTCCATGGACAATGTTTATTTTGTAAGAAAAAAGGCAGAGGACATGCATTGGCTTTCCAATTACTATGAAAGCCATGGTGAGAACATAAAGATTACATTGGTTGAAACGATAGACGATGTTTTTGAAATCTACCGGATTGAACCTGCCGGTTTGTGACAGGATCCGGTGCAATCGTATCGAGATTCCGTTGTGTATGAATAGAGGCAAGCAGAATCAGAAAGGAAAAATCGGACAATGTTGATTTGTGGAGAACGGATAGCACTCCGTCCAATGGAGGAAAGGGATACAGCAGATATTATCCGGTGGCGTAATACCGATTTTGTGAGGAAAAACTTCATTTATCAGAAGCCTTTTACGGTAGAGTCGCATCATCATTGGATCGAAACGATGGTGAACACCGGGAAAGTTGTGCAGTTTATGATCTGCCCGTATGAGGCCGGTAAGGTGGAAAATGCAGTTGGAAGTGTCTATCTGCGTGATATTGATGAGGTACATCATAAAGCGGAATATGGAATTTTCATTGGAGAAGAAGCGGCTCTTTCGAAGGGCTATGGAACAGAAGCGGCACAGCTCATGCTGCAATATGCCTTTGAAACCCTACACCTGCATAAAGTGATGCTTCGTTTGCTGGCTGAAAATAAGCGGGCTCGGAAAAGCTATGAAAAGGCAGGCTTCCGGAAAGAAGCTTATTTAAAGGATGATGTTTTCTTAAACGGAAGGTTCTGTGATGTCATTTTGATGGCCTGCATAAGTGATGACAGTTTTGCGAATGGAGTTCTGAATAGACCAGAAATTTAAAGAAGAGAGTAACTATTCGGTACAGGTCTAAGCATTTGCTGCTGAGATCGTAAGAATATGATTCAGAAGAGATTTGGAGAAAACAGAAATGAAGAAGATCAGTTTTGTAATTCCCTGTTACCGTTCGGCACAGACGCTGCCACATGTGGTAAAAGAAATAGATGATACGATGTCCGGGATGAAAGAATATTGCTATGAGATTATCATGGTGAATGACTGCTCGCCGGATGATACCTTTGCAACGATCGAAAAGCTGTGTGCAGCACCCGAAAACCGTCCGGAGGCACAGCGTAAGGGAATCAATCTTGCAAAGAATTTCGGACAGCACAGTGCATTGATGGCAGGTTTTCATTATGTGACAGGAGACATTGTAGTGTGTCTGGATGATGATGGACAGACGCCGGCGGATGAAGTGGGAAAGCTGCTCGACGGGATTGAACAGGGATCCGACGTGGTTTATGCCAGATATGCGCATAAGCATCATTCCGGTTTCCGTAACTGGGGAAGTCATGTGAATGAACTGATGACACGGGTGATGCTCGGAAAACCGAAGGAACTCTATGTTTCCAGCTATTTTTCAGCCAGACGCTTTGTGGTGGATGAGATGTGCCGCTATACCTTTGCATTTCCCTATGTGATCGGCCTTGTACTTCGTACCACGAAGAATATTACGAATGTGGATGTGAATCACCGTGACCGGGAAGCAGGAGTTTCCGGATATACACTTGGCAAGCTTTTGAATCTGTGGTTTAACGGTTTTACGGCATTCAGTGTGAAGCCGTTGCGGATTGCAACAGCAGCAGGATCAGTTTGCGCGGCAATTGGTTTTCTATATGGGATATATACAATAATCAAGAAAATTTTTTTTAATCCTCCGGGCCTGGTTACCGGTTTTAGTGCCTTAATGTCCGTAATTGTTTTTGTGGGCGGCATGTTGATGTTAATGCTTGGACTGGTTGGAGAATATATGGGTAGAATGTATGTTTCCATGAATAATTCCCCTCAGTATGTGATCCGGCAGACTACCTTCGAAGAGGAACCAGCCAGGGAGCATAGGACACGAAGCATTGAGAAAATGCAGGCAGGAAATACTGAGGAAATGCAAGCAGGAGAATAGAAATGGGAACATGGATCTTTCCAATGGAAAATTATCTGGACTTCAGCAACAGCATTTTACCGGTGCTGCTTGTGCTGCTTGTATTTATGGTGATCCGGAAGCTTCGTCCCGGAAAGCCGACCGTTGTTTCTATATTATTCGGAATCAGCTTTTCAATCTGCATGGTATTTGGTGCACAGCTCGATCAGAAGGGCAGCGTTCCCTTCACGAATCCATGGATGTGGCTTTCCATTCTTGTTCTTGCAGTCGTAATGACTCTGGTGGTAAGCGGACTGTGGAATGCGATGGCACAGAGGACACAATCCCAAGAGATGGTACAACATTTGAAAGATTCTCGAGAGGTTCATGAAATATCGGAAGCTAAGAAGGGGAAATCAAAAGAATGGAGAGCTTTTCTGCTACGGACCAGTGGTGTGATTTTTCTTCTTTACTTTGTGGTGTTTCTGGCAGTTTATCCCGGATTTTTCGTTTACGATGCGCAGGAGGAATATCTGGAAGTGGTAACGCGTGAGTTTACCACGCATCATCCGCTGTTTCATGTATTGATGATGGGAGGAATTGTCCAGCTTGTTTATAAACTGACAGGATCGGTCAATCTGGGAATAGCAGCATATACCCTGTTCCAGATGACAGTTCTGTCATTGATTTTCGGTTATTTTATCTGGAAGCTGAAGGAACACGGACTTCGGAAACGGGGGCAGTGGATCCTTACCCTCTATCTTGGCATCTGCCCGCCACTTGTCATGTTCTGTCTGTGCTCTGCAAAGGACGGACTGTTCATGGGTATGCTGCTCATCCAGGTACTGCTTTTGCTGGATCTGTGTGAGGATGTGGAGGCCTTTTTTACAAATAAGAAAAAGCTTCTTTTGTTTGCAGTATCTGCCATACTGATGATGCTGTTCCGCCATAACGGATGCTACGCTTTTCTGGTGTTTCTTCCGTTTCTGGCTGTTTTTATGAAAAAGAAAGCGACCGGGTTACAGGCAGGAAAGACACTGCTTTACGGAGTGCTGCTGATCTGCCTGTACCTGATTTTGAATAAAGGATTTGCATTTATTACAAAAGCAAGTGACGGGGAACATCAGGAGGTGCTGACGGTTCCGATTATGCAGCTTGCGCGGACCTATGCGTATGAGCCGGATGCCTTTTTACAGGAAGACCGGGAAGTGCTGTTCCGGTATCTGCCGGAGAAAGCCCTGCAGCATTACACGCCGAAGGTATCCGATGGGGTGAAAATTTCTTTTTCCAATGCGGCTTATGAAGAAAATTCCGGAGATTTCTGGAAGCTGTGGGGCAGGACGCTGATCCGTCATCCATTTTCTTATATGAATGCGTGGCTGATGACTTCGTATGGATTCTGGTATCCGGATACGGTGATTGATGTATATCGTGGAAATCCAAGATTTACTTATGTGTATGAAGACAGCTCTTATTTCGGATATGAAACAGAAGAACCGGGAGTGAGGAGAAGCTTCCTCCCGGCGCTTAACGAGCTTTACCGGAGAATGTCCCTTACGATATTCCAACAGAAGGTTCCGTTTGTTTCCATGCTGTTTTCACCGGGCTTTCTGTTCTGGTGTATGATGTTCGGACTGGGCTTTCTGCTGAATCAGAAGGAACAGGGACGATACCTGGAGGTGGATCTCCCTTTCCTCCTTCCGTTATTGATCTTTTTGACATTTTTGCTTGGACCGACCTATCTGGTCCGGTATGTGGTGTTCTGGTGGGTACTGGCGCCGTTGCTTGCGGTACGAATCTATGTTATACTTAATAGTCAACGATGAAATACGGGCTGTTTTTGCCTGACTGTCATAATTAAGGAAAGAAGTATGAAAAAGGTTATTTATAAAAGTACAGCGATACAATTTATCATCCTGCTTGCGGCAGTGATCGTCCTTTCGACACTCTGGCCGATCCGTCTGTGGAAGAAGGATGTGACTTTTTCGGTTGATCCGTCAACCGGAACCTGTACAGAAATGGTAAATGAAGAACATTCGGTGATGCAGACCTTTTTGTCACAGGGAGATCACCTTGCTTCTTTGCGCCTTTATCCGACAAGTGTGGAGTCGGATGGCTGCTTTTATGTGACAATTTTGAATGAAAAGCAGCAGGTGGCAGCAAAGGAACAGGTTGTGGTTTCTAAGGAGAATGCCGTTTCTTATGTGGATGTCCCCATGGATTTGATCATGGAGGAAGGGAAGACCTATTTTTTGATTCTGCAGGGAACAAGACCGGAAGGAATGGATATTAAGACAGAGATCCAGGATGTTCCGGCGGCAGATGTTATCTTTGCCTATGAATTTATTACACCGGATACGATGCCGGGGGCCGGAATTCTCTATTATGATGGAGAACAGATTTATGGAGCTGGCCTGGCAGCAGAGTATCATTACAGTATACCTGTTGGCTATAAGCGTACACTGGCATTTGCTGGAGGAATCGTTTTTGCTGTTCTGCTGCTGTTAGCAATAATCCGCAGGATTTATAAAGACCACAAAAAGGATCCGCTTATTACGGTGGAACGGGCATTCCGGTTCACAGCCAATCCGCTTGCTGCATTATTTTTACTTGCCGGCTTCTGGATGGTTTTTACCGGAAGATTAAGTGATTATGCATTGGATAATATCTTTTATACCATAAGCCTTCTGTTCCTTGCCGTGATTTTGTTCTATGCCATCAATCATAACCGGGACGGTCAGGGAACACTGCTTACCGGAGATTTTATCAGAGAACATCTGGCAGACGGGTTGCAGATGCTGTTTATTGCGGGTGCGGTTGCCGCATGCTGTGACTATATGAACGGACTTTATGAAATTCACCATCAGGTGGCACAGCGCAGGGAAATGCTGTTCTTTGCGTTGGTGATTCTGACCATGTTTTCCTTAAAGGAGATTCTGAACCGGTATACCCTGCTTTATGTAATTGTTGCAGGCATTGCCGGAGCAATTTATTATCATAACGGACTTAATGCCCTGGCAATACGGGAATTTAAAGTAGAGTCAGAAATCGGAATGAATGTGGAAGTACTGCGAAATACCGTGCTTATTGCGATTCTTTTCGGTTTTATTCTTCTGCGTACCCTGGTCTGCTTATGCAAAAAGAAGCTGGCAAAGCCCAATTACTGGTACGGGGCGCTTACGCTGCTGTTCTTTGCAGGTATTGTGATTTTCCGGAATACCAGATGGTGGACGGTTGTGTTGGCAGTCAGCTTCACCTTATTATACTTAAGCTATGGAATGTGGGAACACCGCAGCCATTTTCTTACCAATGTTTTGTGGGGAATTGTGCTTCACTTCCTGCTTTCCATGGGATATGCGCTGTTGCACCGCCCTTATCTTACCTACCGGTATGCCCGTTATCCGTTTGTGTTCCATACGGTAACGACAACCGCAACTTATCTTACAACAGTGGAATGTGCGGTAATTGTACTGCTTTTGATGAAGCTGTATCGTACAACGAAGTTACGGGAAATCTATAAAGAGCTGATTCTGTTTGGTATCGTGTCTTCTTATATGCTGTTTACCATGGCACGTACCGGCTTGTTTGCAGTGTTATTTGCCGGTTTTGCCGCATGGCTTGTTATCGCAAGAGGAAAAGGAAAGCTGCGCATGCACAGTCTTCTTATCAATCTGGGGCTTATGGTGCTGGCGGTACTTGTACTGTTCCCTGTAACATTTACCTTGCAGAGAAATATCCCCGGAATTGTTGGAGAACCGGTGCCGTTTGAAATTGAGGAATGGCCGGATCAGGTGATGCGCGGACACAAGCTGACATCCATACGATATATGCGGATCGGAAGATTCGTGGATGTATTTGCAAACAAGATTTTCAGCATACCGGAAGGAACCTTTGATTTCTATGGAGAAATTGCCGAATATAAAGCAACCCATGATGAAAATGGAAATGAAATTCCAAAGCTCGTAGCATCCATCGGCTTTATTCCGTCTTATGTGGAGCCGGTATATGCGGAAAGCACGGGAGATCTTCCGGAAGATATGCTGGATGAGGGAGACTATTCCAATGGACGAACAACAATTTTTAAATCTTATTTTGAACAATTGAATATGACCGGTCACGATGAAATGGGAGCCACCCTCCCGGATGGAGAGGTTGCGGTACATGCGCATAACATCTATCTGCAGGTGGCATACGATCATGGAATCGGAGTGGGAATCCTGTTTGTGATTTTTGGCGTGGCATCCTTTGGCTGCGCAGTTGTATTTTATATAAAAAAGAAAGAAACCATTGCGTATGCAGCACTTCCGATGATTGTGATCCTGTCCTTTGCAGTTGCCGGAATGGTGGAATGGATCTTCCATCTGAGCAGTCCGAGCGGATTGGTACTGATGCTGGTACTGGCACCGTTACTTTATAAAGAAAGTTTTGAAAGCGACAACAAAAATGAAAAAGCCCTTTAATGTGAAAAAATTTTATCGAAGAACATTTCTTGTCATTTACGATATAATCAGTGTCATTTTGGCAAGTTATCTGGCATTGATGATTCGTTACGGATTTTCTCTTGCAGAAATTCCGGAACATTTTATGGAGCCGATTACGAATTTCCTGCCGTTCAGTATCGTGATTACATTGATTGTTCTTTATATTTTCCGCATGTATAACAGCCTGTGGGCCTATGCCGGAGAGACCGAGCTGCAGAATCTGATCTGTGCATGTATCATTTCGTCTGCATTGCAGGCGGTTGGATTACAGTTTTTCCGTTCTTCGGGAAGACAGGCGGTACCGAGCAGTTATTATTTCCTTTACATGTTCCTGCTGATTAGCTTTATTTTTGTAAGCCGTTTTTCCTATCGGTTTCTGCGAAGCCTGAAGCACAAGAGCCAGAATAAGAAAAACGCCATTTCCGTCATGATTGTGGGTGCCGGAGAAGCTGCGAATGTCATTATCAAGGAAATTGTGAACAGTAATTTTTCTACCATGGTCATCCGCTGCATTATTGATGATGATAAGGGAAAGTGGGGAAAATTCATTCAGGGAATTAAGGTCGTAGGCGGCCGTGATAAGATCATTGAGTGTGCGGAACACTATGATATTGATGAAATTATTATTGCGATGCCTTCCATTTCCAGATCCCAGATGAGCAGTATTCTGGATATCTGTAAGGAAACAAATTGTAAACTGCGTTCCCTTCCGGGAATGTATCAGCTGGTAAACGGAGAAGTCAGTGTCAGCAAACTCCATGATGTGGAAGTGGAAGATCTTTTGGGAAGGGATCCGATAGAGGTTGATCTGGAATCGATTCTTTCCTATGTACAGGGCAAGCGTGTTCTGGTAACGGGAGCCGGTGGATCCATCGGAAGCGAACTGTGTCGTCAGATTGCCTCCCATAAACCATCCTTGCTCATTATGCTGGATATTTATGAGAACAGCATTTACGATGTGCAGCAGGAACTGAAAACACATTTCCCGGATCTTAATCTGGAAGTGTTGATTGCATCCGTTCGTAATACGAACCGGATGAACTGGATATTTGACCATTATAAACCGGAAATTGTCTATCATGCAGCAGCGCATAAGCATGTTCCGCTGATGGAGACAAGCCCGAATGAAGCGGTAAAGAATAACGTTTTCGGAACCTGGAAGACTGCTTATGCGGCAGCCATGAACGGAACGAAGCGTTTTGTTATGATTTCCACAGATAAAGCGGTAAACCCGACCAATATCATGGGGGCCAGCAAGCGGATCTGTGAAATGATTATCCAGACGTTTAACAAGCATTTTGATACCGAATTTGTAGCGGTACGGTTCGGAAATGTACTCGGAAGTAACGGCAGCGTCATTCCTCTATTTAAAAAGCAGATCATGGAAGGCGGACCGGTTACAGTAACCCATCCGGATATTATCCGGTATTTCATGACGATTCCGGAAGCAGTATCACTGGTGCTGCAGGCCGGTGCCTATGCAAAGGGTGGAGAAATCTTTGTCCTTGATATGGGAAAACCGGTGAAGATTCTGGATCTTGCCAAGAACCTGATTAAGCTTTCCGGATACCGTGTCGGAGAGGACATTAAGATTGAATTTACCGGTTTACGTCCCGGTGAGAAGCTTTATGAAGAACTTCTGATGGAGGAAGAGGGACTTAAGGAAACCGATAATAAGATGATTTATATTGGAAAGCCCATCGAACTGGATGAAACCGAATTCTTTGTACAGTTGAAGAAGCTGAAAGAAGAATCCAAGGATGAGAGCAATGACATTCGGGCTCTGGTTAAAGAAATTGTACCGACGTATAGTTATAAACAATGTAACTATTCAGAACCCCATTCGTAAAACCGCTGCTAAAGCAGCTCAAGTTTTACTCATGTGGTTACTTTGCCATATAAAATTGCTATTCTGTTTGAATGCAAGCATTCACAGAAAGCAATTTTGCATGGCTCTGAATAGCTACCAAATAATAGAAAGAAGGATGCAGTATGGAAAAGAAGCGGATTTATCTTTCTTCCCCGACCATGCATGGAGAGGAACAGGCATTTATCAATGAGGCATTTGCAACGAACTGGGTGGCCCCGTTAGGGCCGAACGTCAATGCTCTGGAACAGGAAATGGCAGCCTATATGGGTGGCGGTCATGCCTGCGCGCTGAGTGCCGGAACAGCAGCCATTCATCTGGCACTGCGCATTTTAGGCATTGGGCAGGGAGATGTTGTATTTGCACCGAGCCTTACCTTTGATGCAACCTGCAATCCGATTGTATATGAAAAAGGAACACCGGTCTTTATTGATTCTGAAAAGGATACCTGGAACATGGATCCGGAAGCCCTCCGCAAGGCCTTTGAAAAGCATCCGGAAGCCAAAGCCGTAATCGTCGTTCATCTTTACGGAACCCCGGCAAAGCTCAGCGAAATCATGGCAATCTGCGAAGAACACCATGTGCCGCTTATTGAGGATGCTGCGGAATCCTTAAGCAGTACCTACCATGGAAAGCAGACCGGAACCTTTGGAAGGATTGGTATTATCTCCTTCAATGGAAATAAGATTATTACGACCTCCGGCGGCGGTATGCTGCTATCGGCGGATGAAGAAATTACGAAGAAAGCGCTGTTCCTTGCCACACAGGCAAGAGATCAGGCCAGATATTACCAACATTCCGAGCTTGGCTATAACTACCGTATGAGCAATGTGGTCGCCGGAATCGGCAGAGGACAGCTCCTTTATCTGGAAGAACATAAAGCATTGAAGAAGGCAATTTATCAGCAGTATAAGGAAGCCTTTGCAGATATTGACGAAATTACCATGAATCCGTTAAATCCGGATGGAGATGCTAACAACTGGCTTTCCTGCATTACGATAAAAGAGGGTTGCAGGGTAACGCCGAATGCCATTATGGATGCATTGGATGCCGAAAATATTGAATCCCGCCCGATCTGGAAGCCGATGCATTTACAGCCCATTTACGCCGGGGCAGAATTCTTTACTGCAGACGGTGAACAGATCAATACCGCAAAAGTAAAGGGCGATAACGGGGAAGACTGGGACAGAAGTGTGAGTGGTGATATTTTCCGCAGAGGTTTATGCCTGCCCAGTGACATTAAGAACACGAAAGAAGATATGGAACGTATTATCAAGATTGTCGGAAGCTGCTTTGGATAATTTGCTTTAGTTTTTTAAGTTGTAAATTATCTATGCCAGTACCAAAACAAAAAGATTAATGTAACTCATGAACTGGTAAAAGTAATGTGGTTTACGGCACAAACATACTTAGTTCCAAGGCATAGCGTAGGTGTTTAGAAGTTCATTTATTTCGCATGTCAGCAGCAAGGATTGGACATGGATGTCCAATCAAGCAGCAATCGAGCCCGGATGGCTCGTTGATGCGGTTGCGTCCGTATTTAATTATAGTAAGTCGAAATAAATAGAACTTCTTAGCACCGGAGATCCGCCCTGGAACAAGTATGCTGTGCTGGAATCAGAATCAGAACCAGAATCAGAACCAGAACACTAAAGGAGGTCTCCTCTATGTACAAAAACTGCATCAAACGCCTGCTGGACATCCTTTTATCCTTAATCGGAATCATCCTGCTGTGTTGGCTATACCTGATCCTTTTTATTCTTGTAAGAGTCAAACTGGGGAGTCCTGTGCTATTCAAGCAGCAGCGCCCCGGTAAAAATGAGAAAATCTTCACGTTGTATAAATTCCGTACCATGACGGATGCAAGGGATGAAAATGGAAACCTTTTGCCGGATGAAGTCAGACTGACTTCTTTTGGTAAAATGCTTCGTAGTACCAGTCTGGATGAATTGCCGGAATTATTTAATATCCTCAAAGGGGACATGAGCCTTATAGGCCCACGGCCGCTTCTGGTAAAGTACTTACCTCTTTATAATGAAGAACAAAAGCACCGGCATGATGTGAGCCCGGGATTGACCGGACTGGCACAGGTGAACGGACGTAATGCAATTTCATGGGAAAAGAAGTTTGAGTATGATGTAGAATATGCCAGAAATATTTCGTTTTTGCTGGATTGCAGGATTCTGTTGCAGACCGTAAAGGCTGTTTTTAAAAGAGAAGGCATCAGCAGCGCAACAGACGCTACGATGGAAGCGTTTAAAGGAACGCCGAAGAAATGAAAGATCAGGAATCAGAAAGGATAGAACTGTGAATATTTTATTTTGTAGTGTGGGAAGACGATGTGAATTATTAAAAGATTTTCGGATGACAATGGGAGAAAAGATAAAAATAGTTGTTACGGATAACAGTCCTGTGGCGCCGGCAATGGCATTTGCAGATAAAGCATATCTTGTGCCGTTAATTACGGATCCTTCTTATATTTCAATTATTCTAGACATTTGTAAGAAAGAGGATATTCAGGCAGTAACAACACTGATTGATCCGGAAATTATGCTTCTGGCAAAACACAGAGAGGAGTTTGAAGCAATCGGAGTACTGGTTCTGGCTCCTTACGAAGAAACTGCAAAGCTGTGCTTTAATAAATACGAGATGTATCGTTTCCTGGTAGACAGGAATATTCCAACGATCAAAACGTATGGTACCTGTGAGGAATTTATGCAGGCTTATGAAGCTGGAGAGATTTCCTTCCCTGTTTTTGTGAAGCCCAGAACAGGAAGTGGAAGCGTAGGTGCGAGAAAAATTGATACGCCGGATTTGCTGAAGCAGGTGACAGAGCAGGATGAAAGCTTGATTATTCAGGAACTGATGACTGGAAAAGACCTCGATGCGGATGTATATGTAGACACAATAAGCCACAAGCCGGTTGCAATTTTTTCGAAAAAGAAACTCTCGACAACAATAGGAGGTGCCAATAAAACGATATCCTTTAAAGATCAGAAGCTATTTGATTTTGTACAGAAAATCATGACAGTTTTACAATTTAACGGACCGTTGGATATGGATTTCTTTTACCAGAATGGACAGTACTTTCTTTCGGAAATTAATCCACGCTTCGGAGGTGCTTATCTGCATGCGTATGGTGCCGGAGTTGATTTTGTGAAATTAATCAGGGAGAACGTGGAAGGACACGAAAACCTGGTAGATATTGGAAATTATGAAGAAGATATTGTCATGATGATGTATGACAGTGTTGTCATAAGAAAGAAAAGTGAATTGGATGCAAATATGATTTCGGTAATATGATCGGAAATACAAAGAAAACGCCTTGAATTCGTGGGAATCATCCACTGATTCAGGGCGTTACTTTATACTAAGATAATAGGTTCTGATAGGCATCTACCACAATTTGCCGGTTAAAATGTTCTTCCACATGTTGGCGACCGTGTTTTCCCATATTACAGCGTTCTTCGGGTGTATAGGAGATTACTCTCCGGATTGCATCGAGAAGAGCTTCTTTACTTCTTGCCGGAAACAGAATTCCGCTTTGTGAAGTGACTGTTTCCCGACAGCCTGGAACATCGGTTGTCAGGACTCCTCTTCCGCAGGCGGCAGCTTCCAGACATACATTGGAAAGTCCTTCGTGATAGGAGGGATGGATGAGAATGTGACAATTTTCCATAATTTCAGGTACATTGTCAATATGACCGTAGTAGGTAAGATATCCCTGATTTACTAATTCCTCAATCATGGGCTCGTATGTAGAACGGCTTTCCTCTTCATATTCTCCAACAAGTTCAAAATGAACATTAGAATATACTTCGGATATTTTCTGCACAGCATAAAGGTATTCCTCAATTCCTTTGTCTTTCATAATGCGCAGGACAGCTAGAAAACGAATTCCCTGTTTCTCAGAGGGATAAGGACAAAACGGATGCTCTTTCAAGTTTACACCGGAACCCGGAAGTAAAGAAGCGTTTTGTAATGCGATTTTATGCTTTTGCATGAATTGCAGATTCCCTTCGTTTTGGAAGAATACACGCAAGGCCTTTGAGGTAACATATCTGTATAAAAGTAATAATATTCTGCCAAGTAATCCAGGATTTTCCAAAGCTGTGCCTAATCCGGTAATGTTCATTGCGTAAGGAATTCTGCAGACTCTGGCAGCAATACCGCCATAAAGATTTGGTTTTATGGTATAAGTAAGTATAAGATCAGGGGTTTCTTTTTTTAGAAGAGACTGATATTCCTGCAGCAACTTGAAATCCTTTACAGGGTTCATGCCACGTCTTTCCAGATCGCAGGGTATAATTCTGGCGTCCAGCTTCTCCAGTTTGGTACAGTTTTCATCCAGTGGAACGCTGATAAGCACTTCGGCTCCATTTTGAACAAAGGAAGATATTACTTCTTTACGAAATAAAAATAAGCCATTTGCATAATTTGATAAAATTAAAATTTTCATAAAAACCTCGTCTTAGTGGGGAGTTAATCAGCTTCTGCTTTCGTAACTGACCAAACAGAAGCTGTCACAATTCTTATTATACACTTTTTATCCAGAAAGGACAGTGGTATTCTTATACTGAAATTGATTTACAGAGTAATCGAGAAATCTCGGTTGCTTTTTTTGTCTGTTCTGCCCTCTGACGAATAAGGAGGAATGGCATAGGCTTAAAAAGGAGGATGATATGATTGGAGAAGCAGGTAGCGAGATTTATGGATATATCAGAGTATCTACCAGAGAACAGAATGAGGACAGACAGATGATAGCATTAAAAGAAGTTGGAGTTCCTTGTGAGAACATCTACATGGACAAGCAATCGGGAAAGGACTTTGTCAGACCTCAGTATAAAAAGTTGATTCGAAAAATGAAAAAAGATGATCTGCTTTACGTTAAGAGTATTGATCGATTGGGGCGAAATTATGCTGAAATACTGGAACAGTGGAGAATTCTGACCAAAGACAAAGGCATGGACATTGTTGTGTTGGATATGCCATTATTGGATACCAGACGTGAAAAAGACTTGATGGGAACCTTTCTTAGTGATGTCGTTTTACAGATCCTGTCCTTTGTAGCAGAGAATGAGCGTGCTAGCATCCGGCAACGACAGGCTGAGGGTATTGCAGCTGCAAAGGCAAGAGGAGTGAAGTTTGGCAGACCATCGTCCAGACTGCCTGACAATTTTCATGATGTTTACCAACGATGGAAAAACGGAAAGATTACCGGAACAGCAGCGGCTGTGGAATGTGGAATGGCTCTGTCCAGTTTCAGATATAAGGCTGAGTTATACGAGAAAACCACCTTTTCATAAAGTTCGTAGATTTACAGAAAAGTGTACTTTTCTGTAAATGGCTTATTACATAACAAACCTATTATATTATCCTTCTAATACTGTGATTTGGCAAGGAAAATCTGTTTTTTAGTAATGTCTGAATTTGTGTTGCAGAAAAGTACACTTTTTTGGAGGGGGAGTTATGTTATTCAACTCGATAGATTATTTATTATTTTTCCCGATAGTTTTAATTGTATATTTTGCCATACCTGACAAGATAAAATACTTATGGTTATTAGTTGCCAGCTATTTCTTTTATATGTGTTGGAATGCAAAATATGCACTCCTGATATTGGCATCAACAGTTATAACATATGTAAGTGGTTTGTTGATAGAGAAGATTAAACAGCAGGAGATAAATGAAAATAAAAAACAGATCTATAAAAAATGGGTGGTGGCTTTTAGCTTTATTTTAAATCTGGGAATATTGTTCTATTTCAAATATATTAATTTTGCATTTGATACTCTGGCAGGAATAATGAGAGTGGTTCATGTGGAATTAAATGTTCCGGTGTATGACATTATTCTTCCGGTAGGAATATCGTTTTATACGTTTCAAACTCTAAGTTATACGATGGACGTATACAGGGATGAAATATATGCCGAGAAAAATTTCTTTAGGTATGCTTTATTTGTTTCTTTTTTTCCACAATTGGTAGCAGGCCCGATAGAGCGTTCGAAAGACATGTTAAAGCAACTGACAGTTCCTGGAAAATTTAATTTTGAAGCTGCCAGAGAAGGCTTTCTTTTAATGCTCTGGGGTTACTTTCTGAAAATTGTTCTTGCCGATAGAATAGCCATTTTTGTAGATACTGTTTATGGTGATTATGTTACATATCCAGGATGGTATTTGATAGTAGCATCTATGTTATTTGCAGTGCAGATATATTGTGACTTTGCCGGATATTCTATAATTGCAATGGGTTCTGCGAAAATCCTGCGAATAGAGTTGACGGAAAACTTTAATGCGCCATATCTTTCGACCTCTGTAGCGGAGTTCTGGAGAAATTGGCATATTTCTTTAACCTCCTGGTTTAAAGATTATTTGTATATCCCGTTAGGAGGAAGCCGTAAGGGGAGATTTAGAAAATATCTTAATGAGCTGATTGTATTCTTAGTTAGCGGTCTGTGGCATGGAGCAAGATTTTCGTATGTAACATGGGGAGGAATAAATGGTCTTTACCAGATTATGGGAGAAGTATTACAGCCGGCTCGAGAGAAGATTGTTGATAAAGGACATATAAATCGTAATTCTTTGGCAAATAAAGGCTTACGAGTGCTCATTACATTTATACTGGTTGATTTTTCATGGATTTTTTTTAGGGCAAATGGATTTTTAAATGCAATAGAAATAATTAAGAGTATATTTACCAGCAAGAATATTAATATCCTGTTTGATGATTCTATATTTAACTGTGGTCTTGATATAAAAAATTTTACTTTGGTTATTTTATGTATTGGTATTTTGCTATTTGCAGATGGTTGTAAACGAAAGGGTATAGTGATTAGAGAAATAATAGTTAAACAGGATTTATGGTTCAGGTGTTTATTTATAGTGTTTTGCATTTGTTCAATACTGCTTTTAGGAAAATGGGGACCAGCCTTTGATAAAGCAAGTTTTATTTACTTTCAGTTCTGAGTCTGAGGGAGTATCAAAATGAAATTATTGAAGAGAATTTTGAGTATAACAATTGTTTTAGTTTTAGTCGGAATGTTTACATATAAGGTTGGATATATTGTAAGACCAACTGGCTCAGACGGAGCATATACACAGATAGAGACTTTTCATAGTCTCCCTGATAATTCTGTGGAAGTTATGGTTTATGGATCCAGTCATGCATTTAAAGGTTTAAATATAATGGAAATGTATGATAAATATGGGATTGGTGCCTATAATTATGGATGGAACTGGC
>CAVERH010000048.1:0-1025 GCA_963618065.1 bacterium | reverse complement strand
GAACTGGCAAGCATGTAATACCACCAATTTATTTTTGAAGGATTCATTAGATACTCAAACACCGAAAGTAGTTTTGATAGAGACCTATCTTCTTGCAAAGGTTATAACAAATTCGAATATGGATGCACAGATTTATTATTCCAGGTATATACATAATGAAGAAGCTAAGAAAAAGTATATTCAACAGTGCTTTGGAGATGATATTGAAAGGTATATATCGTATTATGTACCATTATGTGCTTTCCATGATAATTGGAATACGTTAAGTACTCAAAGTTTTAGCAAATTAAGTGCTGATAACCATTTAAAGAAAACAATGGGATTTTCTCCATCTGATTCGGTTGTTGAGGTAGAAATTCCGGATTATAAAACCTTTACACAATATGAACTTGATGAAGTGGCGATTAATGAGATGATTGACATGGTTAATAATTGTCATAACAAAGGCATAGATGTGATTTTTTATACTGTGCCATGGCAAGGTGAATATGTATATGGGGCTGCAATGAAAGAGTTTGCGAAAGAAAATAATTGTATGTACATAGATTTTTTTGAATTAGCTGAGGAAGTAGGATTAGATGGGAAAACAGACTTTTCTGATGTGGATCATCTAAATACCAGTGGAGCTACCAAGATTGCAGATTATCTAGGTAAATTTGTTGTTGATAATTATGATGTTACAGATTTTAGAAAAGTAGAAAATAATTTATGGGATAAAGCAAAAAAATTATAATGTTTCTGCGTGGTTTTCCAAAGAGAGTTCTAAAGTGAACCCCTTTGTCAAGACAAATATTTTTTATTTTTAAGTTGGATTCTTGGGGGGATAGACCTCCCCTTTCTTCCTTGGTTACCCACTAAGTGTGGATATATGGAATGTCAAGGGTTTGCTGCTTGCAGCTTCCGAAGGAACCCTTGACATTTCATATATCCGCGCTTACCATCCGGCAAGGGAGAGAGGCAGAAGAGTTATTTCCTGCCCCAGTATACCTCTTCCGGTGTGTGGTACTTGAGACTTGAGTGTGGCC
>CAVERH010000047.1:0-24187 GCA_963618065.1 bacterium | reverse complement strand
GCAGTTGCAAGCGTATAACTGTATGCCCCCACTCCCCCTACCTGTAATACCCGGGATATATAAGGTGTGGTGATAAATGGTACAATAATTGTTATGATCTGATATATTAAGTTTAAAATATAATTTTTTTTCAGGCTCTTATTTTTCATTTCCATATATCTGTCATCACATTCCACATATCTTGTCTTCTAGTTAATATGTATTGCAATCCACGTCTTAATCATCTCATAATAATATCTCTTCTTACCGATCAGATGATAATGATAAAGCAATTTCATTGTATCCCGGTATCCCTTCCGTGTACCAGAGGCACCTCCACTGGTAAAATTCGTAATAATATCATAGGTCTTAAAATACCGGATTTCTTTTTCCCTGCGGATTCTCAACATAAATTCATAATCCGCAGAATAGGGATATTCAAGAGAATATCTTCCAAAGGTATCATACAGCTTTTTACTGATAAAACAGGATGGATGGGTAATCATATCCTGTTCTATGAACTCATGGTTCTTAATATAAACCATTGTTTCCCTTCCATCTTCGACTGCTCTTACTGCTCCATACAGGATTGAGTATTGATATCCTGTATAAAGGTTCTTCATAATCGCCAAAGCGTCCGGTTCATAGTAATCATCACTGTTAACAATGCCGATCAGCTCCCCTGATGCTTGTCCGATTCCTTTATTCATGGCATCATAGATTCCCTGATCCCTCTCTGAGATCCAGCGCATCCGGCCTTGAAATAACGGCTCATATTTACGAACAATCTCCATAGTTCCATCTGTAGATGCACCATCTATAATGAGGTATTCATAATCCTGACAGGTCTGATTCAGGACACTTTGTATCGTTCGTTCTATCGTTTTCTCACTGTTAAAGCATACCGTAATAATTGTAAAAAGCACGTCTCTATTCCTTTACCTTATAATAATTCATTTTACACAACAGATCTTTTACTTTGCACTTCCATTCCGTATAAGCATAGGCCAGTCCACCAGATCCGGAGATACCACGGATTCTTGGATATAACGGAAAATTGCTCACGTAAATATTATTGTCTCTTAATATTCCGGTATAAACATGCTCAAGAAAAACACCTTCCCGATCCATGACACGTCCATATTCATTCTCAAAGTATTCCTCAAACTGTTTTACTGGCATGGCATAGATTCTGGTATCATAAATATCCCGCCGTGTTGAATTTGGAATATTAAAATATGTTCTGGATTTCTTAAGCTTTGAAGTAAGCTTCGCAATATTATCAATCTGAAGCCTTCCTGTCATTTTAACAAAATATGGTTCATTCTTCAATAATTCACTATGTTGGAAGACATACTTCATAATCTCTCCCTCTCCATAGCCCTTTCCATGAATACAGGCCTGTTCTGCATCCCCTTGAAATGACAGATATTCAAGCTTCGTCTGATGCTCTTCTGCACTCTGTTGCAGACCGTCAAAAATATCTCCGCCATAATTACTGTTCTCGGCAAAAATGAGCTTTGAAAAAGCTTCAGATTCTATCAACGGACGAAGTCCCTGCAAATACTGCTCCAACCGTTCCTTTTCATCCCGTACCACCAGCTGTCCCATTTGTGAAGAAGGCCGGATCGTTCCTGTCACAATTCCGACAATTCTCCCTTTTTGCGCCTGTACTGACGAAATGACCATTCCGGCAAACAGCATCGGAAACCAGCTCATCTGTGTCGATTCCATACTGTTAACCGCAACGCCGCTTCCCAATAAAAGGATTGCCATGATCACAGTGAGGTAAAAGGTCTTGCGATCCTCTACCTTTACAACATAATGCATTACACTGATGATTGCTGATAACGCAAGGAACAGTCCGCAGTATCCTGCTGCATAATAGATTTTAATATACATACTTTGTATCACCAGTTGGGAACCCAAATCAATTCCAAACACATGCTGTAATACAGATGCATTTGCACACTTCTGAAGAATCCTCTGCCATTCTCCATATCTGCTATACATATTTCCAAGATCAAAAAGCCTGCTGCCAAATATTCCTGCAACACTCTCCTGGGCGATCGCTCCCATTACAGGTGCATATAAGAGCACGACCACTCCTAAAAGTCCAAGTACCATAATGGTAAGCAGTGCCCCGGAAAGGCACTGGTTGCGCAGAACAAGCTCTACAATGTAAATACCAATCACAACATATACAGCCAGCATGAGCGCCATTTGAATTCCTGCATCCGAAAAAAATACCATATACGGACAGACAATAAATATTGTAAAAAGCTTTACAATGGAATTTCTGGCATACATTGCAATAAACACCATCGCAAGTATCATGGCAAAGGCCATATCGGTATCATTATAGTAGAAGTCTCCCCCTGCATCCTTTACAAGCCAGAGCTTCATTCCATAACTCCAGATGCGTTTTGCAAGATTCAGATAAACAACAAAATACGATGCCAATACGAGAGAACCATAACACTCTTTGATTCTGTCATAATAAATTCTCCCGACAAAATACAGTAAGAAGGCTGACATCACCTTAAAGTAAGTCTGGTATCCCCCTTCAGACCGGATCCATGAAACGGTTAGAAGAATACCATAAGCTAACATAATGGCATCTGTAATACTGAAATGGTTCCGAAAATCCGGTCTGACCAGGGCAATCTGGTATGCCAGCAATAAAACTACCAGTATAACCATTCCGTAATCCAGAATCTGATATGGATAGAGCATATCTACAAATTGTTTGATAAATAAAAAAAATGACATATACAAACCTCATAAATGTAATGGGGCGGTTATTTCTGCCCTGCAGCTCCTAACAGGATAGTATTTCATCCTTATACTTCTCGATCGAGACATCCTTCGTTAAATGCCTTGTCAGGTAATTCCTTCCGTTTTCTCCCATCTGCTTCAAAGCTTCACTATCCTTCTTGCGGATAAACTCATTCATTAATTCATGAATTGCAGCATAGTCCTCCGGAGTAACAACCTTACCGCACTCAGCCTCTTCCACAATCAGTCTCGCTTCCGATCCTTCTTCCAGTATTCCAAATACCGGCTTGCCCGCTGCCATAACACCATACAGCTTACTTGGAACCGATACTCCTTTAATTCCCTTGGCGTTAACAACAAAATGGACATCTCCTGCATTCAGGCTGTAAATGAGGTCTTTCTTCTCCTGGTAGGGAATAAAGACTACATTTTCGAGATGATGCTGTCTCTGATATTCCTTTAGCTCCTGCAATACAGATCCTTCTCCAATAAATGCAAAAGCAACCTCTTTTTCCTGCTTAAACTGTCCAATCAGCTTTAATAGATTCTGTAAGTCATAATATAATCCAATATTCCCGGAATACATTATGACGAACTTATCTCCCAAGCCATATTTTTGTCGGAATCTCTGCACACCCTGATCGCTTTTAGAGAGAGGATAAATTTCCTTTTCATTAATCCAGTTATTGATATAGGCATAAGGAACCATTTGGGAAGCGAATCGATTCTTAAGGGTTTCAATCATATCCCTTCCAACTACAATGACTTTATCTGCAGCCTGACAGCTATGCTTATCCAATAGCATCATTGTATCCAGAATCAGCTTATTATTGGTAAATTCAACGGCCTTTACCTGTTCCGGATTAAAATCCTGAATATTATAAATCAGTTTCGCCCTCTTCAAATGTTTACCAATCACCCCAAGCAGTCCTCCAAGCACCGGCGGCTGGGAAATGGTAAAAACATAATCCTGACGTTCCACACGAAATGTTGCTGCAATTGCCGAGAAAAAGTAAGAACTAATGTTTACAATTCTGCTGGGAGCAAAATCCTTACGGAATTCCGGTACCCGGATACGAAGTACATCCACTCCATTAATATTCTCATAGTAGTACTTATGCTTGCGATAGTACTGTGACACTTTCCCGGTATAAGAAGGGACTGTGCAAATTACGGTTATATGAAAGGATTCCTGTAATCCTTCCGCAAGCTCTGTGAGAATCTGTCCCGTAGATGCCACATCCGGATAATAATAGTGAGCATAAATCAGGAGATTTTTCTTGTTTTCATCCCTGTATTTTTTCCATACAAAAGCATCCTTTATGGAAAGCAGAATAAATTTTCCGTTCGTCTGCACATACCGCTTCCAAAGCCGCTTTGGATCCTGTACCAGACGATACAGCCATTCCAGATAGTGTCTGCGCATCCAGTCCGGGGCTCTTTTTACCGTTCCGGCATGGAAATCAAAGCCCGCACCTACTCCAAGCATCACGGCATGAATTCTTCCCTGATGTTCATACATCCATTTCTCCTGCTTGGGAGCACCCAGTCCAACCCAGACAAAGTCTGCTCCGGATGCATTGATTCTTTCCACCGCCTGCCGGTCCTCTTCTTCCGTGAGGGGACGAAACGGTGGAGCCTCCATCCCTGCAATTTTCAAATCCGGATATTTACTTCTTAGATTCTTTTCCAAGGCTGCAATCGTTTCCGGTGTACTGCCATAAAAATAATGGGAATATTCTGTATGCTCGGTAGCCTTCCATATCGCAGGCATCAGATCCGGTCCTGCCACCTGTTCTGCACTCCGATATCCCCTGAGCCTTTGAACCAGTGCCAGCGGACTTCCATCCGGTAACGCCAAAAATGCAGAATTCTGTATCCTTCGATATTCTGCATCCTTTTCTGACATTACAGTAGTATGAACATTGGACAGGCAGATAAACTGTCCACGGATCTCCTCTAAATGCTCTATCATTAAATTTACGGTTTCCTGCATATTGGTAATGGCGATGTTCACCCCCAATATACGATTTGTAAATGGTTTCTTCATTCTGTTATTCCTCGTCGGAAAGCTTTCGGATCACCCTTGCCGGATTTCCTGCAATTACGCAATTATTTTCAAATTTCCCGGATACTACCGCACCGGCTCCTACTACACAATTATCTCCAAGTACGGTTCCTTTTAGTATCAATGCATTGCATCCAATAAAACAATTCTTACCAATCGTAATTGGTTTTGTTCCAATCTGTTCTTTGAGATCTTTCCGGCGTGCCTCCGGTTCGATGGGATGAAAATCATTATCGAGGATCTTCACATTTCCGCCAATATTGGTATCATCTCCAATCGTAATTCCTTTTCTGGCATAAATCGTAGCGCCGGAAATTCCTACCCGGTTTCCAATATGAATTTCTGCATTCTTCACTCTTGTAACAATAATGGTTCGGGAATACAGTCCAACCAGGTTTGATAAAAAAGAGCTCTTTATTGTACAATCCTCACCTATCGTAATCTCAGAACCGGAAGTATTATAGATAAATGGCAGTCCCTTAAGCTTAAGGTGCTTTCCTGCCTTAATCCGATTCCATTTCATATACAACTTAAATATAGCACTAAGCATGAATTACTCCTGTTCTGCTTCCTTTCGAAGGCTCTCAAGTGCCTGTGGGTACTGCTCCATAAGCAATTTCCATACCTTATCATTATTCTTCTGCTGTCCCGTATTGCTGACCCATAAGCCGCTCTTTCTTGTAGAAAGGACATTATAATAAACCAAAATCGTCTGATTGCAATTCACTGTCTTAATTCCGGCCAGTAATTCCATACACTTCAGCCACAGGTCATCCGCTGCCAAAGCATATTTCTTCAGCTTCTCCTGATCGAAGGCTTCTTTCACCACTGCCCCCGGCGGGTACAATATTCCGCTGCAGCCTACCGCCAACGTTGCAAGAGAAGGAGCTTCCCTTCCATTATCCGGCCAGTCATTATAAGGGAGAAGCTCTCCCTGCGCATCAAATGCGATCCGGTGACTCCATTGGCAAATTACATCCTGTGGGAATTCCAGGTGTGTTCTCCATAATTTTTCCAAATGATTCTCCGGATATAAAATATCATCATCGGCTGTAACAATGATTTCCTGCGGAAACTGCTTCATTGCTTCGAAATATTTCTTATGCGACTTCAGATCTTCACAATAACGGATTTCAAGCCCCCGTCTTGTTAATCGCTGAATACTATCCGGCAGCTGTCCATCCGGGAACTGTTCTTTCGCCAGCCATAAAATAACCCTCTTCGGCTTTAATGTCTGATTAAGCAAAGAAGAAATCGTCTTCCAAACCTCATCGATTCTCCCCGGATAGGTGGTCAATGAAACGATGACCGGTCCATCCTCCGAAATCCCTGCTTTGCAATTCCATTTCTGTGTAATCGGGTAAATCAGATTCAGAATCAGTTTATTTACTTTATATAATAATTTCCAATAAGGCCAATTTCTTTCTTTTGCCCTTACAACACTCTCATAAAAAAAACGTATCATCCTATTATCCTATGGATCTTCTCGCAATCTGCTTATATGAAAACTCATGCCGCCGGTTACCCTGCGCTGCCCGCTTCATCTCCTCATATTCTTCCGGATGATCCAACAGCCTTTGAATTTCTGTCTTAATCACTTGTACGGAATCCTCTTTCAGGAAATGTACATTACCACCAATATCTACGTGGGTCGTTCCGTCCCAATATTTACACAGCATAGGGATTCCCTGTGCGACTACCTGCTCCCAATATACAGAATGTCTTCCCGGAAACACAATCAGATCTGCTGTGGCAAAATATTCATATGGCTGCTCTCCCCTGGCCCAGCCCATATATTGAATCTTCTTTCCGTCACGGAGAGCATCAAAGCGTTCTTTCAGATCTTCTTCAACGGAACCAAAAATCAGCAGGCGAAGCCTTGGATGCTCCATTTCCTTCACGGCCTCCATCAGAAGCAATGTCTGGGTTTTGAACGAGTCGATTTTTCCTCCTGTCATCACAAGGAAATCATCTTCCCGGATGCCATATTTCTCCCGGATTGCCTTTCGGATCTCCGGTGACGCTGCACGTTCTACGCATTCATCGTCCGCACCCATGTAAAGCAGATCTGTTTTCTCTTTTGCAATACCGTAAATATTCTGCAGGAAGTCCACACGCGACGGCATAACGCCAAAGAACCTGTCCACATAAGGTTCTACCGCCTTCGCACATGGCTTCCACCAGAAACGGTATAATGTATTTCTGGAAAACCAGTTCCGTGCACTGTTTGAAAAATCACTGTGATTATCCGCATTCACCTTCACTTCCGGATGATGCTTTTTATATTTTGCCACCTTACGGATGTCCTGAAACTGCAGATTATGAACGAAAATAACATCCGGCCGTATTTGCTCAAGCAGGGGATAAAAACCTTTAAATATTCCAATCTGTTTATTGATTTTATAAGGAATCCGGAAGGCAAACGGAAGTCTTATAATATGGACACCATCCGGATTGATATAGTCACTTTCTGTCTGGCAAAGTCCCCATTCTCCTTCATGAAAGCAGTGATCCGTAGTAATCAACGTAACATCATGTCCGTCTCGTGCCTGATATTTAATAATTACATTTTCCTGATAATTGAGTCCTTCGGTATACCCCATGGACAAACAAACATGAACAATTTTCATAGAGCTGTTTGGCCCTCCATATCTATTGCTGAATGATTTCGTCGCAAGACTTGCAGACGATTCAGAACTGCATTCACAAAACTGCTGCTATGCAGCTTTTCTTTTGCTCATGTGGTTACTTTGCCATGATTTGCACGGCTCTGAATAGTCCGCAGGTCATAAATATCGGACAGACTCTTTACCTTAAAGCGCAGCACATTTCCCTGAAGAAAGGCAATGATTTTATTACTGGAATAAACCTTCTTCACACTGAATGTAATTCCGTATTTCCTTAATGCGTTCCGACTCTCTTCAATGTCCAGCAGATAGGGACGATAAATGGCATCCTTTAATTTCCGGGAATGTGTTCCGGAACTGATATTTACTTTCTGTTCACTTAAGTATCGCAGATTCTGGAAATGATAAAAAATTAACGGAAACTCTTTCGTGCTTCCCTTTACTCTTAACCGGATCTCTCCATCCTGCACTGCTGCCAGTTCATACTGTCCGAGATTCCATGGAGCCACTCCGCCACCCAAATGCTGCAGCTCATGAACTCCTTTAAAGAGCTTCGGAAACTTTTCCAGATACTTCTGATCCCCCATCCGCTCCGGCTCATACAGATGATAACACCATTCCAGGCAGCGTTCCTTCCACCATTGCAACGCTTCCCTGGAATTCTCAGACTGATTGAAATAATTAAACTCTACACAGTATTTACCGCTTCTCTTGCATAAGCGTCTGCCATTCCAGTTATTCTTAAAACGGTGCTCGGTAATGGTGATGTCATTCCCCGGCTGTTCCATTTCGTCAAACAACACCTGCGGATCTGCAAAGAAATATAAATCCGCATCAATATAAGTACAGCTTGGTTCCTTAAAATGCTTCAGGACATATTCAATCGTAACCGGAGTACATGTCCAGCAATATTCTGCCTTGGAACGCTCTTCTTTCAGTTTCAGTAAGGTTTCATCCTCTATTTCAGAATGATGAACCATTACTGCATGCTCCAGTTTCAGATCCTTCAAAATCTCATAAGATGAATCATCAAAGCAGAAAATATATAATTTGAACTGATCGGACACTCTCTCCAGCGAATGATAGAGCGTCAGCCCTTTATCCAGATAATAGCTGTCAAATAACGTACAAAATACCATATTTCCCGTCACTTTCTATCCTTCATTTCTTTCAGGTATTCCTCATAATCCCGAATATATTCCGAACCATCATAGTGGGTATTCGCCAATACCAGAAGCACCGAATTCTTCGAAAAATCATACATATCCTTCCAGATCATTTTAGGAATGTAAACTCCCATCATCGGTTTGTCCAGTTTCACAATGATTTCTTCTGTTCCATCCGTAATACGCACCTTGCTTTCACCTGCCACATTCACAAGAACAAACTCGGATTCCCGGTTCGCATGCTGCCCACGGACAACCGTATCATCCGAATCATAAATATAAAACACTCTTTTAATCTCAAACGGAATTGCCTGTCCTCCTTCAATCACAACAAGCTTTCCACGTTCATCTCCCAGATCTCCAAAATGCAGGATAGGGCACTGTTCTTTTAAACTCATAAATACTCCTTACAATATTCTGATTCTCAATGATTAGGCTTCTGCTGTTATATGCGATTCGTTATATCAGAACCGGTTCAAAGCCTCAATTACCGTTTCCTGTTCTTCCTGTGTCATACCGTTATACATCGGAATGGACAATACGGTCTTAGCCAGATGCTCCGTAATCGGGAAATCACCCTCGTGATGACCCAGATACCGGTATGCCTCTGCCAGATGCGGAGGAATCGGATAATGTATAATGGTGCCAATTTCTTTTTCGTTCAGATATGCAATCAATTGGTCTCTCTCTTCGCACCGGATCACATACTGATGATAAATACAGGTAGATCCTGCCGGAACCTGTGGCAGTTTTATCTTAGGATTATGTATGCCTTCCGTATAACGTGAGGCAATCGCAATCTTTTCCTGTGTCAGCTCTTCCATATGGGAAAGGCGGATCCGCAGCAGACCTGCCTGAATTTCATCCAGACGGGAATTCGTACCTACCACTTTATTATAATAGCGTTTCTCACTGCCATAATTCCGAAATACCTTAAACTCTTTTGCTAACGCTTCATCCTTTACTACAACCGCCCCTCCATCACCAAAGGCTCCGAGGTTCTTGGACGGATAAAAGGAAAAGCATCCCACATCTCCGAAGGTTCCGGTCATTTCCCCCTTATAACGTGCTCCATGAGACTGGGCGCAATCCTCCACAAGCTTCAGATGATGCTTTTCGCAAAGACTTACAATCTCATCCATTGGCGTTGTAATTCCATATAAATGAACCACAAGGATTGCTTTGGTTTTGTCGGTGATCTTACTTTCCAGTTCCTTCACATTGATTCCAAAGTATTCATCCGGTTCTACAAAAACAGGAGTGGCACCATTCATGGTAATTCCCATAACACTTGCAATATAAGTATTTCCCTGCACCAGTACCTCATCCCCTGCTCCGATTCCAAGAAGCCGGAATGCAATCCACAGGGCATCCAGTCCGCTTGCAAGTCCTACACAGTAATTACCGCCGGTATAGGCAGCAAATTCTTCTTCAAAGCTGCTCACTTCTTTGCCCAGGACATACCAGCCGGAGCGAAGTACCTCCAGTGCCTTCTGTTCAAATTCTTCCTGATACCGGTAAAATCCCCGGTCCATACGATTAGGCATGATTTTCATTTTTCACCATACCACCTTTCTTCCAATATGCGATGATAAGGATCACAACGCCAAATACGCCGCTGAACAATCCTGTACTCAATACTCTTCGGAAATATTCCCATTCTTCCATCCGGTCAACTGCCCCTGTCACATGAGCAGACCAGGTACATACCAAAATAATACCGGTTACAACCACCCAAATACCGATAAATAACACAAACATCTGATTTTCTTTGTCACTAACAATATCACATACCCCACTAAATCCTCTCTTTATTCTGTCATAAAAAGGCGTATCAACGGAAATACTCCTCTCTCCACACTTCAATATGCAAATTTCCTTTGTCAATAGTCCTTTAAATGCCTTTGAAGTCTGAAGGTACAACAATTCTCCAATAAAGAGAAACATCAGGTTTTTATACGACAAATTAAAAAAGAACGGATCCGATAATCCTAAAACGCAAAAGCTGATGATCATGGCAAGCTCGATTCTCTTATCCTTTTTCACATAGCAGACAATCATTCCGATCATCAGGGCTGTTACAATTAAAAACGGAATCACACCAATCTGTAAGAAAGAATACAGGAAAGAACTGTCTATCATATAATTTTCATTCGGTGTCTCTCCAAATCTTGTTCCAAACAGTGTAACAGGCTCCGTCGTAAGATAATAGTAGGAATAGACCCACCGGTTATGTAATACTTTATCCATAAGCTGAAACAGTCTTCCGGAGGTGACAAGCGGTCCCACAATAGAAAGTAAGGCACACCCCGGATATGCCATCAGCAAGACGATCTTTTCAACTATAGACAAACGATTCCGTAACTGTAACCATAAATTTGCAAGCAGATAAAATGTTGCAACAATCAGCCCTGTATTGGAACAGGAGTAAAGATAAATGTAAACAGCTCCAAGAAACATCAGCGTTGAAGTTATGACTAATTGTTTTTTCGTCTGCTTTCCAAGCACATACATAATCAGAACCATCAGCACAATATACGTTGTAAACAATGTATTCGGGTACGGATATCCCAGAGAATGCCGGAGTACCTGACCGAATCCTGTGCGATCATGAAGATACGTAATATCCTGTTTCCAACCAAATGCTGACAGAAAAACCAAAACCGTAAATGAAATGGACAAAATCGCTGTCGCCCATTTCATAACTCTTTTTAACGAAACATTCTTCATGCCAAGCATCATGGTAAAATACAAGAGTAATCCTTTCTCTCCTGTATTATAATACACAATAAGACTTATGAAAAGTAATACACCGATCAACAGATACTCTCCATATGTATGCCTTGTCATAGCGATCTTCAGAAGAAATAACAGCATTCCTATCACCAACATGATATTATACGGCAGCATTCCTTCATACAAGCCAATTGCTCTGGCTCCGAACATTACCGCAAAATAAGCCAGGTAAATAAGCTCTGATAATTGTATTATAGTATTTTCAATTTTGTTCATCCTGTTTCCTCGTTTCACTCCACATTTTCCACAAATACATTCCTGCAATAAAAAGCAGATAATTTCTTCCAATATAAGCAGAAACAATGTGTGCCTCTACAATAGTATACACCGAATAGGTAGAGAACAATATCATTTCGGACATTTTGTCCTTTTTATAAAAGTATACCAACAACAGGAGCAGACAAATTACAACAACAATCCCCGGAATAATACCATACCAGTAAAAAAGCCGTACCCAGCCCATATCAAAATAATAGGTGTTATGAGGGTTGGAAAACAGGGACCAGGTATCCAAAATTCCTTCATGATTACGTGTTTCAATCAGACCATGAATTCTGCCTGTCAATACTTTATTTAATAACAAATAGATCTTCACCTTAGCTGTTAATGGTCCCCCCCAGAAATAATCCCATAGACACATTGCATCCTTAGCCACAAAGACAGAAAGAATAAAACTTCCGATTACCGCTGCTATATTTGCGGCCGAAAACAGTCGTTTCCCCCATTTTACATGCAGATGATCTGCAATGAAGAACAAAACAATCGCAGCTGTGACAATAGCCATGGATGTTTTGGAATCGGTCAGGAAAAAGAACAACAGGTTTAAAAGCCAAACCGCCAGATAATGGAACCATTTCCATTTTGTATGATAAAGATACATGGAAAGAGAGGTAAGCATCCACACCATACACTGCAGCGCATTCGGATGTCCCATGCCCAGTATATATCTGGTTTCCACTCCACCTCGTCCATAATCCTTAGTTAGTGCTGCTGCTCCATAAATACCGGTAATCGACAACAGGATAATCCCCGTACAGCCGATAAGTGTGATCCAGAAAACCATCTTAAGACATCGAATCATGTCTTCTCCCTTACAGGCAGCCAGAAACAGAACTATTCGGAGAAGATCATTTCTTCCGGTAACCTGATAGGATATCGTTCCCAATATCAGGAAAGAAGCAATTACAACATTATCCTTCAGAGTATATACTGACGTACATTCTGCACATAGAAGCTTGATAAAGCAGAGCAAAAACGTAATCCGGAAAGTCCACCCCTCAAAAGGATACAGGAACTCGCTTTTATCCAGAATCACCAGCATAAGCTCTATGATTACAGCCAGATAAAAGCTATATGTTCCAACGGTCTTTAATGTACTTTTCCAACCCTGTTTTAATCTGTTCATTCAAACATTTCCTTTTCTTACTGCTATTTAGGATATTGCTTACCCTGTGGATCAATAAAAATCCAGTTCTTCCACAGATCCTTCATCTGTGCTTCGTCAAATACCTGACTGTTCTTCTGAATGGTCGGGCGAATCATAATCTTATCCAATCGGGCATTTAATCTTGCCCCCCAGAAACTGAAGGTGGAGTTGGCACAGATGTTTCCCTCACACCGGCTCATCAGATACATGTCATAAAAGCTGTGATCCCCATGATTAATATCCACAATCGTATATTCTTCCCCATGATAATGCTCCTTTACATAAGCAACATCATCGGAGAACATAAAGAAGTGAGGATCTACGATCTTCTCCTTCATATAGTTCAATGCGGACTCGTAATATTCCTCTGTGCAGATATTGCCAAACATTGCTGCATTCTCCGGTTGAAGATAATCGCCCCTGCGAATATGCACACTGACCGCATGGCTGTTCCGGAGCTTTTTAAGAATCTCCTCATTCGCCATTCTCTTCTGCGCATCCTCCATCTCCGGGAAACGAATCATTGCCCGTAATTCCGGCAGGATATCCGCATAATATTTCTCACAGGCGAAGTAACCCGATAAATACATCTCTCTATAATTCAAAAGCTCCGGATCATACATCTGCTTTTCTTTATACCGGTGCACCGTCTGCGGAAGCAGCTTTCTGCGAAGCTTTCCTGCAAGTCCCTGTGAGCCGGTTAATGCGTTTCTTTCTTCCTCAGTGCAGCTTTCATAAGGCAGATGATCAAAAAAATCCAATTCACATTGGCGGGTTGTAGCACCAATCCCGGTTTTCCGTTCTGTGGTTTTAAATTGTTCAAACCACGATAAATCCAGCTTTGCTTCTGCTCCAAGACTTTTAAATTTCTGATATAGTGCATACTGCTGGAGCTGGTTTCCCAGACCACCGGCAAGCTGTATAATAATCATGTTATATATTTCCTTCTTTTTGATCTTCATTCATAACAAACAGGGATAACGTCGGTCCCAGTGACCACGGATAACTTCCGTATACCTGAGGATACATGCAAAAGCCCTGACATTCTGCCAGTGCATTCGGAACTTCCCCATCTGTTACAATGCTCTGTAAAGCCTCAAGGCCACGCAGCATTCTGGATTTGTGAATGCCAATCAATACCTTGGTATTGAGGGATCTTGAAATCGCATACAGAATCATTGCTGTTGCAGAGGTATCCACCGGACCTTCCTTTGCCGGGAGCTGCCAGGTATACCATCCACCGGCAAGCTGATAAGCCTCAACTTTATCCACCATGCGGCGGTATGCCTGTTTTATCACATCATAACTCGGTCTGCTTTCTTCCAGCAAAGCAAGGGTTTCTGACATGCCGATCATCAGCCAGCCGACCGCTCTTCCCCAGCCAATCACTCCATATTTCATACCGCTTTCCAGTTCATAACCATGATAAGGTAAGCCCGTCTTTTCATCCATACCATAGGCAATGAAGTTCGTAATCTGCGTCACAGCAAGATTTATTGCTGTGTTGCTGTCATAGGCAACTCCATATTTACAAAGAAACGGGCAGACCATACCGATCATATCTGCAAATATGTAACCGTTCTGCTGTGCCGGCCGGTAAAGCAGACTTCCAAAGTCATCCGTTTCATGCTGAAACAAGTATTGCGCTACGGCGTCTGCTGCCTGCTTGTATTTCTCGTCCTTTGTGATCTGATGCAGTTCGATGAGTGCGAGTCCACTTAGCGCATCATCTAAATAATACATTTTACATTTTCTATGAATAAATCGGTCGCAATATTTTTTAAGAGCATTCTGTATCTCTCTTGCTTCTTCCGAATTCTGATGTGCATAGTAATAGTCAAGCAATGCTTTTGCAAGCAAACCATTGGGCCAGTTAAAGCTGTCTTTGGGTGTCACCTTTTGTCCTAATAACTGACGTATCATTCGTTTCACTTCGGATCCTGCACTTCTCTTTGGATAATGAAGCAGCTGATCCTGTGCTTTTCTGACCATTTCTACCATAGGCAAACCTCCTAACGTTTCTTCATCTTCCTTCTCACAATTCCCCACAGATACTGAAACTCCTGCGTTCTGCCGAACACAAGCAAAAATACTCCATTAAAGATCACGCAGATCACAACAAACATAATTGCAAATAACAGAATACTGACCTGTGGCATAAGTACCCTGCGGATTCCATACAGGATCACAAATGTTCCACCAAGTACAGCAAGGAATTTGGCAGAATCCACAAAATAATCCTTTGCTTTGATCTCAAAGCAGACCCGATAAATAATAATCGGTTTCGTAATATTGGCAATGAGTCCGGAAACAATCGTTCCGACATACACTCCGGCAAGCCCGATCCGCTGTACGAGTACAATGGATATCACCAGGTTCACTGCCCCCTGAATAAGTGCGAGATATTTATCCTGTTCAAACACCCCGGCTGCCGTCTTGAAATTCGACAGTACAATCCGTTCTCCCTTAAAATAATAGTCAATTAAAATACAAGTCACTGCTGCCACCGGGAGAACATTGTCGGATCCCAGCCACAGCCAGACAAGCGGCGTCAGCAACAGCAAAAATCCCGTTGCAGAAAATCCATAGATCCAGCAGGCAAAAAATCGGTATACCTTAAAGATTTCATACTGCTTCTGCCGGCTCTCCGTTGCAATGAGATTACCAAAGCTCGACAACACCGAGTTAAAAATGATATTCACAAAGTTGGAAACCGAAGAAATCACCAGATTGTAGTTATCTACAATTCCGCTTAACGTCACATTAATAAAACCGGAAATAATCATGGCATCCGTCTGAAGCCGTGCCACATCTCCCACCTTATGAAGGACAAGTGCCTTGGTTTTCTTAACAACCTCCCCGACCTCCTCTTTGGTAAGAGGCTTGATCTCCTTTTCCTTCAGATAGGGATACATATTGTTCAAATACCGGCTGACAAAGATCTTCTGCAGCAGTTCTACGGTCGCTGCCGTCAGCAGATATGCGTAAAAATTGCCCGTTGTCAAAATGACAATGATCTGCAGGGTTACCGTAATCATCTTAGTCACGGTGATGATATTCGTCTGAATATAGTTCTTCTGCTCGGCATTCACAAGACTGTACTTATATGCCACAAAGTAAGAACTCACCGTATTAAACAGAAAGATCAGATAATACAACGTCAGGTCCCGGAGTGTTACACCTTCCGGCTGTTTCACAAGATACGGCAGGAAGGGTACAATCACAAGTCCGATTCCTGCTACCACGAACCCGATAACCCGGTAGGCCTTCTTATACAGAAGCATATAAGACTTGATCTTCTCATAATCCTTATGAATCACCGGCTTATATAAGCTGTAGTTCAGCGCCGTACCAATTCCCAGCTCTGCCATGGACAATACCGACAGAATACCGGTATATAAAGCATTTACTCCATTCAGCGTCTGTCCCAGATGCTGGATAAAAATCGTACGCAGAACAAACCCGAGTAACTGGGTTGTCAGGTTGCCGATGTATCCGAATATGATGTTTCTTGCTGCTGCTTTAACTCTTCCCATAAATGATTAATCTCTTCTCCTGTCCGGAGTGCCTGTTTCTGATAGTCCGGTATCTTCTTTTGCAAATGCTCCCGGATTGAATTCTCCTGATCCATCAGCCACTGAAAGCCCTGAACCAGATCCTGCGGATCCTTAAGACTCTGCACCGGCAGTACATAGTGATCGGTACTTTCAAACAGATCCTGTGCAATTCCGGCTGCCTTAACAGAATAGCCAACCACCAGTGTCGGTACACAGGTGGAATATGCCGCAATCGTTGCATGCGTCCGTGCCCCCACAAAGAAACGGCACTGACTGATATAGCCTTTCAGTTCTTCACAGCTTCCGTCCGGAATCTGCACCAAACGCTCAGTCGATTTATATTTTTCATAAAGCTCGGAAAGCGGCTTCCGGTCATCATTATTCTTCCACACCACATGCGGAATTAATGCAATCTGCATATCCGTATGCTCAATAATCCACTCAATCAGCTCTTCATAGCACTTCATCGTAATCCCCGGTACGGATTCGCTTTTCTGAATGAGCGGACTGACATTCACGCCTACCGTATTGCCCTTCCAGAATCCATCGGGCACCTTCTTCCTGATATATCCCAGGGTAAAGGCCGGATCGGGTATCTGAACAATTCTGGGAAAATCGGGTGTAATCTGTATATTTGATGTGCTTCGGATATTCAATATATTCCTGTTATTATTATTACTGTTATTGTTACTGTTATTGTTACTCTGTTCCCGTCTTTTTGCAAAGGCATCACACAAAGCCTCATAGGTCAGAGACTCCCTTGCAATAATCAGATGATAATGGCTTAAATCCTCTAAAATCCGGTCTGCCTGTGCTTCCTGTCCACGCTTCAACAGTTCCGGTTCAATGGAACATCCCAGTAAAACGGTCTTCGTTCCTTTCTGTGTAAATGCAAGATTGGCAAGGCGCAGGTCCGAAAGCATACTGTCATAGCAATAGTTGTCTCCTCCAATGGAAATCGCAAGCGGAGACATGGGTTTCTCAAAAATATCCTCATAACGGTAACGCAGGAAGCTCGCTGCATCCTTCGTGAGCATACGATACGCATAATAAGCCATGTGCGCCAGCTTATGCTCCTCAAAGCTGCGTTCCTGTTTGATTTCACACAAGTCCTTCAAAGTATACTGCTCATCCTCGTTTCCCCGGTAGGATACCAGTACAGCATCTTCTTTCATCATGTGACACAGGCTGTTCACAATTGCCTCGCAGCCGTGATTGCCGCTGCCTGCATGCATATATAAAATAATCTGATTCTGATGATTCCCCTTCATATAATTCCTTCTTCTTGGTCTTTATTATTACACATTGCAATGATTAACCGTCTTCCATTCAAAAACATCTTAATGATGATCATGTAACAAATTTCATTCATCAAAGCTTAAGATGATAACACCATAAATATAGCCCCGGTGTCATCGCAAAAAATCTTACTTTAAACCGATACCCTTTCGAAAGCAATTTCATAGCTTCCCGAGCCTGTCGTTCTTTCAAAAGCTTTTCATGACATTCTTTCACATAGATTTCATATTGCTTCCGCTCTCCGGAAGGCAGTCCCGCCAGCTTCCCGACCGTCAGCATAATGGAAATTAATAAGATCGAAGTTGCCTTGCTCTCGCATTCCGGAAGAAGGCTTCGTACCTGTTCCCGGGCAATTTCCCAGCAGCGGATCTGGTCCATATATTCCGGGTGGAACGTGCGATTCATAGCTCCCTGTGGGTTCTGGTAATATCCATATCCATGAAAATCAATCTCCACAATCGTTCCTGTTTCCGGCAGCAGATCCATCAGAAAGAGCATATCTTCCCCAATGGTCATTCCTTCCCGGAACCACTGTCCGGTATGTCTTTGTTCCAACAAGGATTTCCGGTACAATTTACTCCAGCACCGGCTGTTTCCGCACAAAATCTGGTCCTTCAGATATTCCTGTTTCTCATACACCTTATGCGTCTGCCCATTTACCGGAACCGAGTTGGCTGCAATTTTCCATTCCCGATCCGTATTCCAAATGGTAAACCGGCATCCGGCAATATCACTTCCGGTCTGTTCGATCGCTTCATATAATCTTTGCAGCATCTGGGGATGTATCCGGTCATCGGCATCCACAAAGGTAAGTAGTTCTCCCTTTGCAAGTGCAATCCCATGATTCCGTGATGCCGACACCCCAAGATCCTCCGTTGTAATAAAAGACAGATTCTCATAGCTTTGCGCAAGCTTCTCACAGACCTCAGCCGTTCCATCTGTAGAACCGTCATTAATCACAATAATTTCCAAAGGCTCATAGCTCTGTGCTTCAATACTCTCTATGCAGTTTTTCAAATACAGTTCACCGTTGTAAACGGGAACAATCACGCTAATCAATGGCTGCATTCGTTTCTCCACAATAAATCAATATAACTACTTATTATAATCAACTAAATTTCGGATGCTCCGATATCTTTAGCGGTAATACCAGACCATCGCCATCCGCAGTACCCGGATCATAAATGCATTCGGATGCAAAAGTACCAGATAAAGGAGCAGATTAGACTTTTCGTGGATCTCCACTACGGTCTTCTGCACCAGCTCTTTCACCTCCGGATCACTACAGATCTTCCGGATGTTCTTTTTATATCCGGATGGATTGCCCCTCGCTTCATTCTTAAGGGCAAGCAGCAACAGGAAAATATACTCCCGGTCTGCCTGATCCAGCATCCATGCATAATCCGGCATCGGAATTCCGTTGGTATTACAGCATTTTTCTTCTAAAATATGGTTAATAATTTTCCGTAACTTCCAGTTATTCTCATAAAGCCCCTTGTCATACTGATGTGCCATGGACTCTGTCACATACAGATAATGATAATATGCCTTATGATCCATGACTACCAGATGCTCACATTCCAGCAGACAGGGTAATAGTAATGTCAGGTCTTCCCCCATCCGGATATCCGGCTGACAGTATTTCATATTGTCTAAGATCAGTCTCCTCGAAATCAGCTTCATACAGCGGGAAATTGTCACATACCGGTGCTCCTGCCCCAGCACAAACGGCAGCACCTTCTTTAATAAAGCCTCCCGGTTATACTCTCCGGGGGCAAGCTGCTGGTATACAGGCTCGCTCGTTCCGTTGTCCCATTCAATCACATAATCACTCGATACAATCTCTGAATTACTTCCCGTCACATACGGAATCATCTCCGCAACCATCTGCGGTTCTACCCAGTCATCACTGTCTACCATACACAGATATTCCCCCGTACTTTGTTCCACCCCATATTTCCAGGAAGACACAAGCCCCCCATTTTCTTTATGAAAAACCTGAATATTGGGATATTTATTGGCAAACCAGTCGCATAGTGCCCCGCTGTCATCTGTGGAACCATCGTTCACAAGAAGGATCTCCACATTCGGATAGGTCTGTGCAAGCAGGGAATTCACACATTTTTTCAAATACTTTACCGTATTATAAACCGGTACAATAATGCTTACTTTATAATTTTCTTTACTGCTCATCCTGACTACATCTCCGGATCTTTTCTTTTATTGGTAACTATTCAGAGCCATGCAAAATTGCTTTCTGCGAATGCTTGCATTCAGGCAGAAAAGCAATTTTATATGGCGAAGTAACTACATGAGCAAAACATAAGCTGTGAAACAGCGATTTTGCGAATGGAGTTCTGAATAGTTACTTTTATTGTCTATTCAGTTCCCTTTGATTTACAGTAATTGCTGATATATCTTTACCAATTCCTGGAGACTCTTCTCAATGGAAAATTCTTTCTGTACCTTCGCTCTCGCATTTTTCCCTAAGCGTTCACACAATCCCGGATCTGACAATAATTTTTGCAGGGCCGCTTTCAGTCTCTCCGGATCTTTTGGTTCGATTAACAATCCCGTCTGTTCCGGTTCAATCATCTGCGGGATTCCTCCCACATTGGTTGCAACAATTCCACACTGATATGCCATGGCTTCTAAAACAGATACCGGCTGTCCTTCAAAATAAGTAGGAAAGACGAAAAGATCACTGATCCGTAAATAATCCTTCTTGGCTTCGCCCTGAAGCCAGCCAAGATCGGTCACATATTCCTTCATCTTCTCCGCTTCTTCCCGCAGTTCTTCGTCCTCCCAAATGCCGCCTAAAAGTAAGCGCATCTGTGGAAACTGTTCATGTAGCTGCGGCAGGATCGAAAACAATTCCCATAAGCCTTTTTCCTTACAAAGTCTTCCCAAAAACAGAATTCTCTGCTTTCCATATTCCTTTTCAATATCGGAAGGAACCGGTACTGCATTGGGAAACAGAATAACCCTGGAAGGATCCAGTATTCCTTTAAAAAACTGTTCCAGCACAGGCGAAAGTACCAGAAACACATCCCCCATACCAAGCACCTGACGGATCTTCTCTCTGCCCTTCTCATTCTGTTCCTTTTCATAAAAGGTTTCAAAATCGCCGCCATGCTGGTGAATCACAATTTTCTTTCCGGCACGCTTTGCTGCTTTAATGAACAGGGATTTCCGGTAATAACTGCTGTCCGATGCCACATTTACATGTACAATCGGATATTGTGGCAGCACCGCAAGAAACTTCACATAGGCTTTTACAGCCTGCCAGAGCTTGCGTATCTTGCTTCCCTCAACCATCGTTCCAATGTAGTTAAGATCCACTTTTTCGGTAATTCCGGCGTCGTAATAATTATTCACTACCCCGGATATTCCGCCATGTACGCTTCGGTCCGGTCCAATCATTAAAACCTTAAGTCTTTCATCCATCATTTGGAACCTTTCCCTGCAAATACCACCCAGATGGTCTTAAGCAGGATTTTAATATCAAGGTGCAAAGACCAATTGTCAATATACTGTAAATCATATTTCACAACATCGTCAAAGTTCTCAATTTCACTCCGGCCGCTGACCTGCCACATGCCGGTAAGCCCCGGTGTCATACTGATTCTGCGGCGGTAATACTGGTTATATTTTTCGAATTCATCCTCTGTAGGGGGTCTTGTTCCCACAAGGCTCATATCGCCTTTAACCACGTTATAGAACTGAGGCAGCTCGTCAATACTCGTTTTCCGGATAAATTTCCCAACCTTCGTGATACGGGGATCGTTTTCCATCTTAAACATCAGTCCCTTAACTTCATTCCGGGACTGCAGTTCCTTCTTCCGTTCCTCCGCATCGATGTACATGGAACGGAATTTATAAATCTTAAACCTTCTGCCGTTCCGCCCGATCCGGATCTGGGAGAAAAGCACCGGTCCCGGTGAATCCAGCTTAATCGCAATCGCCACAAACGGGAAGAAAACCGCCGTGATCAGAAGTCCGACCAGACCTCCTACAATATCCATTACGCGCTTTATCAACAGCCGCTTATAACTGCTGCGGAATCTGGTATAGGTGATGACCGGATAATTGCCAAAGCTGTCGATCTTCGTCCGGTTACTGTCCGCTCCCGGCAGTTCCACGCAGAAATGACAGTTGACACCCATTTCATCAAAGCTTCCTATGATCTCCTGTACCTTCTTTTGCAGCATATCCGGAGCATAAATAAATACCTCATCCAATGCCATCAGGGTTGCCTCTTCCAGAAAGTTTGGCTTTAACTCCTCCATACATACCGCATCCACAATCTGATAGCTGACATCGAGTTCCCTTTTAAGTTTCTCCATAACTTCGGCAAGAAGCGACTTCTGCGTAATCACAAGGACTTTAATTCTCGTGGATTCCGACCGGTAATGGAGCTTTACCGCCTTTTTAATCACCAGATGAATCAGCAATGTCACCACAATATTCACGACAGGGAAAATAATCATCACCCAGCGCGAAAACTTGTCCGACCACTTGAGGAAATACATGATCGGCTGTACACCAAGGAACATGATAATCTCATATTGGACAATGGCTGCAAATTCCTTCACCGTCTTTCGCTTCACAAAATCCCGGTTCCAGTCAAGGAAAAAGGTATAGATGGTGCAGACAAGCAAAAGCAGGAGACACACCTGAAAGTGAATCCCCTTGTCCTCCATATCCCGGAAATTCCGGAATCGGATATAAGTCGCAAGCACAAAGGAAATCACAATTCCGACAAGGTCCGCAAACCATAATCCATATACTGTTGCAATCTTATTTCTCTGATTCATTCCTTACCTCCTGCGGCAGACACGACGAATCTTTCTCCGTGCTTTACGGCAGAACCGTTTTACCGGCATCCATACTCTGACCCACGCCTTTCTGCTTTCACTGATCGGCGGCATGATCAGATAATCGTACTCTGCCCGGTGATCCCGCAAATACTGCGGATAAGTATCATCAATTACCGCCCAGTTAAATCGGGCATTTCTTCCAAAAATATCCTCTCCCAGAATCAGGCGATCCTTTACTTCTGCCAGGATGTCTTCCTTATTGTACTCCTGATGGGCTGCCGCAACTACCTTTTCTCCTACCCGCTTAGAAACATCGGTTTCATGGCAGCTTCCCATATATCCAAAATGCCATCCACCATCTGCCACCCGAACACTTCTTGGATCGGTCGGTGCCACTTCCCGCAGATCAATAATTCCGCTTTCCGGAATATTTCTTTTGGCAAATACTTTCGTTCCGAGCCACATTCTGCGCTGTACATCGGGAAATTCTCCCGTTATGGAAAGCAGGTTTCCCGAAACTTCCTCCATGTTGAGATAACAGTAAAAATTTCTCTGTGCCAGATGGTATACTTTATCCGGATCAAATTGTTCGATAATTTCTTTTAACACCTTCGGATTGGGAATTTCATCCACATCACTCAAGATCAGGACATCCTCGTTTGAAGCATCCGCAAGTGCTTTCGCTAATGCATTTTTCTGAAATTTATCCCTTTCATGGGTAGATAATTCTTCCGGAGAATTATTTACTATAACATATGTGATTTTAGGGAGAAATTCTGCAAACATCTGCTTATTTTTCTCAAAGCACAATTCCTTCGGCATCCCCGAAAAGGTATGCGTCGCTTCTTCAATCACAAACCGGTCCACCAGCGGATTAAGAATATGAAGGCGCAGCTTCAGAATATCCAGTTCGTTAAAAAATGGCACACAATCAATGACCATACACTAACTCCAATCTCTCCAAAACATCAGTTTACGCCGGATGGCTTTCATGGTAAGCCAGATTTTGGTAAAAGGATTTTCAAACCTTGGAAAGTCTTTATTTTCTCCCCACCACTTATGAAACAGAAACGGGGTTACCCCCTCTGTTTCCGGTATAGTATGCTCTCTTCCAAACAATCTTGCCACCTCAACCGGGGCAAACTTCATACCGGCCTTCTCAATTTTCACTTTATTCATACAGCACAAAAAGATATCTTCATTGTAAAATCCGTCGGATGCCGGCTTCCATTCAAGTCCGGCCTTCTTCGGGTATTCAAGCAGCCGTTTACTCCGTAGAGATACGCTGTTTCCTACACGGCACACATTCCCATCCTCATCATAATATGTGGAATGCTCCGCTGTCGGGAGCGGCCAGGGTGATCCGATATAATCATATTCAAGAAATTCATTTCTCCACATTTCCGGATGCACGATAAATCCGTCATAGTGTACCAGAATGATATAGTCGGTATTCACGTAGGATCCCAGCTCATATGCCATAAGATAGTTAAACTTATCAATATCGGTAATCTTCTCTGTATGCTTATACGTAATTCCTTTGGGCAGTCCCAATGGTTTCCTGTGGGTTACCAGAACAACTTCTCCAAATTCAATATCCCGCATACTATAGGTCAGTGCCTTTATGGTTTCATATAATTTTACACTTGTAACAGCAATTAATGTTACATT
>CAVERH010000046.1:18279-24741 GCA_963618065.1 bacterium | reverse complement strand
GGCATATGCCGCTTCGGATTTGATGCAGTATTGAATGCCTAAACCGCCCAGTGAAAGCAGTTCTTCGAGAATGTCGATGTCAATATTGTCCCGCACGAACTCCTTAGCGATATAGAAGTAAGACGCATCGGCTCTCCAACCACGAATCACATCATAACCGCTTGTATCAACACCGTATTTCTCGATAAACTTCTTTGCAAGCATATGATATCGCTTAGAGTCGTCGGCGTCCCTGTGCTTCATCAGTTCGGCAAACCACGCAAGAGCATCCATCTGCTGAAAATCCAGTATCTTCAGTCCATCGGTTTCAAGTTCATATTTATGAACCCATCCATTTGTATCATTCGGTCGACACACTGCCCACTCTTTGGCAAGTTCCATACTCTCGGTCAGATAAAAGCCCTTGCCATAATCATGTTTTTCATTTCCACCACCGTACTTCGGTACGACAAGTTTGTCCGGAGTTCCGTGATATAAAGTGATTTTTCCCATTTCTTCCGTTCCTCCTTAAGCAACCATCCTTTCTCCATAACCAAGAGTAAGTCCAACAATATAGCTTATATTATACCACATTATGAGCAGACTGTGCGAACGGATTCCTATGCTTTTCAATTTGCCTTTGAATGCACTTTGAAGTTGCACGATGTGAAAAAATAGCACATATCGATTGGTTGCAGTTTGTTAATGGAAACACTATATTAATTATACAGCGTACGCAAAAAAATGACAGAGCAGTTATCAAAACCAAACCGGTAAAATCAATGATTCAGGACTTATTATAGGAGGAAATTTTTTATGAGTTTCGGAAAGAATTTACAATTTTTAAGACATCTGAGAGAAAATATGACACAGGAGGATTTAGCTGAGAAAATGAATATCAGTCGTCAGACCATATCCAAATGGGAACTGGATGCCGCCCAGCCCGAAATGGATAAGGCGATTGAGCTTTGCAGACTTTTCAACTGTTCACTGGACAATCTGTTCCGTGATGATATGGTCATTTGTAACGAGGCATATACTAATTTGCGCGTTGAAACCGTGCCCGCTTTTCGCTATATAAAATACGCGGTTATAAGCTCCGACCCGGAAAGAGACGCCATTGAAAGAGTATTTTCCATTGCCCGTAACTGCGGTGTTGAAAACCCTCGTGTCATCGGCTGGGATTTTCCTAAATTGTCACAGGAGCAGATCAATGTTTTCAATATGCATGGATATGAGGCTGCATGGGTACTTCCCGACGGTGTTGTCCCTCCTGACATTGAAATACATGAGCAGGCAGACCACAAGTATGCGGCAATCCATATAGAAAAGCCTTTTGAGAACCCCTTTGTTACCATTCCTAACGCCTATAAAACCCTTATGGAGTATATGAGCGTGAACAATCTGGAACATACGGAAAAGGATGTCATTCCCTGCTTTGAAACGAATGGAAAGAGCATGGATGTTTATATTGCCTGCCGGTAAACGCATTTCAATCCGTTCCCACAGTCTGTTCCTATTATGATATAATGGGTTCATCATTTTAGTAACGAAAGGATTCTTTTATGGAAATTGAACGCAAATTTTTAATCAAACACCTCCCCGAAAACCTCTCCGGCTATCAATGCCTTCACATTGAGCAGGCCTACCTCTGCACCTCCCCGGTAATCCGCATCCGCAAGCAGGATGAGGAATATTACCTCACCTACAAGGGAACCGGACTCCTTGCACGGGAAGAATACAACCTGCCTTTGTCCAAGGAAGGGTACGAGCACCTCCGCCCGAAAGCTGACGGCAACATTATTTCGAAAAAACGGTATCTGATCCCAATCACAGATACCTCCTTAAAGGTCGAACTTGATGTATTTGATGCGCCCTTTGCGCCATTAATTATTGCCGAAGTGGAATTCCCGGATGTGGAAGCTGCCAATGCGTTCACTCCGCTTGACTGGTTTCAGGAAGATGTTACGAACAATCCCGAATATCACAACTCCAACCTTTCAAGGCGTATTTTCCTATCCTAAGCCGATATGTCTGTTCGAAATCATATGCTGAAAACTGTTGCAGATAAGTATAGCTTATCACATGTAATTACCTCATCACTCATAATTACCCCGGTGAAGCGGTCGATTCCCGGATCACCAGCTCTGCCGGGAAAATCAGATGTTCATGCGATCCGCCCTCTTCTAAGATTTGCAGAAGCAGGCGGACCGTTTTATCTGCCATGGCTTCTACCGGCTGCCGCATCGTAGACAGCTTCGGAATATAATATTCCCCGAGTGGGATCCCATCAAAACCGGCAACTGACACATCCTCCGGAATCCGTTTTCCAGCCTCATGCAATGCCCGGCAGGCTCCGATCGCCAAGGTATCTGCAATCGCATACACCGCCGTAAACGGCTCGCCGGACTGCAGCAGCTCTTTCGTCATCCGGTAACCATTTTCCATCGAATACGGATCAACATCATCCGTTATTTTCAAGATCAGCTTCGGATTTACCGCTATTCCCTGTTCCTTCAATGCATCCTGATAGCCTAAGAGACGAAGCTTCCCAACCGACTCTCCCTCTGCATTTTCTGTAATCAGTGCAATCTGCTTATGCCCGAGTCCTAGCAGATACTCTGCCATACGGCAGCTTTCTGCCCGGTCATCCACCGCAATATTGGAATAATTCTTTTTCACACTCTCCTCTGCCACCGTCCCGATCGTACTGAATACAAAAGGGACATTCAGCATCCTGAGCTTTTTCGCATCATGCTGATAATTTCCTCCCAGAAAGATAATCCCGCGCAGACGCTTTTCCTTAATCAGGTTCAATGCCACATCCAGTTCATCCTCGTAGCTTTCCACATGCTGCATCACCATGGTAAAGTGCTTTTCGTGAATCTGTTCCTCGATAATCTGGATCACCGAACTGAAAAACGGATTTGTGATGCCTTTAATCAATACCGCAATACAGTTGGCTTCTGTCCGTTTCAGATTCCGTGCACTGTTATTCGGGACAAAGCCGGTTTCCCGTATGACGGCCAGTACCTTTTCCCGGGTTTCCGGATTGATATTGGGATGGTTATTGATGGCGCGGGACACCGTACTCGGTCCGACCCCGCATTTTCTGGCAATATCCTTGATTGTCATTTCTCCCATCTTCCATCCCTCTTTCTCTATTTTTTTCGTCTTTCTGTAACTCTTTTTTTCTCTCTGTAACTCTTTTTCTCTTTCTGTATTTCTCTTGGTCTTTCCGTATCCTTCTCTGGCTTTTTCCAGCTTTCTTCCACGGCCTTCTCTTTTCCTTCCATCTTATCAGGTATAGAGCCGCTGAATCTGAATCTTAACCTAAATCTCTATCTTTACTTCTACAATCTATAATATCTTCTGTATCCTATCTTTATTTTTCTCTCACACGTCCGTACAGTTTACATAACTCCAGAATTTCTTCTGCCAGTTCCGGTGAAAGCTGTTCTGCGCTCATCCGCCACTTCCAGTTATCTCCCAGTGTAGACGGCGTATTGATTCTGGCTTCGCTGCCAAGCTCCAGATAATCCTGCATCGGAATAATTGCCGTATCAGATACACTTGCAATCGCTGCCCGGATAAACTCCCAGGTCACCTTCTCATTCCCTTTGATGTTCAGGTAGTTCTTTGCAAAGAGGCGGTCACGTGCCGGAATCGTATGATACCAGTTGAGCGTTGTATCATTGTCATGCGTTCCGGTATAAACCACACTGTTTGCCGTGTAGTTGTGCGGCAGATAATCACTATCTTCTCTCGAATCAAATGCAAACTGTAAAATCTTCATTCCCGGATAGCCGGTCTTTTGCACAAGACGGATGACCGACGGTGTTAAGAAGCCAAGATCCTCTGCAATCACCGGCTTATTTCCGATCTGCTCCTTCATCGTCTTAAATAACGCATAACCGGGACCCTTCTCCCACTTACCAAACTCTGCGGTCGGATCGCCGTAGGGAATGCTGTAATATTCATCAAAGCCACGGAAATGATCGATACGTACCACATCATATAATTTATAACAGTAACCAATTCGTTTCATCCACCATGCGAAACCAGTCTGTGCATGATAATCCCAGCGATACAGCGGATTTCCCCAAAGCTGACCTGTTGACGAGAATGCATCCGGCGGGCATCCGGCAACGGCCACCGGTTCGCCCTTTTCATTCAGCTGGAAAAGCTCCGGATTCGCCCAGGTATCCGCACTGTCGAAAGCAACATAGATCGGAATGTCCCCCACGATCAGAACGCCCTTCTCATTCGCATACTTCTTGAGCCGGAGCCACTGCGCTTCAAAAAGATACTGCTGGAATTCATAGAACAGAATCTCTTCCTGCAGCTCCTCTCGGTATTTCTTCATGGCTTTCGCATCACGGATCCGGATGTCCTCCTCCCAGCTTAACCAGTTCACACCCTTAAAATGATCCTTGACTGCCATATACATCGCATAATCGGCAAGCCAGTATTCATTTTCCTGCACAAAGCTTTGGAACTGTGCGTCTTCTTCGATTTTGCTGTTCAGAAAAGCCTTCTTTAAGAGACGGAACCGGGAAAGATAGATCTTCTCATAATCTACATAACCTTCGGTATCTCCCCAATCGCAGCTTTCACAGTCCTTCTTCGTAATCCATCCCTTTTCCATCAGCTCCTCCGGATCGATGTAATACGGATTTCCTGCAAAGGTGGAAAAAGACTGGTACGGGGAATCCCCATATCCGGTCGGTCCTAACGGCAGAATCTGCCAGTAGGTCTGTCCGGCTGCTGCCAGAAAATCCACAAATTCATATGCTTCTTTCGAGAAAGTTCCAATTCCGTAAGGGGACGGAAGACTGGAAACCGGTAATAAAATGCCACTTGCTCTCTTCATATTCTCCATCTCTTTCTGCTATTCCAAAATAGCTGTCAGCGCTGTATTTACGCCATTGGTAACGTTACCAATTTCTTTGTTAAAAAAAGAATAGCACACCGGCCTGCAAAATGCAAGACAGTGGGCTATCCTTTATCATGTTTGTAATGACCGGGCTTTACGCCTGCACAGCCATTGCTTTCACCTTTTCGATCGCTTTCTTTACCGGAGGAAGCATGATGATAATTACGGTAATCAGACCTTCTCCTAAAATATAAGCATAATTATAGGCAATCGGGTAAATCGCGGTCAGGGACTTCGGGAAGTTGTCCGGCATGTAATCCATCCAGTACAGATAACCGCCGATAGAATGGCACAGACCTCTTACAAGAATCGCTGCGAGATAGCCCTTTAATAATCCGTTCTTCTGCTTATTGAAGAATCCGGAAAGACCTAATGCAGCAAATGCAAGGATGTAATCAAGACACGCCTGCAGAGGGGATAAAATATAGCTTCCGCCATCCTGCACGAACTGCAGCAGACCGTAAGCAAATGCCGCCGTAATGCCGACCTTTGGTCCATACCAGTAACCGATCATGGTTACAAACAGCATAGAGCAAAGTGTGATGGAGCCGCCCCATGGCATGTTCACGATCTTAATATAAGAGGTGACAAATCCAAGTGCCAGTGCAACTGCAGAAAATACGAGCTGCCTGGTAGAAAACGGGCTCTTTTTCTGGTTATTGTTCTCTTTGACTCTGGTACTGATCACTGCGGTCAGAATCACGAGAACTGCAATCAGAATCATCACAGCGACCTCGCCGCCTGTTGTCAGTGAAAAGTAGCCATCTTCTTTGGTAAAAAATAGTGACATAAAAAATCCTCCTTAGACTTTTTACATCGCTAAGGAGGACATAATATGATCCTGTTATCCTGTGCTTCCTTACGCCGGTATTACCCGGTTCAAGTAGTGAGGGTTAATCTGTGTAACAGATAATCTCAGCAAATGCTCCCCTAGCGAAGTGATTAATTTATTTCGGTGATTGCACCGATCGTTATAAAGATACAACTCTTTCCATCCGGTGTCAATCCCCCTCTACGGAATCGTAATCTTCTTTCTCTTATTCTTTGCACACTCCGATATCGGTTTGCATCTTCATCCCTTACATCCGAATCTCCTCACCAAGCGCAAAGGAATAAATAATCCGCTCCTTCACCTTCTTACCGATGATGCGTTCCAGAGCTTCCGTATAGTATTCCATCTGGGTGTGATAACGCTTCACCAGCTCTTCCCCGGTCTTCACGGCATCGGTCTTATAATCCATCAGAACAAGATCGTCACCCTCTTCGAAAAAAGCATCGATGATTCCCTGAATCAACACCTGCTCCTCATGCGGGAACTGTGGCTTTACACGGTCTGCCGCGATGCCAAGTACAAAGGGCTGCTCCTTTTTAAGCCTCTGAAGGTGCTGTGCCCTGGCCATTCTCTGTGCCAGTGAGGACTTAAAAAATACCACAAGCTTTTTCACCGAGACAGCCTCGCTCCACGGCTTCTGCAACAGTTCTTTCTCTACCATAAGTGCAATCTGCCGTTCCAACTCTAAAATCATGTAAGTATCTGCTCCTGATTT
>CAVERH010000046.1:0-18177 GCA_963618065.1 bacterium | reverse complement strand
CAGCACCTTCTCAAAATCAAGCAGCTCCATCACCCGGTGGTAAGCGCTTCCGCGGTCTGCCCCGGACATTCCCTGCTCCTCCTGCATAAAGGCGGGAATATACGGCACAATTTCCTTTTCCGGGAACAGCTCTCCCGCAAAATCCAGATCCATCTGCGCCTTCTTCAACTCAGAAACACTGGTCTTCGTTACCAGCTCCTTTAATCCTTCGTCCGCATATCTGCGATCCATGCGCTGCTGCAGCTTTTCCTTCTGTGCAAGCTCTCCTTCCGATGTCTCTTCTCTCGTAATCCGGTATACAAACTGTTCTCTTTGCAGAATCTGTCCGCACTCTTCGGAAATTTTCTGCTCCTTTAGCTCTCCTTCACTGATAAACTGTGCTTCGGACAGTGCCGGCAATACGAATTGCAGGAACGATCCGGCATTCATAAGATCCGTAAACCGCATTCTTCCATCCTCGCCTTTCGTATTTTCATATAACGCAATCTGCTCCTTCAGCTTTTCTTCATCCTTGACAACTGCTGTAAGAATCAGCTTTTCCTGAGCGCGCGTCATGGCAACGTAGAGAACCCGCATTTCTTCTGCCAGCGTATCCAGACGCATTTTCAGGGAAACCACATTTTTCTTGGTCATACGACGCTGGATGCGAAGCTCACTGTCAATTTCATCCACGCCAATTCCAAGATCCATATCGGTCACAAGGCGTCCTGTGGTATCCTGCATATTGAACTTCTTGGATAAGCCGGCCACGAAGCATACCGGGAATTCCAGACCTTTACTCTTATGAATACTCATAATCCGCACGACATCGGCATTTTCATCGAGAATATCTGCCTCTCCGTAATCCACCTCATACTTCGACAACTGCTCGATGTAGCGCAGGAAATGAAAGACACCGTAAAAGCTCGTCTGCTCGAAAGCGGCCGCCTTAGACATAAGCATTTCCACATTAGCCCCGCGCTGCTCACCGCCGGGCTTTGCGATCACAAACTGGAAATACCCGGTGGTATAGATCAATTCTTCCAGCAGCTTATGAATCGGCGTATAAACAGACATCTTCCGGTAATGATCAAGGGTATCCAGAAAATCCGCAATCTTCTCTTTTAAATCCCCATCATAAGCCCTTAACTGATCGATCAGAGCCGCCGGCCGGTTGACTGTTCCTGCAGCTTCTTCCGAGGCATCCTTCCCTGCTGTCTCATTATCTGCTGCGTCCTTCCCTGCGCTCTTCTTGACGGTCTCATCAACCCGGATTCTCGCAATCTCCTCTTCACTGAAGCCTCCAAAGTAAGATTTCAGCGTCCCATATAAGGGAATATCCTGTCTCGGATTATCTATCACATGTAAAAACTGCAAAAGCTCCCGGATCTCCGAAGCCTCGAAATATCCGGTGCGGAGGCTGACATAGGCCGGAATTCCCTCCTTTTGCAGTGTCTCCTTAAACTCCTCTGCCCAACCTGAGTTCGTCCTGAGCAGAATTACCATGTCCCGGTACTGTACCGGACGCAGCGCACCGGTCTCCTTATCCGTCACCTGGAAATTCCGGTACAGTGTACGGATTTTAGCCGCAATCGCCCTTGCTTCAAAGCTGCGCACCGACTCGCCGCTTTCTTCCTCCTGCGTAAAAATCAGGTATTCCGTCTCATTCCCGTTATTTTCCGGATAGGAAGCGCCCTCATAAAGTGCGGCATCCTCATCATAGACAATCCCGCCAAGCTCCTGCCCCATAATCTTCTGAAACAGGGTGTTGACTCCTTCCAGAACCTCTCTGCGGCTTCGGAAATTCTTATGCAGGTCAATCCGTTGGCAGTCGGATTCTTCCTTTGTATAAGTATGGTACTTTTCCATGAAAAGCTCCGGTCTTGCCAGACGGAACTTATAAATGCTCTGCTTGACATCTCCTACCATGAAGCGGTTGTTTCGTCCGTCCTGTTCCCCGGAAACCGCCGTCAGAAGATATTCCTGAACCAGATTACTGTCCTGATATTCATCAATCAGGATCTCGTCAAAGCACTCCCGGTACTCCTTTGCCGCCTTGGTTGGAACAATCTCGCCGTCTTCTTTGGTAAGCAGAATCTGCAGCGCCAGATGTTCCATATCGCCAAAATCAATGATATTGGCCTCACGCTTTTTCTGTGTAAGCATTTGCTCATAGGCAAGAACCAGAGAAACAAGCTCCTCGACCATCGGACAGGCTCTCTGCATCTGTGCAAGTGCCTGTTCGGGAGAACGCAGCAGGAAATCCCCTTTCAGCTTCTCGATCTGCTTTTTCACCTCATTGCGAAGCTGCTGTGCCATGACCCGCAACGCAGGATCCACGGAGTCATCCTTTTTCGAAGGAAGACGCCCGAAGGTGATCTTCTCCATGGCCTCATACTGTTCCTGATAGGTCTCCTTCTTCGAGGCCTGTTCTAACATCTCCGCTTCCTTTTCAAGAAGCTCCCCATACATGTAAGGGCCTGCCGGACGCTCTGACAGCCTACATGCCTGCCGGAGTTTTCCCGCCAGCTCCTCCAGCATAAAGCGCACATGAGAGGTAAGGTACCTGCACCACTGTGTCCCGTTCAGTTCCTCCACATCCGCAATTTTATAGTCCTCCGTACAGCCAAGAAGCCAGTCCTCCGGCCAGGGATAGCTCTCTGCGAAGTCATATAACCTTTCGATATATTGTATGAGAAGCTGGTCGTTGCTTCCCCCCGTAAAATATTCCACACACTGCAGAAACTTCGTATCTGCCGCATCATATTCCTGCTCGAGCAGTTCATTTAAGGTATCCTGCTGCAACAGCTTCAGTTCCCCCTCATCGGCCACACGAAAGCCGGGATCCAGTCCGATCTCGTGGAAATGGTTCCTTATAACAAAAAGGCAGAAGCTGTCGATGGTGGTAATCTGCGCCTTATGCAGTAATGCCGCCTGCCGCTGCAGGTGCTCATTAAACGGATCCTTTGAAAGTTCCCGGTCAATCGCCTGCCGGATACGCTCCCGCATCTGTGCTGCTGCCGCATTCGTAAAGGTAACCACCAGCAGCCTGTCAATATCCACAGGATGCTCTTTATTCAGAATCATCTGTATGATTCGTTCCACCAGCACGGCCGTTTTGCCGGAGCCTGCCGCTGCAGAGACAAGCAGATTCCGGTTTCTTGTATCAATTACCTGCTGCTGCTCCTTCGTAAAGGTTACTCCCACAACATTCTCTCCCTTCTGTATCTGTTCCCATTTGGCACCAGACCATTGTTTATAGTATAGCACAGTGTACCCCGGATTCACAGATTTAAAGTTCTAAAGCTTTATAGATTCTTAAGAATTTATTGTTTGCTTTTCTATAAAAATAATGCTAGTATAAGACCCAGTAATATATTTACCGGGAACGATTTCCCGGCAACAAGGAGGAACTTATTATGAAAAGAAGAAATGCAGCATTATTATTATCTGCAGCACTGATTTTAGGCAGCCTGACCGGATGCGGTACGGCTTCCTCTACGGAAGATACAACAACCGTCACGGAAGAAAGCACCGAAGCTGCGGAAACCACTACCGAAGACACTGCTGAAGCGGATACAGAAACAGCTGAAGCAGATACTGCTAAGGAAGATACCACTGTCGAAACAAGCGAGGATTTCATCCCTGATGATTTCGTACAGGAGCGTGCAGGCGTAAATACCTTTTCTTCCTATGATGAGATCATCAGCTATCTGACGGCAGGAACTGAAGGTTATGCCTACATTACCGTAGACGGCTCCGACAAGGATCTTCTGGTTATTTCTGACTTCCTGTATCAGTGGGATGATGACACAATGGCCGCTATGAGCGTATCCTTCTACGGATACAATACGGAAGGTCAGATCATGAACCTTGGAAGCTATACTTCCGGTGGAACCGGTTATCCTCTCTACTGCGCTAACGGCATCCTGTACTTAATAGACCGTTACCAGTACGGTGAAATGAAGGTCAGCCCTGAAACCGGTGGATTATACTATACCAAGTCTGTCAGTGTTGAGTATGCAGAGGACGGAACTGCAACCTTCAGCGGCTTTGAGCATACCGATGATGATATCTTTGGAGAAACCGTAGATACCACAATCACCACAGAAGATGAGTTCTTTGCTCTGTTCACTCCGTTAAATGACTTGTCTCCAGTAAATTTCCAGGTTGCAGAATAAGCAGCTTTCCTGCACAGAAATCATCTGTTCTGACACCTTTTGCAGCTATTCGGAATACATTTGCAAGACCGCCTTTATGTGGCTTCTCTTTTGCTTATGCGTTCTGAATAGCTGTCATTTTTTCTATAATGTCCTGTTCATCCTTAAGAATTTCCATCCCATTTCCGGGCTTTCGTTTGGTAAAGCCTGGTATCTTTCCGTCAAAGTCACAGATTTCACGGAAGGTACAATAGGTACAGGAATCCATTTTGCCCTGCTCACAGGGATTCACAGCAATATTACCCTTAAGAATTTCCGTGCCAAACTGGTGCATTTTATAGTTTACATAATTCGAAATCACTTCATATTCCTGACGACTTACTACGCTTGAACGCGCCGACAGGGAACCGTCACTTTTCCGTTCCACCGGAATAATGGATGACTTAGCCTCAAAGCTTCCGTCCAGCAGAGTGATGACATCCTCACTGTCATTTACAAGTCCGTTCATACGAAGCTCCTTTAAAAGCTGCTCATTGATCTGCTCAGGGCTCAGCTCCTCCTCAGTTTTAAGCATCGGATCATTCACATGATAATAAAGCAGGGCTGCCGGCACAATCTCCTTATCCGGATGATTGTTCTTCATGATTTCTGTTGCTACATTCATATAAACAATGAGCTGCAGCTGCAGACCATAGTAGACGGCCGCAAGATCAAACTTCTTATTCCCTGATTTATAATCAATGATCTTTACATATACGTGCTCGTCATCCTCATAGGTATCCAGACGGTCAATCCTTCCGCGAAGCTTCAGCTTCTCCTCATCCGAAAGGGTAATATTCACTGCATCCAGATTCTCTACCTGTGAAAAACTCATCTCGAATGCTTCCGGAACGAATTTTCCGCTCTTTAGCTGCTCCTTTAACGCCCAGATCGTCCGTTTCAGGATCCGGTACATCCGCCTGATCATATACTGATACCGTGCGGAGCTGTAAAGAATGGTTTCTCCATACTGCATCGCACAGCTCTCAAGAGCCTCCCACAGAAGCTTCTCCCCCTCTTCCTTCGGGAAATCCAGCCAGGTATACCCCTGCTCGTTCAACTGATGGGAAAAAACCTCCAGAACTTCATGGTAAATGTTTCCAAGATCTGCGTTTTCAAGCAGGAATTCTTCCCTCTCCTTAAGACTTAAGCCATATTGGAGAAAGTGTGCATAAGCACATGCTGCATAGCGTTCCAGACGACTGACGCTGTTTTCGAGCACTGTCCCATAGATCATTCTCGCAATCATTTCACCCAGCGGCTTATGCTCATAATGCTCATATGCTGCCTCTACAAGCTTTTCCATCTGTCTCCGGAAGGAAGAATCCTCCCGGTAAATCCGGCAAAGACTGTAAAACACCTCGTCCGTCATGCCTCCCCTTCTCCCCTGTGCGCGCTCACGCAGCTCTCTGGCCACATAAGGAAGTGCATCCTTCTTCCCCATAATCTGCTCATATACCGTTTCTTCTGCTTCCGGCAGATTTCCACGGTAAGCCCGGGGGAAAAGCGCCTTTATCGTATCAATCAGATAAGAAGGCCGAAGTGTCTTTCCATCACTGCTGATCCGGGCATAGGACAGATACAGCCTCTCGGAGGGCTTCGTCATATTCATGTATAAATACAGTCTCTGTGTAAACATCTGCTGTCGCGGTGTCGGTGCCAGTTCAATTTCTGATTCCTTCAAAAACTCCCGGTCAATATCCGAAATAATTCCACCCTTATTGGCATTTTTCGGGATGTTTCCGTCATTTACGCCAAGGAAGAGCAGCACCTTCACCTGATTTAAGCGGGTTCGCTCCATATCACCAATGATCACACGATCCACACCTCCCGGAATGGTTCCGACCTCAATTTCTGCAAAGCCGGCATCCAGGATATCAGCAAACTCCTGCAGGGAAAGTACCTCATCACTCAAAAGTCCCTCCATCTGTGTCAGAAGTTCCATCACAAGACGATAAATCTGTGCATATTCTCTCGCCCGTTCTTCTTTTCCCTCTTTCCGGAACTGTTCTTCAAAGGCAAGCAGCTTTTCCTGAATGTTTCCCTTCACAATGAAGCCATATAACGCTTTTACATAACCGGATGCCGATGCCTGCTTATCCAGAAGGGGGGTGATCTGGCTGTAAAGACGTTCCCTCAGCTCATTGATCTGCACGGTCGCATTCCTTGTAAAAAGCTCTCCCCATTTCTTCCTGCCCCGGATTCCGGTTGCCAGAATATAATTTTCGAGAATATCCGTCTCTTCCATCGTAAAATCTGCAAGTCCGCTCCGCAAATAATGAAAGACCGCCTCATAGCTGAAATTCTGCAGGACAATCCGCAAGGCACTCCGTATGTATTCCAGAAACGGATTCAACAGAATTCCCCTTGTCCGGTCAATAAATACCGGGATATCATACGTTGCAGCTTCCCGTTCAAAAAAATCTCCGTAGGCTGCCAGATCTCCCGTCACCACAGCAATATCCCGGTAGCAGTAATTCTCCTCCAGCACCAGCTTTTTGATTAAAATGCAGGCTCTACGAACCTCCTGTGCAGGGTTCATTGCTTCAAAGATCTGAATTTCCGGTATCGAGTCCTGCTGCGGATACTCATAGGGTATGAAAGGATAACGGAATAACTGCTTTTCCAGATGAGAAAGCTCTCTGCTCTCCCGGAACCGTGGCAGTCCGTCCTTTCCAAGGTAAACGTCCTGTGCCTGCCGGACATTCCCCTTCTGTGCCCATTTCTGCAAATCCCGGACCGTCTTCTTACTTAAATAGAATAATTCCTGCTCACCGGTAATATGGTAAGGATTTTCCCCTTCTCCCAAGGTTACCGATACAATGACCATATGGGATAATTCCATCAGTTCCGCAATCAGCCGGTACTGGATAGGTGTAAACCCGGTGAATCCATCAAAAATGACCACACTGTTTTTTATAATTCCCGACTCATGAACCGCCCGTGATAACAGGGCAAGCGTATCCTCCGTTGTCACAAACCGTTCTGCCACATATGCATCAAACGCCTGATACAGTGTCTTCAAATCATTTAATTTATAGTAAAGCGTCCCCCTGTTTCTTGCAAACTCCGCCAGTTCTCCAACACGCTCTACCGATAATCCATATTGTTTAAATTCGGAAATTGCAGATTTGATTTCATGAATATAACCGATTTTATTCAGATTCTTTGACAGAACCGGCAGCTCCTCCTGTACCGTAGAAGCAACCTTCCGAAGCACCAGACTTTTGCCGGTATCATCCAGCACCGGCTTCCTTCCATATCCGGTTTCTTCAAAAATACGATGTGTGAGTCTTCCAAAGCTCAACACATCGATATTCATAATTCCACCGTTTGGACTTTCCTTTACAAGATCCATCTGCGTCTGCATAGTGAACTGATCCGGCACCAGAAACAGGAAATTACAGGCCGGATCCTTCGACGCCATATAAAGAATATCCTGATGAAGTTTTTTGCTTTTCCCGGAACCGGACGGTCCAAAATAAAACTGTAACGCCAATGTATCCTCCTATATCCGCTCATGGCCTGCATTTGTGTCTCTGTTACTCCTTTATTGCCCTTTTTACTTCAACAGCAGATGCCTCATGCCATATGGAATCATTACAAAAATGGGATCATATCCTTAACTGAATCAAAAATAAGATCCGGCTCAACCTCCGAGGTCCTCACGTCCTCCATGGTTGCCTCTCCGCTCAGTACAAGAATTCCCGTATATCCGTTGTTCACGCCTGCTGCCACATCGGTATAAAGCCGGTCACCGACCATCGCCGTGTGTGCCTGATCTACGCCCTCACGGGCAGCCAGATAGTCCATAATGTCACGGTTCGGCTTCCCGATGATATGATCCGGCTCTCTTCCTGCCGAAGCCCTGATAAACGCATGGATCGCACCTGCATCAGGAATAAAGCCGGTCTCTGTGGGGCAGTTATAATCCGGATGAGTAGAAAGATACGGCAGGCCTGCACGGACAAAATCACAGACCCTGCACATTTTCTCATAGGTAAGCGTCGTGTCAAAGCCTACCACCACTACCTCCGGCTGCTCAGAATCCAATATGATTCCTTCCTGTAAAAATTCTTCGGTAAGCAGTTCATTCCCCAATAAAAATACCCGTTTCCGTGGAAAATGCTTCTTTAAATAGGCGATCGTTGCCTGTCCGGAGGTGACAATCTTCTGTTCCGTAACCTCTAAGCCCATCCGGGAAAGCTTCTGCACATAAACCTGTGGATTTTTGGAAGAATTATTCGTCAGAAAAACGTACTTTTTACCTGCGGCCTCCACCGCATTTAAAAACTCTCTGGCACCGTCAATCCACTGCTCTCCTAAATAAATCGTTCCATCCATATCAAGGGCAAAGCAATCTATATTTTTTAAGATGCCTGCCGCATCCTTATTTACCTCCGGTATCATAATCTACTCGCTTTCATATATGTATTTAGCAGCTATTCAGAATTATCGCATTTCTATATTCACAGTTACCATCTCATAACAACTGCCTATACAAATTCCATTCTTAAACCGCTCTTGTCACATGGCGGAGCCAGATCAGCTCATCACCCTCAAAATAGGGCTTCAGCTTCTCATACACTGCTGCGTGATAGTCGTTCAGGCGCTCCCTGTCAAGGTCACTCATCTGACTTAACTCCACGCCGTCAAGGTCAATCGGTACAAATGTCAGATCCTCAAAATACATGAACTGACCATACTCATTCTCTTCACCCTTACGGCAGAGAATTTCATTCTCTATCCGGATTCCGTACTGGTTTTCCAGATAAATTCCCGGTTCATCGCTTGTTATCATACCCTCCTCAAAAACAGCCGGCTTTCCGGCATCCGGAAGAACCTTCCAGCGGAAGCTCTGCGGACCTTCATGGACATTCAGAATATTTCCCACGCCATGACCGGTTCCATGCTTATAGTCCAGTCCATGCTCCCAAAGCACTTCTCTTGCACGGATGTCCAGGTTTGCTCCTGTGCAGCCATGCAGGAACCGGGTTGCACGCATGGAAAGCATGGCACGAAGCACCAGCGTATAATGCTGCTTCATCTGTGGTGTTACCGGTCCTAAGATAAAGGTTCTCGTGATATCGGTTGTTCCGTCTATGTAATGACCGCCGCTGTCAATCATCAGCATTCCTTCCGGCTTGAGCTTAGCACAGGTCTTCTTCTGTGCACCGTAATGAATGATCGCACCATTGGTTCCGTAAGCACTGATCGTTGGAAAACTCAGCTCCAGAAATCCCTCCTGCTGTGCCCTCAATTCATCTATATGCTCCGCAACAGACACCTCATCCATCGGAATGGAACCAACATTCTTCTTTAGCCAATACATAAACCTGGTTGCCGCTACCGCATCCTTGATATGTGCCCTGCGGGTATGCTGTATCTCTGTCTCATTTTTGATGGATTTCATCAGGGTGGTTGGATTTTCCTTATTCAGAAGCGTCGTACCGGCCTGCGCTTTTTCCTCCTCACAAAGCTGCTGTAATTCCTTCAGTACGCGGAAATTCACCTGTGATTCATCGATCCAGACTTTCGCTCTCTTTTCTTCCTTCGTGGCATCTGCTGCCACGCTGCCCAGCATCTCATAAAAGCTGTCATACGGATAAATCTCTACTCCGGCCTTTTCCATCCGTTCTCTCGCTGAAGGATCATCTCCTGCTGCAAAGCCCTCCTCTGCAAACAGCAGCGCACGCTCCTTTGTTACCATCGTATAAGCTAATACTACCGGGCAGCACTCCACGTCATTGCTTCGGATATTATAAAGCCATGCAATATCATCAAGGGAGGTAAGCACATGGATGCCTGCCTCTTCCTTTTCCATCTCGTCCCGGACTCTTGCAAGCTTGTCTTCCACGCTCTCTCCGGCATATTCTTCAGAAAGAGTCCAGACCGGATGATGAATGAGCGTCGGACGGTTTTCCCACGCTGCATCACACAGATCGAGATCGAAGCGTACCTGTCCCTCATGCTTTTTTACGATTTCTTCCAGCTCTGTGCCCTTAGATGAGGTAATCACTCTGCCGTCAAAGCACAGTGTCCAGCCCTGCTGCAGCTTCTGATCAACATATTCCGTCATTGTGGGAACTCCCGGTTCTCCCATTTTCATTAAGGTGATACCGGAGCCTTCCAGCTCCTTCGCTGCCTGAATGAAATATCTGCCATCTGTAAAAAGGGCTGCCTCATCAGGCATTACCACGAGCGTTCCCGCCGATCCGGTAAAACCACTGAAATATTTTCTTGCCATAAAAAAATCACTGACATATTCACTGTTGTGATAATCCGAGGTCGGGATTACCACGCAGTGAACGCCGGCTTCCTTCATTTGATTTCGTAAGCTTAAAAGTCTTTCACTTTTCATTTCTGTACCTGCTTCCTAATATTGATTTGCATTACCGAATCCTATTCTTACGGTCTCAGCAGCAAATACTTCGACCTGTACGGAATAGTTACGTTCATCCCAGCTTATTCCTGGACACAAAAGCAGTAATCAGTCCAAGTACCAGTGCTGCACTGCAGCCAACGGCACCTGCCCGAAAACCGCCTTCAAAAATACCCATAAATCCGCTTTCATTTACTGCTTCCTTAACCCCCTTCATCAGAACATGCCCGAATCCGAGCAGGGGAACGGTTGCTCCTGCTCCTGCAAATTCCTTAAATGGCTCATAGATGCCAAGAAAGCTTAATACCGCCCCCGAGCAAACCAGTAACACCATGATTCTGCCCGGCATCAGTTTCGTTTTTTCCATAAGGATCTGTACCATTGCACAGATCAGTCCTCCAACCCAGAACGCATTGAAATAGTCCATCCTACCCTCCTGAAATTCTGCAGGTAAAAACCTGCATCTCTTTCTTATGAGTATCTGCATTTTTCTGAATTTCATACCATAAATCCGGACAGACTCTTCTTCTATTCCATATTCTGTTCAGCCCGCTTTACCTGAAAGCTCCCACCTTTAGATTTTCCGGGAAGCTGTACCAGAATGACAGCCGTAAACATCAGCACACAGCCAATGAGCTCCTTCACCGTCAGCTTTTGTTTTAAAATCACCCATCCTGCCAGCACGGAAAAGGTAGATTCCATGGATAGAAGAAGCGAAGCGATCGTCGGATCCATATTTTTCTGCCCTATAAGCTGCAGGGTATATGCCACTCCACTTGACATGATTCCGGCATAGGCAATCGGAAGCCATGCTGCCGTGAAATCGGACCAGTGCGGGGTTTCGAAAAGAAACATCAAAACGGTCAGAATTACTCCTGAGGTCAGAAACTGAATGCAGGAAATCTCCACCGGATCGGCAAGCCGCACGAAATGATCCGCGAGCAGAATCTGTACCGAAAACAGAAATGCGCAGAAAAGAACAAGAACATCTCCCCTTCCGATCTGCAGGCTCTCACTCATGCACAGCAGATACATACCGACTGCTGCAAGCACGGCACAAGGCCAGACCTTTCCGGGCACCTTTTTCTTAAGGAAAATTCCCAGAATCGGCACAATAATAATATATAGTGTCGTAATAAAGCCGGCTTTGCCAACCGAAGTGTACTGAATTCCAATCTGCTGCAGGGTCGATGCTGCACATAAAGCCAGTCCGCAGCAGATCCCTCCGATCCAGGTAATCCTCGCACCGGCAGGTGCAATTCCCTTCTTCTGATTCTGCTTTCTCCGGAATGCAATCACGGGAAGCAGCACTGCTGCTCCCAGCAAAAACCGTGAGGCACCAAAAGAAAGCGGACCAAGATAATCCATGCCGACACTCTGCGCCACGAATGCAATGCCCCAGATAAATGCAGCTAATAATAATAAAAAGCCGTTTCCTATTGAATTTGTCTTCAAGTATCTATACCATCCTGTCGTTGTTTTTCATACGGAAGCTATGTTACTGCGCCTTCGTGCCTTTCAGTAACGGGTTTCTTCCGTGCTCTGGTCTGTATGCACTTTACAGTGCCGCAATAACCTCTACCTCACACAGGACATTCTTCGGAAGCTGCTTTACTGCCACACAGCTTCTTGCCGGCTTACCGGTAAAATACTGCTCATATACGGCATTAAAGGCAGCAAAATCTGCCATATCATCTAAGAAACAGGTTGTCTTTACCACGTTTTCATAGGTAGTTCCTGCTTCCTTTAGAATTTCTCCGATATTTAACATTACCTGCTTAGCCTGTACGGTAATATCTCCCTGGGCGATCTCTCCGGTTGCCGGAATAATCGGGATCTGCCCGGATGCATATAACATTCCGTTCACGATGATTCCCTGTGAATAAGGTCCAATTGCTGCAGGTGCTTTTGTTGTTGCTACTTTAGTTAACATAACTTTTTCCTTTCCATTTCTTTTACTCATCGAACTCAGCGGTCACATAAAATCCACGCGGATTCTCCGTAATCTTTACGACACGACCCTTGCGCGATTTCAGGCGTTCACGGAATGGAATGTTCGGTGACATGGCAAGGGAAGGATCTATCGTGTAATAATAATTACTCGGCAATACTCCTTCCGTCACGGTAATGTCGTCCCCTTCCTGTAAGAGCCCCGGCCGTTCCATTTTAAATTCCATCTGACGCATATCATTCGCCTCACTTGATTTTTCTTTGTAACTGTTCATTACTTTCACAGTTACGATAGCACTTTTTCCGCTCTTCCGCAATAAATTATTGGTAACAGTTCCATACCAATGTCATTGTATGAAAAGAAAATAGAAAATACTTCCTGCCGTTTTTCCCAAAGCAGCACACAAAAGAGCTATCCCAAGTCCATGCCGAAAGCCGATTCTCCTTGAAAAAATCGGGATGGAATTCAGCATCTCCGCAATGGCAAGGGCAAGGCAGCCCACAAACATTCCGGCAAAAAGCCCGAACACGATAAGGAAAACCGTGCCAAGCGATAGCGGTAATATTCCTTCTCTCAGGGATTTATAAAATACACTCGCACATCCTCCTAAGATTGTTCCGAAAACCACCGCCTCTTCTAAAGCAAATATATGCTCTGCCACATGCATTTTCCCGGCAAACCGCGGCACCAGTCCGACCGAAGCCAGTACCGTAAACACGCCGGCGGACGCCAGTACACCAAAGCTCACTCCACATAGGGCAAGCAGAACATGCATCCAGAAACTAAACATCAAGCGTATCCCCCTGTCTGTCCGAAGTCTCAATCAGCGCTGTATTCACATCTGTCTCATAAATACGCATTTCCACCTCAATCGGTGTCGGATCCTTTGTAATCCTCCGTCCGCCAATATGATTAAAGAACACAATAATTCCAATCGCAAGTCCTGCAGAATAGGAAATTTCCAGAATGTTGATTCCCTTTGCAGGTGTACCAGCCACCACCGTATGCAGCTTGTCAAACAGCTCATAGATTCCAATGTCATTGTGAAAGGCCATGATCGTAAATGAGGTTCCGAAAAACGTAATCATTGAAACAAATAAGAGCTTCAGCCACTGTACCGGCCCCTTGTGCTTCTCCCCGTCGATCCATTCAAGCAGTACCGCCGTCTCTCCCAGATTCTCCACCCGGATTCCCGGATACTCCTTCGTAATCAGCTCGATCACCTTTAACACACTGATGACCTGCCGCTTCGCCGCCTCCTTATGAAAGTGAAACACCGTAAGTGCTTTCACCTTCGCCATAATATGCTCATCTGCACAAAACACAGAGGCAATATCTCCGACGCTTACGCATGGCTCCTTCACCTCTGTGTTCTGATCTGCCTTGATATATAAAATTTTATTTGTTCCGCTTTCACTGCTCATGCCATCCCTGCTCCGTTTCCAATATCATTTGTAACTATTCAGAGCCATGCAAAATCTGATAAATATGGTCGGAATGCTTGCATTCCAGAGCATATTTGACAGATTTTATATGGCGAAGTAACTACATGAGCAAAACTTAAGCTGTGAAACAGCGGTTTTGCGAATGGAGTTCTGAATAGTTACTATCATTAAAATACGGTTCTCTGCTTTTCTTTAGGAGATAGTATGTGCGAAGCCAGTCCTTTTCATACTGTATAACTTTTGAATCTTACACTCTCTATAATCTTTGTATCTTATCCTCTCAATGATTGTGAACTATTCAGCCCAAATCGGAAGTTAAGATTCGATCATAACAATCATAACAGTTGAAGTCACAGAACAGTTTTGGATATATTACTAATGAAATTGGAATTTATATCCAAAATGAAGCATTTCCAGTCAAAATAGGAAGCTATTTTAATGCATATTGGATATAAATAAAAAATATGAAGCACTTATATCCAAAAATCAAAGAAATCCTGGATATAAATGCCTCAAAAAACTGTAATATGTCCAAAACAAGAAACCAGCAGATGTTCCACAGTGCCTCAACGTTGCATATCACAGATCACATATTGCAAATCACATATTGCAAATCACATATTGCAAATCACATATTACATATTGCATCATCCATCTGCTCATAAGCAACTACATATATTCCATCAGTGACTGCATTCAGTTCAGGAAGAACTGCATGACAACCGGATCATGATCCGAATATTCGTATCCCCAGTCGGAATGCTTATAATAATTAATCGAAATATTATCCGATATAATAAATCCATCAAGCGTAACCGTCATGGTTGTCTCTTCATTATAAGGCTCATCTGCATTTCTGCAGGTATCATGGGCAATATCCTCGGCAGCTCTGAGGGTATCCATTCCCATGCGGAAGCCGGTAGGAAGCTCCTCTCTTGGGAATGGCTGTGCCCATTCCGGTGCATTGGAGCTTGCATCTGTCCGGAGATTGTGATTGAAGTCCCCACCACAGATGACATAATTTCCACGAGCATAGTCCGCTTTCATATCGGCAAACAGCATCCCCAGCTGACCGCTTCTCACCTCTTCACTGCTTCCATAGGCAGACAGATGTACATTATAAAGGCAGAGCATTTTTCCGTTATCCACCGGGACTCTCGAAATGGAATAACAGCGGTCCAGATCGGTATACTTACTAAAGCTTGTGGAGATGGGCAGGCTTCTGCGAATCGCATCCGTGATTTCACCTCTGGAATAGGTAACCAGCCCGGATTGATTTGCTCCATGCGGCTCCCATGGCGGAACCATCAGATAGGGCGAATCATAATTCTGTGCAAAGGTATAATAATATCCGGTCACGAACTCATTGAGCAGATCCAGCTCATTGACATGGTAAGAACGCGTTCCGTCAATATCCACCTCCTGCAGGAAAACAAAATCTGCCGCCGTATTATTGATGACATCTCCCACACCACAAATATCCGCAATCACGCTCTCTTCATCCTTGGCTCTGGAATACTTTCCTCCATCCATAAAGAAGCTGTAATCCCGCTGATAAGCTCCAAAACCAATGTTGTAGGTCATGATCCAGTACGCTTTCCTTGTCGTAATGGAAGCTCTGTCCTCAAACTGTGCATATTCTCCTGACTGGGAAACGTTAAGTGGCTGGTTATCCGGCAGCCGGTGGTATGCCGCCATGACATAAATCACATAACCAATGCACACCGCCAGTAAAACAGCAGCTGCAATGCCTGTTCTTCGCAAAATCTTCTTCAATAATTCCTCCGTTCCGTCTGTACGAAATATAACTGTTCCAAACCGCATCATAAAGCCGCTGTTTCACTGTATGGCTAATCCCATGTGGTCAGTTCGTATAAGACAATATATAATTCACGCAGGAAGAAAGCTGCAGGGTCAGTTCATGATCCCTGACCTCATAGGTCCTTCCCGTGGTAAGCTCCTTCACCGTCTTCACATCCTCTTTAAAGTGAAGGGTCACATGTTCATAATACGCCACATCGGAACGTAAAATCAACTTATTATTGTCATACAGGAACATCTGGATGCCGCTGTTTCCCTCCATATGTACCGGAAGTCCTGCACAAAGTGCCTTTCGGATCACCGAAAGCACGGCTGCCGGGTAATGATACAGATCCCCCATATTGTCCGGAATTGTTACAACATAAAGATGCCCCTCCGCATAAGTACAACGGAGCACGATCGGGAAATTATTTCCCGTTCCATAGCCTGCTGCCAGCTCCCACACATCATTGGTACAAAAGCTCATCTGTGGAATCAGCACTGGCTGATCTCCCTGATACTTTCCGAAGATATTAATGCCGCAATTATCGGTTCCTGCATATTCACTCACAATCGCCTTGCGTGAAGTATAAGAAACATTCATAAATTCATGCTGGAAGACTTCTCCCAGCTTTTCTACAAAGCCGCTTGTCACTACCACATCACAGCCCTTCATCAGACTGTCTTTCATCTTCTCTACGATTTCGTCATCATCAGCAGCGCTTTCGGCTAAGAATACCACCTTTTCTCCTTCCGGATAATGCATATGTGCTTCAAAGGGAATGCCACACATACCAAGATAGCTGTGCAGATTGTCTTCTCCTGCGGAGTGTCCCGGGCGGTACGCCGCAACCCCGATGGGATTGCCAAGCTCTCCTAAATATTCGTCCACTTCCTCAAACATTTCTCCCACTGCTGCCGGGAATAAACGGAAGTCCGGAGCCTCGATCAGCGATCCTAAACAGAACAGCGTCACTTCCCTGGCCTTTGCAAACAGAGTCAGATACCCCTGTTCCAGATAGGAGGTCAGGTTATAGGTGCATTCATACGGATCAAACCAGCCTCCTAAGTTTCTTCCGGGTGCCGCACTTTCCAGATAACGCATAACAAAATAGCTTAAGTACTTCGGCAGATGCTGCCCGGAATAATCCGGATTCCGGGTTTCCGTACCGGTATAAATCGTATCCGCGATCTGGGGCTGTGTCGTCAGATCATAACCGGTTTCATTGTATACCTCAAACCACTGCGGATACTTGATAATCACATTCATTTCCGGATTGATGCTCTTTGCCGTCTTCATCACGACCTCTTCCGTGATGTATTTCATCTTTTCCAGACGAAACTCCTTCCAGCTCTTCGTTCCCTTCTGTTTAATACATTTTGGGCATCGGCAATTATAAAAATAAAAATCATCAAAGATCAGTTCATCAAAAATTTCAGCATTCAATGCAACGGCTCTACGAAGAATCTCCACATCCTCCTCACTCGAATAGCACAGCGAATTAAATCCATCGTTCTGCTCTGCCGCACAGGTCGTAATGCCGCCCGAGGTGGCGATTCCTTTGCTCTCAAAATACGCCTTCACCTTAAGGAGCTGCTCCTTCGTTGCCCATTTCATTCCCCGGAAGCATTCAATGTAAGCCCTTCCAAGCTTCACGTTCTTATAAAGAAGGGCAAACTTCCGGTCGAATTCCTCCAGATCCTGTATCTCATTCACATTCCCTACCGGACAGTACACCGCTACATTAAAGTTCTTATAGCTCATCTTCTGCTCCCGCTCAATTAACCCCTTGTTCTTCATCTTTTCCATGTGCTTACCTCCATTGTGTATGAGTGGCTACTCATAATTTCGTGATGTCTGACCCGTTCAGGAACCTTCTCTTCCCTAAACGGGTCTCTATTTTCTTTCACGCTATCACAGAGCCTTACGAAATGCTAGAACATATCTTGCTATTAATCGTAGTTTTCTCTTGCCTGTCTATCTTAAAGGCCAGCTTCGTTGCTGTCTCTTTATTTGTTATGTCAACCGCCTCACCCGGCAAACTCCACCGCGTGTGCCACACCTGGAATGGACTTTCCTTCATTGAAGCTGACCTTACTGAGCAATGCTCCCGTTGGCACGAAAAGCACGCGCTTATAGCTTCCTTCCTTTAACTTCTTTAAGATCAGGGCAGCAAGTGTTACGGCGGCGCAGCCACACCCACTTCCTCCCGAATGTGCGTCCTGGGATTCGTCATAGATTTCAATTCCGCAGTCCATATGCTGCACGGTGATGTCGATTCCCTTTTTCTTAAGCAGATCAAAAAGTGCGGTCTGACCGACCATACCAAGATCGCCGGTAATGATCCGGTCATAATCCTCTGGTTTACGCTGAAAATCCCGGAGATGGCGTTCGATCGTATCTGCGGCCGCCGGTGCCAT
>CAVERH010000045.1:768-24886 GCA_963618065.1 bacterium | reverse complement strand
CTATACTATCACACATTCATTGTAACTTCACTGACAACTATCCTAACACACAGGGGGAGGCTATTTCATTGATAGTTCGTTCTCCTCGGATTGCTTCTAGTACAAGCCTCGCTTTCTCTTCTGGGGTGTGCTGTTTCCTTGCCATAGTTGGACTCCTTTCTTTACTGAAATGATACGGTGAATCCAACTTAGAAACAACGATTTTTTTGTCTTAATTTATGGGTTCATTATATTCCCAGTTGAAATATATAGAGGGGTGGTGTTATAATATCTACATATTTTTGGAATGTTATGTCTTTTAATGTAAAAACGAAATGGAGAAAGAGAAGATATGAGCTTATTTGAAGAACTTTTAAACGGAGAAACCAAGCTGTCGCTGGTAGGCCTTGGTTATGTCGGTATGCCGATTGCAGTTGCCTTTGCCAGAAAGATCAACGTTGTTGGATTTGATCTGAATGAGAAGAAAATTGAACTTTATAAGAATGGTATTGATCCGACGAACGAGGTTGGAAATGAAGTGATTAAGAATACAACGGTGGACTTTACTGCAGATCCTTCGAAACTGCGCGAAGCAAAGTTCCATATCGTGGCAGTTCCGACTCCGGTAAACGATGACCATACACCGGATTTAACACCGGTAGAAGGTGCGAGCCGGATTTTGGGACAGAATCTTTCGAAAGGATCGGTAGTCGTATTTGAGTCTACGGTTTATCCGGGAGTTACCGAAGATATCTGTGTACCGATTCTGGAGAAGGAATCCGGATTGAAATGCGGTGTGGATTTCAAGATCGGATATTCCCCGGAACGAATCAATCCGGGAGATAAGGTACATCGTCTTGAAACCATTACGAAGATTGTATCCGGTATGGATGAAAAGACACTGGATACCGTAGCAAAGGTTTATGAGCTGGTTGTGGAAGCCGGGGTATACCGTGCAGAATCCATTAAGGTAGCAGAGGCTGCCAAGGTAATTGAGAACAGTCAGCGTGATATTAACATAGCATTTATGAATGAATTGTCCATGATCTTTAATAAGATGGGCATTGATACCAAGTCCGTACTGGAAGCGGCAGGAACCAAATGGAATTTCCTGAAATTTGCTCCGGGGCTTGTCGGAGGACACTGTATCGGTGTGGATCCGTATTATCTGACCTATAAAGCAGAGTCCCTTGGATATCATTCCCAGATCATTTTGTCCGGACGCCGGATCAATGATGATATGGGCAAATATGTAGCGGAATCCCTTGTTAAGAATCTGATCAAGGCAGAGATTCCGGTAAGAGGGGCCAAGGTAGCTATTTTGGGATTTACCTTCAAGGAAAACTGCCCGGATACCAGGAATACCAAGGTCATTGATATTTATAAAGAACTTGGAGAATATGGAATTACTCCGATCGTGGTAGATCCGGCAGCGGACGCAGACGAGGCAAAGCGCCTTTACGGAATTACCTTTGAAACCATGGATGCCGTGAAGGACATGGATGCGGTGATTGTCGCTGTGGCACACAATCAGTTCACCAATTTTTCAAAGGAAAAGATCAGTCAGTTTTTCAATCCGGAAAATGACAGGAAGGTCTTTATGGATATTAAAGGAATCTTTAACCGTAAAGAGTTCCTGACCGATGATTATCTTTACTGGAGATTATAAGAATGAAGGAAAGAGTAATGACAGCAGTAAATAAAAAAGAGAGGATGATACATCTGATTTTACTGTTTTCATTACTCTTATTTTTTGTCCTGATGTTTATTCTGTATGGTCCGGGAGTCTATAATGATTCCGATCAGTATATTAAGATGCATATTCACAGGGAACCGCTGTATCCGCTTTTTTTGAAGCTGCTCAGAGATTTCTTTGGAGAAAACTTCCTGTATCCGATGGGAATTATCCAGAATGTTTTCATGGCGATAGCAATTTATCTGCTTACGAGAACCATAGGAGACCGGTTTAGATTACCTGTGGAAATGGAAGCTCTTGCTGCATGTATTCAGGTATTTCCCCATATTATGACGAAGTATTTTTCAGTAATGAGTGTTTTTGTGACCAATTCGGTAATGAGTGAGGCACTGGCCTTTCCCCTGTTTACCCTGTGGACAATGAATGCACTGAAACTCCTGTGGGAGGGAAGAAAGAAACATGTTGCCGGAACATTGATTTTTTCTTTACTGCTCAGTCTGACACGCGGACAGATGATGGTGACGATTCTGGTATTCATGCTGATTATGCTGTACCGGGTGATATCAGAGCCGCAAAGCAGAAAGAAGCTGCTCCGCATATTGGGGGTTGTGGCTGTGACGTCCGCCCTGTTCATTATCAGAACATATGCCGTGAAGTGTTATAATCTGGTATACAACGGAAGATTCATTAACAATACGTACGGAAATGTCAATCTGGTTACGAATATGATTTATGCTTCTGACCGCGAGGACGGAGAAGCGATCGGAGAAGAGCAGACAAGAGAATTCTTCTATGAAATCTTTGATAAAGCATGGGCAATAGAAGGAAATTACAGCTTTTCCGGAGATTCCCTCACGGATCGGGCAGACCATATTGAACAGATGCACGATGAGATTAAGTTTAACTGTATTGAAGATACTTTTTATCAGTACTATGACAGGAATGTAACAACAGATTATATTACCCAGAACCTTCTGGCAGATGAACAGGCAATGGGCATGATGAAGGCAATCTTCCCGAAGTGCTTTAAAAACTGGCTGGTTACCTATTGCGGCATTGTGTATTACGGGCTTGTGCGGAGCATAGCGGTTGTTCATCCGCTGATTAATATTGCTGCGGTCGGAATCTATTTACTGGCAGTTGTTCTTACAGCACTTTTGTGGAAAAGAAATCCGAAGAGTCCGGCGGTTCCGATGATGTGTCTTGCACTTTTGTTTATTGCAGGCAATACGACAGCGGTTGCCCTTACCATCATGTGTCTGTCACGTTATATGATCTATGGCTTTGCCCTGTTTTACCTGTCCTGTCTTATGGTGGGGACAGAGTTGATTCGGGAGTGGCATTGTGCTAAAATGTAACTATTCAGTGCCGTGCAAATTGCTTTGTTACGCTTAAGAGAAAGGAAGAATAATCATGGGATATCAGAATCTTGTTTTTGATAAAGAGAGTGTGTTTTTGGTAACAGGAGGTGCCGGGTTTATCGGCTCCAATCTATGTGAGGCAATTTTAAATCTCGGATATACGGTTCGTTGTCTGGACAATCTTTCCACAGGTAAATATGAGAACATTGAACCTTTTACAACGAATCCGAAGTTTACCTTTATCAAAGGGGATATTCGTGATCTGGATACCTGTATGGAAGCCACAAAGGGTGTTGATTATGTGCTGAATCAGGCAGCCTGGGGAAGCGTCCCGCGAAGCATTGAAATGCCTCTTTTATATGAAGAAATCAACATCCGCGGAACCTTGAATATGATGGAAGCCTCCAGACAGAACGGAGTGAAGAAATTTGTTTATGCGTCCAGCTCTTCCGTTTACGGAGATCATCCGGTACTCCCCAAAAAGGAGGGACATGAAGGAAAGCTTCTTTCTCCTTATGCCCTGACGAAGCGTGTGGATGAGGAGTACGGAAGACTGTATAAGGTACTGTATGGACTGGATACCTACGGAATGCGTTACTTTAATGTGTTTGGACGCCGTCAGGATCCGAATGGTGTGTATGCTGCGGTTATTCCGAAATTTATTAAACAGCTGATGGATGGAGAGGTTCCGACCATTAACGGAGACGGAAAGCAGTCCAGGGACTTTACTTATGTTGAGAATGTTGTAGAGGCAAACCTGAAAGCATGTCAGGCTTCTTCCGAGGCAGCTGGCGAGGCATTTAATATCGGAGCAGGTGGAAGAGAGTTCCTGATTGATGTATATCATAATATCTGCAAGGCCTTGGATAAGGAGGTAGAACCCCATTTCGGCCCGGACCGTAAGGGGGATATCCGTGATTCCAACGCAGATATCAGTAAAGCAAAAGAGCTTCTCGGCTACGATCCGGATTATGATTTTGCGAAGGGAATTGCACTTGCTATTGACTGGTATAAGGAAAATCTGTAACGATTCGTAAGGGTTGCCACAGAAGCAGAGGGAGAGCATCATGCACTATAAAGTAGTTGTATTCGGAGTAAAGGATACCTCGGAGAATATTGTGAACTTCATTCAGGAAGAAATCTGCCCGGTAGATCTGGTGATTACCATAAGCCCTGAGGTGACAAAGAAAAATCAGGTATCAGGCTATAAGGGACTGTCTTTTTTGACGGAGAAATATGGAATTCCGGTTCATGAGGCAGACAGCTATTTCCTGACCGATGACAAAACCCGGAAGTTTCTGGCAGAGAATGAATTTGAAATTGGTATTTCCATGGGGTGGCAGCGCCTGATTCCACCCAGTGTTCTTGATAAATTTGAATATGGTATCTATGGATTCCATGGCAATGCCGGATACCTCCCGTTCGGAAGGGGACGTTCTCCGCTAAACTGGTCCATCATTCTGGGAGATACCAGATTTAATCTGAATATGTTCCGTTATGATGAAAAGGCAGACAGTCCGAACGTTTTTGCTACCGAGATGTTTTCCATCACTCCGCATGATGACATACGTACAGCACAGTATAAGAATATGATCTGCTCGAAGAATCTGATCCGTAAGCTTTTGAAGGCATATGAGAGCGGGAATATCGTAATCCGTACGGAATCAAAGGACTTTGATTCCTGGTATAACAAGCGGACGGCAGCGGACGGCAAAGTCGATTTCCATGCGCGAACCAGAGATATCTACAATCTGATCCGTGGTGTGGCAGCGCCTTTTCCGGGTGCATTTACTTATGTAAATGAAGAGGCTGAGGATCATAAAATGACGATCTGGAAAGCGCATCCGTTTGATGAGATGATCGATTTTTCACATTTTGCACCGGGTGAAGTGATTGATGTGTTTGACCGGAAACCGGTGGTACGTACCGTGGATGGTTCTCTTTTGATTGAACAATATGATTTCAACGGAGAAATTCATAAGGGAGATCTTTTGAAATAATGAATATAACAGTTAGATTAGATGATATTACACCTGATATGGACTGGGAGCGCTTTTATAAATTCAAGGCGCTTCTTGATCAATATCAGGTGAAACCGCTTATAGGGGTGGTTCCGGATAACCGGGATGAGCTGCTTAAGGGGAGTGAACCGCCTATGGATCCGAAAACGTTTTTTGGATATATCAGGCAGCTGCAGAAGGAAGGCTGGACGGTGGCGATGCACGGCTATCAGCACATTTACGGAACTTCCAGAGGGGGCATCTTTCCGTTAAACCATTTTTCGGAATTTGCCGGGGAACCGCTGGAAGAACAAAGAAAGAAAATTGCAGCGGGAAGACAGATTCTTGAAAGCTATGGTGTTCATACGGACATTTTTATGGCACCGGGACATTCTTACGATCAGAATACCCTGACAGCACTGAAGGAGAATGGTTTTTCGGAAATGACGGATGGATTTGGTGACAGACCATATCTTTTTCATGGAATGACCTTTTACCCCATCTCGTTTCTGCTGTCCAGAACCCTTCGGAAAAAGAACGGATATTCTACAATGGTGGTTCATACGGGAACCGTATCCGATCAGGATCTGGATCATTACAGAGTTTACTTTCAGAAAGAGGGAGTTCAATGGATTTCCTATGAAGAATATCGGAAATGTCCTAGGGCAGTAAGACACTTTCCGGGCAGAATCCGGGAATATCTGCTGGCGGTTTTTAAAAATCTGGCAGGAAGAATCAGAAACAGATAAGAGGTGTGATATGGAACAACCTGTTCGTATTCTGCATGTGCTGGGAAATACACAGCTTGGCGGTGCAGAGAGCCGTATTATGGATCTGTACCGGCATATGGATCGATCCGTAGTACAATTTGACTTTGTCGTGCATTCAAAAGAAGATGGATATTTTAATGAAGAAATCAGAAAGCTGGGAGGACGGATTTTCCGTGTTCCCCGTTTTCGTGTCCTGAATTATTTTTCCTATTGCCGCGCATGGAAGCAGCTGCTGCAGGAGCACAGAGATGCAGAAGGAAAGTCTGAGTTTCATATGATTCAGGGGCATATGACCAGTACCGCAGCAATTTACCTTCCGATTGCCAGGAAATGTGGGATCGAAACGACCATTGCACATGCAAGAAGCGCAGGGGTTGATAAGGGACTAAAGGGGATCCTGACAAGATTCTTCCGGCGCAATCTGTCAAAGAAGGCGGATTATCTGTTTACCTGTTCGGAGATTGCCGGAATTTCCGTATTTGGAAAGAAGGCGGTGGAACAGGGGAGAACCAGATTCCTGCCCAATGCCATTGACTGTCAGAAATTTGCACCGGATCCTTTGATACGCGAAAAAATCCGCAGGGAGCTCGGCATAGAAAACTGTTATGTGATCGGACATGTGGGACGCTTTCACTATGCCAAGAACCATGAATATCTGCTGCGTGTGTTTGCGGAGCTTGTAAAGAGAAAGACCAGGGATTATGTACTGCTTCTTCTGGGCGAGGGAAGCGGAATGGAAGACATCAGGGTCCTTTCCCGGGAACTTGGAATTGAGGATAAGGTATATTTCCTCGGAAATAAAAGCAACGTCAATGATTATTATCAGGCTATGGATTATTTCGTATACCCGTCACGCTTTGAAGGAATGCCGGGAACCATCGTGGAGGCACAGACGGCCGGGCTCCGGTGCCTGATGTCGGATACCATCTGTAAAGAGGTAATTGCAACGGATCTGGTTACGACAAGGAGCATCCGTGAGGCTCCGGGGCTGTGGGCAGACGAGATTGAACAGCATCTGCAGTACCAAAGAAGCTCCAGAGTGGATGAGATGAAAGAGCTTGGCTTTGATGTGCATGGACAGGCGGTGCTCATGACCGATTTCTATACCAAAGAAAAACTTCTCCTGCTCAGCCCGATGCTTCATCAGGGAGGTTTTGAAAGAGTCTGTATTACAACAGCAAGATTACTCAAACCGTATTATGATGTTTCCATTGTGATATTTGATGCTGCGGATATTGCTTTTGATATCAGGGGATTGTCCATTATCAATATTCATCTTGGTGTCCGCAACGGAAAACTGGCTAAAATTACAAATCTGATGCGGAGAGCCGCAAGAGTAAAAAAACTGAAACAAAAGATGAAACCGGTTATAGCTTACAGCTTTGGACCATCTGCCAATATGGTAAATGCCCTGTCAAAAACTTCGCTGACCCGTGTTTTTCTGGGATTACGTGGCTATCAGGATGTGGCAGATGACCCCAAAATGAAATTGTATGTCCGGAAAGCAGACCGGATTATCTGCTGCTCTAAGGAAATTGAAGATATTGTGCAGGAAAAATATGGCTACCTGCAGACGGCAACCTTGTACAATCCTTATGATGCAGAGGGAATTATGGAATTATCGAAGGAAGAGGTTACGGATCTTCCGTGGAAAATGGAGAATGAAGATCGGCCAAGAATATTGATCGGAGTGGGAAGAGATGATCCCATTAAAGGGTTCTGGCATCTGATTAAGGCATTTTATCTGGTACAGAAGGAAATACCACAGATGCGCCTGATTATTATGGGGGATGGATCCTTTGAGCAGGCAAAGAGCCTTGTATCCGAGCTTCAACTGGAGCAGAAGGTCTATTTCCCGGGAGTCAGGAAGAATCCGTATAAGTACCTGGCTGTTTCGGAGATGTTTTTACTGTCTTCCTATACGGAGGGGTTTCCGAATGTCCTGGTAGAGGCGATGATTCTGGGAAGACCGCTTATCAGTACGGATTGCAGGACAGGACCGGCAGAGATTCTGGATCATGGAAAATTCGGAATCCTGGTGCCTGATATGGGAGATACAGAGGATTATTCCGGCAATACCATCAGTGAGAAAGAAACCTATTTTGCACAGAAGATCATCGAAGTTCTGAAGGACAGCGAAAGACAGAAGGAACTGTCGGAGCTGGAGCGGAAGAGAGCCGGAGAGTTTGATTATGACAGCTATGTAGATAATCTCCTTAAATTGTGCTATAATAAATCGTTATAATGTTTAAAGGATATGGAATATGAAGATAGCATTTCACTTAAACTGTCTGGAGCAGGGGGGCGCAGAGCGTGTTGTCAGTAATCTTGCCAATCAGTTTGCCGAGGACGGGGATGAAGTTTATATCTTAACCGAATGGAAAGCAGAGAACGAGTTCCGGATTTCCGATAAGGTGAAACGGGTTCATGTGGGATTGAAGCCGGAGGATGATAAAAAGGGTCGTATTACGAAATTTCTTCTGCGGATCCGGTATCTGCACCGGTTTATGAAGCAGGAAAAGCCGGATGTGGTAGCTGCATTTGCACACCGTGCGATCTACCGGGCATTAACAGCCTCCATTGGAACCGGGGTGTCGGTAATTACAGCAGTACGTACGGATCCGACAGGTCATTATGACCACTGGGATGACAAAATACAGATACCATTACTGTTTCCGAGATCTGCCGGCTGTGTATTCCAGACGGAGGGACAAAGAGACTTTTTCCCGGCTTATGTCAGAAAAAAGTCCACAATCATTTTAAATCCGATTCATGATAAATACCTGAATGTACCAGGACCTTCGGTAAGACAGAAGGAAGTGGTTCAGTCCGGGCGGCTGGTAGATTTTAAAAACCAGCCAATGCTGATTGAGGCTTTTCTGGAGGTTCATAAGAAACATCCGGACTATGTTCTTAAAATTTACGGACCGGATTCGAAGGATGGCACGAAAGAAATTCTGGAACATTTAATTGAACAGAATAAGGCGCAGGAATATGTAATGCTGATGGGAGGAAGCGATGAACTGGAAAAGCAGCTTCCCAATGCTTCCGTGTATGCCTTTTCTTCAGACTGGGAGGGACTGCCGAATGCACTTTTAGAGGCATTGTCACTCGGACTGCCGGTTGTGGCAACTGATTGTCCGTGCGGAGGTCCCCGGACGGTAATCCGCTCCGGAGAAAATGGAATTCTTGTACCGATTAAAAATAAAGAGGCAATGACTGAGGCGATCAATCTTCTGATTGAGGATCGGGAGCTGGCAGAAAGACTGGGAGAGAAAGCAAGGGAGCTGGGACCGTCCATAACAGCCTCTTCGATTGCAGAACAATGGCGGCAGTATATGAAGAAAATTGTGTCAGACAGGAAAAACAGATAGAAAAAGGAGAGGGAAATGTTTTCATACGAGGATTACCGACAGATTATTGAAATAATTAAAGAGACCGGAAGACAGGAGCTTACCTACCAGAACGCACTCGGGAAGGATCGTTTCATTCTGATGAGACATGATGTGGAATACAGTGTAGAGCGGGCCTACGAGCTGGCCCGTGTAGAAAACAGCATGGACTTCACATCAACCTATTTCTTCCAGTGGACGAATAACACCTATAACATTCTTTCACGTAAGAATATGGATCTGATCAAGGATATGCATGAGCGCGGACATCAGATCGGTCTTCATTTTGCGTTGAACGGAATGACGGATATGGAGCAGATCCGTAAGCAGATTGTCAAGGAAATGAATATGCTTACCGAAATGTATGGCTTTCAGTTCGATACTTTTTCGTTTCACAGACCATCCAAGGATGTTCTGAGGGAGAACATAAAGCTTCCCGGTATTCTGAATGCTTATCAGAATGATTTCTTCACCTTTGCGGAGAATGTAACTCCGGACACGCCGGTTCAGGTGAAATATATGTCTGATGCCAATCATATCTGGCGCTACGGATATCCGGACCGGGAAAATATTACCTCTTACGATAAGGTGCAGATTCTTACCCACCCGTTTGCCTGGTGTAAGCAGGGATATGATAACTTTGAAAACTATCAGTCACTTATGAAAGAGAAAGTCGAAGAGCTTATCTGCGGAGTGGATAATGAGTGCAAAGACTTTGGCGAGTATAAGGAATGGTTTATGGAGCATACCTGTAATTATTAGACCAGCCTGTAAAGGAGCAGTATATGTGCGGAATATGCGGATATGTATCCAGACAGAGTATTCGTGTGGATGAACTGACAGAAATGAATAATACCATGATTCATCGTGGACCGGATGATGCAGGCGTTGAGATTTATCCCATGAAGGATGGATATTCCATAGGTCTTGCACAGCGCAGACTTTCCATCATGGATCTGTCTGCATTGGGGCATCAGCCGATGCATTCCGCAGACCATAGAGTCAGTATTGTATATAACGGAGAAATTTACAATTTCCAAGAGATCCGACAGGAGTTAACGGATTATCCGTTCCGTTCATCGTGCGATACGGAAGTTATTATTGCAGCATATCTTAAATGGGGAATCCATTGTGTGGACCGCTTTAATGGTATGTTTGCGATCTGCCTGTATGACCGGCAGGATGACAGTGTATATCTGGTCAGGGATCGTATCGGTAAGAAACCGCTTTACTATGAACTTTGTGATGGCAATATTTATTTTGGCTCTGAATTAAAACCGTTGATGAAACGTCCGGGATTTTCTGAACCGGTTCAGACCAAAGTATTATCCCGTTATCTGTTTCAACAATATATTAATGCACCGGATACCATATTTGAAAATGTATATAAACTGAATCCCGGAGAAATCCTGCAGTTTCAGTACGGAACGGTGAAAAAGTGGAAATACTGGGATATATCGCAGGTATACCACAGAATGCAGCAGGATCCGGTTACGGATTATGAAAAGGCGAAGACCGAATTAAAGGATCTTCTTCGGAAGGCAGTTTCATCACGAATGATCGCAGACGTTCCGCTGGGCGCTTTTTTAAGCGGAGGATATGATTCGTCGCTGATGACCGCTATTGCACAGGAACATTCGGAGAAGCCGGTGAAGACCTTTTCCATCGGTTTTCACGAAAAACGTTATAATGAAGCAATTTATGCGAAAAAGGTCGCAGAATTTCTCGGAACAGATCATACGGAGTTATATATCAGCGAAAAGGAAATGTATGATCTTATGGAGGAGCTTCCCCGATATTATGATGAGCCGTTTGCAGATTCCTCCCAGGTCGCAACCATGATGGTTTCAAAGCTGGCGAGACAGCAGGTTACCGTGGCTTTGTCCGGTGACGGCGGGGATGAATTTTTCTGCGGATACAATGTATATGAGAAGATCCATAAGGCACAGAGGCTGGATGGGGCAGGAGCATTGCTGCACCGGATCTGTCATCTTCCCGGGCTTGGTGCATGGAAGGCTGAGGACCGGCTGCCGTTTGCAGTGCAGGTGATTGCCAAAAACCGGCCCTTAGAGACGAAATCACAGTTTGCTTATAATAAATACATTCCGATCGCGGAAAAGATGCTGATTGGGGAGCAGCTCCCCTGCCACTATCCGGTGGAGAGCCGGTATGGAGTGAAAAACTGGCAGATACGCAGAATGCTGCTTGACATGGATACGTATCTGCCCGGAGATATTCTTTGTAAGGTGGACCGGGCTTCCATGCGCTATTCTTTAGAGTCCAGATGCCCGATTCTGGATAAGGATGTCATGGAGTATTCTTTCCGTCTTTCCCATGACATGAAGTATCAGAAGGGAGTTAAGAAGCGGATATTAAAGGATCTGGCTTATGAGTATCTTCCCAAGGAACTGCTGGACCGGCCGAAGGTGGGATTTTCGGTACCACTCGATCAGTGGCTGCGCGGACCGTTGAAGGAACAGGTCCTTGCTTTGGGAAACCGGGCATATCTGAAGAATCAGGGAATCTTTGACCCGGATTATACGGCAGGAATGCTTGAACGCTATATGCAGACCGGCGATGCAGGACCATCCACAGGAGCCAATTATTCCAGACTGATCTGGTCGTTTTTGATTTTCCAGCAGTGGTATGAGGCATACAGGAGATAGAAAGATATGCATATTGCTTTTATGATCGGATCGCTCACGAAGGGCGGATCTGAAAGAGTAATGACGAATCTCATTGATTATTTTATTGGACAGGGCCATAAAGTAACACTTGTTACACAATATAAGAAAGAGAATGAATATCCACTAAATGAGCGTGCAAAGCGGATTCTGTCGGATATCACGGAAGAAGAGACCGGAAGGAGCAGGATTCTTAATTTTATAAAAAGGTTTCATAAGCTCCGCAGGATATGGAAGAGTGAGCGACCGGATATTATTCTTGTATTTATCGGTAAGAACAATATTATGACGCTGCTCACCTCCATAGGACTTCACATTCCGGTAGTGGTTTCGGTCCGGGCAGATCCAAACCAGGAATATCCGGGGAAGGCAATGCGTTTTCTGGCAGGCTTCCTGTTCCGTTATGCGGCAGGGGTTGTCGTCCAGACCAGGCAGAGTAAGCAGTTTTTCCCTGACAGGATCCAGAAAAAGGCAGTGATACTTAAGAATCCTGTCAATACGGCTTTTTTTGAGAATTATTATGAAGGGGAACGGGATCATACCATTGTTACCGTAGGAAGGATTGATGATAATAAGAATCAGCAGATGCTGATTCGTGCTTTTGCACAAATTGCATCCCAATACCCGGATTATCGGGTGATTCTGTATGGAACGGGAGAAGATCTTCCCAAGCTCCGTGCACTTACTAAAGAACTTGAAATTGAAGACAGGGTAATCTTTGCAGGACCTGTGAATGATGTTGCAGAGAAAATTAAAAAAGCAGGTGTTTTTGTATTGACCTCAGATACGGAAGGAATGCCCAATGCATTGATTGAAGCCATGGTGATGGGACTTCCCGTGATCTCGACGGACTGCCCCTGTGGTGGGCCGGCTGACCTGATCATACCCGGAAAAAACGGATTGCTCACCCCTGTCCGTGATGTCATCAAAATGAAGGAAAACCTGCAATGTATGTTAAATGACTTGCATAAAGCACGGGAGATGGGCAGGGAAGCTAGAAAAACATGCGAAATTTATCGAAGCGACAGGGTATATCGCGAATGGTATGAATATATTATGCAGATTGTAAACGGAGAAAGAAAAAGCTATGACTAAGAAGCAGGCCATCCGGGCAGCCATATTTATCCTATTGTTTCTGGTGATGCTGCAGTCAGTAACTTATATCATCAGAACAAACGGAGACATTAAGGATATTTTTACAGGGTTTTATGCAGAAAAGGAGAACACCTTAGATGTAATATTAATTGGTTCAAGTCCTGTTTATACGTACTATGCGGCACCTCAGATCTGGGGAGAAACCGGAATTGCATGTTATCCTCTTTCCTCAAATGTACAGCGTCCCGGAGCGGCAATACCGCTGATGAAGGAAGCAGAAAAGACACAGTCTCCGGAGGTTTATGTGTTCGAGATGAGAATGTATACCATGGAAGACGGTGATATGTCAGAAAATATGGCATATGCCAGAGGGGTTACGGATAACCTCAAATATTCCTTAAATCGTGTTTATACAATTAATCGGTTAGTGACTACCAAAGAAGACCGGTATACGTATTATTTTGATATTTTCAAATATCACTCCAACTGGAAAACCATGGTTTTACCGGAACAGCTCCGCTGTATTATCTATGAGAAGAAGAATCCGTTAAAGGGATTTGTGATCAGGGATGAGATTGCACTGCTTGAGAAACCGGGTTTTGACTACCGTCAGATTACGGAAACAAAGCCGATTCCGGCAGAACAGGAAGAAGAGCTTAAGGAGCTTCTTAAGGAACTGGAAGACAATAAACAACAAGCGTTATTTATTGTGTCTCCCTATCCGGCCGATGAGGATGAGGCACAGATGTTTAATTATATGCAGGAAATAGTTGAAAATGAGGGATATTCATTTGTGAATATGAATGTTCATACCGAAGAGATCGGACTTGATTATGCCACTGATTTTTATGATGACGGACATGTAAATTTTTCGGGAGCCATGAAGTGCAGCTCCTATCTGGGCAGGCTGCTTCAGAATTACGGAATCCCGGATAAGCGGGGAACAGATGGCTATGAAAGCTTTGATGAAGCATACCGAAATTTACAGGGGATAGAAAAAGAAACAAGGATAACCATGCAGGAAAGAATTGCAGCAGGTGATTATGCGGATCTGAATGCACAGGCAGAAGAACAGGTAGAGTAAGGAGGACCTTCCATGTGTGGAATTGCAGGGTTTTGTAACTGGCCGGGAACACGGGAACAACAACAGAATAACCTGGAGAAAATGAAACAGCGTATGCTGCACCGCGGACCGGATGCCGGAGGAAGCTATTTCACGGAAGACGGACAGGTGGGACTGGGACACCGGAGATTATCCATTGTGGATCTTTCTCCAACGGGATTGCAGCCCATGAAGTCACATAGCGGTCGTTATGTAATTGCATATAACGGAGAAATTTACAACTATAAGCAGATCGCAGGGGAGCTCATAGAGGAGCATAAGGTAGATCAGTTCCGGGGTTCCTCCGATACGGAGGTTTTACTGGAGGCCTTTGAAGCTTATGGCATTGAGAAAGCCATTTCGAAGTGTAAGGGGATGTTTGCGATTGCACTTTATGATCTGAAGGAACAGGTGTTATATCTGCTTCGGGACCGCGTCGGGGAAAAGCCGCTCTATTATGGATTTGTGAACGGAAGCTTTGTATTTGCTTCGGATATTGGGAGTATTGCAGCACTGGATGGATTTCAGAATCCCATTGACACCGATGTTCTTGACATTTATTTTGTACACGGATATATTCCGGCACCATATTCCATTTACAAAGGAATCCGGAAGCTGGATGCAGGTACAATTTTAAAAATTAAATCACCGTTTAATAAATATGAAATTACCCCGTACTGGTCTATGGCTGATGCTGCTCAAAAGGGACAGAATCATCTGTTCCGGGGATCCTTTGAGGATGCCGTGGATGAACTGGAGAGATTGTTAAAGGATTCCATCCGGGGACAAATGGTAGCGGATGTACCGGTCGGTGCATTTCTTTCTGCTGGAATTGACAGCAGTACCGTTGTTGCATTGATGCAGTCCTTGAATACCGGCAAGGTGAAGTCCTTCACGATCGGAATGGAAGATAAAGCATATAATGAGGCTGTTTTTGCCAGGGAGATTGCAAATCATCTCGGAACGGAGCATACAGAGCTTTATATTACGGAAGAGGATGCAAAGTGCGTGATTCCGCAAATTCCCTTTATGTTTGGCGAACCGTTTGCAGATTCCTCCCAGATTCCCACCTATCTGGTGAGTAAAATGACCCGGGAGCATGTAACCGTATCCTTAAGCGGAGATGGCGGAGATGAGTTGTTCTGTGGCTATACTTCCTATGAGTCGGTTGACCGTATCTGGAATAAGATGCGTCATGTACCTTATGGAATCCGGAAGCTTGCAAGTGACCTTGTGCTGCGCACTCCATTGACGGCAAAAGAGGTTGTCCGGATTAAAGGAACGCTTCTTGGAGCAAAGGATCCTGTGGATCTTTACATTCGTTCCAGGGAATATGATTCCCTTGTAGGGGAACTGACTTTGAAAAAGAGTTCCGGGCCTTATCCATACAAAACAGGAGAAATATCCAAAATTCCGGAGACCAATCATAAGATTATGCTGATGGACATGCTGATGTATCATCCGGATGACATTCTTGTGAAGGTTGACCGGACCGCTATGGCTGTTTCGCTTGAAACAAGGGTTCCCATGCTGGACAAGGATGTTGTGGAATTTGCCTGGAGCCTTCCGATTGAATATGAGCGTCAGGGAACTGTAGGTAAGAGAGTTCTGCGAGAAGTGCTTTACCGGTATGTGCCGAAAGAAATGATGGAGCGGCCTAAAAAGGGATTCTCCATACCGATCAGCAAATGGCTGAAGGAGCCGGAGCTTAAGAGCTGGGCAGAAAGTCTTATCGACCCGGAAATGCTGCATCGTCAGGGAATTCTGAATGCGGATGTGGTCTGGAAGATATGGAGAGATTTTATTGATAAAGGAGAATGGCGGATCCAGATCTGGTTCCTTTTGATGTTCCAGCAGTGGATGGTCGCACAACAGTTATGAGAGAATTGGAATACCCGTTTGATGCAGGATATTTATTGAAGAAATCCAAAAGAATAAAAAGAACGTTACTGGAACAGACGGCAGCGGATGGGACACCGGTTACCTTCCTGAAAAAGAGAATTGCAGTTCTCGGGGGAAGCACAACACATGATATTATCCGTATGCTGGAGCTCTTTCTCTTAAACTATGGGATTGAACCGGAGTTTTATGAGTCGGAGTATGCACAGTACTGGCAGGATGCCATGTTTGACAATGAGGAGCTGATTCAATTCCACCCGGACCTTATCTATATTCATACAACCGGTAGGAACATCACCTTCTTCCCGGATATGGAAGACAGCCTTCAGGAGATTGAGGATAAGTTTGAAGCCCAGATGAATCACTTTTGCGTGATGTGGGAAAAGCTTGAGAATACGTATCATTGTCCCGTGATTCAGAATAATTTTGAATTTCCTTTTTATCGTATCTTAGGAAACCGGGACTGTTATGATCCACATGGAAAGACGGCATTTATCCAACGCTTAAATATGGAGTTTGCACGGTATGCCGCACAGCAGGAACATTTCTATATTTATGATATTCAGTATGAATCCGCAGCGTTTGGTCTTGACCGGTGGACGGATCCCTCCTACTGGCACATGTACAAATATGCAATGAGTATGCAGGCAATACCGGATTTTGCATTTCACTTAAGTCATATCATTAAGGCGGTCTTTGGAAAGAATAAGAAGGCATTTGTTTTGGACCTTGATAATACACTCTGGGGAGGCATTGTGGGAGACGATGGTCCGGAGAATCTGGAAATCGGACAGGAAACCTCCCTAGGACAGGTATATCAGGAATTTCAGGGATACCTGAAGGAGCATAAGAAGATCGGAGTTCTACTTAATGTGGACTCCAAGAATGAAGAGGAGAATGCGCTGGCAGGATTAAAGCATCCGGAGGGAATTTTAAAGCCAGAGGATTTCATTGTAATCAAGGCAAACTGGCTGCCAAAGAGCCAGAACCTTACCGAAATTGCATCGGAGCTTAATATTGGAAGGGATGCGCTGGTATTTGTCGATGACAATCCGGCGGAAAGAGAAATCATCCGCCAGCATGTACCGGAGACGGCGGTGCCGGAGATGACGGATGGAGATCAGGTGAACCCCGATCAGTTTATCCGGATTCTGGATAAAAATGCATATTTTGAAGTGGTCACCCTGTCAGAGGACGATAAACACAGGAATGAAATGTATAAAGCCAATGCGATGCGTAAGGAGCAGGAGGAAAGCTTTGGAAATTACAGTGATTTTCTGAAATCTCTGGAAATGGAAGCTGTGATCCGTGGATTTGAGCCTATATATTATTCCAGAATTGCCCAATTGACGAATAAGAGCAATCAGTTTAATCTTACAACGAAGCGTATGACCCAGTCAGAAGTGGAACAGATGGCACAGGATCCCGGATATATCACCTTATATGGAAAGCTGAAGGATAAGTTTGGGGATAACGGAGTTGTTTCTCTGGTGATCGGAAAGAAGAACGGAGATACCCTGGAGCTGATCTTATGGCTTATGAGCTGCAGAGTACTGAAACGGGATATGGAACAGGCCATGCTCGATACACTCATTTTACAAAGCAGGGAAAGCGGAATCAGTAAGCTTCACGGATATTATTATAAAACAGCCAAGAATGCCATGGTGAAGGAATTCTATGGAACCATGGGCTTTCAGAAGCTTTCGGAAAAAGACGGGGACAGTGAATGGGAGTATGTTATTCCGGAAAATTATGAAAATAAGAATCAGGTAATTACCGTAAACCGTCAGGCAGAAGAATAAAAATGGAAAAGAAAAGGAGACAGTAAATGAGCAGAGAAGAAATTTATGAACAGTTAAATGAGGTTTTCCGGGATGTGTTCGACGATGACACAATCGAAGTGAACGATCAGACAACCTCCAAGGATATCGAGGACTGGGACTCCCTGGAGCATATCAATCTGATTGCCGCAATCGAAACACAGTTTGGAATGAAATTTACCATGGGACAGGTTGTTACCATGAAAAATGTTGGGGAGATGGTGGATATCATCTTATCCCAGATCCAGTAATTCAATCATGCCAAGAGAAGCGTTCATCAGGAAAACCACCGGATGCTGATCGATGGCGGGTGCCGGTGTGGGAGAACCCATCAGGACATAGCCATGTGAGGTAAGTTCCGCCAGATCTTCCTCGAAATGGCGGGATTCATAACAGATGTGATAAGGACAGTTTTTATATTTTTTAAGGAGTCCGGCAACGACCGAGGTGGCAGAATATGGGGATACCAGTTCTACCCGATAGCCGTCTTTTTCAAGGAAACAGATATCCACCTCACGGATGTCATCACGGGTGACTTCGCGTACCACCTGAAATCCCAGGGCTTCAAAGTTCCGGATGGCAGGAACGATTTTTTTGACTAAGTATCCAATATGATGTATGGTTAGTGTGCTCATAGGCGGATCCTCCAATCGAAAGGTGTTTGAAATGGGAGCAACAGTTACATCCTTTTACTTTTTGTGCTTTCTTTTGACCGTTGTAATTGTATATTATGTAGTGCCCAAAAAGCTGCAATGGTGTGTGCTGCTGTTAGCAAGTATAGCATACTATCTGCTTTCGGGAAACGGTATTTTAATATTATATCCGGTGCTTACCTGCCTTACGGCATGGTTCTGCACACGACAGATCGGGAAAGCGCAGGAGCAGCCTTTAAAGAGAATCTGGATGATTGCTGCTGTGTGCCTGCTGATCGGAACTCTGGTTGTATTAAAATATGTGAATTTTGGCATTAATACCATAAACGGAATTGCTTATCTTTTTGGCGGAGGGCAGGTGGTTTCGGGCTTTCACTTCCTGATTCCCTTAGGAATTTCGTTTTATACCTTTTCCGTGCTCGGATATATTATCGATGTGTATAACGGGATTGCAGTTCCGCAGAAAAGTCTCTGGAAGCTGATGACGTATGGGATGTATTTTCCTGCTATTTTGTCCGGACCGATTATGAAATACCGCGAGGATGCAGAGCAGTTTTTCACGCCGCATCCCTTTGATTATAAGCAGGTTACCTTTGGCATGCAGAGAATGCTCTGGGGATTTTTCAAGACACTGGTAATCTCCGAGCGTATGAATCTGATCGTAAACACGGTCTACGGAGACTATTACACTTATCAGGGAGCGTATATCTGGCTGGCTACGGTCTGCTATGCATTCCAGCTTTATACGAATTTCTCAGGATGTATGGACATTGTGCTCGGGATTTCCGAAATTTTTGGAATCCGGCTGCCGGAAAACTTTGAGACACCGTTCTTTTCGAAAACGATTTCCGAGTACTGGAGAAGGTGGCATATTACACTGGGAGTCTGGATGAAGGAATATGTGTTTTATCCGCTGCTCCGTACCGGTGCGTTTACAAAGCTTGGTAAAACGCTCCGTGCAAAATTCGGTAAGAAGAGAGGAAAGCAGCTTACCACGTTTACAGCCATGCTGATTTTGTGGTTTACAGTCGGAATCTGGCATGGAGGGGCATGGAAATTTGTGATCGGTTCCGGATTACTCCACTGGCTCTATATTGTTACAGGGGAACTGATTACTCCGTGGGGGGAGAAGTTCTTTCACAGGACCGGTATTCCGGGGGATTCCAAATGGATCAATGCATTCCGGGTAATCAGGACTTTCTTCCTTGTAAACATCGGATTTGTGTTCTTCCGGGCAGACAGTATGAAGAGTGCGCTGCAGATGCTTGGATATTCCGTGCGGGTGTTTAATTTAAAGGACTTATTTTCAGCTGCCATATTTGAGCTTGGACTTGACGGGATTGAATTTGTCATTGCTGTGGTATCCCTGTTGATTCTGCTTGCTGTTTCGATTATGCAGAGCAGGGGAATTCAAGTGAGGGAAGCCATTGCACGAAAGAAGCTTCCGGTCCGCTGGCTGATTTTTTATGCGCTGCTGTTCTATACGATACTGCTTGGATATTACGGACCGGGATACAGCGCGGCCGAGTTTATTTATCAGGGATTTTAAGAGGAAAAAGATGATTATTATTCGTATGTCCGGAGGTCTGGAACGACAGATGTTCCAGTATGCCCTTTATATGAAACTGACCTCGATGGGGCGTGAAGTAAAATTTGATGATATCAATGAATACCGGGATGAGAAAGCGAAACCGATCATGCTTTCGGTGTTCGGGCTGACCTATCCGCGGGCAACGTGGGATGAAATTAATGTATTTACAGACGGATCTACGAAATTGCGGGATCGGTTAAGACGAATCTTTGGCCGGCGGAGAACGAATATTTACCGGGAAAAGGGATATTTTGATCCACAGGTACTTACCATGGAGGAAGGGTATCTGGACGGAGCCTTTCAGAGCGAAAAGTATTTTGAGGATATCAGGAGAGAGGTTCGGAACGCATTTCAGTTTCCGGAGCTTGCACAAATGCATCTTCCGGAAACGGTTTATGATTCCACGGTGGAGCTTTATCAGAGAATCTGTGGGACGAATGCGGTTGGAATACATATCCGGAGAAGCGATTCAAGACCGAATGAAGAATTATATGAGAATATCTGCACACCGGACTATTATCGGGCTGCGGTGAATTATCTGCAGGAGCGCTATCCGGATGCAACCTATTATATTTTCAGCAATGAACCGAAATGGATCAAGGGCTGGATGAAGGATCTGATTAAGAGCCAGATTACAGAAGATATGGAAAGAGAGCAGATTGTGGAGAACAGAAAACGGTTTGTCATGGTGCAGACGAATACGGAATATACCTCCTATCTGGATCTGCTTCTGCTTCAGGCCTGCAGGCATAATATCATCTCCAATTCCAGCTTCAGCTGGTGGGGGGCATGGCTGAATGATCATCCGGATAAGATTGTCATTGCACCAACCCCCTGGATGAACAATTCCCAGGGAGAGGAAATCTATACATCCGGGATGGTTCTGATTAACGGAAAGGGTAAAGTAGAGCACAGGGTAAAATAAATGGATATCATTCGCATGGAAGGCGGATTGGGAAATCAGCTTTTTCAATATGCACTATACCGACAATTGCGGTTTATGGGCAGGACGGTTAAGATAGACGTGACAACCGAATATGGAAGAGAACATGACAGGCAACGGATGCTGTGGGTATTTGATGCAGTTTATGAGGAGGCCTCTCAGGATGAAATCAACCGCCTGACAGATGGCTTTATGGATCTTTTGTCGAGAATCCGCAGAATACTTACCGGGCGCAGGACGAAAAAGTATGCAGAGGCGGACAGCAATTTTGACCCGCAGGTACTTTTAAAAACGCCGGTATATCTCACGGGATACTTCCAGAGCAATAAGTATTTTAAGAATGTGGAAGAAATACTGCATACGGAACTTAAATTTTCCGACCGGATTTATGATGGAATTTCAGGGACACTGGCAGACAAAATGAAGAACTATCAGAAGCAGATTAGTGAGTCAGAATCGGTATCACTTCATGTCCGCCGTGGAGATTATCTGGAACATCCGGAAATGTATGGTGTGAGCTGTACGACAGAATACTACCGGGCAGGCGTGCACTATATCAGGGAGCGTCACCCGGATGCGAAATTCTTTGTATTTACCAATGATCCGGTCTGGACGGAAAAGTGGATTCGGGAGAACTTCCTGGGCAATTTTACCCTGGTACAGGGAACAAGCGAAGAAACGGGGTATCTGGATCTGATGCTGATGAGCCAGTGTAAGCACCAGATTATGGCAAATTCCAGCTTTAGCTGGTGGGGAGCATGGCTGAATCCGAATAAAGACAAGATTGTAGTGGCTCCTGAGCCGTGGTTGGGGGATCGGGAGTGCAGGGATATTTATACCGAGGGAATGATCCGGATTAATCCGGAAGGAATAGTCCGGCATAAAGAAAGGATATCAGAAGAATGATGCAGGAAAATATACAGATTTCTGTGATTGTAGCAGCTTACAATATTGAAAAATATCTGGCAAGGTGCCTTGATAGTATCTGTAGTCAGACTTACCATAATCTTGAAATTCTCGTTGTGGACGATGGCTCTACGGACAAAACAGTGCAGATATGTGATGAATATGCTGCAAGGGATAAGAGAATCCGGGTGATTCATCAGAATAATATGGGATTATCCGGAGCCAGAAATTCTGCATTGAAAGCAGCTTCGGGAGAATACATCGGTTATGTAGATGGGGATGACTATATTGAACCGGATATGTATGAAAATATGCTGGATGCCTGCCTGCAGAATGATGCACAGCTTGCCATCTGTTCTTACCGACAGATCGGCAGTGAAAAAGAGAAGAATTCGTTCAGCGGAAAACGCTATCCTTTAACCAGGGAAGAGGCTCTGGAAATCTATATCTGTGATAATAAACCGTATCATATTTACAATGCGGTATGGAGTAAATTGTTCCGACGGGATATTGTGAAAGATGCCATGTTTCCGGTTGGACATAAATCTGAGGATATTCCTTATACAACAAAGGCGCTGATTAATGCACACAGGTGTGTGTTCCTGGATAGTCCCTATTATAACTATGTGGCAGACCGGGAAGACAGTATTATGAATCAGAATATCCATGAACGCCGTTTTAACGATGAAATTCCGTTCTGGAAGGAACAGCAGGGTTATTTATATGGAGTGGGAATGAAGGAACTGGCTGATAAAGCATCTTACCAGTTTTATCGCAGAATGCTTTATTATTTTCTTGATTTTAAAAAGCGGAAAATGGGAGAATCCGCATGGCAGTTGATTCAGATGCTCCGGGAAGAACAGAAGAAAATTAAGGCAATCTATAAAAACAGTTATGTAGCAATGGGGGATAAGGTGAGAATGCACATTGCACTTCATACACCGGGACTTTATTATGTTCTGGTATGTGCATATGATAAATTTGTGATTCCGTTGCGGCAGCAAAAGAAGGCGGCAGAATGATCTGATGATCTGCCGCCTCCGTTTGCTTAATAAGCGTAATTATGGTATAATATTCAAATCTATGCAATATTGCAAAATAAAAGAAATTAAGGTAGAGCTTATATGAAACAGCCCAATTTATTAAAAAAAATTAATGGAATCTTTGATAAGAAACAGAAACGACAATTGGTATTATTAGGAATTATGATATTTTTTGGAGGAATTCTGGAAACTTTAGGTGTTAGTACAATGATTCCAGTGGTTACGGTGCTGCTTACACCGGATACATTCCAGGAATATATTGTGAAATATGATTTTTTACAAAATATCTGTAGAGCTTTTAAAATTACAGATGTGAGTCATTTGACAATTTCCTTACTTATCGTATTGATGGCGGTATACGTGATTAAGAACGCATATTTATTATTATTGACATACAAACAAAGTACATTTATTGCACACAGTCGAAATGATATGATTAGCCGGGTGATGGCTGAATTTCTGAATCGTCCGTATGAGCAGTATCTGGGTGCTGATGTTCCAACAGTATTTCGCATTACGGACAGCGATATTCCACAAACATTAGCATTGATGCTGGCTCTATTGTCATTGGCGTCTGAGGTGGTTGTTTCATTCCTGATTTTTGTAGTGCTGCTGTTACAGAATGTGAAGATGACATTATTTGTTATTTTGGTATTTGGTTTACTTACATTGATTATTACCAAAGTTTTAAAGCCAAGGCTTAATAAAATCGGTGTAAAAAATCAAGATATTCAATCAAGAATAGCTAAATGGAGAATACAGGCGATTTATGGATTGAAGGATGTCAAAGTACTCAATAGGGAAGAGTTTTTTATACGAAATTATTATGAGACAGGGAAAACTGGTGCTAACGTTGCAAGAAATTATGTAGTATTAAATAATACGCCCCGTTTACTTATTGAAACAGTGTTTATTGTAAGTATGCTTGGGTACATTGCATTTTACATTAATGCCGGAGGAAATGTTACCAATATGATGGCAACACTTGCAACATTTGGTGTGGCTGCGATTCGTGTGCTTCCAAGCGTAAACCGTATTAATACTTACATTACAGAAATTGCTTATGCAACACCAAGCTTAGATTTCGTATATGATAATTTACAGGAAGGAATGAAGACGAATGCTAAATTGGCGGAGAGAAAAGCAAATTCTCAAAAAGAAAAATTAAAGTTGGAAGATCGGAT
>CAVERH010000045.1:0-758 GCA_963618065.1 bacterium | reverse complement strand
TCGGATAGAACTGAAAAATATTTCCTTTCATTATCCAGATGCGGAAAAGAATATTTTCACGCACGCCAATATGGTTGTTCCTAAGGGGAAATCTGTAGGAATTATGGGAACATCCGGAGCCGGAAAATCTACAATAGTAGATATTCTGCTCGGGTTGCTACATGCGCAGGAGGGGCAGATTACCTGCGATGGTGTAGACATTTTTAAAAATTATGAATCATGGCTTGCACAAATTGGTTATATTCCTCAGAGCATTTACCTGATTGATGAATCTATAAGGGATAATATAGCATTTGGTATTGATGCGGATAAAATTAATGAAAAACGTATATGGGAGGTTTTAGAGGAATCACAGCTGAAGGAGTTTGTGGAAAGTCTGCCGGAAGGACTTAATACTACAATTGGTGATAGGGGAATTCGTTTGTCTGGGGGACAGAGACAACGAATTGGAATTGCCAGGGCATTGTACCACGATCCGGAAATTTTGGTGTTTGATGAAGCAACATCAGCACTGGATAATGAAACAGAGGCGGCTGTTATGGAAGCAGTTAATAGTTTTCATGGAAAGAAAACGATGGTAATTATTGCACATCGGCTGAATACTATAGAGAAATGCGATATTATCTATAAAGTAGAAAATGAAAAAATTGTGGAATCTTCATTATAAATGTTAGGGATAAAGATGAAAAAAATAAGGCTGCCAAATGTAACATTAATTGCTGTTACAAGTGTAAAATTATATGAAACCATAAAGGCAC
>CAVERH010000044.1:0-26306 GCA_963618065.1 bacterium | reverse complement strand
ATTGTGTATATCTTCTTTCCAGAAACGATGCAGTTTATTCAAAATAGCGGTTGCATACAGTATTTGCAAGTCTTGTGAATGCAATTGATTATGCAATTAAAATGGCCACCAGAAATTAAATACTGTTCATAAGCATTGCAAAGAGGAATTGAATAAGCAACTGTCAGTAGAAAGGGGGAGGGTATTGGTCGGTCGACATTAATAAAGTTGATCATAAGAATGATATAGGATAAAAATAAAGGAGATCAAAGATCATGCAATTCATATGTTACCCGAAATGTTCAACCTGTCAGAAAGCAAAGAAATGGCTTGAGGCAAATCATCTGGAATTCACAGAACGCCATATTGTAGAGGATAATCCATCTTATGAAGAACTGAAGAAATGGCATGGAGAGAGTGGACTTCCATTGAAGAAATTTTTTAATACCAGTGGCATGTTGTATAAAGAGATGCAGCTTAAGGATAAGCTTCCGGCAATGAGTGAAGAAGAACAGTTGAAGCTTCTTGCAACGAATGGAATGCTTGTGAAACGTCCGCTTATCGTGAATGGAAACACGATACTGACCGGTTTTAAGGAAGCGGAATGGGAGAAAGCGTTGTTATGATTCACTTTGGATTTTCTTATGTGGGACTAATATTCCTGCTTATGCTTTTTATACCGAATATAATCTGGACGAAGCATAAACCGGAGAATTATGAACGTTATGTTAAAAATGAGAATAAAATCTTATGTCTGCTGGAACGGATCGGTGAGGTGCTGGTCTGTGTCTGTGCATTGATTTTTGCGGATTTTAATCTACGAAAGCCGAATGCGTGGACCATATGGCTTGTGCTGGTAGTTGTGGCAATGCTATTGTATGAAGGATATTGGATCAGATATTTTCATAGTGAGCAGAAGATGACCGACTTTTATTCTTCCTTTGCAGGAGTCCCTGTGGCGGGAGCGAGCCTGCCGGTGATTGCTTTTTTCTTATTGGGAATCTATGGAGCAAATATTTTTCTGCTTCTTGCAACAATCATTCTGGGAATCGGTCATATTGGAATTCATCTGAAACATCGAAATGAAGTGATGCGTGCCGAGAGACAGAAGGGAATTGTCGTTCGGGTGTTACGGATTATTCTGGTAATTGTGTTGGGAGCGATCTTTGGCGCAATGACACTCGTGATTGGAATTAGAAACTTTCACGCAATTAAGGGAAGTGTACATAGTGCGGATGGAATCGAGGAAGAGGGATATCTTGATTTGTGCGGACAGGAACAGTACTATCTGATGCGTGGAGAAGACAGGAGTAATCCGGTAATCATCTGGATCCATGGCGGTCCTGCAAGCCCGGATACGATGGAAACCTATGCGTTTTCCAATTATCTGAAGAAAGATTATACAGTAGTTGCATGGAATCAGCGTGGCTGTGGCCGTACCTATTACCGGAATAAAGATACGGATCCCGATAATGAAACAGCGACTTTTGCACAGGCACAGGCAGATCTTGATGCATTGGTCGATGCGATGTGCGAGAGATTCCGTCAGGAGAAGGTGATACTTGTCGGGCATTCTTATGGAACGATGGTGGGAAGTAAATATGCAATCGACCATCCGGATAAAGTGGCAGTCTATATTGGCGTTGGACAAATGGGCGCGGGTGGCAGTGATATTTATGCGTATGAGGATGCACTTTCTCTTGCAACAGAACGGGGCGATGATACAGAAGCTATGGTGGCGGCGTTTGAAAAGTATCAGCAAGAGCAGAACCTTGAAAACATGCTGGCACTAAGAAATTATGTATCACCTTACCATACGCCGGACAAAGAAAGCAGCTATATCTGGACGGCACTTACCTCTCCGTTTCTGGGAGTGGATGATGTACGGTGGTTTGGAAAACAGTTGGGAAGCCTTTCGGATTTTATCAGCTTGAATAAACAGCTTTTTGATTATATCAGTGAAGAGGATGTTTATGCCTACGGAACAGAATTTCAGATTCCGGTTGGTTTCATTTCCGGGTCATGTGACTGGGTTACGCCGGTGAAATATACGGAGGATTATTATAACGTCATTACTGCACCACGGAAGGAAATGCAGTTGATTGAAGGCTGGGGACATACTGTTCCACAGGAAAATCCGGAGGAGTTTGCGGATACGTTGAAGAAGATGTTGGAAGATATGGTAGGACAATAAATTTTTTTATAAAAGTAGAAGGTTAAAAAACATAAAAAAATAGAACGCCGTCGCAACGCCGTCCTTACAAAAACCAAAGGTTTTTATGATTCTGCAAATATTATATGCATCAGTTGCAAAATTGTCAACAATTTCTATAAAAAAGTAATGGTACAATTTCTATAAAAAAGTAATGGTAATCATTAGTAGAAGAATACTTATTCAAAAAATGCCAGAATGATTTTAGCAGCAAATTCGTAGTTGCTTTTAATTAGCTCGTTATTTTCAAAATAATCTTTGTGAAGAAGCATTCGATGAAAAAATAGCTCTTTAAGTTCTTGTATCCGATAATACTTTACGTTATCGGATACAATTATTTTATAAACGTAAAGTAAACATGTAAATTCAAGCATAGGTCTACAGGAAAGCTTTTTGCGGCGTTGATTCGAATTTATGGTATTTATTTTTGCAATATCCTGACTGATTTCGGATGGAGCATTTGAAGTACCATGGGCAAGGTCAGCAAGGATACAATTGTTGTGTGCTGCACCGTTTCTGAGGCTTTTAACTAAATTGATGACTGGTGTTGATACCTTGGAGTAGTTTCTTGAAGAATAATAAAATTCATAGAATTTTATGAAATCTCCGAAAGTAAGCATTTCTAATAAGACCCATGCAGGGCAATCATCATAAGAAGAAATTTTATTTTCCTTTTTGTGTTTAGTTTCGTTGTAAATACGTTGGACGTCAAAGTATTTTCGAATCAGATCACAGGTAAATGGAGAAGCACTATTGGCTTCTAATTTGCCAATGATATATTCATTTTGCGATAGAAAATCAGCTACAATATCATAACCATCTGTTGTTGGATCGGTTTCAAGATCTTTTAACATTCTGACCTATATGATTATGAATTCATGTATCAAATGCAAGTTGAATTGAATACCATGCGTACTTATGCTCAAAATGATATTCATATAGTTGCACATAGTGTTTTACAGGAACTGATATTATACCTTATTATAGTTGAGGCAGAGGTATTGATGAATGATATGAGCCTGGGAGGCAATTGGAACGAATGGATTTTTGATGAATTTGACGATGATGATATTGTTATGATGCTATATTCAGGGAGATTTGTTACAGAAGATGATATATATCATTTTGAGCACTGGACAGATAAGACATTTTATATGTAATATTAAAAAAAGGAGGGTTACCAAATGCAAATTTACGTCAATGCGAAAGCCAGATGTGATGGCGACGGATCAAAGGAGCGGCCGTTTAAGAGAATCAACGATGCGGCGAAGATTGCGATGCCGGGGGATGAAGTACTGGTTATGCCCGGCGTTTACCGGGAGTATGTGAATCCCATCCATAGCGGAACGGCAGAAAACCGGATCGTGTATCGTTCTGTGGAGCCGCTTGGAGCAATCATCAGTGGCGCAGAAGAAGTGAAGAACTGGAAACATTTCTGCGCTGATATATGGGTTACACACATTCCGAACGGAGTATTCAATGACTATAATCCTTACAATACGCCGGTTTATGGGGACTGGTACTTTGCGAAGGATGAGCGTCACACGGGATGCGTTTATCTGAACGACAAAGCGATGTATGAGGCGCTGACTCTGCCGGAGTGCGATCATGCTCCGGTTTATGAGCCATCCTGGGAGCATGAGTGGACCAGATACAAGTGGTATGCGGAGTGCGAACGTGATGAAACGGTTATTTATGCGAATTTCCAGGGAAAGGATCCGCGTGAGGAAAAGGTCGAGATCAATGTCCGCAGGGAGTGCTTTATGCCTAGCGAAGAGCATGTGGATTTTATTACCCTGTCCGGCTTTTATATTGAAAAAGCAGCTACGACCTGGGCACCGCCTGCAGCTTATCAGGATGGTATGGTTGGTCCGCACTGGGCCTATGGCTGGATCATTGAGGACTGTGAAATCGTCAACAGCAAGTGCTGCGGAATCTCTCTTGGCAAATATTATGATGCAGAAAACGATCACTACTTTACCCGTAAGCATGTAAAAAGCCCGACCCAGATGGAACGTGATGCGGTATGCCGTGGACAGTATCATGGATGGTTAAAGGAAAAGGTCGGTTCCCATATTATTCGAAGATGCAACATTCATGACTGTCAGCAGACCGGTATTGTGGGAAGAATGGGATGTGTTTTTTCGACCATTGAGGACAATCACATTCATCACATCAATAACATGATGGAGCTTGGGGGCGCGGAGATTTCGGCGATTAAACTGCATGCAGCGATTGATGTTGTGATTCGCAGAAATCACATTCATCACAGTACGATGGGAATCTGGCTGGACTGGGAAGCACAGGGAGCCAGAGTGTCCCAGAATTTACTCCATGACAATGATGTCCCGGGGGGCTCGACAAGGCTGGAAGGCGGTATGGAAAGCCAGGACATTTTTGTGGAAGTCGGTCATGGACCTACCTTAATTGATAATAATATTCTGCTTTCCCGCTATGGACTTCGTGTGGCAACCGAGGGTGTTGCCATGGTACATAACCTGATTCTTGGTGCGTTTACCATGGTCGGCTCCGGCGTGGATAACTGGGTAGACGGAAGAGAACAGCGCAGATATACGCCTTATCATATCCGGCATAGGACAGAGGTTGCAGGTATGATGACAATTCTGCATGGGGACAACCGTTTTTATAACAACATTTTCGTGCAGGGACATCCCATCACGAATGAGGAACCGAAGGAATCTCCGTTCCATCAGCAGGTTGGTACGCATGTATGGGATGAATATCCGACCTATAAGGAGTGGATCAAGTGCTTTGACATGGATGAGGAGAGGCCGGATATGGGCAAGCTCGAACCGGCGCATTTCAGCCATCTTCCTGTCTGGGCAGACGGTAATGTTTATCTTGCCGGGGCAAAAGCATGGAAGAAGGAAAAGCATAATCTGGTGAAAGATGATGTGGATGTTCAGGTCGAACTGGTGGAAGAAAACGGACAGTACAAATTATCCACTAATTTATATGATTATCTGGACGGATTTACCACAGGAATCATCAACAGCGATGTCCTTGGCAAGGCATTTGAACCGGAACAGCGGTTTGAGGAACGGGATGGATCGGATATTGTATTCCAGAGCGATTATCTTGGCAATCATCGTGGCGTTTCTACGATTCCCGGGCCTTTTGCAGATGTGAAGGAATTGAACGAAGTGATCTGGATTGATTAATGTAAGTCAAGTGCCTGTAAAACAGACCGCAGAACGGGAGATAAAAAGTCGTGGGAGAAATGCTTACGCTTCAGGTCACCATCTTTTCCGTGATGGCGATGGGGTTTTTACTAAAGAAAATCAAACTGATTTCAGCCAGGGGACAAAAGGAGATCACTGATCTGGTCATCTATCTGGTTCTTCCGGCGAATATCATTACCAGTTTTATGACAGAAATCAGCAGTGATACCATTTCTGACTGTGCGTGGATTGCGGTGATCTCCATTGGCATACAGATTATGGCACTGCTTTATGGTAATATCTTTTTTCATAAAGAAAATGAGAACCGGTTGAAATGCCTGAAATATGCCATTATCTGCTCGAATGCCGGGTTCCTTGGTAACCCGGTTGCGGAGGGCGTGTTCGGCCCGGTTGGTCTCATGCTTGCCAGTGTATATCTGATCCCGCAGCGTATTATGATGTGGTCCGAAGGAATTGCCATTTTCTCCGGTGTATCCGATAAGAAAGCAACCCTCAAAAAGGTCGTGACGCATCCCTGTGTGCTGGCCTGCTTTATTGGTTTTATTCTGATGGTTGGACAGATAAAATTACCGGCCGTGATTCTGACACCGATTCAGACGCTCGGCAGATGTAACACGGCGCTTTCGATGATGGTGATTGGCATGATCCTCGCTGATATTGATGTGAAAACAATCCTCGACAAAACGGTGATCCGCTATACGATCCACCGCCTTATCATTATTCCTGTCATTGTTTATATTGTGGTGAGTCTGCTGCCTGTCAGCAAACTGGTCTGTGGAGTCAGTGTGCTTCTTGCAGCAATGCCTGCCGGTGCGACGACCAGTATGCTTGCCGCGAAGTATGACCGTGATCCGGAATTTGCGACAAAGCTTGTGGTATTCTCGACCCTGTGCTCCATCCCGGCAATTATTATATGGAGCAGTGTGTTGGTGTAATGAATGGTACATAGCGATTGCGATTAGAAAGACATATTATTTGGAAACAGAATAAAAACGAATCGGGACCGTCTGATGCAGGAGACTGTGGAGGACGGTCCTTTTTTCTGTTTTCAAGGTGCTGATTCCGAAGTTAATCATGCAAAAATAATTCAAACAGAAGCTACTTTTGCAAAACGGAAGTTAAATTTGCTATTTACCCTATTTACTCCTGGAAAATGTCAATTTATGAAAAACGGGGCAAAATCAACATTTAAAAACATAAAAAACGGGGCAAAATATAACAATAATAATTGAAAAAACGGGGCAAAAGTAGTATTGTAAAACTGGAGGTACAGGTTAATGTTTAGAAAAGACTCTATAACAATAGAAGAATGGATCAAAAATTCTAATAAGGCACTTTTAGTCACAGGGGCAAGACAGATCGGAAAGACCTGGCTCATAAGGAATGAAATTGAAAAAAGTGGATATACAAAGTTTGAAATTAATTTTATTGATCAGCCGGATATGGTTCATTATCTTGATGCTGAAATGAGTGCGGATGAGTTTCTGGTAAAATTGCGAATGATTATGCCGGAAGATTGCAAACCTCATGAAACAATTGTTTTCTTTGATGAGATTCAGAAATGTCCGGAAATCGTAACCAAAATTAAGTTTCTGGTTGATGAAGGAAGCTTTAAGTATGTCATGAGCGGATCCTTATTGGGAGTGGAATTGAAAGGAATTGCTTCGGCTCCGGTAGGATATTTATCGGTATTAAGGATGTATCCTATGGATTTTGAGGAATTTATGATAGCAAATAATGTTTCAAAAGCAACATTGGAGATGCTGCAAGATAAATTTGAAACCGGTCAGCCGGTGGATGAATTTATCCATCAGAAACTACTGGCGTTGTTCTTTGTATACCTGATTGTAGGTGGAATGCCCGATGCGGTAAAGACCTATATCGCTACGAAGGATATACGGGAGGTTGATAAGATACAAAGAGATATCGTAACGCAGTACAAAGAGGATTTTTCCCAATACGAGAGTGAGGATAAAAAATTAAAGCTGATATCTATATACGATATTATCCCCGCGGAACTGAACAAGCAAAATAAAAAGTTTGTTTTTACGATGCTGGACAAAGAACTTAAATTTGATCGATATGAAAACAGTTTCTTGTGGTTAAAGGATGCAGGTGTTGCATTGCCTGTTTATAATGTAGAAGCCCCGGTAATTCCCCTTTTGGCAAGCAAAAGCAGCAATGTATTCCGACTCTTTTCCAGTGATATCGGACTGCTTACAAGTGCGTATCCGGCAGCAACTAAAATAGAATTAATAAATAAAAATGGGGAAGTAAATAATGGAGCTCATTTCGAAAATGCCGTTGCACAGCAATTATTGTGTAATGGGTTTGAACTGTATTTTTGCAAAAAGAAGAATATAGGGGAGTTGGACTTCTTAATAGAGATGGATGGAAAGGTTGTTCCGATTGAAGTGAAATCAGGAAAAGCATATAAGACACATAAAGCACTGGATCATTTCATGAATGTTTCGGACTATCATATCGAGAAAGCGTTTGTGTTTTCTACTGGAAATGTAGAGAAAGACGGAAAGGTGACGTACCTTCCCATATATATGTGCTATCTTGTTAAAGGACAGAGCATAGGGCAGTTGATTGTGGATCTGGATATGGAGGGATTGTAAAGATATGAGGTAAATGCATGAAGAAGTTGATAGTTGCTGTTTTTTCATTAGTGGCTCCAATTTTATTAGAACGTATTTTTTCGGGATTTCTTGAAAAAGGAATCCAGTATATGGTTTCAAACGAATGTTTTTATTCAAATTGGGTTTATAGAAGGATTTCAGAAGGAGTCCGCGTTAATTTGGGGTTTTATATTATTTTAATTCTGATTATATATTTTACTATAGTGTTTGCTACAAATCATAATAAGAAAAAAGAAAAGAGCAACAAAAATTGTAAAGGAAAGTGTGATAAATGCAAAAAGAATCATACTTTTCAATGTGTTTCTGGTAAGATATGTGATTGGTATAAGCATTCTGAGGGATATGTTGCACTAATAGCCGCAATTTGGATTGTAACAATAGCTTTTCTTTCTCTCACTAATTTTGTTAATCATACTATGATTCGTTTAACCAATAATATCGAGATAGTTGCACCATATGTAAAAGATGAAGAATATAAATATCTAAAAAGTGATTTTGCACTGATGAAGAATTATAAAGATTTTTGCAAATTAAATAATGCATTAAATGAATATGCATCAGATAATAATATTACTTTGAAATGATTTTATTGGAAAGACTAACGCAGCAAAAAAGCTTTTTGACATTTTCTTCTTTTAATTTATTTAATATTAAGGGGAAATACACTATGCATACAAAACAAACAATTCTTGAAACATTAGATAAGCAGGGCTTACAGAAATCTGGAAAGAATCACCCATCCGACTGCACCATTCCAATTGATAATGGACTCATTAATATCCGGGTAGGAGCGATCATAAGGAAGGGAAATCAGTTCCTCATGGTTGGCAATGATCGGCAGGACTATTTATATTCTGTGGGAGGAAGGGTGAAATTTGGAGAAACCGCAGAAGAAGCAGTGATAAGGGAAGTATTTGAGGAAACAGGAGTGGAAATGGAAGCAGATCATCTTGGCTTCATTCAGGAAAACTTCTTTTATGGAGAAATGGGGATTAAGAAGGACAAGCTGATTTATGAAATTTCCTATTACTTTTATATGAAAGTGCCGGAAGATTTTCAACCGAAATATGAAAGCTTTACCGATGATAACAGCAGAGAAAAGTTAGTCTGGGTGACGGCAGGCTGTAAGCAGATGTTGTATCCCGAATTTTTCCGGACAGAACTGGAAGATCCAAAGCCGTATGTAATACATATTGTGACAGATGAGCGGCAGACCGAGGAAGGAAAGGAAGACCATGGCACTGTTTAAGAAGAAAACCATTCCACATTCCTATGATAAAGAAAATGAAAAGCCTCTGATTAAGGCAAGTATCTGTAATGGAGAGCAGGTTGCGGGATTTAAGAATCTGCATACAGGGTAGTTCAGGGAAGTGATGCTGATTCGAGGCTTTGAGGATCTTGAAACATTTAAGAAGCAGTATGGAATTCAGGATCAGATCGCCAAGGAGTATTGAAAATCTGGATGCATTCGCATTCGAACGCACCCAGACATTAGCTACCGGTGGAGAGAAATGTGATTTTTGTTTACGAAGAAGATGAAACTAAATCGTGCCATCCTTTTCGGCCTGGTCAACTTCCATGGCAAGCTTCTTTACATGACCGGAAAGCATGAGCAGGGCGATCAGGTTGGGAACAGCCATAAGTCCGTTGAAGGTATCGGAGATATCCCAAAGCAGTCCTAAGTTCATGGTAGCACCAATGATGGAAACGAAGGAATATACCACGAGGAACGGCCGGACGAACTTTTCGCCGCCGAGAAATTCGATGCAGCGGGAGCCGTATAAGCCCCATCCGATAATGGTACTGAATGCGAAGCAGCACATGGCAATCGCTGTGAGGATGGATACCCAGCCGCCGTAAGTTGCGGTAAAGCCGGAGATAGTTAATTCGGCACCGGCTGCCTGTCCATAGGAAATATTTGGAGCGGCGAGCAGAATGACGAGTCCGGTCATGGTACAGATCACAATGGTATCCATGAAAACTTCGAAAATTCCGAACATACCCTGATGAACTGCATTGTCGGTATCGGCACAGGCATGGGCGATGGATCCGGTACCGAGGCCGGCTTCATTGGAGAAGATTCCTCTGGAAACACCCTTTTTCATACTGAGGAACATGGATCCGATGATACCGCCGGTTGCTGCTCTTGGGGTAAATGCACCACAGACGATCTGGGCAAAAACGCCCGGAACACGCGGAAGGTTCATGATGATTACACCAAGAGAGAGGATGACATACAGAACTGCCATAAACGGAACGAGCTTTTCAGATACCTGTCCGATTCGCTTGATTCCGCCGAGCAGTACCATGGCAACCAGTGCAGCGATAAAGATACCGAAGATCAGGTTGACATTGCTGTTGGGTTCACCTTTTAAGATGTTAAAATTCATAAGTGCAGTATTTACAGAAGAAACAATGGTATTTACCTGGGTTGCATTACCGGTTCCAAAGACAGTCAGTACACCGAAGATGGCATAAAGGACAGCCAGGAAATGCCATTTTTTAGAAAGCCCATTTTTGATGTAATACATAGGTCCGCCCACATATTCACCATTTTTGTTCTTTTCACGGAAATGAATGGCAAGGGTCACTTCGGAAAACTTGGTACACATGCCTAAGAATGCAGAGCACCACATCCAGAAGATAGCCCCCGGTCCGCCAAGTGCAATGGCACCGGCAACGCCTGCAATATTTCCGGTTCCAATGGTTCCGGCAAGGGCTGTACACACCGCCTGGAAAGGGCTTATGGAGCCGTCCTTGGCCTGCGTTTTGTCAAAAATCTTTCCGATGGTGTTCTTCATGGAAACGCCAAACTTGCGCACCTGAATACATCTTGTTCTGACGGTTAAAAGGATGCCGACGCCGATGATGCAGATCATGGCAGGAACACCCCAGATGAAACTGTTTACAACACTGTTGATACTTGCAATTTTTTCTAACATATTCTTCTTTTGTTCCCTCGTAAAATTTTTAAACAATAACTTAATTATTATGACATAGAATCATATCGGTTTACAAGAAAATTTTTGAGGAAAAACAAGAATTGTGTATCTTTTATATTCGTGATACGATAGGAGAAATCAGATCGGAGCAGGAGGACAAACCATGGCTTACTATGTGGCAGAGGGCGCAGTTATCAAAGGAAATATCAAGATTGGAGAGGATTCGGGCATCTGGTATAACGCGACAATCCGTGGGGATTCCAATCAGATTTCCATTGGCAGCAGGACAAATATACAGGACAATGCCGTGGTGCATGTGAGCTCCGGTTATCCGGTGAGCATTGGAAATGATGTGACGATCGGGCATGGAGCCATTGTTCATGGCTGTACAGTTGGAAGCAATACGCTCATTGGAATGGGAGCCATTATTCTGAACGGAGCAGTGATTGGAGATAACTGTATTATTGGAGCGGGGGCTCTTGTGACACAGAATATGCAGATACCGGATGGAAGCCTTGCCTTTGGCAATCCGGCGAAGGTGATCCGCTGCCTGACTCCGGAGGAAATTAAGGAAACCGGAAAGAATGCGCAACGGTATGTGAATGCAGCGAAAGAACAGTTGCTGAACGATACAGATTGAATGAAAATAGATATGATTTAAAGCTGATTTAAATGCATGACGGAACTATTTTGTATATTGACACTCATGAAGGGTCATGCTATAATTTCATCAATTTAATAGAATAAACCGTTGAAGCGGAGATAACGGCAAGAATGCCTTTACAGAGAGCCTGCGTTGCTGAGAGTCAGGTAAGAAACAAGTTGTCAAATGGACCGCAGAGGGTGCAGTCAAATGAATAGGGAGATTTTTAAAGTATAAAGAGAAATAAGTTCCTGTATTCAAAGTATTCTGCAACGTGAGGCATACGTCAGTTGCCTGGGATATGAAGGTATCTCGCAAAGTGCACGGGTCAGACCGTGAATTCAAGGTGGCACCGCGGATTGTGTCGTACTATAAACGTACTCTATTCGTCCTTGACAGAATGAAAATTCTGTCAAGGACTTTTTGCGTAGAGCATTTAGTTTCATATTTTTTCAGGAGGTGAACCAAATGAACTTTTTACCAGAACTTAGTGAGGTGAAGAAAATTGCAGCAACGAACGAATATAATGTAGTTCCGGTAAGCTGTGAGCTTCTTTCCGATTTCACAACTCCGATCGAAACCATGAAGATTCTGAAAAATGTATCGACGCATTGTTACATGCTCGAATCTGCATGGGCGAATGACAAGTGGGGCCGATATACGTTTCTTGGATTTGATCCCAAGATGGAGATCACCTGCATCGATGGCGAGATCAAGGCAGGAAACATCCGGATCAAAACGGACAACCCATCGGACTATCTGCGGCAGATTCTTGCAGATTATAAGAGCCCCCGTTTTTCCTATCTGCCTTCCTTTACAGGTGGACTTGTTGGATATTTTTCCTATGATTATCTTGGATACAGCGAACCGGCTGTACGGTGTAAGGTAGAGGATACCGAAGCTTTTAAGGATGTCGATCTGATGCTGTTTGACAAGGTGATTGCATTTGACAATGTCCGGCAGAAGCTGATTCTGATTGTCAACATGCCACTGCAGGATGTGGAAGTTGGATACAATAAGGCTGTTATGGAGCTGAAACAGCTCGTGGAGCTTCTGCACAACGGACAGAAAAAAGAAGAACCGGGTGGAAAGCTTCTCGGTGAGGTAACCCCTCTTTTTAATAAAGAACAGTATTGTGATATGGTCGAAAAGGCAAAGCACTATATTCGGGAAGGAGATATTTTCCAGATTGTGCTGTCCAACCGCCTGAGCGCTCCGTTTGAAGGAAGCCTGTTGAATACCTACCGGGTACTTCGAACCATTAATCCTTCTCCATATATGTTTTATTTTTCGGGAACGGATGTCGAGGTGGCAGGAGCTTCACCGGAAACGCTGGTTAAGCTTGAAAATGGTGTATTACACACCTTTCCACTGGCAGGAACCCGGCCGCGTGGCAGGACAGAGGAAGAGGATCTGGCACTGGAGAAAGAGCTCCTCTCAGATGAAAAAGAAATTGCGGAACACAACATGCTGGTGGATCTTGGAAGAAATGATCTGGGTAAAATCAGTAAGTTTGGAACTGTTCAGGTAGAAAAGCTGCATTCCATTGAGCGTTATTCCCATGTTATGCACATCGGGTCTACTGTACGGGGCGAAATCAGGGAGGATCAGGATGCGCTGAATGCCATCGAGGCTGTGCTTCCGGCAGGAACGCTTTCCGGTGCACCGAAGATCCGTGCCTGCCAGCTCATTGGAGAGTTGGAAAATAACAAGCGTGGCATTTACGGCGGCGCAATTGGATATATTGATTTTACCGGAAACATGGATACCTGTATTGCCATCCGTATTGCTTATAAAAAGAACGGCAAGGTGTTTGTACGGAGTGGAGCCGGAATTGTTGCAGATTCTGTCCCGGAAAAAGAATTTGAAGAGTGCTTGAACAAGGCGAAGTCTTCCTTAAAAGCACTGGAACTTGCACAGGAGGAAGAATTATGATTCTGTTGATTGATAATTACGATAGTTTTTCTTATAACCTGTATCAGTTGATCGGAGAGATTAATCCGGATATCCGCGTCATCCGGAACGATGAGATGACGGTGGAGGAGATCCGGGATCTGAAGCCGGACTGTATTATTTTATCTCCAGGCCCTGGGCGGCCGGAGGAAGCCGGAGTGATTATCGAGGCAGCGAAGACACTTGGAAAAGAGATTCCGGTATTAGGTGTGTGCCTTGGACATCAGGCGATCTGTGCTGCTTTTGGGGCGACCGTTACTTATGCCAAGGAACTGATGCATGGCAAGCAGTCGGATGTGAAATTTAATCCGGAGTGTGTACTTTTCCAAGGATGCCCGGAGGTGGCAAAGGTAGCAAGGTATCATTCACTTGCTGCAGATCCGCAGACCATTCCTGACTGTCTGAAAGTCACTGCTGTTACAACAGACGGAGAGGTCATGGCGGTGCAGCATAAGGAGTATCTGATTTTCGGAGTCCAGTTTCATCCGGAATCCATTATGACACCGGACGGAAAGAAGATGCTTGAGAACTTTATAAAGTTGAAGGATTATTCTTGATTTCTGACTGTGAAGGGTATAGAAGGAAAAGATTGTTTATCACACCTAGAGGCAGTAAGGCAGGAGGGGGTACAGGAACAAAATGAAGGTATACACCCAGAGGCAATAAGGCAGAAGGGTACAGAGAAGTAAAATCATCCAGCAGACCCAAAGTCAGCAAGAGGAGAGGGTACAGGAAACAAAACTAAGCTAATATACCCAGAGTCAGCAAAAAGCATGGGCATATAGCAACAAAATTGCCTGTCATACCCAGAGCCAGCAAGAGGAGAGGGTACAGAAAACAAAATTAAGCTAATATACCCAGAGTCAGCAAAAAGCATGGGCATATAGCAACAAAATTGCCTGTCATACCCAGAGCCAGCAAGAGGAGAGGGTACAGAAAACAAAATTAAGCTAATATACCCAGAGTCAGCAAAAAGCATGGGCATATAGCAACAAAATTGCCTGTCATACCCAGAGCCAGCAAGAGGAGAGGGTACAGAAAACAAAATTAAGCTAATATACCCAGAGTCAGCAAAAAGCATGGGCATATAGCAACAAAATTGCCTGTCATACCCAGAGCCAGCAAGAGGAGAGGGTACAGAAAACAAAATTAAGCTAATATACCCAGAGTCAGCAAAAAGCATGGGTATGTAGCAACAAAATTGCCTGTTATACCCAGAGCCAGTAAAGGGAGAGGGTATAAAGGAGCATAATCAATATATATACCCAATATCATACTTCAGTAGCACATAAATTAAGAAAGTACCTGATAACAAGGGCATCAACAAGGAAATAAGAAACAGCAGGCAATAATAAGCAGCAAGAAAATAAGAAATAACGTAACTATTCAGAACCCCATTCGTAAAACCGCTGTTTCACAGCTTGAGTTTTACTCATGTGGTTACTTCGCCATATAAAATCTGCCAAATATGCTCTGGAATGCAAGCATTCCGATCATATTTATCAGATTTTGCATGGCTCTGAATAGTTACGAAATAACAAGAAATAAGAACAAGCAAGAAAAAACACGTAAGGAATGTGAAACAACAGAAATACATAGCAACAAAAATATAAAACAACAAATGCAAAACAAAAGGAATCTATGTACAAGGAGGAAACAACAATGATTAAGGAAGCAATAGTAAAGATTGTAAACAAGGGAGACCTGACCTACGAGGAAGCCTACGCAGTCATGAACGAGATTATGAGCGGTGAGACTTCCCCGACACAGAATGCGGCATTTCTGGCAGCTTTGTCGACCAAGAGTGCGAAGGCAGAAACGACCGATGAAATTGCAGGATGTGCGGCAGCGATGCGTGATCATGCAACGAAGGTCGACACCGGAATGGACATTTTTGAAATTGTGGGAACCGGTGGAGACAATGCACAGAGCTTCAATATTTCAACAACATCGGCGTTGGTTGCGGCAGCAGGAGGCATGAAGGTAGCCAAGCACGGAAACCGCGCAGCATCTTCCAAGTGCGGAACCGCAGACTGTCTGGAAGCACTTGGTGTCAATATCCAACAGAGCCCGGCACGTTGTATTGAATTGTTAAAGGAAGCAGGCATGTGCTTCTTCTTTGCACAGAAGTATCACACTTCCATGAAGTATGTCGGACCGATCCGTAAGGAGCTGGGCTTCCGTACCGTGTTTAATATCCTTGGACCTCTGACGAATCCAGGTTCTCCGTCCATGCAGCTTCTCGGTGTGTATGACGAATACCTTGTTGAGCCGCTGGCACAGGTATTAATTAATCTTGGGGTAAAACGTGGCATGGTGGTCTATGGAATGGACAAGCTTGATGAAATTTCCATGAGCGCACCGACCAAGATCTGTGAGATCTGCGATGGATGGTTCAAATCCTATGTGATTACACCGGAACAGTTCGGACTTCCCCGTTGCACCAAGGAAGATCTCGTGGGCGGTACACCGGATGAAAACGCACAGATCACGATCAATATTTTAAAGGGAGAACAGGGACCGAAGCGCAACGCAGTTTTAATGAATGCCGGAGCAGCCCTTTATATTGGAGGAAAAGCAGGAAGCCTCAAAGAAGGAATTACCTATGCGGCAGAGCTGATCGACACCGGAAAGGCTTATGAGACCCTGCAGAAGCTGATTGAAGTCAGCAATCGTCCGGAGGTAGAAGCATGACGATTCTGGACGAATTAGCAGATTATGCCAGGGAACGTGTTGCTGTCGCGAAAAGCCGGATCACCGCAGAGGATGTCCGTAAGCAGGCCGTGGAGTTTCCCCAAGGGAACTTTGCTTTCGAAAATGCATTGAAGAAGCCGGACATTTCCTTTATCTGCGAATGCAAAAAGGCATCTCCCTCGAAGGGACTGATTGCGCCGGACTTCCCGTATCTTTTGATTGCAAAGGAGTATGAGGCAGCCGGAGCAGACTGTATTTCCGTGTTGACGGAGCCGAAGTGGTTCTTAGGTAAAGATGAATATCTTCAGGAGATCGCACAGGCGGTATCCATTCCGTGCCTTCGAAAAGATTTTACGGTGGATGAGTACATGATCTATGAAGCAAAGCTTCTGGGTGCATCGGCAGTACTTCTCATCTGCTCGATTCTGTCGAAGGAGCAGTTGAAGGAATACCGGGAAATCAGCGATCATCTGGGATTATCTGCACTGGTGGAGGCGCATGATGAAAAGGAAGTGGACATGGCAATCGAAGCAGGCGCGCGGATTATTGGTGTGAACAACCGGAATCTCAAGGACTTCACGGTAGACACCGGGAACAGCGGAAGGCTTCGGGAACAGATTCCGAAGGATATTTTGTTTGTATCTGAAAGCGGTGTGAAATCTGCAGAGGATGTAGTGAAGCTGCGCGAGATTGGAGCGGATGCCGTATTGATCGGTGAGACCCTGATGCGGGCTCCAAATAAGAAAGCAATGCTTGCCATATTGCGGGGAACAGATAGGAAAGTGATGCCTGCAACACTATGGGAGGAAGTATGACAAAGATCAAGATATGCGGTCTGCGGAAACCGGAGGACATCGAAGCAGTAAATGAATGGAAGCCGGATTATGTAGGATTCGTATTTGCACCAAAGAGCAAACGGTACGTGACGGCGGAGCAGGCAGTAGAACTAAAGGATCATCTCGATCCACAGATTCAGGCAGCCGGAGTGTTTGTCGATGAAGCGCCGGAAAGGGTGGCGGCGCTTTTGAATGAGGGAGTCATTGATCTTGCACAGCTTCATGGAAGCGAGGATGAAGAGTACCTGGCGAGACTGCGGAAGCTGACGGAGAAGCCCATCATTCAGGCATTCCGGATCCGGACTAAAGAGGATGTAGAGCGCGCCGTGCAAAGCAGCGCAGATGAAATTCTGCTGGATTCCGGAGCCGGAACGGGAAGTACTTTTAATTGGAAGATACTTCGTACGGATCAGGCAGGTGATCCGGCAATGGATGGAGAACAGAAGCGGGAGAAATCATTATATGCTGAGGAAACACGACATTATTTTCTGGCAGGTGGACTCAATCCTCAGAATGTAGCGGATGCGATCCGGCAGCTTCACCCTTATGCAGTCGATGTCAGTTCGGGAATCGAGACGGACGGCAGTAAGGACAGAGAGAAAATAGCAGCGTTTGTAACCGCTGTGAGAAAGGAAAACAACTTATGACAAATCCAAATGGACGCTTCGGCATTCACGGCGGTCAGTACATACCGGAAACACTGATGAACGCGGTGATTGAACTGGAAGAAGCATACAATCATTATAAAAACGATCCGGAATTTAACAGAGAGCTGACAGAGCTTCTGAACGAATATGCGGGCAGACCTTCCCGGCTTTACTATGCGGAAAAGATGACGAAGGATCTGGGCGGTGCGAAGATTTATTTAAAAAGAGAGGATCTGAATCATACCGGCGCACACAAGATCAATAATGTGTTAGGTCAGGCACTTCTGGCAAAAAAAATGGGCAAGACAAGGCTCATCGCAGAGACCGGAGCCGGACAGCACGGAGTGGCAACTGCGACGGCAGCAGCTCTCATGGGTATGGAATGTGTGGTCTTCATGGGAGAAGAGGACACCATTCGTCAGGCACTCAATGTTTACCGTATGCGACTTCTGGGAGCAGAGGTCATTCCGGTAAAATCCGGAACCGCAACCCTGAAGGATGCCGTATCCGAAGCAATGAGAGAGTGGACTTCCCGGATCAGTGATACACATTATTGTCTGGGATCGGTCATGGGACCGCATCCGTTCCCGACCATTGTACGTGATTTTCAGGCAGTCATTTCCAAGGAAATTAAGGAGCAGATGCTGGAAAAGGAAGGCAGACTTCCGGATGCAGTTATCGCCTGTGTGGGAGGCGGATCGAATGCGATCGGCAGTTTTTACAACTTTATCGAAGATGAAGGAGTGCGCCTGATTGGATGCGAAGCGGCAGGACGGGGCGTGGACACCTTTGAAACCGCAGCGACCATTGCAACCGGAAGGTTAGGGATTTTCCATGGCATGAAGTCCTACTTCTGTCAGGATAAATACGGTCAGATTGCGCCGGTATATTCGATTTCAGCAGGCCTTGACTACCCGGGTGTCGGACCGGAGCATGCACATCTCCATGACATCGGCAGAGCAGAATATGTACCGGTAACGGATGATGAGGCGGTAGATGCTTTTGAGTATCTGGCAAAGACCGAAGGAATCATTCCGGCCATTGAATCTGCGCATGCCGTAGCTTATGCGAAAAAGCTGGCTCCGCAGATGAGTAAGGATCAGATTATTGTAATTACCATATCCGGCAGAGGCGACAAGGACTGTGCAGCCATTGCCCGTTACAGAGGGGAGGATATCCATGAGTAACATTCAGAAAGCATTTGAAAACGGAAAGGCATTCATCGCCTTTATCACCTGCGGGGATCCGGATCTTGCAACTACGGCGGAAGTAGTAAAAGAAGCAGCCCGTAACGGTGCAGATTTAATCGAACTGGGGATTCCCTTTTCCGATCCGACGGCAGAAGGACCGGTCATTCAGGGGGCGAATATCCGTGCCTTAAAGGGCGGTGTGACGACCGATAAGATTTTTGATTTCGTGCGGGAGCTTCGAAAAGAAGTCACTGTTCCGATGGTATTTATGACTTATGCCAATGTTGTATTTTCCTATGGCTCCGAAAAGTTCATTGCAGCCTGTAAGGAGATTGGAATGGATGGACTGATTCTTCCCGATGTTCCCTATGAGGAAAAAGAGGAATTCCAGTCGATCTGTGACCGGTATGATATGGACTTTATTTCTCTGATTGCACCGACTTCCGAGAATCGGATTGCCATGATTGCGAAGGAAGCAAAAGGCTTCCTCTATATCGTATCCAGTCTTGGAGTGACCGGAACACGTACCGAGATCAAAACAGATCTTTCTTCGATTGTGGAGGTGGTGCGCCAGAATACGAGTGTGCCGTGCGCGATTGGCTTTGGTATTTCTACACCGGAGCAGGCAAAGAAGATGGCAGGACTTTCTGACGGAGCGATTGTTGGATCTGCCATTATTAAGCTTCTGGAGAAATATGGAACCGAAGCGCCCAAGTATGTTGGTGAGTATGTGAAATCTATGAAGAATGCGATTATAGCCTGATGGCATTTAGATAGGCAGTAAAAAGATAAGACAGCCACAATAGAATAAATCGAGATAGAAAAGTATATGGTAATTGGTACTTTTAGAAATGATCAGAGTATGCTACGATGTACCGTGAAAAGGCATAAAATGCCAATTGGGTTTGACAGTAGAGCATACGAGAAGGAGACAAGTAAGATGGATCATTATTCGGTTTATGAACTTTTGTGGCTGTTTTACATTTATTCGTTTCTTGGATGGATTTTTGAAGTGGTGTTGGCAGCCTGCAAGCAGCGGAAATTTGCAAACCGCGGACTGGTGAACGGCCCATTCTGTGTGATTTATGGTATTGCGGCAGTGCTGATGTCCGTAGGTTTACGGGAAATGTCAGGACCGTGGCTGTTCCTTTTTGCAACCGTATATGCAACGGCTGTGGAATGGGTAGCTGGGCATCTGATTGAAAAGGCTTTCAAGGAGCGCTGGTGGAACTACTCCAATATGAAGTGGAATCTGGATGGATACATCTGTCTGCCGATGTCTCTTTGCTGGGGCTTACTGGGATTTGTGACCGTGCGCTGGGGCAATGGACTGGTGCTCTGGTTGATTTCCATTTTCCCGTCCCTTCTTATGAAAATACTGCTTCTGGTGCTGTTAATTGCGCTGACCGTGGATGTGCTGGCATCGTATATCCTGTTAAAAGGAAGAGGAAAGTATCTGGCACAGTGGGAAGCTGCCAACGAACAGCTTGATAAAGTAAGCTTCCGACTGCGTAAAGCGATTACCGGAATCATTGACCGCCGAATCAATAAGGCTTACCCTAAAGCAGTTAAGACAGTGCATGCAGAAGCTGCCGGGAAAGCAGGAGAAAAGGTATTTGCAGCAGGCTGTGGGTTCTATAAAGTGGTGATGCTGTTCTTTGTAGGAGCTTTCCTTGGAGATATTACGGAAACGATTTTCTGCCGGATCACAGCCGGAGTCTGGATGAGCCGGAGCAGTGTGGTCTGGGGATCGTTCAGCATTGTCTGGGGACTTGCAATTGCTCTGGGAACCGCCATGCTCTACCGCTATAAGGATCGAAGTGACGGATTTTTGTTTGCAGTAGGAACCCTGCTTGGCGGCGGTTATGAATATCTGTGCAGTGTGTTTACGGAGATTGTGTTTGGTAAGGTGTTCTGGGATTACAGTAAAATTCCTTTTAACCTGGGTGGACGAATCAACCTGCTGTATTGTTTTTTCTGGGGCATCGCTGCAGTTGTATGGTTTAAGAAGATTTATCCCTTCGCTGCCAGGTGGATCGAGAAGATCCCAATGAAAGCAGGCAAGATTCTGACCTGGGTACTGATCGTGTTTATGTGCAGCAATGTGGCAGTTTCGTGTGTGGCACTTGTCCGTTATGATGAGCGCAGCAAAGGCATCGCCGCAGAAAGCTCCTGGCAGCAGTGGGCAGATGAGCATTACGATGATGCGAAGATGGCGAAGATTTATCCGAATGCGAAGGTGGCAGAGTAAATTTTCCAACATATTAAGATCATGATATGATGTAATTGAGCCGGTTCATAAGGACCGGCTTAATTGATATAGGAATGCGTCAATAGAATTCCATTTGAATTTTGACGTATCTATTTTTCCTGACGGGTCTAATTTACCTACTAAAACCTGAACTGCTGAAGTAAAACTGCCAATGTCATCTCCTGATCATATCACTTATATCCCAGAGGTGGAAGTTTCCCTTGCAAACATGCAAACGAAGCGACGACTTCTTATCTGCATACAGTGAAATATGACTTCAAGAGTATAGTAACATGTTAAAAATCCCTATTTCAAGCGGTTTGTAATACTAAAATCCACTCCCGCAATACTAAGTTCCAGTTGGCACTGTTTTCGCAAGACTTATTTCTGTTTTCAAGGCGCTGATTCCGAAGTTAATCTTGCAAAAATAATTCAAACAGAAGTTACTTTTGCAAAACGGAAGTTAAATTTGCTATTTACCAGAGGTATAAACTTATATTTTATATAAAGAAAAATGTGTAAATTTTAATTTAAAAGCTTAGAAAAGCGTGCAAAATATAATTAATAATTACAGAAAAATGTGTTATACTATAATCATCCCATGGAAAGGATGGAGGCAGCCATGAAACGTAATGCAATTCAGGATATGATAAATTGGAAAAATGATGAGGAACGGAAGCCGCTTGTTTTGCGAGGGGCAAGACAGGTGGGAAAGACATGGCTCATGAAAGAGTTTGGCAGGAGCTGTTATCAGAGTTGCGTTTATTTCAACTTCGATGAGGAGGAGGAACTGAAATCCATTTTTGAGACGAACAAGAACCCTCAGCGTATCATTGAACTGCTTTCCATGATATGCGGTGAGAAGATTATGCCGGAGGAAACGCTGGTTATTTTTGATGAAATTCAGGAATGTCCGGAAGCATTGAATACGCTTAAATATTTTAAGGAAAAAGCAAACGAGTATCATGTTATTGCAGCTGGAAGCCTTCTCGGCACTCTTTTAGCGAGTCCGAAAGCTTACCCGGTTAGCATGGTCAACCTGTTGAATATTTATCCGTTGAACTTTGGAGAGTTTCTTGAGGCAACGGATTCTGTACTTTATGGTTATTACGCAGGTATTCAGAAAGAGCAGCAGATTGAGGAAATTTTTCATACCAGGTTGTTAGAAGCTTATAACAACTATCTCATCATTGGTGGTATGCCGGAATGCGTGGAGTCGTGGGTCAGACATAAAGATCCGGCGCAGGTTTCACAGATTCAGCGTGAATTGCTTGAGATCTATGAAAATGATTTTTCCAAGCATAATGGAAAGGTCAACAGTGGGCGGATTCTCATGGTGTTCCGTAGTATTGTTGCACAGCTTGCAAAGCCGAATGAAAAATTTATGTATGGTGCTGTCCGTGAAGGTGGAAGGGCACGTGATTTCGAAGAAGCGATTGAGTGGCTTGTATCTGCCGGAATGCTTAACCGGGTTTATAATGTTTCCAAGATGGAGCATCCCTTGTCTGCGTTTGATAAACTGGATCAGTTCAAGCTCTTTGTTTTTGACACCGGACTTCTTAAACATATGGCAGGCATTGATAATAGCGCGATCCTTTTAAAAGCGGACTACCAGTTCAAAGGGCCATTGACTGAGAACTATGTCCTGCAGCAGCTTCGTGGACAGTTTGAGGTAGAGCCACGATATTATTCGGATAAAAACAGTGAGATCGATTTTGTTTTGCAGAATGGGACAGAAATTATTCCCGTTGAAGCAAAAGGCGAGGATGATAAATCAGCTCCCTCGTTTAAACGATATATTACCGAACAGCATCCGGAGCATGCATTGCGTTTTTCCAAGCGTGGTTATCGCAAGGATGGTGCATTTACCAATATTCCTCTTTATCTTGTTGGGAAAACCAGAAGTCTTCTCTGATCATAGGAATGCCGGTCTGTTTCTGTAGACATTGACATCATTTTACTTTTCGGGTATGATAAAATCAAAATGCGAAATCGGTTTCAAAATATTCGATAGGGGAAGTAAAATATGACGGAGAATAGACCAATTACAATTTATGATATTGCAAGGGAGGCAGAGGTTTCACCGGCAACGGTTTCCCGAGTTTTGACGAACAGCGCCAATGTCCGTCAAGATAAAAAGGAGCGTGTGGAAGCATTAATTGAGAAATATCATTTCAAGCCGAATGCGCTGGCTAAGGGGTTGTCTGATACGAGGAGTAAGACAATCGGCATGATTGTAGCAGATATTCGAAATCCATATTATGCAGAATTATATGTCTTATGCGAAGAGGAAGCAAAAAAACGTGGATATACAATGCTGGTGTGCAATTCTCTGGGAAATATTGATCTGGAAACGCAGCAGTTTGATATGCTACAGCAACATCAGGTAGCAGCGATTATCCATTTGGGTGGAGCCGTGGATGATGTGAAAACAAAATCCAAATATGTGGCGAAGCTAAAACAGGTTTTGCGGACGACTCCGGTTGTGATCGGTGGAATGAGGTCTGTGGATAAGGCTCATTATGTTATGATTGATGCAGATAAGGCTACAGAATTCCTGATGAAACATCTTCTTTCTCTTGGTCATCGCAAAATCGCAGTTATAGGGGGAAACAGAACGGTTAATTCTACCTGTGTTAAGTATCGCACCTATCAGAACATTCTTGAGAAATATGGAATTGAGTTCAGAGAGGATTATATTATTGAAGGAAAATATAATTATGCCTCTGGTTATGATGGGATGAACAGGATGTTTGAAGAGGGAAAGATACCCACTGCAGTAATTGCGATCAATGACTTTTCCGCAGCTGGGGTGATCCGGAGCATTGGAGAACATGGATGGAAGGTTCCGGAAGATATTTCTGTAGTAAGCTATGATAATACCTATCTGAGTGACATTATTTTACCCAAACTCACCAGTATTGATTACAATTATGATTCCTATGGAAAAATTCTTGTGGAAACGGCCATTGCAGCAGCGGATGGAGACGAAATTCGGAAGGAAAAAAACGGAGTGCAGGTGATAGAACCGGTTTTGGTTGTGAAGGAAAGCAGCGGTGCAGCAAAATATTAACGTAACTATTCTGAATAGTTACCGTTGTCCTTATATCGGGAAAGAAAAAGGACTGCCAGTCTCTGGCAGTCCTTTTTCTGGTACTTAGGTATGGAGTCCGGATTCTGCCATGACCGCTTTATTAGACACAATAAACAAATTAATTTTTAGAAAATTGTATGAAATGACAATTAAGAAACCGATTTCAAAAACCTATTGACAAATGAACAAAGTGTAGTATGATATAAATATGAAATCGGTTTCTAGTATACAAACTGAACAATGAAAGGCTGTTATTTGTTAGACAACTAGGAAAAGGCATGCAGATAATACAGAATAGCAGCATGGGGTTAGTAAAACTACCAGACAACGAAGGAGGACAACTATGAAGAAGAAATTAGTAGCAGCACTTATGAGTGCAGTAATGGTTGCAGGTCTTCTGGCAGGATGCGGAGGCAGTACCGGAAGCGACACGACAGCGGACACAGCACAGGAGAGCACTACAGAGACAACACAGGATACTTCGGAGGATACCACATCAGATGATGCGGCAACAGAGGAAGACACAACAACAGCATCGGGCGATGCCATTACTTTCTGGTATATGGGGGACAGCACATCCGGTATTGATCCGTTAATTGAAGAGTTTACAGCGGAGACCGGTATTCAGGTGAATGTACAGAGCATTCCCTGGCAGAACTTAAGCGAAAAGCTCCTTACCGCAATTGCCTCCCAGAGCGGACCGGATGTTATGCAGACCGCAGTTTCCAGAACCGCAGAACTGGTAACCGCAGATGCCATTATTGATATGACCGATTATGTAGACAGCGTAGAAGGCTTTAACAAAGACCGTTTCTTTGACGCATCTTATGAATCCCTGAAGATGGGTGACAAATATTATGGAGTACCGTGGATCACAGATGTTTACTGCAATATGTATCGTACCGATATTTTTGCAGAAGCAGGTTGGGATACCTATCCGACCACCTGGGATGAATTTAAACAGGCTTGCAGAGACATTAAAGAAAAGACTGGAATTACACCGTTTATGATTGGTGCTGCAGATAATTATAATGAATTATTTAATTATCCGTTCCAGGCCGGATCAGCTGTTGTTACGGAAGACAGAAAGGCAGTCTTTAACCAGAAGGAATATTTGGAAGCAATGGAATACTTAAATTCCTTCTATGAAGAAGGACTGGCAGACCGTGTATGGGATGGCGTTGCAAATTATGTCAAATTATCAAACGGTGAAATTGCAGCCTGCTTTGGCGGTACATGGGAAGCAAGCCAGATGGCAGCCAATTCCGATATGGATGGTAAATGGGCAGTTGCACAGTGGCCGGCAGGACCTGCCAATAACAATTCTGTATATGCAGGATCAAACCTGGTAATTCCTACCTGGACAACCAACGAAGAAGCAGCAGTAAAACTGATTGAGTTCTTAACACGTACTGAAAATGAATTAAAGTACAATGAATTATCCGGTTCACTTCCCGCTGTAAGAGAAGCATGGGAAGATCCGAAGCTTGCAGATGATCCGGTATTATCCGTATTTGGAGCCCAGATCGAACATGCACAGCCGTTCCCGAAGGTTCCTGAAATCGAGGAAATCGGTATCGAGGCAGTAAGTGATTATGAACGTATTTCCGCAGGAGAAGAGGATATTCAGACGGTATGTGATGAATTGAATGATTTTGCACAGAATTTGCTGGATAGCGGCAATTAAGAAATTCTGAAAGGCCGGGCAGACAAGAAAAGTCTTACCCGGCTTTTCTTACTTTATAGGAAAGACCGCCTGCGGCGCTCTCTTGAATAAAAATGGCCCGCGCAGAGGCGGGCACAACGAATAGACGATTCTTGGATTAGAAAATATAAAAACCTTCTTCACCAAAACCGTCATCCAGTTCGTCATCATTTAAGAAATAATCCATATCCAAAAGAGCTTCCTCGCTCATACGGCGAATGTCCTCGGAAGTCATTCCTTCAGGTGGGTTATTCATATATTTTTTGCGTAGTTCCTCGATGTTTGAATTCATGGTAAGCAGCCTCCTTTAAA